>CAZSAT010000037.1:0-54623 GCA_964604675.1 uncultured Enterobacterales bacterium
CGAGCGGAGTCCTGACGAGACCCGGGAGACTGACCATGGCGCGCGGCACCTACTTCTCCGACTTCGAGGTCGGTCAAGCCTTCACCTCGGTCGGCCGCACGGTCACCGAAGCGGACGTCGTGATGTTCGCGGGCCTGTCCGGCGACTTCAACCCCCTGCACACCGACGCCACCTTCGCGGCGAAGACCCCCTTCGGCCAGCGGGTGGCGCACGGCATGCTCGCCGCGTCGATCTCGACGGGGCTCGGTCAGACCCTGGGCATCTTCGAGGGCACCACCCTCGCGCTGATGGGCCAGACCTTTGCCTACAAGGCCCCCGTGTTCTTCGGCGACACCGTGCGCCTCCGACTCACGGTGCAGTCCACCAAGGCGTCGAGCAAGGGCGGCAAGGGGGTGGTGGTGTTCACCAGCGACATCCTCAAGCAGGACGACACGGTGGCGGTGACGGGCAGCTGGACCGTGCTGTTCCGCGACCGGGGGTAGGCGTCAGCTCGCGTTGCACTTCGCGAACGCGGCGACGCAGATCAGCTTGTGCGTGCTGCCGTCGCGCACCGTGACCGTGCCGGCGGGGGCGGGCGCGCCTCCGAAGGCGGCGTCGATGCTGTAGCTGCCGACCGGCACGCTGCTGCTGGGGACCTTCAGGCGAACCGAGCCGCTGACCAGCCACACGTCCGTGGCGTCGCCGGTGACGACCACACGACCGGACGCGGCAGCGGCAGCTTCTGGAGTGGGTTCGGGCGCGGCCTCGACCGGCGCGGGGGCGGGCGCGGACACGGCCTTCGGCGCAGGCGCGACCGGCTCGGGCGTTGCTTCGACCGGTGCTGCGATCGGCCTGGGCGCGGGCGCGACCGGCTTCGGCGCAGGCACGGCTTCCACTGGCGCCGGCACCGACGCGGCGTCGATCACGTCCGGTTCTTCGACGACGGGCTCCGCCGGCGGTTCCTCGATCGGCTCCGGGACGGGCACCGCGTCGACGCCCACCGGCTCGACCGTCGCGGGCTCGGGGAGGGGTTCGGGGCTCCACGGCGTGGTCACGGCGAGCCCGATCCCGGCCACGGCGAGCAACGCGAGCCCGGCGAACAGCCCGCCCCGCCCCTTCTTGGGCGCGGTCTCCGCCTCGGTGGTGACCGAGGCGGCGGACTCGTCGGCCCCGTCGGAGTACAGCGTGAAGCCTGGGAGGCCGTCGGTCCCCTGCGCCTCGACCTCGGCCACGCCGACCGGCCCGGTGTCGACCGGAGCGCTCAGCGGGTCGTCCACCTCTTCCACCGCGAAGGTCTCACCGCCTCCGCCCGTGTCCGGCACCATCGTGCCCGGGGAGCCCGGCTCGGGAACCTGGGTGGACACGGACGGCGCGGTCGCCGACGGGGGCGGCCTGGTGCGCACGCGCTCCCGTTCCTCGTCGGTCAGCCCCAGGCGCGCCGTGCCCGCGGGCACCGGAGCGAGCTCTTCCACGACCCGGGCCAGCTCCGCCGCCATCGACGCGGCGTCGGCATAGCGCTCCTCCGGCTTGTACCGGGTGGCCGTGCGGATGACCTCCGCCAGCGCCGGTGAGATGCCGCGGAGCATCTCGTCGTCCATGTCGCACGCGAAGAGATCGACCGGCATCTTGGTGGTCACGAGCGTGAACAGCGTGGCCCCGACGGCGTACACGTCGGCGCGACCATCGACCCGCCGCGCGCTCGTGCGCTGCTCTGGCGCCATGAAGCCCCAGGTGCCCATGACCGACCCGGTCCGCGTGAGGTTCCTCGCGTGCTCGTCGGCCACGTGGGCGATGCCGAAGTCGGTGAGCTTCGGATCGCCCTCCGCGGTGACCAGCACGTTGTGAGGCTTGATGTCCCGGTGGATGACCCCGCGCTTGTGGGCCACCTCGAGGGCGCGGAGCAGCTGCACGGTGACGTCGCCGGCCAGTCGGGAGGGCATCGAGCCGTTCTGCTCGAGCCAGTCGAGCAGCGAGCCACCCTCGACCATCTCCATGACGATGTAGGACCGGTCACCGTCGCTGCCCACATCGTGCACGGTGACGATGGCCGGGTGGTGGAGCCGGGCCATGGTCTGCGCTTCGGACTCGAAGCGGATCTGGATGGTGCGGTTGGCGGAGAGGTGGGGGGCGAGCACCTTGATCGCCCGGTACACACGCAGCCGCTCGTCGTACGCGCGGTACACGGTGGCCATGCCGCCGGCGCCGAGCACGCTGACGAGCCGGTAGCGCCCGTCCGCGATGGGCTCCTGCGAAGTCCCAGTACCCGGGTTCATCGACACCTAGCTCCCAACCGTCACGCAGCCCTACGCACCAGGAGCATACGCATTCGACGCGTGGCGTGCCACCGCACGCTCGTACAGGACATCGGTCCGGAAGGCCGCCGACTTCAGCGCCGAGCCTCCTGACACATGCGCTTCTTGGTGGCGGCCCACCCGCAGATGGCGCAGCTGGCGAGGTCGTGGCCTCGCGCGGGGCAGTGCTCCCGCCCGAAGAAGATGATCTGGAGGTGGAGCCGGTTCCACAGCGACCGGTCGAAGAGCGCCTTCAGGTCGCGCTCGGTCTGAACGACGTTCCTCCCGCTCGACAGGCCCCAGCGCGCCGCCAGGCGGTGGATGTGCGTGTCCACGGGAAACGCCGGCACCCCGAAGGCCTGGGCCATCACCACGCTGGCGGTCTTGTGCCCGACGCCCGGCAGGGCCTCGAGCGCCTCGAAGCTCGCGGGTACCTGCCCCTCGTGAACCTCCACGAGGTCCTGCGAGAGCGCCACCAGGTTCTTCGACTTGGTGGGCGAGAGCCCGATGGGCCGGATGATCTCCAGCACCCGTTGTTGCCCCAGGGCCACCATCGCCCCGGGGCTCCCGGCCTCCGCGAAGAGCGCCGGGGTGACCTCGTTGACCTTCTTGTCGGTCGTCTGCGCCGACAACATCACGGCCACGAGCAGGGTGTAGGGGTCCGAGTGATCCAAGGGGATCGGGACCTCCGGATACAATTCTTCCAACAGGACCGCGATGCGTCCTGCCTTTTCCGAGCGCTTCATGCGTCCCCCGTTAGCGTGAGCGACATGGCTGACAACGACAAGAAGGTCGAAAAGGGTCGTCAGGGTGGTCTGGCGGTGAAGGAGCGGCCCAAGGTCGCTCGCCCCAAGATGTACAAGGTGCTCCTGCACAACGACGACTTCACCACCATGGAGTTCGTCGTCTGGATCCTGATGACCGTCTTCCACAAGGATGAGGCGGAGTCAGCCCACGTGATGCTCCACGTCCACCGGACTGGACTCGGCGTCGCCGGTGTCTACACACGGGAAATCGCCGAGACGAAGTGCAAGAAGGTCACCGCACTGGCCCGAAAGCACGAGTTCCCCCTCCAGTGCACCTCCGAGGAAGCGTGATCACCAAGGACCTCCGGGCCACCCTCAACCTGGCCCACCGCACCGCGCAAGAGCGCCGCCACGAGTACCTGACCCTCGAGCACGTGCTGCACGCCATGCTCCAGGACCCGGTCGCGACCGAGGTGCTGGAAGCCTGCGGTGCCGACCTGCCGGGGCTCAAGATCGCCTTGGAGGCCTTCCTGGACGAGCAGGAGTCCCTGCCCTCCCACGTCGACAAGCTGCCCGAGCAGACCATGGCGTTCCAGCGCGTGCTCCAGCGCGCTGCCGTGAACCTGCAGTCCAGCGGCCGTCGCGAGATGGACGCGGGCTCGTTCCTCGCCTCGATGATGCGCGAGGAGGACAGCCACGCGGTCTTCCTGCTCCGCCAGGGCGGCGTGGAACGGCTCGACGTGCTGAACTACATCAGCCACGGCATCCGCAAGCGCGGCGGCGGCGGGGAGGGTTCCGTCATCCGGCGTTCCGGCGGCGTGGAGGCCGACGGCGACGAGGGCGGAGGCGCCAGCGCGGATCCGCTGTCCGAATTCTGCACCGAGCTGGTGGCCCGGGCTGCCCAAGGCAAGATCGACCCGTTGGTCGGCCGCAAGAAGGAAGTCGAGCGCCTCGTGCACGTGCTGGCGCGGCGGCGGAAGAACAACCCCCTGTTGGTCGGCGAGCCCGGCGTCGGCAAGACCGCCATCATCGAGGGGCTGGCCCTGCGGGTCCACCTCGGCGACGTGCCCGAGCTCTTGAAGGATGCCCGGATCTACGCCCTCGACATGGGCGGGCTCCTGGCCGGCACGCGCTTCCGCGGCGACTTCGAAGAGCGCTTCAAGGGCGTCATCAAGGCCATCACGGACGAGGAGAACGCCATCCTCTTCATCGACGAGATGCACACCGTCGTCGGCGCCGGCGCCACGAGCGGCGGGCACCTCGACGCGGGCAACATGCTCAAGCCCGCGCTCTCCAACGGCGACCTGCGCGTCATCGGCAGCACCACGCACAAGGATCACAAGTCCGCGATCGAGAACGATCGAGCGCTGTCGCGTCGCTTCCAGGAGATCAAGATCGTCGAGCCCGACGTGGACGACACCGTCGCGATCCTGCAGGGCCTGAAGTCCGCCTACGAGAAGCACCACGAGCTCAAGTACAGCGACGACGCGCTCGAAGCCGCCGCGCGCCTCGCCGGCAAGCACCTGCGCGACCGCTTCCTCCCCGACAAGGCGGTCGACGTGATCGACGAGGCTGGAGCCGAGCTCCGCCTGAAGGGCGAGAAGGTGGTGGCCATCGAGGACATCGAGCGCACCATCGCGCGCATGGCCGGCGTGCCTGCACGCAGCGTGTCCAGCTCGGAGAAGGTGCAGCTCGGCGACCTCGACGGCCGACTCAAGACCGTGATCTTCGGACAGGATGGCGCGGTCGACACGGTGACCACGGCGGTGAAGCTCTCTCGGGCTGGCCTGGGGAGCGGCGAGAAGCCCGTGGGCAGCTTCCTCTTCGCCGGCCCGACCGGCGTCGGCAAGACCGAGCTGGCCAGGCAGCTCGCGTTCGCGCTGGGCATCGAGTTCATCCGCTTCGACATGTCCGAGTACATGGAGAAGCACACCGTGAGCCGGCTCATCGGCGCTCCCCCGGGCTACGTCGGCTTCGACCAGGGCGGCCTGCTCACCGACGCGGTGAAGCGCAGCCCTTACAGCGTGGTCCTGCTCGACGAGATCGAGAAGGCCCACCCCGACCTCTTCAACGTGCTGCTGCAGGTGATGGACCACGCCACGCTGACCGACAACCAGGGCCGCAAGGCCGACTTCCGCAACGTCATCCTGATCATGACCACGAACGCGGGCGCCCGGGAGATGGCCAAGAAGTCCCTGGGCTTCGTCGAAGGAAGCGCGTCCGACCGCGGTGGCGGCGCGCTCAAGCGCATGTTCAGCCCGGAGTTCCGGAACCGGCTCGACAGCGTCGTCTGGTTCGACAAGCTGGAGAAGGCGGCCATCCTCCGGGTGGTCGACAAGTTCGTGATGGAGCTGGAAGCGCAGCTCGCAGACCGCGACGTGACCTTCCGCCTCAGCGACGCCGCGCGGGACCACCTCGCAGGCATCGGCTACGACCCCGAGTTCGGCGCCCGCCCGATGTCGCGCACCATCCACGAGCAGATCAAGAAGCCGCTGGCCGACGAGATCCTGTTCGGACGGCTGGAGCATGGCGGACGGGTCGAGGTCGACTGGAGCGCGGAGGAGGACAAGCTGATCTTCCACTTCCCCCAGCCCGCGCTGCCCGGCCCGGAGGCCGCCCCCGACGACGACGAGCTGGAGAAGGCGCCCGTCAGTTGAGCAGCTCGGACCGGTCCTCGAAGGCCGAGGTGCACGGCGGCCCGTGCGCGTACCAGAGGTGGCGCGTCGCTCCCCAGAGCAGGATCGACGCGCACACGGTGCCGTAGGGCCCCGCGTGCACGCAGAGGCTGTCTTGCGCCGCGCCCTGCCGGTGGTGGCCGAGCGCGGACGCGAGGCAGCCGGGCAGGCTCTCCGGGCGCTCGTTCCAGCCCCCCAGCCCAGCCGCCACGCGCTCGTGGGCGTAGGAGCGCTTCTCGACCTTCGGGTGGTCGTCCAGCACGTTGCCCACCACGTGCAGGCCGGGGGCGAGGGTCCTCTGCAGCAGGGCGTCCGCGGTGCAGGCCACGAAGCCCTGCCCCGACGCGTCGGCGACGACCACGAAGAAGCCGTTGGTCGCCGATGGATCCAAGCCGCTCAAGAAGCGCGAGGCGGCGCTCCGGGATCTCTGCTCCAGGAGCCCGCGGACCACGGCACCCCGTGAGGCCTTGGCGGGGTCGGGTCGGCGGCCCTGCCAGAGGTTGGTGAGGGCGACGAAGAGCCCCGACGGGCCCACGCCCATCCAGGTCCCCCCGGCTTGCTCGTCGCGACCGGCCACGAAGCCCTCGTCCCAGCGAAAGGGTGCTCGGAACGGACGCCCACGGAACTCGTCGCGGTTGGCCGCGACCAGGAGCGGCCAGCGACCCTCGGGTTCGAGACGGACAGCCACGGTGCACACGTCCTGCTCCCTAGTTGAGCGGTTCGTTAGTAACGAACCGCTCCCGCGCGCACGGCGCGCGGCGGCCGAAGGCCGGGGGGAGCGCGCCCAGCGCGCGGTGCGGGGGCTGGCCCCCGCAGGAGACAGTAGTTGAAAGGGCTCGTTACCTACGAGCCCGTCAACTAGCGTGGCGGTGGTACGCTCGCTCCCATGATGCACTGGGCAGCGCTTGGACTGACGTGGGGCTGCCTCTACATCCCCAGGCCGAGCGACACCGACGTCCCGGTTCGGGATTCCGGGCAGCCCACGAACACCGACGACACCAGCCCGGTGGGTGACGACACCGCGAGCGAGCCCGACGACTCCGGCAAGCCGGACGACACCGGGAACGCGCCGGAGCCGTGCACCGTCGACATCAGCGGCCTGGCCGTGGTCCCCGTCACGGACACCTACACCACCGAGCCGAACAGCGAGCGCGCCCTCTGGATCTGCAACCTGGCGCACGTCGACCTCACAGGAACCGACAACCTCGCGATCGTGGACCCCGGCGGCTCTGTGGCGGTGACCGGCGACCGCAACTCGGTGGTCGCTTACAGCAACGCGATGGCCGCCAGCTACGGCGGCGACAACCAGCTCGTCCGCGAAGCCCACACCCTGGCCAAGGGCCACTGGTACGAGACGATCCAGTGCACCGAGGGCGTCCGGATCGAGCGCGACGGCAAGGAAGCCCAGAGCCCCTGCTGAGCGTTCAGCGCGCCAGGGCGGCCGCCAGCTCGTCGTAGAGGTACACGTTGGCGAGCATCGCCTTCCGGAACACGCCGAGGTGCAGCGACTCGTTGGGCCCATGCGCAGTGGTCTCGGGGTCCATCACACCGTTCAGGATGAGCGGCAGGTCGCCGAAGCGACGCCCGAAGATGGCCACGAAGGGGATCGAGCCACCCACACCGACCCAGGCCATCTTCTCGCCCCACGCCTTCTCGTAGGCGCGATCGGCCGCCGGAAAGGCCGGGCCCTCGGGTTCGTAGAGCCAGCCTTCTCCGGCCCAGCCCTTGAAGTCGAGGCTCACCCGCACCCCCATCGGCGGGTCCTGCACCGTGGCCTCCACGGCGGCCCGCATCTGCTCGATGCGCTGACCGGGGCCCAGACGGATCGACAGCACCGCGGACGCCCGCGTGCGCAGCGCGTTCTTCTTGTCCTCCTTGCGCGGGAGCGTGGTGGCCACGACGGTGAGGGCCGGCTGGCGCCACATCCACTCCGCCGGCGGCCGCCCGTCCGGAGGGAGCGGCGCCACGTCCTCGAGCAGGTGAGCGCCCTTGCGGAACACCTCCTCCGTGAGCGGCACGTCCCACGCTCGGGCGCGCCACGCCTCCGGCACGTCGGCGGGCAGGATCTTCAGCCGGCCGTTGTCGTCGACGAAGCGATCGATGAGCTTGACCAGCGCGAGCGACACGTCCGGGATCATGCCGCCCCAGAGACCCGAGTGGCCGTCGGCGTCGAGGGCCTCGACGATCAGCTCGACCTCCATCAGCCCGCGCAGCGACACCGTGAGCCCAGGGACCTCCGTGCTGGGGTTCTCGCAGTCCGTGAGCACCATCGCGTCGGCCACGAAGGCTTCCGGGTAGGCGTCCATGAAGCGCTCGAGGTTCGGCGACCCGATCTCCTCCTCACCCTCGATGACGAGCTTGACGTTGCAGGGCAACGAGCCGGTCTCCTCCAGCCACGCCTGCAACGAGACGAGGTGGCTGACCCATCCACCCATGTCGTCGGCCGCACCGCGAGCGTAGAGCCGCTCGCCGACCACCGTCGGCTCGTGGGGATCCGTGCGCCAGTTCTCGAGCACGACCGGCTGCAGGTCGAGGTGTCCGTAGATGAGCACCGTGGGCTTGTCGGCGCCGGCGCCCAGCCACTCCGCGACCACGATCGGCAACGCGTCGGGCAGATCGCACACGCGCGCGCCCTGGAAGCCGGCGGCGCCGAGGTCCTCGGCGATCCGCGCGGCGAGCGCCCGCACGTCGTCGTGGTGCTCGGGATCGCAGCTGATGGCCGGGTGCCTGAGGTAGTCGGACAAGACGCTGACCGCCTGGTCGAAGGACGCCTCGACGCGGGCTGCGACGGCGTCGATCTGGGGATGCGGCATGGGGCCTCCTGGAGCGCTCCCTCTACTCGCTGACGTCCGCCGCCACCACCTTCACCCGCCCGGCCGCCGACGCGTGCAGGTGGGCAGCGCACGCCGCGTCGGCGACCACCACGACCGCACCGTCCGGCACGTCCGCCAGCATGCCGCGGGCCATGGCGTGGTGCAGATCGGCGTCGTCCACGCCTGCGGGCAGCTTCGCACCGCAGCAGGAGCTGCCCAGCGGAGGATCGACCCGCGGGAGGTCGAGGGCCTCCCCCTCCGGTCGGCAACAGCCGAGCCACACCGCATCGCTCAGGTCCGAGGCGCGCATCGGGGGAGCCGACGGGGGGGGCGCCCGAGGCACGGCCTCCGGCTCGACCCGGGCGCGGGCAGACCGGAGGAAGTCGGCCACCGGCACGTCGAAGTGGCAGAAGGTGGTGCAGGCATCGCAGTCCGTGCAGGCGTCGAGCTGCTCGACGGTCCAAGCCCCTCCGTCCCCGCGCAGGACGGCCGCAGCCGCCCGCACCTTGTGGTTCGGCAAGAGGTCGTCCCGGAACGCATGCACCGCGACCGGGCAGACGTCCCGACAGAGGCTCAGACAGAGCTGGCAGACCTCGAGCTGCTTCTCAGTCACACGCTCTCCCACGCGCCGGCGGGGCCCGCGCCAAGCAGCGGTGCCTCGGTGGACAGCTCGTCCCACGGTCTCCAGCGGGCTTCGATCAGGGCTTCCGGCGGACTGCCCTCCTGGTGCGTGCCGCGCTCGGCCTGGCCGATGCTCTCGGCCAAGGTGTCCACGGAGAGCCACACCTCGAGGCCGGCCTCGGTCTCGGCGACCGCCCACGCCTCCATGTCGCCGACCAGCAGATCCCGGAGCGCCGCCCGGTCCCGGAGCACCAGCCGCCGGAAGCGCTCGGGCCGCGGGGCCAACCGGAGGCAGACCCGTTGCACGTCGCTGTCCAGGGCCGCGGCAAGGAGCCACGGGCCGGCTGCGGTGCGCGGCGCGATGCGGGTGGCGTAGGGGGCTGCGCCACGCATGCCAGCCAGCGCGACGAGCCGTTCGCGCGCGCTACCGAGCGAGGACGACGAGGCGCAGACCAGGTCCTTGCGAAGCCAGTCCAGCACGCTGAGGCCCGCCTGCTCGGCTCCGCCCGCGGTCCAGCCCGCGCCCCGCAGCTCCGCCTCGAGCACGCCCAGGTCGGTGTCGGACGGACCGACCCACAGCGCATCGTGCTCGTGGAGACCATCGTCGGGCCATGGAAGCGGACCTTCCGAGAGCGCAGGGGTGCCTTCCGCGGGCGCGCCCAGCCCGAGCCCGCCACGGTTGAACCGCCCGTCGGGGTCGGCCGCCGCCTTCACCTCGACCAGCAAGGGATGCAGGCCGCCCAGCTCACGCGGCAGCCAGCCCGCCTTCAGGCGTCCGACACCGTGGTGGTGGGTGATGGTGGCCCCCACCTCGTCGGCGGCGTCCAACGCCCGCTGCCAGGTCTCCCCGTAGTCGGCCTGGTCGCCAGCGAAGCTGAAGTACGCCGCACAGCCCTCGAGGTAGGCATGGCTGAAGTGGCACATGCCGACCGCCACAGGCGAGACGGCGCGTGTGACCTGGCGGTAGACCTGCTCGACGCGGCTCCACGGACACGCCACCTCGAAGGTGTCGGCGAAGAGCCCCTCGAGCACCACCGGCATCTGCTTGAAGCTGACGGCGTGCCGCTTCGCCAGCCACGTGAGGCCCGGCTCGGCACCGAGATCGTTGGCGTCGAGCACGGCCGCGAGGTTGCGAGCGGTGGCGAGGGCCGCGTGCTCGACAGGGCCTCGGCCCTCCCAACCCACGATGACCAGGCAACGCGACAGGGTGCTGTCGATCGCCCAGCGCGCCAGCCGCGGCGCGTTCATCACCAGCTTGGCCAGACGGGCGGTCCCGCCGCCCTTGCCCTTGCGGAGCGCGATGCGGGTGTCGATCGGGTCGTAGACGCGGAGCACACTCGGCACGGGCGCCAGCCGCATCAGGTCCCGTGCGAGGGCCAGGGCACGCTCCAGATCCGGGGCCTCGAAGCCTCGAAGCGTCCAGCCCTCGCGCCGGGGTCGCACCCGCAGCTCCAGCTCGGCGAGCGCCACCAGGGTGCCTTCGGAGCCGCACCACTGCATCAGCTCGGGATCGCCCCGACGGACGCGGAGGACCTGACCGTCGGGCGTGACGCCGGTGGCGCCGACGACGATGTCCTCGATCTTCCCATACCTGCTGGAGAGCTGGCCTGCGCCGCGGGCCGCGACCCACCCGCCGACCGAGCTGCACGCGATCGAGCTCGGAAAGTGGCCAGCGGTGAGGCCCACGCGCTCCAGCCGATCCTCCAGGTGCCGACCCAGGACCCCCGGCCCGCACACCACCCTCCCCGGCAAGAGCCGCAGGTGGTTGAGCGCCTTGAGATCGAGCAGCACCACACCCTCGTGAGCCGCCACCCCCGCACACACACCGCTGAGCGCTCCGATGGGGACCAGGTCGAGGCCCTGATCCGCGGCCTGCCGCACCGCGCCGACCAGCTCGGCCAACGAGCGTGGGCGGACGAGCCCACCGGCGCGCGGCAGGGGTCTGCCATCGAGCCACGCGAGCTGCCACTTCGGACAGCTGTCCCGCCCGCTGGCGGTGAGCTGCGACGACGCGACCTGCCAGGTCTCGGGAAGGGGAAGGGCCATGCTGGTGTCCAGCCCCACGATACGCGAGACCGGGGCGGTCGCAGGGCGCGCACGCGTGCAAAGGCGGCGTCAACCCTCCCCTGTCGACGTCCCCTGCCCCCACGAGCGCGCATATGCTGCCGCGCGCACCGAGGATGCTACCGATGCCCCATGCCCGCCGTGGAAACGCCAGCCCGCTGCTGCTCGGCGCAGCCGGCCTCCTCGCCGGCGCAGCCGTCGGCTACGCCGTCAAGCACCTGACCACCGACCCAGTCGCCATCGTCGTGCAGCAGCCCGAGGTGGTGAAGCAGGAGCTCTCCCCCGAGGAGCTCGAGAACCTCTGCAGCGAGCCCCTGGACGACGAGCGCATGAACCTCGCCAAGGCGCAGGCGAAGGTCGTCGACCTCCAGGCACAGCTCCAGGCCCGGGAGAGCGAGCTCGGGAAGCTCAAGGGGCAGGTCGAGGTCGACGAACAGAAGCGGGCAGCCGCGGCCAGGCGTTGGAAGGAGATGGAGAGCGAGATCGAGCAGCTCAAGACCGACCTCGCCCAGGCGGAGTCCGAGCGCGACGAGGTGATGGTCGAGCTCAAGACCACCATCCGCAAGCTCGAGCGGCAGATCCGGGAGACGGAGAAGGCCAAGGCCGAGGCCGACTTCTACAAGAACGAGAGCACCGTGAACCTGTGGAGCGCGTTCGTCGCACAGGCCAAGGTCGAGATCTGCGACCGGGGCACGCGCAAGCGCCACGAGAAGTGCCACGAAGCGGTGGCCGGCGCGCTCGACAAGATGAGCAAGGACCGCTTCCGCGAGTGCGTGGACACCTACCAGGCCACCCCGGTGCTCATCCAGGCCGAGGAGTGGAAGAACATGGAGCTGCCGCCCTACAGCGAGTGGCTCAACGAGGACGATCGCTACACGAAGAAGGGCTGGTACGTCCAGTACTGCGACCCCACGCTTCCAGAAGCCAAGGTCGGCGACAACAGCTTCGGCGGCATCGACCTCGAGCTGGACCCCGACGAGCTCGATCTGTAGGAAACTCCCGGGGACAACGGGCTTGACCGGGATCCGTTGACGTGTCAAGTTCTCCAGAGGAGCGCACCCCCAGCGCTCGACTGGAGCCCTCCATGTCACAGCTCACTCCCGACGCCATCACCGACGAAGCGCTCTTCCAGCCTCAGGACGAGCTGTCCGGCGAGCCTGCCACCGACGTGGTCGAGCAGGACGAGGCCGACGTCGGCGCCGACGTGGACTCCCTGGTGCTCAGCCGCACCGAGACCTTCCAGCCAGTCGACGACGCGCTGCGCAACTGGCGCACCGAATCGGCGCGGCGCATCGCCGAGCACGCCGAGCAGAGCGCCGAGCGCGGCAAGAAGCGCCGCAGGCAGGTGACGGTGGTCGGCGGCCTGCTCGCCGTCGTCGCCGGCGTCGCGGCGGTGATGAGCCAGCCCGGCACGGCCACGAACGCCGGGGCCACGGTGCTCGAGGCACCGCTGAACGACGCCTCCGTCATCGTGACCGCGGCCGAGACCGCGCCCGAGCCGGTCGACGAGACCGCGCCCGAGCCGGTCGTCGAGACCGCGCCCGTACCCGTCGTCGAGACCGCGCCCGAGCCGGTCGTCGAGACCGTTCCCGCCGCGGCGGCCGGTGCCTTCGACCCGCGCATCGTCGAGGGCACGCTGACCACCTGGGTGGCGGGCGACACCGCCTGGATCCAGTTCGACTTCCTCGGCAGCGAGCCGCTCACGCTCCGCTGGACCGACCGCGCCGGGGCCACCGCGATCAGCGACGTGGTCTGCGACAACCGCATCGACGCGGCGACCGGGCGTTGCTACGTCGGGCGCAACGGCGACACCATCGACTGGGGCCTGGCCCAGGGCGCGCAGGAAGGCCCCTGGAACATCTCGGCGTGCGGCACCGGCGGCTGCGCCGAGATCGCGACGTTCCTCGCACCCATCTAGACTCCTCGTCTGGCACTACCGGATGCGCTCGCGTCCGGCGAGCACCCGCTCGAAGACCTGACCCAGCAGCGCGACATCGGCCGCCCCGGCCTGCTCGCGAGCGCTGTGCATCGAGAGCATCGCGCACCCGACGTCCACCGTTCGGATGCCCAGACGCGAGGCGCAGAACGGACCCACGGTCGACCCGCACGCCAGGTCGGGACGGCACAGGAAGTCCTGCACGGGCACCTCCTGCTCCTCGCAGACCTGTCGGAAGAGCCCGGCCGTCTCGGCGTCGGTGGAGTAGCGCTGGCGCGCGTTGGTCTTGATGACCGGCCCGCCGTTCATCACCGGCCGGTGGCGGCCATCGTGCAGGTCGGCGTAGTTGGGATGCACCCCGTGGGCCATGTCGGCCGAGACGCAGTAGCTGTGCGCGCTCGCCCGCTGGAGGCCACCAGGCGCCTGCTCGGTGCCCCGACGGAGGAGGCGCTCCAGCACGTAGCGCAGCATCACCGAGTCCGCGCCGCTCGCCGAGCGGGACCCCACCTCCTCGTGATCGAAGAGCGCCACCACCATGGTCGGGGCGCCCAGCTCGGCCTGCACGATCGCGTCGAGCGCCGCGAAACAGCAGAACTGGTTGTCCATGCGCGGCGCGAACACGAACTCGTCGTTCCAGCCGCCGAGCGACGGTGGCTGCACGTCGTGGAACATCAGATCCCAGGCGAGGATGTCGTTGTCGTCCAGGTCGAGGGTCTGGGCCACGAGCGCCTTGACCGACAGCTCGTCCGCGCTGCCCTGCCCGACCAGAGGGACGAGCTGGCGGGCGAAGTCGAGCTTCAGGCCCTCGGTGTTCACCTGCCGGTTCAGGTGGATGGCCACGTTCGGGATGCGCGCGAGCGGCTTGTCCACACGCACGAGCCGCAGGCCCACCCCGTTGCCCTCGCGCACGCTCACGCGGCCGGAGAGCCCCAGGTCCCGGTCCGACCAGGTCGCCGCGAGCACGCCGCCGTAGGGCTCCACGTGCCAGGCCACCTGCCCCTCCCGCTGGGCTTCCGGGTTGGGCATCAGGCGCAGGTTCGGGCTGTCGGTGTGGGCGACCAGGACGCGGAAGCCCGCCTCGGGTGCGGGCTCGACGCCAGCCCGCCAGGCGATGAGGCTGCCCCCCCGGACCAGGTACCCACCATCCCCCGGCGCAACGGCCTCCTGCTCCACACGCTCGTCGAAGGCCACGAAGCCGGCGGCCTCCAGGCGCTCGCGTGCGCGCTCCACGGCGTGGTACGGCGACGGGCTCGCTGCGACGAAGTCGAGGAGGTCCTGGGCGGTGGCGGGCATGTGGTCTCCGGAGGGCGGCACCTCTAACGGATCAGCCGGTTACGAGGGGCGGCCTCCAGGGAGGCTACATGAGCGATCGAAGCTACGAGAGCCCACTTGTCCGACGCTACGCGAGCGCGGAGATGAGCTACCTCTTCAGCCCGCGCAAGAAGTTCACCACGTGGCGGCAGCTGTGGCTCTCGCTGGCCGAAGCAGAGGCCGAGCTCGGGCTTCCGATCGACCCCGCCCAGCTCGACGCGATGCGGGCGAGCCTGGAGGATCTCGACCTCGAGCTGGCCGCGACCTACGAGAAGAAGCTCCGCCACGACGTGATGGCGCACGTGCACGCCTGGGGCGACCAGATCCCCGTGGCCCGCCCCATCATCCACCTGGGTGCCACCAGCTGCTACGTGGGCGACAACACCGACCTGATCGTGCTCCGCGACGCGCTCGACCTGCTCCTCCCTCGGCTCGCCGCGGTCATCGCTGCCCTCGCGGCCTTCGCAGGCGAGCATGCCGGGCTGCCCACGCTCGGCTTCACGCACTACCAGCCCGCCCAGCTCACCACCGTGGGCAAGCGCGCCTGCCTCTGGATCCAGGAGCTGCTGCTCGACCTGCGCGCGCTGGAGCGCGTCCGGGCCGACCTGCGCTTCCGCGGCGTGAAGGGCACCACCGGGACCCAGGCCAGCTTCCTGGCGCTCTTCGACGGCGACCACGCCAAGGTGGAGGCGCTCGACGCGAAGGTGACGGCGGCGTTCGGCTTCGAGAGCGCCTTCCGGGTGACCGGCCAGACCTACACGCGGAAGCTCGACCACCAGATCGTGTCCGCGCTCGGCTCCTTCGGCGCGACAGCCCACCGCATCGCCACCGACCTGCGGCTGCTCGCCAACCTGAAGGAGGTCGAAGAACCCTTCGCGAAGCACCAGATCGGCTCCTCGGCCATGGCCTACAAGCGCAACCCCATGCGCTCGGAGCGCGTGTGCGCGCTCGCCCGCCACCTGATCGCGCTCGCTCAGGACACCGCCTGGACCGCCGCCCTGCAGTGGATGGAGCGCACGCTCGACGACTCGGCCAACCGCCGCATCTCCCTGCCCGAGGCCTTCCTCGCCTCTGACGGCATCCTGCAGGTGCTGCAGAACGTGTGCGAGGGGCTGGTGGTCTACCCCGCGGTCATCGGCCGCCGCGTGGCGAGCGAGCTGCCCTTCATGGCCACCGAGAACCTCATCATGGCCATGGTGCGTCGCGGAGCCGACCGCCAGGAGGTGCACGAGGCCATCCGCGTGCACAGCCTGGCCGCCGCCCACCAGGTCAAGGTCGAGGGCCGTGACAACGACTTGTTGGACCGGGTGCGCCAGGACCCCGCCTTCGCGCCGATCCACGGCGACCTCGAGGCACTCCTCGACCCCTCCACCTTCGTCGGGAGGGCCCCGGAGCAGGTCGCCGGCTTCCTCCGTGACGAAGTGGAGCCCGCACTCGCCGTGTGGCGCCACCGGCTGTCTGGCGAGGTCGAGCTGGAGGTGTAGCGGCGATCACCGCTCCTCCGGGCGCGCTCCCTGCCGCGGATCCCATCACGGAGGGACTTCGCTCATTTTTTCGCTCGACGATCGAAAAAACGCGTTGGACTTCTTCCGCAGGCGGTATTGTCAGAAGGCACCTCCCCCCGGAGCACGAATGGAGGAAACGCCACCCCGACTCATGCGCGCAGTCGCACGATTGGATGGCAGGGTCCAGGACCAGGGTCGCTGAACACACACTCGGTGGAGCTCGCTCGCCGCGTCGCTCGTGTCAGGACCACCGCCGCATACGCGGCCCAAGCCCCTTGGAGTCCGAAGCCAGTCCGTGACTGCCGCTAACAGCCCCCCATCGTACCTCTCACGAGACACAGCGACAGGAGCTACTACATGGAAGATACGCCCCCGGGCTTCTTCCGCGACCGACCGGCGTCCTGAAGAGGTCGTCACACCTTAGGGGGTCGTGCTGCCATCGCGTCTTCGTACGCGGTGGGATCAAACAGCCGGCTCATACCGCTCTTGCGGACAAGGCTTCCAGGTACGCCGCGTCGCGGTCGCGTCAGTCCAATACAAGAAACAAGGAAGGATGGGTTGGCGCCCGTCCTTTTCTTGTTTCAGCTCACCGCGCCAGCGCGGCCACGTCGACCCGCGTGATCGTGACCGTGTGTTCGGTCATCGCCCGGACGAGGACCAGCTCCAGGACCTCGCCGGGCAGCCCGTGCCCGAGCACGTCGAGCACCTCGTCGGGCGCACGACCCACCAGGGACTGACCGGCGGCAGCGACCAGCAGGTCCCCGATCTCGACGAGACCGGAGGCCGGCCCGCGCGGCACCACGTTGTCGACCAGGAAGCCGTCGGGCCCGGGCGTTCCAGACAGGCCCAGCACACCCCGCGGCGGCAGCCCGACGAGCTCGAGCACCACCTCGGCCCTCTCGGAGGCCACGACCTCGACCGCGGCCTCGGCGGCCGCGTGGTCGTGGATAGACTTCAGCCGCGTGAGCCCGACGGGCACGCCCTGGATCGAGAAGCGACCCTGCTCGTCGGTGCGCGCCATGCGGCCGCCGAGCAGCCGAACCTCTGCACCTGCCACCGGCGCACCATCGCGCACCACCTGACCGCCGAGCGCCCCGCCGGCGACGAGTCGCACGTCGTCCAGCTCGACACCCGCGCCCGTGGTGGTGACCTCGACGGTGGTCTCCGCGGCGCCGGGTCCGGCCGCGATCAGGGCGTGGTCCCCAGCGACCACGTCGAACCAGCGCACGTACCCATGCTCGTCGCAGCGCACGGTGCTGTCCGGACCGAAGGACCGCTTGGCCCCCTCCCGCTTCCAGAGCGTGGCCATGCACTCCGTGGCCAGGTCGCCGTCCGGTGCGACGACCCGTGCGCGCAGCTCCCCCGGGACCGGCTCGGGCTCCACCTGGAAGAAGCGGAACGCGAACCAGGTGGCGCCGGCGGAGGCGAGCGCCACCAGCACGAGCCGCACGACCAACGGGGGACCCCGGTCAGCCAAGGTCGAGCTCCCAGCGGGTAGAGGGCGTGGGCAAGGGCGGCAGCTCGTCGGGGGCCTTGCCGAGCCGGGTGAGCGTGGACACCAGCCAGTCGTGCACCAGGTCGGTGTTGATCGGGTGCTCGCTGATCGGGCCCAGCGGGTCGAAGGCACACGCCACGAAGCCGAAGCCGCGGCCTCCCAGCTTCTCCCGGGCGTCGCGCAGGTAGCGCTCCCGATCCTTGGGCCTCAGGGTGTCGATCTTGTTCACGGCGACCAGCACGGGCTTCCTCGTGGTCAGGCACGAGGTGAAGTCCTCCAGCTCCCGCGCCTGCACGCCGCCCTCGGCGTTGAGCACGTAGAGGAAGACGTCGATGTGGTCGAGCACCTGACGCGCCGCCTCGGTGACCTCCTCGACCACGTCGCCGAGGCCGGGGGTGTTGACCACGAACAAGGCGGTCGCGCCGGGGACCCGGAACACCCCCACCTCGCGCGTGGCGCCTGCGACCGGGTGCACGTTGCCGGTGTCGATGCCGAAGAGCGCGCGCAAGGCCGAGTCCTTGCCGCAGCTGGGCGAGCCGACGATGCCCACCGTGACACGGTGGCGCACCTGTTGCCGAAGCGTGGCCAGCTGCACGACGGCGGGCACGGTCTTGTCGAGCTCGGGCGCGAGGCTCTTCAGGGCCATCACGCCGGCGAGCGGCACCATCAGCGGTCGGAGGAGGAAGCTGAGCACGCCGAGCCCGAGGGTCATGCCGGCGACCACGGAGGCCTGGAAGGCCCAGCCGCGCCCGTGCAGCTTGTGCCCGAGCTCGGTCGCCGACTGCCCGAGCCGTGGCAAGGTGTCGAGCTGGAGCGCCCTCTGCAGCACCATGCGGCTCTGCGTGTCCCCGGCGTCCCAGGTGCGGGCGAGCCACGCATCGACGATGGCCTCCTCGAGCGCCTCCGTGGTGCCGTCCACGCTCACGTCGAGGTGCTTGGCGACATCGCGCACGATCGCGTCGTACGAAGGGCCCTCGCCCCCCCTGGCGAGGTTGGCGATGCCCTGGCCTCCCGCGCGTCGGATCGCCCGCTCGAGGGCGCGAGACAGCTGGGACAACCCCAGCGGCTCCGCGTCGATCTCCATCAGCTCCGCGAGCGAGGTGAGCTCGTCCCGCTGGCACTTGTCGAGGAGTTCCTGCAGCGTCACGGGTCGTCGACCTCGACGTCGAGGATGGTGCCCGTTGCGGCGAGACGCTCCTTGCTCGCCTTCAGGGCCACGCGGTCGAAGATCGCCCGGAGCTCTTCGCCGGAGAGCGATCGATCGGACTGCAGGTAGCGGATGGCCGCCTCGCCGACGCCGAGCGTTGCGCCCACGGCCACCGCCGAGCCGAGCACCGACGTGGCCACCTCGGCAGCCTGGGCACCAGGCAGCCATCCGGCCGCCTTGAGCGCCTGGATGGCCCAGCGGATGAAGCCCTTGGCGGAGCCTGCGAGCACCTCGCCGATGAGCCACAGGATGGCCTGACGGTCGAGCTCGACCTCGTGCACCGCGGCGATGCGGCTCACCATGGCCACCTGGATAGCGGTGACCGCGGTGATGTCGGCGCCGGGCACCGGGATGGCGCCCGCGAGCGCAGCCTGCCGGGCGCTCTCGCGGATGATCGGGCGCGACGCGGCCGCCTTGTTCTTCAGGTACTTCGCGAACAGCAGCGCCTTCCCGTCGCTCTCCAGGTGCTCGTAGATCCAGTCGATCACGGGCTCGACGCCGAGCGGGGCGTCGTAGAGCTGAGGGAGCGGGTCGAAGGCCGCAGCCACCGCCTCGTGAACTTCGAGCTGGAGCTGTTCGCAGGTGCGGGCGATGAACTCTTCGCGCTGGTGCTCCCGGATCAGGTCGATCTTGTTGAGCACCACCAGGGTGGGCCGCTGGCCATCTCCCCGCTCCTTCACAGCGGCCAGATCACGCTTCTCGTCGATCGTGGCGCCGCCCTCCGCGTTGACCACGAAGACCACCACGTCGAGGTGTTCGAGCGCCTCGCGCGCCGTGGCGTCGACGTGACGTCGCAGGTCGCCGAAGCCGGGGGCGTTGACCAGCACGAAGCGGCCATCAGCGTCGAGCTCCGCCACGCGGATCCGGTCGGTGGACCCCGGGATCGGGTCGACCTCCCCGAAGTCCACGCCGAACAGCGCGCGGATGCCCGCGTCCTTCCCGGCTGAAGCGGAACCGAGGAAGGCGATGGTCAGCTGCTTGGCCAGCGCCGCCTCGACGTTCGCCTGCAGCTCGGCCCACTTCCCGAACCGCGCGATCGCCGTGGTCACCTGTTCCGACATGCCGCTCCTCCGCCATGGCTCGCGTATCCGAGCCACCGTACGCGCGCCTCGCCCACGGGATTGCAGCCTGCTGCTACGATGACGCCGCCCATGAGCTGCCAGCACGCCCAGACGACGTGGACCACGCGTCAAATCGACGGGTTGCCGGTCGACGTCCGGGTGTGCCTGGCGTGCCAGCGCGCGGTCAGCATGACCCGCATCCCGGTGCCCGTCCGTCCCCTCACCGCGGGCTGCTGTGCGAACTGCGGCGGGGAGCGTGAACCACGAGCGGCGCGCACCAACATGGCGGGCAAGACGGACGCGAGCCCGGTGTGCACGGGGTGCGGGCTGTCCCAGTGGGAAGACTTCCGGCAGCACAAGGGGCTGGCGCGCAGGGCGGGAAGCCGATCGCTGGCGCGGGCCGGTGAACGGGCGCTCGAGGAGGGGCGCGCCGCGCTCGCGGTGAAGCTCGCCACGGCGGCCTGGCTGTTCAGCGAAGACGAGGTCATGGGGCGCGCACTCCGCCTCAAGGCGCTCGCCGCCTGTGGCGAGAGCGCCCAGGCCCTCGACGAGGGCATGACCTGGGTGTCGGAGGACGCCCCGAGCTTCGTGGGCGGCATCGTGGGCAACCTGCTGATGAAGCAGGGCCGCCTCGACGAGGCCCTGGAGGCGACCAGCATGGCCCTCGCGCACGACCCGAACGGGCGGGCCCTGCGGCTGGACCGCGCCGAGGTGCTGTTCGAGCTGGGACGCCTGGAGGAGTCCGGGAAGGAGGCCCGCCGGTGCCTGGACGGGCACGACGCCGTGGCCGAGAACGCCCTCGACCTGCTCGAGCGCACGCTGGCGGCGATGCTGGCGCGCCAGCTGTTCGTCGAGATCCGCGATGCCTTCAACGCCGGGGCACCGCACACCCACCGCTCGTCGGTGGCCAGCTACATCCGCGCGTGCGCCGAGGTCCAGAGCGGACGCGCCAGCGACGCCAGGAGGTGGTTGGTCCACGCGCTCCGTCTCGCACCCGACGACGAAGAGATGCGCTCAGCCCTCGCACGGCTCGAGGAGCGCATGGGGCTGGCGACCACCGCCACCCTCAAGGGGCGCTGACCCCACAGGAGGCGTCCTGACGGCTTCGGTCTCCGCCGGCGGCCACGTGCCGCGCCAGGGTCTGGCCGAGCTCCTCGCAGAGACCGTGCGCTCGCTGCCACGCCAGCACGTACGCGGTGACGTCGGCGTAGGCGGCGTAGCGACCGTGCGCCTCGGGAACCCACGCGGCGCGCGCATCCGGGGGGAAGGCCTCCGGTGCCCGGCTCCACATCTCGAGCCGCCACTCGAGCGCTTCGGCCTCCCGCGCCGGGCCGCGTGCCAGGACAGCCTCCAGGCGTTCGTCGGCCCGCTCCAGCCGTCCCGCACGGTAGAGCGCCACCCCGTAGTCCAGCTCCCGGCGCACGCTGCGGGGGCTGTCCTGCCAGGCCTGGCGCGCGTCGAGCAGCTCCGGGGGGTCGGACACCACGGCGGAGGCGATCATCTCGGAGAAGACCTGCTCACGGACGCCAGCGTCGCCCTGATCGTCGATGCGCACCAGCCAGCCCATGCGCACGAGCCAGATGCCGTCGAGCTTGTGGTGCTCGACCAGCCGAGCGGGCCCCTCACCGTCCTCCAGTCGGAGCGCGATCGAGGTCCAGCCCTCCCCGAGCGCGGGAGGCGACGTGAGCACCTCGAAGGTGTCGGCGCCGAAGCGGGCAGCGAGGGTGGCGGCGTCGTAGGGGTCCTGCCGCCAGCTGTTGGACGCAAGCCGCGTGCGGCCTGCGAACACCACCTGGAGGCCGCTGGGCGTGGGGCTCCATGCGGGCAGGCCCTGCACCCGGAACCCGAAGTCCGGCTGGACCATGCGTTGCCCACCACGGGCCAGCGGGTCGGCGCTCGCCCCAGGCTCGGGCACCGCGACCAGCCCGTCGCGAAGCCTGGACGGGACCATCAGGGTGATGCCCTGCTCGTCGAGCACCAGCTCTTCCGAGGGGCCGAAGGACAGCGCCGTGACCCTGCCGAGGACCGGCCCCACGATCCCGGGAGCGAGGCCGAGGGCGAGGGCGATCAGCAGGTTGCGTCGGCGGGCGCCCGCCAGCTCCGCCACCGGCGACAGGCTCTCGGTGCGGACCGCGAGGGCGGCGAGCGCGCCCCCGACCAGGCCGAAGGCGTGCCCGGTGTGGGAGGCGTTCTCCACGCCGAGCCCACCGATGAACAAGAAGGCCAGGATGGCGATGTTGCCGAAGGCGTAGGGCCCGCGGCGTCCCGGAGGCAGGAAGCCGGCAAAGCGGAAGCCGATCGCGAGCTGAGCGCCCAGCACGCCGTAGCCGGCCAGGGAGCTCCCCATCACCGGGAGCGGCTCGAGCAGCGCCACCGCGAGGCTGGCGAGCGACACCGACGCGGCGAGCACCACAGCGTAGCCGCCGGCTCCGAGCGCCCGCTCGACGCGGTAGCCGCAGTAGCCGAGCACCGCGAGGTTCGGGAGGAGGTGTTGCGGGCCCGCATGAGGGAGCTGCGAGGTCCAAGGCGACCACCAGGCGCCGTCCAGCAACAGAGGCGCGAAGCCGGTGATGCCGTGCTGGACCAGCCAGATGGCCGGCGCGGCCAGCAGCTCGGGCACCTCGCCGACCAGGCCTCCCCACACCGGCAGCACGAAGGCCTGCAGCCCGCCGACGACCGCCACGAGCAGCGTGACCAGGGTCGACAGCCACGGCCGGGAACCGGCGCGCAGCTGCTCGGCCAACCGAGCGAAGGGCGCATCGCGAGCCTCCGCGAGCTCGGGGATCTCCGCCAGCGGCACGAACCGATCGCCAGTCCAGGGGGCGTGGCGCAGCCGAGCGGTCAGCGGGAGCTGCCCGCGGCGGAGCTCATCGTCGAGATCGTCGAGATCGACGGGGGCGGTCTCGCCGAGGTACGACAGCTGCGCTGATGGGCCCATGCGGGCACGCTACCCCGTGCAAGGATGGGGGAGTCATCAAGGTGTCGTCATGGACGTGTCGCTGCTGGAACCCTACCTGCCGTACGCCATCGGCGTCGCCGTCATCGTGGTCGTCGTCAAGCTGCTCCGTTCGATCCTCTCCAAGGGCGTCGACGCGGAGTATACGGAGAAGCGCGACTGCCAGGCCTGCGGCTGGAAGGGCTCCGTGAGCCGCTACCACCGCACGTGTCCGGGCTGCGGCGCGCGCATGTCGTAGCGAGGAAGTCATGGACATCGAGAGGCTCCGAGCCGTCACGGCCCAGCTGGAGGCCCGAGGGATCGAGGTGGGCTCGCTGGCGGCCCTCGAGACCGAAGCCCAGGCGATCGAGCGCCCCCCGGGCCTGCTCGGCTCCCTCAAGGCCAAGGTGGCCGGCACCGTGTTGTCCCAGTGGAAGAACGTCCGAGGGGAGGTCGGCGAGACCAGCGAGGCCTTCACCTTGCTCGCCCGGAGGGTCACGCGCAAGGAGCCCCTCGAGCCCGAAGAGGCCGACAAGATCAAGGCCCAGCTCCTGGACTTCGTGAAGGTGGTGCCCGCCGGGGTGTTCGCGGCCGCCAACGCGGCACTCCCGATCCCCGGCACGAGCGTCTTCACGCCGCTCTTGCTGAACAAGATGGGGCTGATGCCCTCGCGCTGGAAGGAGGCCCACCTGCTCCACGGCCTGCGCGAAGAAGCCGACCGCCTGCGCGCGGCCGGCCACGCCAGCCAGGCGGCCGAGCTCGACGCGCTGCGGGCCGAGGTGGAGGCCGACGCGGATGCGCGGGAGGAGGCCGCTCACAACGCGGGCCTGCTCACCCACTGGGACGCCAACGACAACGGCGTGTGGGACGAGGACGAGCGGGTCGCGTACCGCAAGGAGGTCGAGAAGCTCCGTGCGCGGCTCTTCGACGCCGGCGCCAAGAAGCGCTGGTTCCTCAGGCTCGGCACCGAGGTCTGGGGCCCGGTGCGACTGAGTGAGCTGGTGGACGAAGCCGGTGAGCTCGACGAAGAGCTGCTCGTGTGCTTCGACGGGTCGAGCGGCTGGGTCGACCTGCAGGACCTGGCCAGGGGGCGCTCACAGGTCTGACGGTCAGGGCAGCTCGAGGTGGAAGGCACCTTCCGCGAGCACACGTCCGTTGACCTGAAGCCGCACGCGATGGAGGCCTGGGTGGAAGCGACGGGTGCTCACCGGCTGGAGCTCGAAGCGCTTGCTCAGCGACAGGGGCCCGGCCGGATGCTCGCGGGTGGTCCACTTCCAGGTCTTGTCGGAGGTGCCACCGCGCGCGGTGACGAACGAGACCACCGCGTCGATGACCAGGGCTTGCGACCGCGGCAGGGTCGCCTCCAGCGAACACTGCACGACCCCTGGGAAGCGGACGTGGTCGGTGACTTCGAAGCGAAGCTCGCGGAGGTCCGGCTCCTCGAAGCCCTGCAGGGCCAGTGCGTCCTGGTGACCCAGCTTCACCAGGTGCCGCAGACCATGCCGCACGACCCAGCGGCGCTCCTCGGTGGGCCGCTCGAGCCAGCGGGCGGCTGTCGCGACCGCCAACGCCGGATCGTCCTTCGCGAGGTCGCCGAGGTGGTTGGCGACCGAACGGGTCACATAGCGCTCCGGGTCGTCCACGAGGGCGTCGAGCACCGCGATCGCCGGGGCGTGCCGGAGCCGCCCGCCCCACGGCAGGCGGGGGCGCGTGCCCTCCGACGCCAGCCGTCGCACGTGCGGGTTCGGGTCCCTGACCCAAAGAGCGACCGCCTGCCAGGCCAGGTCCGGGTGCTCGCGCAGGAAGGGGCGCACGGCGAACTCGGCGCTGAAGCAGGCCGTGAGTCGACGGAGCGCGCGCAGCGACGCCTCGGGATGATCGACGCCGTGCCGTTCGACCACGCTCACCACGCACCACCAGTCGAAGCCGTGGTCGAGGTCGTCGGTGGTCTCGAGGGCAGGGGGCGCACCCGCCACGAGCTGCTGGGCCGCGCGAGGCCAGTGCGCGTCGAGCCGCTCCCGCAGCGCGTCGGCCACGTGAGCGACACGCGCCTTCAGCTCCAGCCCCGACAGCTCGACGCTGGCTCGCGCGACGAAGGCCTCGTCCAGACCGTAGGCCCGCGCGAGCCGGCGGCAGGCGTGCACGTCGATGGCGTCCTTGAACGCGGCCATGGAGAGCTCCCGTGGGCGCCAGCGAAGCCCGTTACACCTCGAGGAGGATGCGCTCCGGGTTCTCGACCAGCTCCTTGATGCGGATGAGGAAGCTCACGGCCTGCCGCCCGTCGATGATGCGGTGGTCGTAGGACAAGGCGAGGTACATCATCGGACGCACGACCACCTGACCCCCGACCGCCACGGGCCGGTTCTGGATGGTGTGCATGCCGAGGATGCCGACCTGCGGCGCGTTCAGGATGGGCGTGGACAACAGGCTGCCGAACACACCACCGTTGGACACCGTGAAGGTTCCACCCCTGAAGTCGGCCAGCTTCAGCTCGCTGTCGCGCGCCTTTCGGGCGAGCTCGGCGATGCCCAGCTCCACCTGGGCGAAGGAGAGCTTGTCGGCGTCGCGCAGCACCGGCACCACCAGCCCACGCTCGGTGCTGACGGCCACGCCCACGTGGTAGTAGCGCTTGTAGATGAGGTCCGTGCCCCGGATCTCCGCGTTCACGGCGGGGTGGTCCTTCAGGGCATCGACCGCGGCCTTCACGAAGAAGCTCATGAAGCCGAGCTTCACGCCGTAGCGAGCGACGAACTGCTCCTGGTACCGCGCGCGGAGGGCCTTGATGCCCGAGAGGTCCACCTCGTTGAAGGTGGTCAGCATCGCTGCGGTCTGCTGGGCCTCCACGAGGCGCTTGGCGATGGTGCGGCGGAGCGGGCTCATCGGCACCACCTCCTCCAAGGCTTCGTCGGCCTCGGGGAAGTGCACGAAGGGAGCGGGACGCTCCGCCGCCGCCGCCACGTCCTTGGACAGCACCCGGCCCCCGCGACCCGAACCGGCCACCGCGTCGAGATCCACACCCGCTTCCCGCGCGGCCTGCCGTGCCGCGGGACCGGTCTTGGCACCCCTCGAGTCCTGCGCTTCCGGCGGCGGCTCGGGCGCAGCGGGCTCGGCCACGGCCACGCTCGTGTCGATCCGGGCGAGCACCGAGCCGACCGAGATCTCGTCCCCATCATCACCGATGAGCTCGGTCACCTGGCCGGACACCGGCGAGGGCACCTCCATGGACGCCTTGTCGGAGTCGAGCTCGCAGATCGGCTGATCCCGGCGCACGAGGTCCCCGACCTTCACCAGGAAGGACGAGAGGTAGGCGGTGGTGACGGACTCCCCGAAGCTGGGGACCACGACGTCGGTGATGCTCATGCCAGGGCTTCCTCGATCAGCTGCTGCTGCTCACGAACGTGGACCTTGTGCGACCCGGTGGCGGGCGACGCGGCCGGCTTCCGGCCCACGTAGCGCGGCTGGCGGTCGGCGGGCAGCAGCTCGCGGAGCCAGTCGCAGTAGACGGGCCAGGCGCCCATGTTCCGCGGCTCTTCCTGCGCCCACACCACCTCGGCCCCCGGGTAGCGCTCGACCTCTTCGAGGATGCGGTCCGCCGGGTACGGGTAGAGCTCCTCGACGCGCACCAGCGCCACGTCGCTCACCCCCGCCTCCGCGCGGGCGGCGGACAGATCGTAGAAGACCTTGCCCGAGCAGAGCACGACCCGCCGCACCTCCGAGAGCTCGGCGCTGTCGGCGAGGACCCGGTGGAAGCGCCCCTCCGCGAGCGCGTCGAGGTCGGACACGCACGCCGGGTGACGCAGCAGGCTCTTCGGGCTCATCACGATCAGCGGCTTGCGCACCTTGCGCAGCACCTGCCGACGCAGGAGGTGGAAGAAGTTCGCCGGGGTGGTCGGGTAGACGACCTGCATGTTGTCTTCCGCGCACAGCATCAAGAAGCGCTCGAGCCGCGCCGAGGAGTGCTCCGGACCCTGCCCCTCGTAGCCGTGGGGGAGGAGCATCACGAGCCCCGTCATGCGGCCCCACTTCTGCTCGCTCGCCACGATGAAGTTGTCGATCATCACCTGGGCGCCGTTGGCGAAGTCGCCGAACTGGGCCTCCCAGATCACCAGCGCATCGGGGTAGTCCAGCGAATAGCCGAACTCGAAGCCCAGCACACCGGCCTCCGAGAGCATCGAGTCGTAGACCCGAAAGGCCGCCTGTCCCTTGGCCAGGTTGTCGAGCGGGTAGTGCTCGTGGCCGGTCTCGACGTCCACGAGCTGGGCGTGGCGGTGGGCGAAGGTGCCCCGCTGCGAGTCCTGACCGGAGATCCGCACCCGAAAGCCGTGCACCAACAGGGTGGCGTAAGCCGCCTGCTCGGCCACCGCCCAGTCGCACGGCCGCTGGCCGTCGGCCATCTCCAGCCGGCGCTTCAGGATGCGCTGGATGGTCCGGTGCCCGCGGAAGCCGCTCGGCAGCTCGTTCGCCGCGTGGAGGAGCTGACGAAGCTCGGCCCGGGGGTAGCTCGTGTCCACCCGCTTCTCGCTGCCGCTTGTCCAGTAGCGCCAGTTCTCCCGAAGCGGGTTCTGGCTGGGTGGGGGCGGTGGCGGCGCCTTGACGCCCACGTCCTGGAGCGCCGCATCCATGCGCTCGTGGGCCGCCTGGTAGCGGGCCTCGGCCTCGCCCGGACCGATCACACCGCCCTCCACCAGCTGGGCGGCGTAGCCCTTCCACGTGGGGTCCAAGGTCTTGATGGCGCGGACCATCGCGGGCTGGGTGATCGAGGGGTCGTCGCCTTCGTTGTGACCGTGCCGGCGGAAGCCGTAGAGGTCGATGACGACGTCCTCGCGGAAGGTCTGGCGCCACGCGAGCGCGATCTGCACGACAGCGGCCACCGCCTCGGGGTCCTCGCCGTTCACGTGGAGGATGGGGATGGCCATCATGCGCGCCACGTCGGTGGCGTAGGGCGTGGAGCGGGAGTCGCGCGGGGCCGCCGTGAAGCCGATCTGGTTGTTGACGACAATGTGGATGGTGCCGCCGGTGCGGTAGCCGTGCAAGGCTCCC
Source organism: uncultured Enterobacterales bacterium (assembly GCA_964604675.1). Lineage (GTDB taxonomy): Bacteria > Myxococcota_A > UBA796 > UBA796 > CAJQPC01 > CAZSAT01. The sequence goes on from CAZSAT010000037.1 coordinate 27,680, forward strand.
AGGTTCAGCACCTCGGCCACGGTGCCCTGCCCGGCAAAGGCTGCGTCGCCGTGCAGCACGACCGGCATGCAGCGACGGCTCGCGCCACGGCCCTCCCGGTCCTGCTTGGCGCGCACACGTCCCGCCACGACCGCGTTGACCGCCTCGAGGTGGGAGGGGTTGAAGGTGAGGGAGAGGTGGATCGGATCCCCGTTCACCGTGGTCGCGTCGTGGCTGAAGCCCAGGTGGTACTTCACGTCGCCCGAGCCCATCACCGTGTCGGGGTCCTCGTCCTGGAACTCCCCCAGGATCATGTGGGCCGGCTTCTCCAAGGTGTTCGCCAGGACGTTCAGCCGGCCCCGGTGCGCCATGCCGATCACGATCTCCCGGACGCCGGACGCAGCCGCCTGTTCGGCCAGCAGGTCCATGAGCGGGATCAGGCTGTCGACCCCCTCGAGCGAGAAGCGCTTGGTGCCCGGGAAGCGGGTGTGGAGGAAGCGCTCGAAGGCATCGGCGTCGATCAGCTTGTCGAGCACGCGGAGCTGCTGGTCGCGGTCGAGCGTCGGCCGGTCCTGCAGCGTCTCGAGCTGCTGCTGCACCCAGGCCTTCTGATCGAGGTCCTCGATGTTCATGAACTCGGCGCCGATGGAGCCACCGTAGGCGGAGCGCAGCCGGGCCAGGATGTGGCGGAGCGTGGTGACCTCCGGCACACCGTTCAAGGGCCGGCTCGTGACGGGGACGTCCATGTCGGCGTCGCCGAGACCGTAGTAGGGCAGGGTGAGCTCGGGATGTTCGGTGCGTTCGAGGCGCCCGAGCGGGTCGAGATCCGCCACCATGTGTCCGCGAACGCGCCAGGCATTGATCAGCTGAGCGACGTTGGTCTGCCGCTCGGCCACCTCCTGGACTTCCGATCCGCCGGGCTTGACGCCCACGGGGTTGAAGATCGATCGGCGTCCCCAGACCGGCACCCGCCCTGGCGTCTGGCCATCGCTCGGACGTGGCAGCCCACGGAACACGGCGCGCCACTCGGGATCGACCGAGCCGGGATCCTCGAGGTAGCGGAGGTACGCTTGGTCGACGAAGGTGGCGTTGTCGCCGGTGAGCAGGCTCGCGAGATCCAAGGTGTCTCCTTCTGGGGCCTCGCTAACCGGATAGCGCACACCCAGAAGGAGGCCGACGATGGACGAACCCGCCTTTCGTCTGCTGGTCGACGAGACCTTGACCGCGCTCGCCGACCAGGTGGACGAGCTCGACCCCGACGAGATCGACAGCACCTTGTCCTATGGCGTGCTCAAGTGCCTCTTCGAGTCGAGCGGAAAGACCATCCTGTTGAGCCAGCAGGTCCCGCTTCGGGAGATCTGGCTCTCGGCGAATCGCAGTGCCTGGCACTTCGACCAGACCGACGGCACCTGGCTCGAGCGCGACACGCGGGAGCCGATGTTGCCCATCCTGTCGAAGCTGTTCACCGAGCACCTCGGTGAGCCGGTGAGCTTCGAGGGGTAGGCGACCTACCCGTCCGAGCCTTCGCAGGTCTCCAAGCTCACCAGGCGCAGACCCCGCGCGTCGGCGACCACAAGGCCCGATCGGGTAGAGAGCGGCTGCAGGTGTTCCTGGTCGAGCGCCCCCACCGCCCAGTCGCCCAAGGGCTCGGCGCTGCCGCCGTGCTGGAGCAACGAGAGCGACAAGGTGCCGTCGGTCACCGCCGCGGACACCCACCCGTCGGCGCCCAACGGGAGGTGGAGCTGGCCGTCGCACAGCGAGATCCAGTCCGGGTCCTCGTCGACGACGAGCGCTCGATCGCCCACCACGACGTCGAGCGCGCCGTCGCCGTTGACGTCGGCCGCGCGCAGGGTGGGCTCGTGCTCCCCGGTCCAAGCCCAAGAGCCCAACGCAGCACCCGACGGATCCCACAGCTCGAGCCCGAAGCCGTCGGTCGCGCCGCGGAGCGTGGCCACGCGCAACGCCCCGCCGAGCTCGGCGGCGACCACCTGGCGCACGTCCCCCTCCGTGCCCACCACCACGTGCTCGCTCCCCACCAGGTGGAGCTCGCGCCAGCCGCGGTCCACCACCACCACCAGGTCGTCGTGCACCGCGAAGGCCGTGGCCTCGGCGATCCCGTCGATCCGCGTGCACTCGGCCTCGCTCTCCAGGTCGGTGGTCGCGACGACGATGCGTTCCCAACCCTCGTCGTCCACGTCGCGAGCGATCACGCCCACGCGGTCGCCACCGACCGTGATGGCCGCCACGGCGGCGTTGCTGCAGCCCTCGAGCGGGCTGGCTCTCAGGTCCCAGGCGGAGCCCTCACCCAGGGCCTCCCCCACCGCGAGCTGCCCGTCCTCCCAGCCGACCGGGCGGTCGTCGAGCAGCACGCACAGCCCGGCGGGACAGGGCAGGCTGGAGCGCAGCCCGGTGGCGAGCCCTCCCTCGCCGTCGGACGTGCCCACCACCGCGAGCCGCCCGGCGCCGGTCTCGGACCGCAGCGCCAGCACCGACCCCAGGCGGTCGCCGGCGTAGACGGCCATCGACCCGGCGAGCAGCTCGTCGCAGCCCCCGCCGCTCAGATCGTCGTCCCAGCGGGCGACCTGGCAGTCGTCCTCGGGGCTGACGCCGAAGATCTCGTCCGCGCCGTCTCCGTCCACGTCCAAGGCGAAGAGCTGCTCGATCGAGGCCTCCGGGGAGGGACCGCTGGCCACGACCACGGCGCCACCGTCCCAGCCGATGCGAAGCAACGCCGAGCCATCGAAGACCACCAGCTGATCGTCGGCGACACCCAACCGATCGGCCTGGAGCTGCATGCGTTCCTGGCCTCCGTCGCCTCCGAGGGTGACCACCAGCTCGTCGGGGTGCAGCCCCACCAGGTCGTCGAAGCCGTCGCCGTCGAGGTCGAGGACCACCACCTCCCGTCCGAGCTCGTAGGGATCCTCCCCCCAGCCGTCGCCACGCCAGTCCACCTGGGCCCGGGAGAGGTCCCCGCAGCCCGTGGCGGCGTACAGCTCGTCGTCACCGTCCCCGTCGAGATCGGCCACCGCCCCGTCGGCGACCCAGCCCGTCGGACAGTCGGTGTGGAGCTCGGTGGCCTCCGAGAAGCCACCGTCCTGGGCCCAGGCGATCGCGAGCGACTCGCCGCCTTGCACCGCGAGGTCGAGGGCTCCGTCGCCGTCGAAGTCGGCGAGCCGCGCCCGGGCGGCCCCCTCGGGCACCGCCACCTCGAGTCCCTCCTCGAACGAGGGTCCGTAGCGGACCACCGCCCGACCGGAGTCCGCGTAGACCACATCGAGCACGCCGTCGCGGTCGAGGTCTCCGAGCGCGGGAGCGCCCGCGTCGCCGGGTTCGGACATCCAGAGCGCGTCGGTGACGGCGGCCACCGCCGTGACGGGCCCCACGGTGGCGTCGGCGTCGTTGCAGTCGACGTCGTCCCCCCAGCCGTCCCCGTCGGCGTCGGCGGGCGCAGTCCACCCCGAGTCACGGTCGGAGGGCGAGGCGGGATCGGCGCCCGCACCACCCCCCACGAGCCGACCGTCGGAACAGCCGAGCACGACCACCAGGAGCGCCACGAGGACCATCGTAGGGCCCCGCTACCTCACCTGTCACGGAATGTCTCTGTGAGCTCGCTTACGGAGACTGGCTCAGTCCGCGGACCCGAGGGCCAGGTGCACCTGGCCGGCCCCACCCGTGTACAGCACCGGCCCGTTGTCGTCGGGGAACGCCGACACCTCGAGGTCGAGGCCTAGACGGACGCGTCCGTTCGTGAAGTCGTCGCCGAGCGGCTGGCTGACCCAGCCGCTGCCGACGGCGAGGCCGGACCGGTGGCGGATGCCATCCGCCGCTCCCAGCACGCTGGCGAAGGGATCGGCGGCCACGACCTCCGCAGGCACCTCGTGGTTGTGCGCGAAGCCGGCCCGCACGAAGACGCCGCTCGCCCACGACCAGCGACCGCCGAAGAACAGCGCCCCGACGAGCCGGGAGTCCGGGAACGCCCAGCCTTCCCGCGCCGCGACGTCGACCTGGGCCTGACCGACGCGCACCAGCAAGCGACCGTCGCTGCCCACGCCCATGGAGTCGGGGGTGCCGTAGCTGACGCTGGTGCCCCCCACGAGCGTGACGGGGTGCGCGGCGGGCTCCAGGGCGAGCGCGGTGCCGAAGACCAGACTGAGCACGGTGGTGACTCCCGACAGAGACCGGCTATCTAAGCACGGTGCTGATCGCCCTGCTCCTCGCCTGTACGGGCTCTGCCAAAGACCTTGACCCCAGCGACGACACGGACGCGCCCGACAGCACGCCGACAAGCGATCCAGACACCGCACCGGGCTCGGACTCGGACGACCCCGCGATCGTCGGCGCACGCAACCTGCTGCTCATCAGCGTGGACACCCTCCGACGCGACGGGCTGAGCTGGTACGGCGGCCAGGCCGACACGGCGTTCCTCGACAGCCTGCTCGACCGCGGCCACACCTACACGAACCTCCGATCCTGCAGCGACTGGACCTTTCCGGGCGTGACCTGCGCGCTCACAGGCGCGGACCTGGTGGAGTCCGGCTTCCTCATGGGGCAGGTCGAGAGCGCAGGGGACGTACCGGACAGCCTGACGCTCCTCGGGGAGGCCCTGCAGGCCGAAGGCTTCTCCACGGCGCTGGTGAGCGGCAACAGCATCCTGGGGCCGGGCCAGGGCTTCGAGCGGAGCTACGACGAGCTGTTCGTCGAAGACCTGCTGATCGCCGAGGACGTGGTGGACAGGGGGCTCGGCTTCCTCGACGCCATGGACGAACGGTGGATGCTCCACCTGCACTTCATGGACCCCCACGTGCCCTACCAGCCGCCTCTCGAGTACCTGACGGGCGACGAGCCGGACTCCACACCCTGGGACCTGACTGGACGTCCGGGCATCGAGCAGATGGCGAACGCCCTGGCGGCCGGCGAGATCTCCGACGAGCTCTTTGCGACGGTGATGGAGACGCTGCACTACTACTACGACGGCGAGCTCACCTACCTCGACGACCAGCTCGAGCGGCTCTGGGGCGAGCTGGAGGCCCGAGGAGCGCTCGACGACACCCTCGTGATCTTCTGGTCGGACCACGGGGAGAGCTGGGGTGAGCGCGACGTGTGGCTCCACCAGCGCTCGCTGTACCGCGCCGAGACCCTCGCGCTGGGCGCTCGGCTGGGGCCCGGCATCGAGCCCGCCGTGGACGACCAGCCGATGTCGCTCCGCGATGTTCCCGGCCTCGCGCTCGAGGGCCTCGGCCTCGCGCCGGCCTACACCCCGATCGGCGAGCCGCGCTTCGCGGATGCCGCCATCCTCTCGGGCTTCCACACCGCGATCGACGTGGGGGATCGACGCCTGCTGTTCGAGTCGGGTGAAGGGCGGCTCCTCCTCTTCGACGTGGCCGAAGATCCCCAGGAACAGATCGACCTGAGCACGGAGGACGCCGCGACCACCGCGGCCCTCTGGAAGCAGCTCCAGCCACGGGCCCAGGTCATCGCCACCAGCCACCCGGACCTGCCCGTGGTGTGGCCCGACGGGTTCTAGTTGACAGGCTCGTAAGTAACGAGCCCTTTCAACTACTGACTCCTGCGGGGGCCAGCCCCCGCACCGCGCGCTGGGCGCGCTCCCCCCGGCCTTCGGCCGCCGCGCGCCGTGCGCGCGGGAGCGGTTCGTTACCAACGAACCGCTCCACTAGGTCGAGCCACCAGGCTCGTGAGGGTGCCGGTGGTGGAGATCCGGCACGTGGGGATGCTCGTGCTCCACGGCGTCGTGGTCGTGGTCGTGGCAGTGCCAGCCCGCCACCTCGAGCCCTGGATGGTCGTGGCGGTGGTGCCCATCGTCGTGGCGGTGCCAGTGCTCGTGGCGGGTGGCTTCGTGGTGGTGGCTGTGCCCGTGGTCGTCGAACAGCCACAGGGCGTTGGCCACGACCAGCAGACCCGCTGCCAGCACCTGCAAGGGCGCCATGCCCTCGCCGAGCCACAGGGCGGCCCCGACGATGCCGAAGACCGGCGCGGTGGCGAACAACATCTGGCTCCGTACTGCCCCGATGCCTTGCGCCGAGGTGATGTAGAGCGTGATCGACAGGCCGTAGGCGAAGGCGCCCAGCACCAGCGCGTGCACCCAGGTGATGTCCGGAGCGACGAGCTGCCCGAGCACCGCTGCGAGCGTCAGGTTGGTGGAGCCCGCCACCAGCCCCTTCCAGAAGGTGCTCTCCTCGGGGCGCAGCCCGTCGATGACGGCCGTGAGGTTGTTGTCCAGCCCCCAGCACACCGCTGCGCCGGCCACCAGCGCGGCCGCGGTCCAGCCGGCCGGGCCGCCCTCCCACGCCAGCAGCAGCCCGGCCACGAACACCACGCCGTTGCCGACCCAGGCGAGCCACCCGAGCTGCTCCCGGAACAAGGTGACGCCGAGCACGGCGGTCGCCACGGTCTCGAGGTTCAGCCACATCGCCACCGAGGCGGCCTTGGCCAACGACAGCCCGCTCAGGAGCAAGACGGGCCCGAGCACGCCACCGAAGAGCACCGCCCCACCGAGCCGGAGGCGGTTCGGCCGGTCGGGCGGCAGCGTGGTGCCTTCGCGGACGAAGCGGCGCAACACGCCGGGGCTCAGCACCAGCGCGGCACCCAGGTAGAGCAGCGCGGCGAGCAGGACCGGGCCGAGCCCGTCCAACAAGGGCTTCGACAGGGGGGTGGACAGCCCGAACAGAGCCGCCGAGACCAGGGCGAGGAGAGCTCCGTGGCGCATGCCCCAGGGGTATCACCGAGGTCATGGATGGTGGGTCTTCAGCGCGATGTCCCCGACCAGCGGCAGCCGGTACCACTTACCCTCCTGGGCGGCCAGACCCGCGGCGATCTCGAAGCCGAAGTACACGACGATCGGGCCGAGCAGCAGGGGAACCATCATCAGCCAGCCGAGGATGGGGATCAGCACCAGCACCATCGAGATCACGCCGACCGGCATCATCACGCCGATGAACAGGAGCCCCCACAACAGGGACTGCAAGCTGTGGAAGGCCACGAACTCGGAGTCTTCGCGCTTCCAGAAGTAGAGGATGGCCGGGCCGATGATGCCACCCTCGACGAAGCTCAGCAGGTGGCTCAGCATGGCCATCGTGCGGTCGTCCTTGCTCACCGCGTGGGGCTGGAGCGCTCCGCTCATCTCACCACCTCCTGCGCCACCGTACGACGCAGCCCGCCGATGATTGCGGTCAGGCCGGGTGGCCGAGGCTCGCCCGCGCCCCCAGGCTCAACAGGGAGTGCCAGCCATCGTTCACGGGGAACTGGGCGACCATGCCCGCGAAGGACACGATCGCGAAGGGCACGGCGTCGACGGCGCTGCCCTGCACGACCGCGAGGATCAGGCCCACGAGGCCGATGAGGTTCACCATCGCCACGCCGGTGAGGGTGCCCTGGCGGTACACGTGGAGCACCCGCTCGAGCTCGGCCTGCAGCGTCTCGGGGTCGAGCGGCTCCGCCCCGAAGCTCCGCAGGTCGTCGAGCCCAGGGAGCGCGATCCGCCCCATCATGCGGCCTCGCACGACGGGCACCGCCGCGGCCACCGCGAGGCAGAGCAGCACGCTTCCGACCTGCAGGCTCTTGCTCGTGGGCACGTCTTCCGGGAGCTGGATCAGGAACGGCAGCACGCCGTAGATCGGTGCGAGCGCACAGATCGCGGCCACTTCGAAGCGCGTTCGCCGAAGCAGCTTCACGCGTCCTCCCAGCGGATGGCGTAGTCGAGGCGCAGGACGTGCAGCCCCCACCACCAGATGCGGTGCCGCGCGAGCAGCTGCGCGTCCGGCACGCCGTGATCCAGGGCCTGCACGGGGCCCTCGTCGCTCGACGGCCACAGCATCACCTGCTCGACGAGGGGCAGCCTCAGGCGGAACCAGCGGGTGACCCACCAGGCGCCCTCGTCGCCCTGGCTGCGACTCGACGACGCGCTCGTCAGCACGAGCTCGTGGTGGTCCTGCTCCGGCAGGAAGGTGCAGGTCAGGTTGCCGATCGGCAGCGGCAGCACCACGTCCTGGTACACGCGACCGCCGTAGCGGTGGCTCGCGTAGGCGCTCACGAGGACCGCCCCGTCGGTGCCGGTCCGGACCCACGCCCGAGCCCCCGGCCGCGGGTCGTCCTGCAGCGCGACGACGCGGCCGGTCACGGACCCCGGGGAACGGGGCAGCGCGAGCTGTCCGACCCGATCGGCCACCCAGCGCATCACGGCCGCGCAGGGGCGCGCCCACCACGCCCACACGGGTCGCACGTGGAGCGCCGCAGCCGCCGTGTCTTCGAAGAAGCGCCTCACGCTGGGATCCAACTCCTCCACGCGCGGGCCCTCGCAGTCCCACACGTCCATCCGATCGAGCAGTCCCCTCGCCTCGCGATTCCGATCGGTCAGCCCGCGCCGCTCGAAGTAGTCCGCACCGATCCGGCCACCGCCCAGGCGGCTCCAGGGCCGACCTTCGAGGGCCACGCGCGACGACGGTGGCCGCAAGCTGCGCGCCAGCAACCCGAAGAGGCAGACCCCGATGGCATTGAGGCTGCCGTGCACCGCGGCCATGCGCACCATGTCGGTGGGCGCTCCGCCCCCATAGGCCGCGTCGGCGTACTCGATCGCGAGCCGCATCGACCAGACCAGCGACAGGCCGCTCACGGCGAGCAGCAGGTTGGGCACGACCCCCTTGCCGCGGGCGCTCGGGAAGCCGAGGAGCAGGATGGCGTGCACGACCGCGCTGCCTGCCAGCAGGATCGCACCCCCGAGCTCCAGCGACGGCGACCACCCGATGCCGACCGCCGTGAGCGGGATGCCGACGAGGATGCCCCAGGTGCTCCACGCGTACACCGTGCGGGCCGAGCGCAGGCCACGCCCCGCGAGGCCGACGAGCACCGGGAGGGCGAAGCCGGCGAAGTGGAAGTGCACGGCGGTCAGCTCGACCAGGGTGCCCCCATGCGCCAGGGGGTCGAGCCCGAAGCGCGCGATGACCAGCCAGACCGCACCGACCAGGAGCTGCACGCAGCCCACGTCGATGGCCAGCTCCTCCACGGGCAGGAGCCCCCGCCTGAGCAAGCTGCGCAGGCCCCACGCGGCCACCAGCGCACAGACGACCGCCCAGGGGACGGCTGCGCAGCCGGCCAGCCCCCCCGGCTCGAGCACGACCGACCAGGCTGCACCCGCGGCCGCGGCCGGCTGGAGCGCGACGGCCCACGACCAGAGGGCGTGCCGCCGACCGTGCCGGCTGGGCTGGTCGAGCACCGCCAACGCGAGCGGGACCAACACCAGCGGCGCGAGCAGCAGCACCCTCTGGCGCCAGGGGATGTCGGCGGTGACCAGCACGACCAGCCAGATCAGCGCGCCCAGCGCAGCGCTCCCCCGCGGCCAGCCGAAGCGGTTCACGCCTCAGCGATCCAGGCGCTTGTAGCGGATGCGGGTGGGCTGGTCGGCCGCCTCGCCCATGCGCCGCTTCCGGTCACGCTCGTAGGCCTCGTAGTTGCCCTCGAACCAGGTGACCTGGCTCTCGCCCTCGAAGGCGAGGATGTGCGTGGCGATGCGGTCGAGGAACCAGCGATCGTGGCTGATGACGACCACGCAGCCGGGGAACGCGAGCAGCGCATCCTCGAGCGAACGCAGGGTCTCGACATCGAGATCGTTGGTCGGCTCATCGAGCAGGATGACGTTGCCACCGCGTTTCAAGAGCTTGGCCAGGTGGACGCGGTTGCGCTCCCCGCCCGACAGGGTGCCCACCTTCTGTTGCTGCGTGGAGCCCTTGAAGTTGAAGGCGCCGACGTAGGCCCGGCTGTTCAGCTCGCGCCGCCCGATCCGCACGATCTCCGCGCCCTCGGAGATCTCCTCCCAGACCGAGGCCTCGTCGTTGAGGCTGTCGCGGCTCTGATCGACGTAGGCCAGGTCCACGGTCTCCCCGACGGTGAGCTGGCCGCTGTCGGGCTGCTCCTGCCCCACGATCATGCGGAACATGGTGGTCTTGCCCGCGCCGTTGGGACCGATGACCCCGACGATGCCCCCGCGCGGCAGCTCGAAGCTCAGGTCGTCGATGAGCAGGCGCTCGCCGAAGCCCTTGGTGAGGCCCTGCACCCGCAGGACCTCACTGCCCAGCCGGGTGGTGAGCGGGATCTGGATCTTGGCGTCCTGGCGCTCGTTGGAGCTCTCCTGCGCGAGCAGATCCTCGTAGGCTGTGATGCGCGCCTTCGACTTGGACTGGCGGGCCTTGGGGCTGGAGCGCACCCACTCGAGCTCCTGCGCCAGGGTCTTGTGGCGGCGGCTCTCGGTCTTCTTCTGCTGACGGAGACGCTCCTGCTTCTGCTCGAGCCAGCCCGTGTAGTTGCCCTCGTAGGGATGCGCCTTGCCGCCTTCGAGCTCGAGGATCCACTGGCACGCTTCGTCGAGGAAGTAGCGATCGTGGGTGACGCAGACCACGCACCCCGGGAACTCGTGCAGGAAGCGCTGGAGCCAGGCCACGCTCTCGGCATCGAGGTGGTTGGTGGGCTCGTCGAGGATCAGCATGTCGGGACGCGAGAGCAGGAGCTGGCAGAGCGCGGTGCGTCGGACCTCACCACCCGACAGCGTGGCCACGTCGGCGTCGGGCTCGGGGACCCTGAGCGCGTCCATCGCGATCTCGACGCGCCGGTCGAGCTCCCAGCCGTCCACGGCGTCGATCTGGTCCTGCAGGGCCGCCTGGCGCTCGATGAGCTCGTCCATCTCGTCGTCGTCGGTCACCTCGCCGAAGGCATCCGAGACCCGGTCGAACTCGTCCAGCACGCCGCGGATGTCCTTCAAGCCGAGCTCGATGTTCTCGCGCACGCTGAGCACAGGATCGAGCTGCGGCTCCTGGGGCAGGTAGCCGATGCGCTTCTTCGGCTGCCAGATGCACTCGCCCTGGTAGGCGTCGTCGACCCGGGCCATGATCTTGAGCAGGGTCGACTTGCCCGCTCCGTTGTGGCCGATGACGCCGATCTTCGCGTCGGGGAAGAACGAGAGCCAGGTCTTCTGCAGGATCGTCTTGCCCGAGGGCAGGATCTTCTCCGTGCCGACCATCTGGAAGATGAACTCGCTGGGCAGCGCCATGGGGACCTCTGGGGCGGGGCCGCCCCCCTAACGTGCCAGCCCCCGCAGCACGTCCGGGTCGAAGCTCCAGGGCCCCGGGCGCGCGTCGGGCGCGCCGACACGCGCGGCCAGGAGCTCCCCGTAGCGCTGCCGCGGGATGTTCTCGGCGCCGAAGCGCTCCAGGTGGTGGGTGTGCACCTGGGAGTCCAGCAGATCGAAGTCCCAGGCGCGCAGCTGGGCCACCAGACCGACGAAGGCCACCTTCGACGCCTCGCTCACCGAGGCGAACATCGACTCGCCGAAGAACATCCGTCCCCGGTGCACGCCGTACAGCCCGCCGACCAGTTTCCCGTCCTGCCAGGCCTCGACCGAGTGCGCGAAGCCCATGCGGTGGAGCTCGAGGTACGCGCGCTTCATGGCCGGTGTGATCCAGGTGCCCCTCTGACCCGGGCGGCGCGCCCCCGCGCAGCGGGTGAGGACCCGCTCGAACGCCGTGTCCATGCGGAGCTCGAAGGTGCCCTTGCGCACCACCTTGCCGAGCGAGCGCGGCAGGTGGAAGCTGTCGAGGAAGAGCACGAAGCGGGGGTCGGGGGCGTGCCACAGGATGGGCTGCCCTTCCGAGTACCAGGGAAAGATGCCGAGGGAGTACCCCAGCAGCAGTCGCGCCGGGTGGAGGTCGCCACCCACGGCGAGCAGGCCGTCTTCACGTGCCAGCTCGGGGCTGGGAAACACGTGCTCGGCGATCAGGCGGAAGACCGGCACACCGGGAGGCTATCCCACGCGACGCTCAGGTCACCGGGTGCGCGAACATCCCGGGGGCCGGACGAGGCACATCCCAGCGACGGCGCCGGGCCACGGCCTCCCAGCGTGCCCGCTCGGCGCGGTTGGCGAAGAGCAGGAAGGCGCCCACGAGCGCGAGGCTCGGCGACCACAAGATGCCCAGCGCGACGAAGCTCCAGGCGAGCACCCGGCTGAGCTTCAGCGCGCGCAGCGTGGCCTCGACCAGCCCGTGGCGGAGCGACCAGAAAGCGCGGAGCACGCGTCCACCATCCATCGGGAAGGCCGGCACGAGGTTGAAGAGCCCCATGGCGACGTTGATGCCGAGCAGCCAGGCCGCGCCGGGCACGCCGAGGGCCAGCAGCCCCCAGGCCGCGAGCGCCAGAGCGCCGTTCACGGCGGGACCGGCCAGGGCCACGATCAGCTCGACCTTGGGGTTCTGGGGCTCGGCCTCGAGCGAGGCGACGCCACCGAAGGGGAAGAGCGTGATCGCTCGGGTGCGGATGCCGTGCCGACGCGCCGCCTCGGCGTGCCCGAGCTCGTGGAGCAGCACCGAGCCGAAGATCAGCGCGCCCAGGGCAGCGAGGGACGCGGCGGCACCGACCCCGGCCGTCAGGAGCTCCCACCCGATCCAGATCGCGGCGAGGGCGAGGAAGGATCCGTGCAGCCGCACCGGCGCGCCGCGGTAGTGGAACAGCGTCATCGCGAAGACTCCCTGGCTTCGTGTTGATGCAACTGACTCTGCGCACTGGCGGGAGGCGGACAAGGTGGCCGAGACACTCCGTGACGAGCTTCGTGTGCTCTTCGGGTTGGCCTGGCCGCCCGTGCTGGGCCAGCTCGCGTGGATGGGCATGCGGGTGGTCGACATCGTCATGGTCGGGCACCTCGGCGCCGAGCCCCTCGCCGCCGTCTCCCTGGCCCACACCTGGTCTTTCGCGTGGACCGTGCTGCTGCTCGGCGCCGTGCACGGCCTGGACCCCGCGCTGACACAGGCCTTCGGTGCACAGGACGACCAGGCGGCCGGCGTCGCCTTGTGGCGTGGGGCCCTGTTGCTCACCGGGGCCGGGATCGTGGTCACGGCCCTCCACCTGCTGGCGGGCCCAGGCCTCGCGCTGGCGGGCCAGCCCACGGAGCTGCTCCCGCTCGCGCACGAGGTGGCGGTGGTGCTCGGGATGGCGGTGATCCCCACCCTCGGCTTCTACGTGCTCAAGCAGTTCCTGCAGGCCGACGGCCACATGCAGCCCGCGATGTGGGTGATGGCCGCTGGCAACGTGGTCAACCTGGGGCTCGACCTGGCCCTCATCCACGGCACCTGGGGCGCACCAGCGCTGGGGGCGATCGGCGTGGCGTGGGCCACCCTCGGGTGCCAGGTCGTGATGACGGCCGCGCTGGGGGTGCTCGCCTGGCCGGCCGTGAAGCGCACGTGGCCCGAGGAGCCCGTCCTGAGGGCGGCCCCCCTGCGCCGTCTCGCCGGGGATGCCGCCCCCGTGGGCCTGCAGACCGGGCTCGAGGTGTGGGCGTTCCAGGCGGCCACCCTGATGATGGGCTGGCTGGGCGCGACCGCGGTGGCGGCGCACACGGTGGCGCTGAACCTGGCGTCGATCTCCTTCATGGTGCCCTTCGGCATGAGCGCCGCCGCCGCGACGCGCGTCGGCAACCTGCTGGGCGCTGGGAGACCCTGGCAGCAAGCGGGCTGGGTGGCGATCGGATGCGGCGCCGGGGTGATGACCGTGGGCGCCAGCCTCTTCGTCTTCGCTCCCGAGCACCTCGCACAGCTCTACACCGACGATCTGGAGGTGGTGGCGCTCGCCGCCCTCCTGCTGCCTCTGGCCGGAGCCTTCCAGATCTTCGACGGCGCCCAGGTGGTGAGCTTCGGCGTGCTGCGCGGCGCCGGCGACGTGCGCTTCCCGCCCTTGATCAACCTGGTGGGCTGGTGGGGCGTGGCCCTTCCGGCAGGCTGGGTGCTCGCGTTCCGGGCCGGCTGGGGCGAACGGGGCGTCTGGGCCGGCCTGGTCATCGGTCTGGCGCTGGTCGCCAGCGCCCTGGTGGTTCGGGTGCGCGTGACCGGGCAGCGTGGTGGGCGCCGCGTGTGGTAGATCCGAGGGGTGATCGGCCCAGCTCAAGAGCTGCTGCGGCAGGGGGGAGTCGCCTACCGAGAGGTTGCCCCTCACGCCGGGAGCAGCCGGAAGCACCACATGTTCCGCGTGATCCTGGCGGACCAGACCCTGTGGATGCTCAAGATCGCGCGGCTCGACCGGGCGCTCGACGACCGGTGGGACCCGGACAAGGGGCCGCAGGCCGGGCTGGAGACCGAGAGCGCTGCCCTCGAAGCGCTCGCGTCCGCGCTGGGACCGCGCCCCTTCCGGCTGCTGTCCACGCACCCCCCGGCGGCCCTGATGGGCTTCGTGCCCGGTGACACCCCGCGCAGCTTGTACGCCCGAGAGGCCATCGACGACCACGCGCTGCTCCGCATCGCCTACCGCATCGGCGAGACCAGTGCGTCGGTGCACGCCATCGGTCGGCCCGACGCCCCTGGCGCGATCCCGGACGTGCCCTTCTCCGACCCCGACACCGCCGTGCTGCTCCACGGCGCCCTCCACCTGGGCAACGTGCAGGTCGTGCTGGGCTGGCGGCAGCGCTGGCAGATCAACGGGGTGCTCGACTGGATGCGGGCGCGCTGGGGCCCCCGCGAGGCCGACCTGGTGCCCTTGCACCTGGAGCTGTTCCGCGAGCATCGGGGCACCCGGGAAGCCTTCCTGGCCGGCTACATGGCGGCCGGCGGCCCGATCCTGTCTCGGGAGGGCGAGCAGATCTACCTGCACGCCGAGCTGGAGAGACGGCTGGAAGGGGGGCTCGTCGCCGACGCCCAGCGCGACGACTGGGAGCGATGGGAACGGGAGCTCCGCGACCTGGTGTAGGCGCTCGCCTCGTCAGTGGAACAAGCCGTCGGACGGGCACTCGTCCACGCTCAGCTTCTCGGCCCCACCCTCGTCGCAGTAGGTGTCGAGCTTCTCTTCGCTGCTGACGAGGGAGTCGATGACCAGGTTCAAGGCCATGTCCTCGGGCACCGTGGCGTCCTCGCCCATCTCGGCGATCATCCAGGTGGCCAGCACCCGCACGTTGTTGCCGTCGAAGGGCATGGTCACGACCAGGTAGTACTGCTCCGGCACCCCCAGCCAGTCGAAGCTGACGGTGGCTTCCTCGTCGAGCCAGGTGCGCTGGAGGTAGCCGCAGCCCTGGTCGGTCTCGACCCAGCGGTACTGGCCGGAGTTGTCGCTGGCGACCGTGAGGCCCAGGGCGTACTCCGCCTCGGTGTAGTTGTGCACCTCGAGCAGCTCGCATTCCTGGTCCAGGAAGCAGTCGGCGTCGGTCTTGTAGGTGCGCTCGTAGCCCACGAAGGAGCCCTCGTAGACCACCGTCGGGTCGTCCATGATGGTGGCGTCGACCAGCTGGCCCATGCTCGCGTCGTGCGCGTACCCGGCGGCGGCGCCCACGAGCCCGGTGAGATCCCGCTCGCGGTCGTCGAGCACGTCGACCGCTTCCTGGCTCAGGTTGGTGACCACGTAGCCCCCCACCGTGGCCTCGAGGTTGGACACCGTGTTGCCGTCGTCGTCGGTGGATTCCTGGGCGAGCCAGGTCTGCAGGTTGTTCATGCCCGCCTGCAGGGCCGCCGGGTCCTCGTCGAGGAAGTGCTCGAAGAGGTAGCCCGACAGGTCGTCGAGCTTGGCGGGGGCATCTGGCGGCCGCTTGCAGGCCACCAGGACAAAGGTCAGGGACAAGGTGCTCATGGACCACCACTATCACCTCATCGGCACCCGATGCGCCGGCCCGGCCGCGTTAAGCCGCCAGCCGCCCGGGAGAGACCCATGAGCCTCGACGTCGCCGCCCTCTACCCCCAGGACGTGCAGTCCGCGGCCAGCGCCGCCCTGAGCCCCCTCGCCGCTGGCATGACCGGCAGCGCCATCCTGGGCATCGCGTCGGAGGTGCGCGCGCTCGCGGCCCAGGGCGTGGCGATCTGCAACCTCACGGTGGGGGACTTCGACCCGAGCCAGTTCCAGGTGCCGACGACGCTGGGCACCGCCATCGGCGAGCGCATCGCCGAGGGGCAGACCAACTACCCGCCCTCGGACGGGCTGCCCGAGCTCCGCCAGGCCGTGGCGGACTACTACGAAGCCAAGCTGGGCGTGCGCTTCCCGATGGGGTCGGTGGTGATCGGCTCGGGGGCGCGACCGCCGCTCTACGCGGCCTTCCGCTGCATCCTGAGCCCCGGCGACACCTACGTCTACGGCCTCCCGACCTGGAACAACGAGTACTACGCGTACCTGAACGGCGCCGACGCCGTGGCGCTCCAGACGCGCCCGGAAGATGGCTTCTTCCTCACCGCCGAGGCGCTCCGGCCGCACCTCGGGCGCGCGAGGCTGGTGCACCTGAACTCGCCGCTGAACCCGTGCGGCACGGTCATCGAGGCCGAAGCGCTCGCGGCGATCTGCCAGGCCATCGTGGAGGAGAACCGCCGGCGGGAAGCCGCGGGGCGCGAGAGCGTGATGCTGCTCTTCGACATGGTCTACTGGCAGCTGACCTTCGGCGACGCGGTGCACCACGACCCGATCACGCTGGTGCCGGAGATCGCGCCCTACGTGCTGTACGTGGACGCGATCTCCAAGTGTTTCGCGGCGACGGGCCTGCGCGTGGGTTGGGGGGTCGTGCCCAGCTACCTGCAGCCCAAGATGAAGGCCCTGATCGGGCACATGGGCGCCTGGAGCCCGCGCCCGATCCAACTGGCGACCGCCACCCTGCTGCGCGACCACGCCACCATCGCCACCTACATGGAGGGCTTCGGCGCGGAGCTCAGGGAGCGCCTGGACCTCATCTTCGATCGCTTCACGGCCATGAAGGCCGAGGGGCTCCCGGTGGACGCCATCCCACCCCAGGGGGCGATCTACCTGAGCATCCAGATCGGGCTGATCGGCCGGACCACGCCGGGCGGCCAGACCCTCGACACGAACGACGCGATCCGACGCTACCTGCTGGACGAAGCCAGGGTGGCCGTCGTGCCCTTCCGTGCGTTCGGGCTCGAGGGCGAGAGCGGCTGGTTCCGCATGTCCATCGGCGCGGTCGGCGTGGACGAGCTCGCCGCTGGGCTCGACAGGGTGGCGGCCGCCATCCGCGCCACCCGCTGAGCCCGCCGGAGCTCAGGTTGTGAAGGCCACCTCGTGCACCCGCCGAGCGGACATGTCCACCAGCAGGAGCCCATCCGGGTCGAAGGCGAAGCGGTACTCCAGGAGCTGCCGCCGCGTGGGCGGATGGCTAGGGTCGGGCGCCCGGTCCCCGGTCTTGACCTCGGCCACGTAGACCTGCCCGCGGCGCTGAACGAGCAGGTCGGCGCGCACCCGGGCCTCGACGGGCTCCCCGTCGACGTGGAAGGTCCAGGCGGCCTGCACCTGACGCTCGAGGATCTCGTAGCCGTGCCGCTCCAGCAGCCGCTCGGCCGCGGTCTCGCCGCGCTGGGCCACACGGTTCCGCCGCTTCGATCGCCGGCTGCCGCGGGTCGCCAGGAGCCGGAGGGCGATGGCCAGCGCGAGGGCCACCGCTCCGAGGCCGAGCAGGATCAGCTGTTCGAAGGTCATGGGCACCAGCATGGACCCCGCGGCCGCCAGAAACTGTCCGTGCGATCCTGCCGGGCATGACCCCCGGCCTCCTCCGGCAGGACTCCGACTGGCTCTGGCTGCTCAAGCCAGCGGGGCTGCCGGTGTTTCCCCCACACCGAGATCCTGGCGGCGCCAGCCTGCTCGGGTGGCTCCTCGAAGCGCACGCGCAGCAGGGGACGCCCTGCTTTCCCGCGGGCTTCGAAGGCGGGCTGGCGCACCGCCTCGACACCTCGACCACGGGCGTGGTCCTCGCCGCTCGATCGCCCGAGGCGCTGGGCCACGCGAGGGAGCTCTTCCAGGGCGGTCGGCTGCGCAAGCACTACCGCTTCGCGACGGACCGCGAGGTGCCGTGGCAGAGCCACCACGTGACCACGCCCCTGGCCCACCACCGACGGCGAAGGGACCGCATGGTGGTGCAGCGCGGCGCCAACACCCCCCACCGCGGCAAGTGGTACCCCGCGGACACCCGCTTCGCGCGGCGGCCGGACGGGTGGCACGCCACGATCACCACCGGCGTCATGCACCAGGTCCGCCTCCACGCCGCCTGGTCCGGGCTGCCGCTGCTCGGCGACCGGCTCTACGGCGGTGCCGCCATCGCCGGAGCCCCCGAGGGCGTGCGCTTTGTGCTCCACCACCGGGGGTTCGAGGGGCTGGTCGACGATCCGGTGCTGGTGGACCCGCCGACGTGGTGGGATCAGGTGCGCAGCTTGAGGTAGCTCGCGAGCGAGCTCGCGAGGCGTTCCACCCGGTCCAGGTGGACGTCGGAGAAGCGCTCGGGCGCGTTCAGGAGCTGCAGGCAGCCGAACACGCTGCCGTCGCCGGCCCGGAGCGCGACCGAGATCATCGAGCGGGTCTCGAAGCCCACCGCGCGCCCGACGCTCCGGTCGTGCCGGCTGTCGCCCGTGACGTCGTGCAGCCTGAGGCCGATGCCGTGGCGGTGGCAGAAGCCCGCCACGCCGGTGTCGAGGTCGATGCTGCGGCCACGGACCTGGGACGCGGCCGGGCCGTGGGCGGCGACGAAGCGCAGCTTGACGTCGTTGATCCCTGCGAGCAGGACGGCACCGGCTTCGCAGGGCACGAGCTTCACGGCGGCCGCCAGCGCTTCCTGCGCGGCGTCCTCCACCCCGAACGCACCGGCGATGTCCATCAGCGCGTCCTCGAGCACCTCGTCGGGGTCCTCGACCAGCCCGGCGTCGGCGGCCACCCCCGAGAACAGCGCGTCGGGGTCGGAGTCGATGTCGTCGAAGCTCAGCGGTCGCGCCGGGGGGAGGTCATCGGGATCGCGCTCGGGCAGGTCCGTGGGGTCGTCGAGCACGTCCTCCACGAAGCCCACGGGGTCCGGCTCCGGGGGTGGGGCCAGGTTGGAGCGAGGGAGCTCCAGGGTGGGGGCTGGCGACGGAGCGGCGATGGGGGCTTCCGGGGCCGGGACCACCGGTGCGGCGGGAGCGACCTCGGGCGGGTCTTGCTCTGGAGGGTCTCCGTCCGGCGCGGAGGTGATCAGCTCCGCCAACGAGATCCGGACAGGAATGGCCGCTTCGTCCTGCACCGGGCGGAGCTCGAAGGCGCGCCCCGTCTGCCCATCGGTGACCTGCACGACCCCGTCGGGCCGCATGTCGACGCCCAGCCGCGCCAGCGCATCGGGCGAGAGCCCGAAGAAGGGCAAGGCCCGCCCCAACGCCACCAGCCAGTTGTCGCCTTCCACGCGGACCTGCTCCTGTCCGCCGTGAACCTCGTAGATCGCCACGCGCGCCTCCATCGGCTCAGCCCACCCTACCGAATGGGTGGATCCCTGTCCGCTTCGTCGTACACCGTCGGGCAAGCAGGTCGAGCCGATGATCGGCGTTTCCAGTGCGTGCGCAGTGGCGAGCGGGCGAAAGCCCGCGGTGCGGTGGGCCGCAGGCGTGCCCGGGGCACGTCAAGGTTCCCGCACGCCGCTGAGTGGGTGCTGGGGACGCCGAGGGCGGATCAACCGCGCCGAACGGCGGTGTAGCATCCCGAGGTGCTGCTCGCGTGCGCCCTGGCCTGCCGACCGGCCCAGGTGGTCGATACCGCCTCGGTGGTCGAGTCCGACCCGAGCCCGGACTCTGCCCAGGAGGTGGACACCGGACCCGCACCGAGCACCTGCGCCGAGGTCGACGGCAACGGGGCGACGCGGATCGATCCCGGCGACGGGGACGTCACGGTGTGGTGCCAGCAGGGATGGACGCTCGGCTTCCTGAAGAACTCGGTGCACGAAGGCGAGTACGGACGGGTCGGCGCAGAACGGACCGGCGAGGAGGCGCTCGCGACCCAGCCGTCCGCGGCGTCGGCCTCCAACGCGCCCCTCGCGGGCTGGCTCGACCTGAACGCCTTCCCCTTCGCCGAGCTCCGCATGTCGGCCTACCACGACGGGGTGTCGACCTACGAGAGCGACACGATCCCGCGGAAGGACCTGCGCCTGGCGTTCGGCGAGCAGGGGTACATGCTGTACGAGAAGTTCACCGGCTACGTGTGGTGCCTCGGCGACGCCGCCTTCACCGACGAGGGGGGGCCCAGCACCAACCCGCCCGACGGCGCTCCGGACGACTGCAAGGACCACCACGTGCTCGGCAGCGGGTGGGACTTCTCGCGCACCGACGAAGAGACCAACGCCGGCCTGACGGTCTCCGGCGCCGACGCCTCGGGGGTGATGAGCCGGGAGTGGGGCGGCGGGCTGACCAGCTACCCCGATCCCGGCGTCGCCCACGCCATCTGGGTCCGGTAGCGGATCGGGGCTACGCCTCCGGGCAAGGAGAGGCAGAGTCGCGGTACCCTCACACCATGGTGACGCTGACCCTGGTTCTGGCCTGCCGCGTGCCCCCCGAGGGCACCACCTTCCAAGACACCGGCGAGGACCCGTACGAGGGCACCACCGTCATCACGGACGGCGACACCTACGATCCCGGCAGCGGCGACGACAGCGGCGACAGCGGCGACAGCGGCGGGGGCGGCGGCGACGACGATCCGGCCACCTGCAAGGAACACCTCGACGCGGGCAACGCGACGACGGGTGTGCACAGCATCGCGACCACGCAGGGATCGATCGACGTGTGGTGCGACCAGGGCAGCGACGGAGGGGGCTGGACCCTCGGCTTCTTGAAGACCTCTCCCGAGAGCAGCTCGTATGCGGGTTTCGGGGCGGGCTGGAACAACTCCGCGGACATCGCCAGGGACCCGGCCTCGGCGAGCGCCGCGTCCGACGCCGTCGTGGGCTGGCTCGACCTGAACGCCCTGGACTACGACGAGGTGGTGGTGGCCGCCTACGCCGGCGGCTCGGCGAGCTTCCGCTCCGCCGCCATCGCGCGCTCGAGCCTCCGAATCGCCTGGGGCGACGACGGCTACCTCCTCTACGAGTCCAGCGAGGGCTACACCTGGTGCGGCGGCAGCGGGGACTTCGTCGACGACGGCACCGGGCAGGTGGACCAGCCCTCCGGCGCCGCCGACGACTGCAAGGGGCACAGCGTGCTCGGCAGCGGCTGGGACTTCTCCACCGACCCCTCCACGGCCAACAAGGGGCTCACGCTCGGCGGCGGGGACGGCTGGGGCAAGATGCTGGCGGAGCCGGCCTCGACCTGGGTCGCGTACGGCGAGGCGGGCGCGGCCTACGCGATCTGGGTGCGCTAGCCCGTCCGGATCTCAGCTCGGCGGTCCTTCGGGGGCCATCTGGAACGCCCCACCGGGCAGGAAGTAGAGGATGGCCATCGAACCCCCGGACACCGTGGGAACGTGCCAGCTCCCCGGCTCGTAGCAGACCCACCCGGCGGGCTGTCCGTCGAAGCGCGGTTCGCCCGACAGCGCGAAGCAGAGATCGATCTCCCCGCGCGGGTGCACGTGACCCGGGCCGGGACGGTCCATCACCACCGCGTCGATCGAGAAGTCGCGGGTGGCCTCCAGCGGCTTGCTGACGCGCCCGAACGCCAGGCCCGGTCCGCCCTTCGGCGCCAACCAGCCGGCCTGCGCGCCCTCCCGGACCAGCGCCGCCAACGCCGCGAGCGCCGGTCCGTCGTGGGGCAGCTCGGCGTTGAGCCGGGCAGCGAGCCCGGGATCGCCCGGTTCCTCGTCGGCGAGGCGAGCCAGCACGGGGGCGAGGGCGCTCAGCAGGGCAGCGCGCTGTTCCATTCGGGACTCCTGGCGAGGCTGTGACGTAACCTCCCACCATGTCCACCACCGTGCCCGCGCTGGTGCTCGCCCGACAGGCGCAGCCCGACCCCGACGACCGCATCACGCTGTACTGGGAGGGCGACGACGGCTGGCACGGGCTGACGAAGGGCCAGTCCTTCGACGACCTGCGCGACCTCGCAGGGGCGCTGCACCGCCTCGGATGCGGCCCGGGCGAACGGCTCGGGATCGTCTCGGCGACGCGGCGGGAGTGGATGGCGCTCGATCTCGCCAACCTCTGCCTGGGCGGGGTGACGGTCGGCGTCTACCCCAACCTGCTGGCCGAACAGATCCGCTACCAGCTCGAGCACGCCGAGGTCACGGTGGTGGTCGTCGAGGACAGCGCCCAGGCCGCCAAGATCGCGTCGATCCGCGACCGGCTGCCGCTGCTGCGGGAGGTGGTGTCGATCGATCCCGTGGAGGGCCTCCCCACGCTCACCTCGCTCCGGGAGCCCACCGACGTCGCCTGGTTCACCGAGCGCTGCGACGCCGTGAGGCCCGAGGACCTCGCCACCATCATCTACACCTCCGGCACCACCGGCCCCCCCAAGGGCGCCATGCTCACCCACGAAAACTTCTGCGAGGTGGCCCACGCCACGCGGGAGGCGGTGCCGATGGAGCCTGGCGACCGCTCGCTGGTGTTCCTCCCCCTCGCACACAGCCTGCAGCGGTTCACGATCTACCGGGGGCTGATGGAGGACACCACCGCGTACTTCCCCAGGAGCCTCGAGCGCCTCCCCGAAGCCCTCGTGCACGCGCGGCCCACGGTGCTCGCGTCGGTCCCGCGCATGCTGGAGAAGATCCACGACAAGGCCCACGCCACGGTGGCCGAGAAGCCGCCAGTGGCCCGGAGGGTGTTCGACTGGGCGTTCCGCGTGGGGCGCGCCCGGGCCCACGCCGTCGAGCGCGACGAGCCCATCCGCTGGACCGTGGCCTGCCAGTGGTGGCTGGCGGACCGACTGGTGTTCCGCAAGATCCGCGCGCGGCTGGGCGGGGCCATCCGCTTCATCGTGAGCGGCGGGGCGGCGCTGAACCCGGAGGTGGCGCGCTGGTACCTCGCGATGGGCGTGCTGGTGCTCGAGGGCTGGGGCCTGACCGAGACCTCCGCCCCGGCCACCGCCTGCCGGCCCGACCGCTGGCGCTTCGGCACGGTCGGGGTGCCGCTTCCGGGGGTGCGCGTCCGCGTGGCCGAAGACGGCGAGCTGCTCATCCAGAGTCCCGGCACCTTCCTCGGCTACTACCGGGACGACGAGGCCACGGCGGCGGCGATGTCGGGCACCTGGTTCCGCACGGGAGACCTCGGCTCGATCGACGACGACGGCTTCGTGCGCATCACCGATCGGAAGAAGGAGATCCTCGTCACCGCAGGCGGGAAGAACATCGCGCCCGTGAACCTGGAGCAGCTCCTGGAGCGAAGCCCGCTGGTGGACAAGGCGGTCGCGGTGGGCCACGGCCGGAAGTACTTGGCGGCGCTCTTGGTGCCGGACCTCGAGGTCCTCGAGGCGCTGGCCACCCGGCACGGCTGGCCCGAGGAGCCGTTGGAGGCACGGCTGGCACGCCCCGAGGTGGTCGCCGGGCTGCGGCAGGCGGTCGACGGCGCCAACCGGGAGCTCGCGCGCTTCGAACAGATCAAGCGCTTCACGACCTTGCCGGTGGCTTTCGGGGTCGAGACCGGGGAGCTCACGCCGACCTTGAAGCTGAAGCGCCGCGTGGTCGAAGAGCGCTGGGCGCCAGCCATCTCGGCGCTCTACGACTAAGCTCTGGTCGTGCAGGACGTCCTCCCCCCGCTGCCGAAGCGCTACCGCCCGGTGCGCCTGATCGGCGACGGCGCCACGGGACACGTCTACCTGGCCCGCGATCTGGAGCTCGGCACCGACGTCGCCGTGAAGGTGGTGCGCAAGAACCTCGCGCTGCACCGCCGGTTCCGTGCCCGCTTCACCCGCGAGGTCGCACTCTCCGCCCAGATCGCCCACCGGAACCTGGTGCCCGTGCACGACTTCGGCGTGCTGGAGGATGGCCGGCCCTTCGCGGCGCTCGCCTACGCGAACCACGGGAACCTGCGGAACCTGCTCCGGCAGAGCATGGACCTGCTCACCTTCTTCGACCTGATCGAACAGACCTGCCTCGCGCTCGCGGCCCTGCACAGCCGGCACCTGGTGCACCAGGATCTCAAGCCGGCGAACATCCTGCTGCACTCGGGCCTCGAGGGACGGATGCGGGTGTGGGTGGCCGACCTGGGCGTGGCCGACGACATCTCCGAGCTGGCGCGCGACGCCCGGCGCGTAGGCGGCACGCCGACCTACATGGCGCCCGAGCAGCTCCAGGGCACCCCCCAGGAGGTGGGGCCGTGGACCGATCTCTACGCCCTGGGCATCATCCTCTACGAAGCGCTCTGCGGCGTCCGGCCCCACGACGGCGAGGGACGAAAGCAGCTCATGGAGGCGCGCATGCTGCCGCCGCCGCCGCTCGCCCCGGCCCCGGGGGTCGAGGTGCCCGAGGCCATCCACGAGCTGGTCATGAACCTGCTCGATCCCGAGCCGCGCCAGCGCTACGACCGCGCGGCCGACGTGCGGCGCGTGCTGTCGCGCGCCCGCCAGGAGCTCGAGACGAGCCTGCGGCTGCTGGGCCGCGACAGCGAGGCGGTCGACGAGACCACCGAGTCCCTCCCGACCATCCCCGTGGCCCAGGCGCTGCTGGCCGAGCGCCAGCGCGTGGGCGTGGGCATGGGGTTGCGCTGGAACCGGGTGCCGCCGGAGGCCCTTCCTCCGCGTCCGCCCACGCCCACGGGCCGCGGCGGCCTGGCGCGCGCCAGCCTCTCGCTCTTCGCCCTGCGCGACGTGCCCTTCATCGCGCGCGAGGTGCCTTCCGGCGTGATCTGGCAGGCCGCCCGCGAGGTGGCCACCCTGCGCCAGCCCAGGGTGGTGCTGGTGGTCGGCGAGCGTGGCGCCGGCAAGACCCGCCTGGTCGAGACCCTGGCGCGCCGGCTGGACGAGGGCGGCTGGATGGAGACCGTCCGGCTCCGCTACCACCTCCCCCCGGGCATCGAAGACGGCTACCGCGGCGCGGTGCGCGACCTGTTGGCGCCGTGGAACGAGCGCTCGCGACTCGACCTGCAGGGTCGCCTGGCGCGCTGGCTGGCGCGCGACCGCGACCTCGGGCTCACCCAGGTGCTCTCCGAGAGCGGCCACCTCGCGCGCTGGTGCGGCTACCTGTTGGAGGGCGAGACCGCCCCCGACGCCGCGCTGGGCCTCACCTTCCTCTACCGGCACCTCGAGGCGCGGGCGTGGCGCGGCGGCTCCTGCCTGGTGCTGGAAGACGTCGAGAACTGCGAGGCGCCCGGTGACGGCCTGGCCATCGCCGAGGCCCTGTTGAACCGTTCGGTCGGGGAGCGTCCGGTGCTCGTGCTCGCCACCGTGAGCGCCGAGGCCTTGAAGCGCGACGACAGCCTGCGGCGCCGCGTGGCGGCGTTGCAGGAGCTGGGGGCCGTGAGGCTCGGGCTCACCCGGCTGACCCGCGACGAGACGCGGCGCATGCTCTCGGAGGCGCTCTTGCTCGAGCCCAGGCTCTCGGCCGAGCTCGCGCGGCGCTACAGCGGGCAGCCCCTCCACCTCAGCATCCTGCTGCGCGACTGGGCGGCGCGGAAGCACCTGGTGCCCGGACCCGGCATGCGCTTCGAGCTTCGGCCCGAGGTCGAGCTGGACACGCTCTGCGGCGACGACCTCGAGAGCCTCTGCCGCACCCGCCTGGACGGAGCGGTGCAGAGCTGCAGCGACCCCGTGGCGGCGGCCGAGGCGCTGGCCGTGGTCTCGCTCGCCGGCGAGGCGCCGCCGGTGGCGGTGGTGCGCAAGGTCGCCGAGACGGGGCTCGACGAGGTGCTGGCCACGGGAATCTTGAGGCTCGAGGGCGCCCTCGTCCGCTTCGACCACCGCGATCTGCAGCGCGTGGCCCGCCGCCTGGCCCTGTCGCTCCCCGACGCGGCCGACCTCCACCAGCGGCTGGCCGAAGCCTGGCTGTTGCTGGGCGAGGAGACCGGGCTCGACGTGCAGCTCGCCGTGGGCGTGCACACCCTGCGTGCCGGCGAGGCGTCGAAGGCCATCAAGCCCCTCCGGGGCGCCGTGACCAGCCTCCTGGACCAGGGTCGTGCTCGGCCAGCCGTCCGGGCCGCCGAGCTGACCATGGCGGCCGCAGACCTCGCGTCGGGGGACCGTCCCCGGAGCCCCACCTCGACAGCCGCTCGCCGGCTGAAGGTGATGGCGCTCCTGGAGGCCGAAGACCACCGCGAGGCCGAGGAGCTGGCGCAGTCCGTGATCGACCGCGGCGGCCTGGACCGCCTGTCGGAGGCGCGCTTCGAGCTCCTCCTCGGTCGTGCCCAGCTCGGGCTGGGCGACCCGGACGAGGCGCGCATCCACATCTACCGGGCCGAGGCGGGCTTCGAGGCCCTGCGCGACAACGACGGGCGCGCCCGGGTGGCCTACGCCCGCGGCATGCTCGCGCGCTCCGAGAACGACGTCGAGATGGCCATCCGCTACTACGAGAAGGCGCACCAGCTCACGCCGAAAGAGACCCGGCGGGGCATCCAGGTGCTCGGGGGCCTCGTGGCGGTCTACCTCCTCCAGGAGCGCCTGGAGGAAGCCCACGCCCGCGTGGAGGAGCTGATCTGGGCCGCCCAGGCCACCGGCGACACCCGCAACATCGCCCAGGCCAACTACATGAGCGGCATGGTGGTGTTGACGCAGGGCGAGTACGCCAAGGCGGCGAAGGTGTTCGACGTGGCCCGTGCGCTGGCCGCCACCTCCGGCGACGCCCGCATGCAGCTGAACTGCCTGAACAACCTGGGCGAGTCGGCGCGCTTCGAGGGGCGGACGGACGAGGCCCGCGAGCTCTACACGAAGTACGTCCAGCTGGCCCGCGCGCGCAACCTCGTGGAGCTCGAGGCGGTGGGCGAGCTGAACCTCGCTCTGCTCGCCCTCACCGCGCGCAACTACGCCGGAGCCGACGACCGGGCGCGGCGCGCCGCCGAGGTGCTCGAGGACCGACGGCGCCACTGGGTGTGGGTGTACGTGGCCGCCATCCGGGCCGCGTGTGCCGCCCGCCGCGGGGACCGCGAGGCCTTCCGTCGCTGGTGGGACATCGCCCGCGGCCGCGGCATCGCGCAGGTCCGCAGCGAGGATCTGCGGCTCGCCCTCCGCGTGATGCGCGAGGCCTCGGCCAAGCTGGGCTGGACCCAGGTGGTTGCCGAGATCGACCGGGTCGCCCGGCACGCGCGATGACGCCCGAGGCACGCGCGATGACGCCCGAGGCACGCGCGATGACGCCCGAGGCACGCGCGATG
>CAZSAT010000037.1:54723-58277 GCA_964604675.1 uncultured Enterobacterales bacterium
ACGCCCGAGGCACGCCCGATGACACGAGCGGATAGGCACGGCCCATGTTGGTCCTGACCCTGTCGCATGCGCTGGCCTGGAGCCAGCACGCCCTCATCAGCCACCACGCGCTCCAGCACGGCACCACGGCCTTTGCCGACGAGGCGGTGATCGTCGAGGGCCTGGAGAGCTTCCTGGCCGCCGAGCAGGAGGCGGTGGCCGCCACCTTCGACGCCTTCTACGACGGCCTCGACGACCGAGGGGCTACGCGCTTCGTGCGCCAGACCCTCGACGGCACGAGCACGGCCGACTTCCTGAGGGCCGCGCGGCTCTCGCCCACGATGACGTTCCCGCTCATCCTGCGCACGATGCCGGGCGACACCGCGCACGGCGTGGCCGTCGGGCCCGAGGACGTGGGCCCGATGTACCACCCGGCGGCGCTGGTCGACGTCGAGTTCACCGCGCTCGACGCCGGCCACGAGGTGAGCGGTGCTGCGGTGCTCGCCACCTTCACCGACGAGCCGGACTGGGGCTTCGACCACGGCCTCTGGCCCGTCGAGGGCTACGGCTACGGGGAGCAGGCCTTCGGAAAGGCCGAGGGAGAGTCGTCCAAGGCGCCGATCCACATGTGGTTCCACCACGAGAACTGGATCGTGCGCACCTTCGCGGGCAAGGTGACCGAGTCGGTCGTGCTCGACCGGGTGGAGCTCTTCACGATGCTGTCGAAGACCGCCTTCGACACCGGCCACGACTACTGGGGCTACCGCTTCGCCGGGTGGGCCAGCCACTACGTGCAGGACCTCGCGCAGCCGTACCACAGCAAGGCCGTGCCGAGCGCCGGCCCCGGCTACTACTACTGGTACGTGGTGTCCCCGCGGAAGGACCGCATCCAGGAGCGCAGCACCGCCCTCTCCGGCAACCGCCACTTCCTGTACGAGGAGTACGTGGCCTGGGCGCTGGGCGGACGCGACCGCGATCCCGCCACCGGCGACGCCTTGGCGGCCGAGCTCTCCAGCGGCGAGGCCCGCTTCGACGTCACGACCCCGGAAGCGCTCCTGGAGCTCCTCACGCGCACCGCAGCCGACCATGCGCGCACCATCGACAAGGCGCTCGTGAAGACCTTCGGTCCGGAGCTCACCAAGGACCCCAGCCTCGACATGGAGGAGGTCGCGGGCGAGCAGGTCGGCGCGAAGCTCGCCGAGCTGGACGCAGCCCACGGTGCGCACCTGCTGGACGAGACCCGCGCCGACTTCTCCCAGGCGGCCCGCGCCACGCGCACGGTGCTGTGGCTGGCCCACGGCGACTGAGTGTGGTGGCTCGGCTGCGCAGCCTGGGTGAGCGGCCAGGACACCTCGCCGCCGGACAGCGCGCTCCTGGTCGGACCCGCCGCCGACCTCGCGGGCTACGTGCAGCTGGACGCGCGCAGCGGCGATGCCTACGCACTCGGCCACGTGCCCGGAGCGCTCCCGGTCCCCTGGGACAAGCTCACGGTGTACAGCGAGGACGGTCGCTGGGACGAGGCCGAGCGCGACGCGGCCGCGGACTGGCTGGCCGCTGTGGGCGTGAGCGCTCAGGGTCCCTACCTGGTGTACGGCGACGCCGTGAACGACTACGGCGGCGACGGCTTCCTGTACTGGGTGCTCCGCCACCTCGGGGTCGACGACGTGCAGGTGCTCGATGGCGGCTTCCCGGCCTGGATCGCGGCCGGCGGCGAGGCGAGCGTGGGCGCCGCGTCGGGCTCGGGCGACTTCGCACCCCTCCCCGTGCCCGATCCACCCGTGCTGATCACCACCGACGAGGTGGCCGCGTCGAGCGACGCTCGGCTGGACGTGCGCACGGCCGAGGAGTTCGCCGACGGACACCTGCCGGGCGCCGTGAACCTCCCCTACACCGAGGCCCTCGCCCCCGATGGCCGCTTCCTCGGCACGGACGACCTGGAAGCCCTGTTGACCGATCGGGGGCTGGAGCGCGGCCCGACCATCGCGTACTGCCGCTCGGGGGTGCGGGCCGGCCACGGCTTCCTGCTGCTGGAGATCGTGGGCTGGCCGGCGCGCGACTACCTCGGGAGCTGGACCGCGTGGGAGGAAGCTGGCGGCGAGGTCGAGCGCTGACGACGGGTTTGGTAGCGTGCCGGCATGACGCTGGTGCTGCTCACCCTGGCCTGTACGGCGCCCGTCCGCACCCCGACGGAGGCCAGCGGCGCCACCGGCGACAGCGCCGCCCCGTGCACACCTCAGCCAGGACTCGCAGGTGGGGCTGGACCTGGCCGACGTTCACCCGGCCACCGTGGCGGTGGCGAGCACGCAGTCGAAGCTCCTGCTGGTGGCGCCGGGCGAGCCCGAGACCAGCTACCTCATGCACAAGATGGACGGCACCCACGCCGACGTGGGCGGCTCCGGCAGCCTGATGCCCATGGCGAGCACGCCGATCAGCGAGGCCGAGCGGGACATCGTGCGGGCCTGGATCGCCGACGGCGCGCTGCCGTAGGTGCGGGACGTCAGGGCTTCGACGGCGGCTTCCGCTTCGCCGAGTAGATGGCGGTGTAGAGCCAGCTCGACTCCTGCATGTCCTCCCACGCCAGGCTCTCGAGCCGGCTGGGGTCCCCGCCGAAGTCGTCGACCAGATCCCAGGCGTAGGGACGCACCTCGAAGGGAAGATCGAAGATCACCCCAGCGGCCTCCTTGGCGATGTCGTCCTTGCCCCACCAGGTCTGCCACTTGTTCGACAGGAGCGCGAGCTCGCTCGCCGCCGCGCGCGCCTTCTTCATGTTCTGCTCTTCGGCGGCCCACTGATCGGTGAGTGCCTTCAGCCCCGCCTCGTAGCCTCCCGAGTTGTACGCTTGGGCCACCGCCTCGCTGTAGTAGGTGTGCCCCGGCTGGCTGAGGTTGGCGACGAGCTTCTTGAGCGAGCCCCGGTTGCGGCTCTCGAACTGGGCCCAGGGACGGTCCTCGTTCTGGTAGAGGAACTGGCGGTTGACGTAGCTGATCGTGTTGGTGCCGAGCTGCTCCCAGACCATCTCGGTCTTGCCCGCCTTGGCCTCGAGGGTGACCTCGACCGCCTTGGCGTCGAAGTTCCCACCCACCGAGGTCTCGCCGCCCACGTAGGCGCGGAAGTACATCAGGTTGTTGGTGCCGTCGTTCTCGCCGTACTGGTGCCAGTTCAGCGTGACGATGACCTTGCGCTCGATGCCGAACTTCGCCTGGCTCTTGCCGGCGGCGTGGTACGCGTCGTTGGCGACCTTCTCGAACATCTTGTAGTTCAGGCCCTTGAGCGTGCTGCCCGGCGTGAGCTTCTCGATGGCGGCGAAGGTGTTCAGGATGGCGTCCTGCACGGCCGCTCGGGGCGCGTGGGGCTTGCCGAACCTCTTCTCGAAGATCGAGGTGGGCAGCTCGATGTCGACGGTGTGCTCGACGAAGGTGCCGTTGGCGTGCTGGAAGGGGCTGCCGGTGGTCCAGCTCTTGTCGTACTCGTAGCGGGCGGTCACCTCGCGGCCCTTGATGGGCACCGTGAGCTCCGCGGTGCCGATCTTGTGGTCCACGACGCTGTGGAGGTCGATCTCCTCGCCCTTGAGCTCG
>CAZSAT010000038.1:0-57858 GCA_964604675.1 uncultured Enterobacterales bacterium
ACTGACCCGACGTGCCGCAATGCCGGCGGGTCGGTAGGAGGTCTACCAGTGAGCCTTCCCCCACTTCCGCCTCCCGTCTGGGTGAACCTCGAGTCCACGCTCGGGTGCAACCTGGAGTGCGTGATGTGCGGGCCCTTCCTCTCGGGGGTCACCAAGAAGCGACGGGTGATGGAGCCGGCCCTCATCGAGCGCGTGGAGCGTCAGCTGCTCGGCGGGGCCCACGACCTCTCGCTCACCGTGGCCGGCGAGCCGTTCATGACCCCCAAGCTGCGCCAGTTCGTCGAGCTCGCGGAGCGCAGCGGCGTGAGCCTGCAGCTCAACACGAACGCCACCCTCATCAAGCCCGGCGAGCTGTTGGAGCGGCTGCTCCGGGTCGCCAGCCTGGTGACCTTCTCGGTCGACGCCGCCACCCCGGAGGTCTACGCGGCCATCCGCGTGAAGTCCGATCTCCCGAGGGTGCTCGCCAACATCCGGCTCGTGGTGGGCTTGCGCGAGGCCTTGCCGCGCCGGGAGCGTCCTCGCCTTGCGCTGGCGATGGTGTGGATGAGGGACAACCTCGAGGAGTTGCCGCTCATGGTCGAGCTGGTGAGCGAGCTGGGCCTCGACCGGCTGGAGGTCGCCCACCTCACGGCCTTCGACCCCGAGAACGAAGCGCGGTCCTTGCGCCACGTGCCCGAGCGAGCGGACGCGATCTCCGAGGTCGCCTGGGAGCGAGCACGCGCGCTCGGCGTGAGGCTGCACCTGCCGCCGCGGTTCGACGGTCGCCCCCATGCCGTGTCTCGCCGGCACCGGCTGCGCCTGGCCACCCGCGAGGCTCGCAGCCTCGATCGGTCACGGCTGGCACGGCTCTGGCGCAAGGCCCGGCACGACCTCGCCCTCGGCCGCTGGCAGCGAAGGGCCGGTGGCACCCTGTCCTGTGGCTTCCTCCGCGGGAAGGTGATGGTGAGCATCGGCGGCGACGTGGCGCCCTGTCCCATGCCGGGACGGCCCGTCCTGGGCAACCTGCTCGAACAGGACTTCGACACCATCTGGAACGGGTCGGTGCTCCGCTCCATGAGGGAGGGGCTCCTGCGCGGCGATCCCCACGCCTGCTGCCGTCACTGCAGCCAGAACCCGGAGCGCTACGACCCCTCGGACCCCGCCACCGTGCGGCCCGGCGAGCGCGGCTGGTAGGCGACGCACCGGTTACGGGCGCGGCGCCATGGCGTCGCCCCCTACCAAGAAGAAGGTCTTCATCAAGACCTTCGGTTGCCAGATGAACGACTACGACAGCGGCAAGATGCAAGCCCTGTTGCAGCACGACGGCTTCGAGAGCTGCGACGAGGCCGCGGACGCCGACCTGGTCTTGGTGAACACGTGCTCGGTGCGCGAGAAGCCCGAGCACAAGCTGCACAGCTTCATCGGTGAGGTGAAGCACCTGCGCAAGCGGGGCACGCGCATCGGAATCGCGGGCTGCATGGCGCAGCACGACGGCGAGCGCCTCTTCGCCAAGTACCACAAGGACGTCGATCTGGTCTTCGGTCCGGACCAGGTGCCGCGGATCCGCGATCTCGTGGCGCGGTCGGCCAGCGAACGGGTGCTCGACAACAGCTTCATGGATCGGGACGACTATCCCTTCGTCACCGAGGTCCAGCCCACCTTCAAGGGCCGCATCACCGCCTTCGTCACCATCCAGAAGGGCTGCGACAACAAGTGCACCTTCTGCATCGTGCCCCAGACCCGTGGGGTCGAGGTGAGCCGACCGAGCGGGCAGATCGTGGACGAGGTCCGTGCCTGTGTCGAGGCCGGGGCCAAGGAGATCACGCTGCTCGGCCAGAACGTGAACAGCTACGGCCTGAAGCGCGGCGAGGTGCCCTTCGCCGAGCTGCTGCACCGCGTCGCCGACGTCCCCGGGGTGGTCCGCATCCGGTACACCAGCCCCCACCCACGCGACATGGGCGACGACGTGGTGGAAGCCCACCGCACCATCCCCCAGCTCGCCGAGCACATCCACCTCCCCGTGCAGTCGGGCAGCAACACGGTGCTCCGGCGCATGAAGCGGTTCTACACCCGGGAGCGCTACCTGGAGCTCGCGGCCGCGCTGCGTGAGGCACGGCCTGGCCTCCAGCTCACCACCGACGTCATCGCAGGGTTCCCTGGAGAGACCGACGCGGACTTCGACGACACGATGAGCTTGTTGGAGGACGTCGGCTTCGCCGGCTCCTTCTCCTTCAAGTACAACCGGCGGCCTGGAACCGCCGCGTTGCGACTTCCCGAGGGCGACGAGGTCGCCGAGGACGTGAAGCAGGCCCGGCTCGTGCGCTTCCAGGGGCGGCAGCGCGAGCTCCAACAGGCCCAGAACGCCGCGCTCGTGGGCGAGGTCGTCGAGGTGCTCGTCGAGGGGCCGTCGAAGTGGGACGACTCCGTCGTGTGCGGCCGCACGGGATCGTTCCGCATGGTGAACTTCGCGGGCCCCGTCAGCCTCGTGGGGCAGCTGGTCCGGGTGCGGATCCTGAGGGGCTTCGTCAACTCCCTGCGCGGCGAGCTGGTCGACGCGTGATCCGCCTGGCCGGGGTCGAGCTGGGCGTGGCCGGTCGGCTCCTGCTCGAGGCGTCCGACCTGCACCTTCGTCCGGGCGACCGGCTCGGCCTGGTCGGTGCCAACGGGTGCGGCAAGACCACGCTGATGCGCGTGCTCGCGGGAGAGCGCGGCTGCGAGGGCGGCGAGGTCGTCCAGCGCAAGAACGCTCGGATCGGCTACCTCCCCCAGGACGCGGTGAGCGGCTCCTCGAGGCCCTTGTGGCACACTGTGAAGGCTGGCTTGACCGCGTTGTTGGCCCTCGAGGCAGCCCTCGAACAACAGACGGCGGCGTTGGACGGTAGCGAGGAGAGCATCCAACGGCATGCGGCGGCCGAGGAGCGCTTTCGCTCCGCCGGAGGCTACGCGCTCGACGAGCGGATCGGCAGCGTGCTGCACGGGCTCGGCTTCCGCCGGGAGAGCTGGCGGCAGCCTTGTGATCGCTTCTCCGGCGGCTGGCAGGTCCGCATCGCGCTGGCGAAGCTCCTCGTCGCGGAGCCGGACGTGCTGTTGCTCGATGAGCCCACGAACCACCTGGACCTGCACGCCCGCGGCTGGCTCGGTGGGTGGCTCGCGCGCTTCGGGGGCGCGTGCCTGATCGTGAGCCACGATCAGCACGTGCTCGACGCCGCGGCCACAGGCGTCGTAGAGCTGCGTCGCCGACGGCTGGAACGCTACAGGGGCTCCTTCACCAGCTTCCTCGCCCAGCGCTCCGAACGCCTCAGGCAGCAGGACGTCGAGCGGGAGCGGGCGGCGGAGGAGCGCGCCGCCATCGAGGACTTCGCGCGGCGCTTTCGGTACAAGGCGACCAAGGCCAAGCAGGTGCAGAGCCGCCTGAAGCGCCTCGACAAGCTGCCCGAGGTCGAGGCCGCCGAGGGCCGCGGCGCCGCCCGCATCCGGCTCGTCGCTCCGAAGGAAGGGCCGGACCTCGTGCTCCGGACGGACAAGCTGGCGGTCGGCTACGGCGAGCGACGCCTGGCGGACGGCCTGGATCTGGAGCTGCGTCGTGGGGAGCGCTGGGCGCTGCTCGGTCCGAACGGCTGTGGCAAGTCCACCTTGTTGCGGGTGCTGGCTGGAGCGCCCGCCCTGGAAGGGCAGGTGACGCTTGGCCGACGCGCCCACCGAGGACACTTCGAGCAGGATCAGGCGCAAGCGCTTCCGGCCGGCCTCACCGGTGTGCAGGTGCTGCTCGAGCGGGATCCATTCCTCACCGAGACCAGGGCGCGCTCGGCGCTCGGAGCGCTGGGCCTCTCGGGTGAGCGGGCGCTGCAACAGGTGGGCACCCTCTCCGGTGGCGAGAAGGCCCGGGTCGCCCTCGCGAGCCTCTGCCTCAGGGACCACGACCTGCTCCTGCTCGACGAGCCCACGAACCACCTGGATGCGCTGACCGCCGCGTCGCTCGCCGAGTCCCTGCAGGACTTCCAGGGGGCGCTGGTGCTCGTGAGCCACGATCGCGCTCTGATCGAGCGCCTCGCCACACACGTGGTCGTCTGGGGAGACGATGGCGTGGTCGTTCGCGAGGGGCTGCTCGCCTCGGACCTCGAACCTCGTAGGGGCGAGGCGACGGAACGGGAGGACGCGGCGTCGACCGATGGCAGCTACGCCGAGCGGAAGGCGGCAGCTCGAGCGCGGGAGCGCGCGCGCCGAGCGCTGTCGCACGCCGAGTCCGCCGTGGAGGGCGCGGAGGCCGCGCTGGCCGCGCTCGACGACGAGCTGGCGCGGCAGGCGGACGATGCGGGCGCGGTGGCCACGCTGCTGGAGCGCCGTGAGGCGCTCGCCGCTGCCCTCCACGCCGCGATGGAGGCGTGGGAGGCGGCGGCCGAAGCGGCTATCTGAGCGGGGCCGCGTGGCCCACCGCTCAGTTGCCGACGAGGTTCTTCAGGAAGCCCTTGCCGGCTTCGGCGACCGCTGCTTCGGCTGCGGCCTTCGCGTCGTCGACGGCCTTCTGCGCTTCGGCCCTCGCCTCGGCGACCATGGCGTCGGCCTCTGCCCTTGCTTGGGCCTTGGCGTCGGCGATCTGTGCCTCGGCCTCGGCCTTCGCATCGGAAGCGGCTTGCTGGGCCTGGGCCTGGGCCTTCGCGACGGCCGCTGCGGCCTCGACGCGTGCCGCGTCGGCTGCGGCGTGCGCGTCCGCGAGCGCCTGTTGGGTCGCGGCGTCGAGGTCGCCCGACGCGAGCAGCTGGCTCGCGATGTCGGCGGCCCCCGAGGGGAGCTCATCCACCAGCGCGGTGACGGCCTGCGTAGTGGCTGGGGCGGCCGCGCTGACGGTGGCCATGGTCTGAGCGAGCTTGGGCTTCTCGCCGGCCTTGGGTGGATCCTTGCTCAGTCCGGCCGCCTGCCGCCGGCCGGCCTTGGCGGTCGCCATCACCGTGGAGGGGTCCCCGCCCTTCTTGGCGATGTTGGCCTCCATCTTCTTGACCACGTCCGGGTTCGCTCGCGCAGCGATGGCCAGCTCGGTCCCCACGAAGGCCGACAGCGCCGGGTTGTCCCCACGGGCGGCCAGCTCGCTCAGGCTCTCGAGCAGGAGCGCCATCTTGGCGTCGGCTTCGGCCGCCTCGCTCTGGGCCGCGACCGCGTGGGTCATCTCGACGCAGGTGGCGCCGATGATGAGCGCGGAGAAGACGAACGCGAAGGACTTGGGCCCACCTGGGTCCCGCTCCATCCAGACGCCCAGGATGCCGGCGAGGCCGGCGACGATCACGCCGAAGCCAGTGACGATCATGCCGATGTCCATGACTACTCCTCGATCTCGGGGACGGCCGGGGCGGCCTCGGTCAGCTCGTCGTCGGCGGGCTCGGGCTCGGCCTCGATCTCGAGCTTCGGTCCGCCTTCCGCCTCGATGAGGGCGGCGAGCTCGGTGTCTCCGCTCGCGACCGCGATCTCGGCGACCATCGTCATCATGCGCTCCAGATCGGCTTCCTTGGCCAGCCCGTCCACGCTGTCGAGGTACGACTGCACGGCACCCACGCCGATCGCCGAGCCGATGAGGCCGCTCATCGCGAGCGCAAAGGTGGCGGGACGTCGCTGGTCGCGACCGACCCAGAGGCCCAGGATGGCGGCGACCCCCCCGATCAGCAGCGCCGAGACCGACAGCTTCACGCCGAAGGTCCACGGATCCGCGCCCTCGGATGCGAGGGCGAGGGGACTGAGCAGCAGGAGCCCAGCCACTGAGAGGAGTCGTGCCATGTCGGCCTCCGAGGTGCTGAGCCGCTGTCTACACGGTCGGGTTGTCACCGTCCAGTGACATGCTCAGCGCGATGCGCTCCAGGAAGAGCTCCTCGAGCCCGGCGTGGCCGATGTCGGAAACCCGCTCGTCGGCCACCACGCGGCCATGGGCGAGCATGACCACGCGATCGGCGAGCCGCTCGACCGTCTCCAGGACATGGGTCGAGAGCAGGATCGCGGCGCCTCGTGCCCGCGCGGCCCGGAGCTGGTCCTTCACCCGCGCTGCGGATGGCGGGTCCAGGCCGTTGAGCGCCTCGTCGAGGACCAGGGCGTTGGGCTTGGCGACCATGGCGGCCGCGAGCGCGGTACGGCGCCGCATGCCTTGGCTGTACTCCCGGATCAGTCGGTCGGCATCGTCGCCCAGCGCCGCCACCTCCAGGCCGTAGCTGAGCTCGCCCGCCTGTCGGATGTCGATCACGAGCTCGAGGAACTCGCGGGCGGTCAGGTAGTCGTAGAGCTGGGGGTCCTCCGGGACGTAGCCGAGCTCCTCGCGCGCGAGCGCGGGCTCCGCGGCGAGGTCCCGGTCCGCAAGCGTGGCGCGTCCGGCGTCGGCGAGGAGCTGGCCGGTGAGGATCTTGAGCGCCGTCGACTTGCCCGCGCCGTTGTGTCCGATCAGCGCGACCAGCTCACCCGGCTCGACGCGGAAGCTCACGCCCGCGAGAGCCTGCGTCCTGCCGAAGCGCTTCTCGATGGCATCGACGACGATCACGCGAGTCCTCCTACGATGGTGGCCCAGCCCAGCAGGCCTCCTACCAGGTAGGGCGCCCAGCCGCGCGCCGGGGCTCGGGAGCAGACGGCGCTCAGGGAGGTGAGGACGACGGCCACCCCCTCCAGCGCACCGAAGACCATCAAGGCGTCGTCGGAGCCGTGTCGCAAGCCGACTGCAGCGAGGGTGGGGAGGATGACGCCCTGCATCCAGCCGAGCACTGCGAGGGCGCGTGCTGCCCCGCGTTGCGCCGACGGGACCGGGAGCGCCTGACCGAGCCAGCCGGGATCGGTGGCGGCCAGCCGAAGCCCGACAGCGCCGATCAAGAGCAGCGCCGCGCCGCCGACGGCGACCGCCTGGGCGGGGGCGTCGTCACGGCCCGACCAGCCCACCAGGGCGGTGGCCACGCCGGCTCCCCAAGCTCCCGTCACCCAGGTGCGCAGGCCGCGCCAGCCGTGACGCAGCTCCTTCAGCAGCTCACGCTGCAAGCTCTTCGGTGCAAAGCGCACGAGCCACTCGAGGTAGACCGCGCGCTCGTCGTCCTCGACATCCACGCTGGCGTAGCGGGCATCGATCTCGGCCAGCAGCGTGGTGGTGCGGTGGTGGTACGTCCTGGCCAGGCCACCGGCGGGGACCCACGCCACCGCGCTCCAGAGGATGGGGGCGCCGACCCGGACCAGACCGAGCGGGTCGCCCTCGATGACGGCACGCGCTCCGGAAGCGGCCAGCACGATCGCCACCCCCCCCACCGCCAGCACGACACCGGGCGCATAGATGAGAGCGGCCTGGAGGCGGGGGTTGTCTCCACGCAGGGCTTCCAGCAACCCAGCGAGGGCGGGGCTCTCAGCGGCCCAGACGCTCGCCAGATGGATCGGGAAGCCCACGCACAGCCCCGCGAGCCAGCCCCCCAGGCCCACCAGCCCACCCAGTGCGAAGGCCTCGACGTGCCCCTCCGCCGCGATCGGCGTGAGCGCCGTCACGAGCGCGCAGGCCAGGGGCAGGCGCTCGAGCGCGGTGCGTCGGAGCAGGTACGGCAGGAGCAGGGCTGGGTCCACCGGATGGGGGGCCAGCACGTCGCGGTCGGGACCACGGACAAGCGCCGTGTAGCTGTGCAGGCTCATCGCACCGCAACCGAGCAGCGCCAGCCGCAAGCTCAGCCCCTCGACACCGACGCCCAGCAGCTCGGGCTCCTCGAGCCAGGAGAAGAACACCGGCTTCACGAGGAAGGAGCACCCGGCGACGGCCAGCACGGGAAGCCACGACGCCAGCGTCACCAGCGGGCCGTCCACCCCGCGTCGGTGCCGCCGCATCCGTCGCCATGCTCGAAGGTGGGGGTTCATCGCGGTGAGTCGCCCGGTAGAATCTTTTTGGATCTCTGGACTAACTCATGTAGGTTGCGCCCTTCTGGAGTCCGGCGGCTCCACGGAGGAACGGCATGCGCGCGCTGTCCATTCTCGGTCTGGTCCTGTTCGCCCCCCCCGCGATGGCGGACGACACCCTTGCGAACGCCACAGTCGAGGACGACGAGGAGTTCGACTTCCTGCGTGAAGCGGCAGAGAACGAGGCCCTGAACGCCCAGAAGGACGAGGTGTCGGCCGACGACTTCGCATTCGACGACGAGTTCAGCTTCGACGAGGCGCCGCCCCCCGCCGCCGCCGACCCCTTCAAGGTCGATGGCAAGCAGGCCCTCGCCGGCAACTTCAAGGCTCAGCTGATCACCTCCACACCGGGCGGCGTGGTGATCGAGCTGCCGGTCCTCGCGGCCCAGACCGGCGATGCCGCGGACTATTGGCTGGTCGGCCGCGCCACGGTGGACGGCCAGGTCGTGGCCGAGTCTCGCCAGCTCATCTCCGGCACCACGCGGCTGACCGATGCACCGACGATGGCCTGGGTGAAGCTCCACGCTCCGGTGGTGGAGAACAGCGGTGTCGTGCAGGTCAGCATCGCCCGCGCCGAGAGCGCCAGCGACGAGGGCCAGACCCTGTTCACGCAGGCCGTCGGCTACTGAACGCGTCGGCTCCCCGCCGACCGGTTCGGCGCAAGGCGCTCAGTGCACCCGGACCCGACCGGGCTCGGAGTGCTCCGCTGTGCGCACGTGCAGTCCACGCTCGCCGTCCCAGAGGGTGACCGAAGCACCCATCGGGAGCTTCAGCGGATCGTCGCCCGGCCCCACCTGCACCTGCTCGCCATCGGGGAGGATGGCCGAGGCCGAGAACCAGCGTCCCGGTGACACGAAGAGGGTGCCGTCCTTGATGCAGCGGATCACGCCGCCGCGCAGGCTGGCGCGCTGCCCGGGGCTCAGCCAGCCCCGTCGGGTCCAACGACCACCCTTGTAGAACCAGACCTCCAGCACGCCGCTGTCCTTTCGGCCGGCGTCTCG
Source organism: uncultured Enterobacterales bacterium (assembly GCA_964604675.1). Taxonomy (GTDB): domain Bacteria; phylum Myxococcota_A; class UBA796; order UBA796; family CAJQPC01; genus CAZSAT01. The sequence continues at coordinate 8,868 of CAZSAT010000038.1, forward strand.
GGCGAGGTGGGCGAGGTTGGGCCGCGTGGTGCTCTGCTCGCCCCGTCCGACCGGCTGGAAGCTGTGGCGGTCGCCCAGGGAGTCTTCCGTGGACCCCCCGGTGGGCTCCGGCAGGGGAAGCGTGAAGTCGTCGCCAGGGAGGCGCTCCAGGGAGCCGTCGGTGCGCACCCCGAGCAGGCGCAGCTCGTCTTCCAGGTCGCGGGCCAGCCCTGCGAGCGGCTGGGTCTGCGTTCGCTCGGTCCCGATGCCGCGCTCGGCGGTGGCCTCCAGGCTCTCGGCGGTGGAGATCCGCGTGTCCTCGTCGAGTGGATCGACCTCGTCGACCGGCGTGCCGAGCAACGACGTGGTGGTGCCGGCGAGCTGGGTCGTGAGCGCGGCGACCTGGCGTCCGGCGCGATCCGCGACGGTCAGGCGCAGCTCCTGCCCGTCCAGCTGCCACTCACCGACGATGCGGCCGTCCAGCTCCAGACGCAGCACGAGATCGGACAATCGAGCCTCCTCTTCGGTGCCGAGGCTTGGGTCGTACCTTACCTCGCTCCTCCGCGATGAGAGAGCGACGTGAAACCAGTTTGCTCTGGCTTTGCGAGCGCGCTCCGTCAGCTGCCGGGTTGCCGGAGCAGCTTGGGGTTCCGCATGTAGCGAACGGCGTCCTCGTAGCTCACGTCGCCTGCGTCGTAGAGCTCGACCAGCGCCGCGTCCATGGTCTTCATGCCGATCTTCTTGTTGGCTTCCATGATCGATTGGATCTGGTGGAGCTTGTTGTCTCGGACGAGGTTGCGGATGGCGGGGTTCGCGACCAGCACCTCGAACGACGGCACGCGCCCGTTGCCGGTGGCCCGTGGCAACAGCCGCTGCGAGATGATGCCCAGCAGCGCTGCGGCGAGCTGGGAGCGGGCCTGGGCCTGCTGGTGCGGCGGGAACACGTCGACCACCCGGTCGATGGTCTGGACCGCGTCGTTGCTGTGGAGCGTGGCGAGCACGAGGTGACCGGTCTCGGCCGCGGTCATCGCCGCCTGCACGGTCTCGAGATCCCGCATCTCGCCGACCAGGATGACGTCGGGGTCCTGACGGAGCACGTACTTCAGGGCTGCCGCGAAGCTCCTGGTGTCGGCGGCGACCTCTCGCTGGTCGATGGTCGCCTTCACACCCACGTGGGTGTACTCGATCGGGTCTTCCACGGTGATGATCCGGCAGGCCCGGGTGCGGTTGATCCGGTTGACCAGGCAGGCGAGGGTGGTGCTCTTGCCGGAGCCTGTCGGTCCACAGACCAGCAGGAGCCCGTGGGGCCTGGTGCCGAGCTCGATCAAGGTCTCCGGAAGCCCGAGGGCCTCCGCGTCGGGGATCTCGTCGGGGATGGCTCGGAGGGCCGCCGCCATGTGCCCCTTCTGGTAGTAGGCGTTGACGCGAAAGCGGCGCCCGGTGTCCAAGGCGAGGGCGAAGTCCAGCTCGCGCTCCAGCTCGTAGCTGCTGCGCTGGCGGCCCGTCAGGATGGAGAACAGCAGGATCCGCATGTCGCCGCCGGTCAGAGGCGCGACGTCGATCGGGCGCAGGCGTCCGTCGATGCGCAGGATCGGAGGGCGACCGACGGTGAGGTGGAGGTCGCTCGCGCCGTTCTCCTGGGCGAGCTCGAGCAAGGCCTTCATGTCGAGCCCGCCGAGGGCGTCCAGGCTGCGCTCGCGGTAGCCGTCCACCCCGGTCTCCATGCCCTGGGCGGAGAGCGCGAACTCGTCGGGGTTGGTGGCGTAGGCCCGGCCGGTCTCGAAGTCGATGACACCGTCGCGGTAGAGCCTGAGCAGGGCACGGTTGAACGAGACCGTGTGCGGTGAGCGGGCGGAGCGCATGAGGTCGGCGAGCTCCTCGACCTTGCGGTCGCGGATGAGCCTGGCTGCGCCGGGGGTGTGGGTGAGGGTCTCCACGGCCACGACCCTGCCCTGACCGTCGCGGCGAGGCACCAGCCTCTGGCTCACCACCCCGGCGAGCGACAGGGACATGTCCATCGCCACCTGCACGCGGCGATCCTCGGAGAAGAAGCTGAGGATGCGCTGGAGGGTCTGGCTGGCGTCGATGGTGTGCAGCGACGCGAGCACCAGGTGGCCGGTGAGGGCGGCTGACATCGCCACCTGCACCGTCTCGGCGTCGCGCAGCTCACCGATCACCAGCACGTCGGGGCTCTGGCGCACCGCGTGCCGGAGCGCGGCGTGGAAGTCTGCCGTGTCGGCCCCGACCTCGCGCTGGCTCACCCGGGCGCGCTTGTCGCTGTGCACGAACTCGATCGGGTCCTCGATCGTGACGATGTGTGCCTGTCGCTGGGTGTTGATGCGGTGGATCATGGCGGCCAGGGTGGTGCTCTTGCCGGATCCAGTCGCTCCCGTGACGAGGACCAGGCCACGCGTGCGATCCGCCAGGGCTTGCACCGTGTCTGGCAGCTCCAGATCGGAGAAGGAGAGCTCGCCCGAGGGCAGGGCGCGCGCGACGACCGCCAGGCGCCCTCGTTGCCGGTAGCAGCTCAGGCGGAACCTCGCGTTGTCGGCGGCGGTGAAGCCGGCATCCACGTCGCCGGTCGCTTCGAAGATCTCCAGCTGGCGCGGATGCAGGACCGAGGCGAGGAAGCCCTGGAGGGCGTCGCGGTCCGACACCGGCATGTCCACCTTGCGCACGGAACCATGGATGCGCACCGCCGGCGCCGCGCCCTCCGTGAAGAAGAGGTCGGAGGCGTTCAGCTGCTCCATCTTGGACAGGAGCTGGACGAGGCGGTCAGCGGTGCTCATGTCCCGACGGTACCGCGTGACGCGTTGGCGGTCGTGGCCTCAGAACGACGGGGAGGGCAGCCCCAGCGCCGAGAGCGCGGCCGACAGCAGCACATCGGGAGGGGCCGGTTTCCTCACCCGGTCGTGGCCGAGTGCGTCCAACACCTCGATCAGGGGGGCCTCGGTGCAGGCGGTGTGCACCAGCACGGCGGGGGTCGGATCGAGGCGGTCGAGCTCGTCGAGCAGCACCAGGCCACCCAGGTGTGCGTAGTGATCCTCGAAGCGTGCGGCGCGGCGACCGAGTGAGCCGCCGGGTCGAGCACCGATGGGCACGAAGACATCGGTGACCACGAGGTCGTGGGGGGCATCGTGCAAGGCCTCGACGGCGCGCTCGACGGTGTGGCAGACCAGCACCTGCGCGTCGAGCGCCTCCTGCAGCACCTCGCGGAGCAGCCCCAGGGCGAGGGTGTCGGACTCGTCGTCGAGGATCAGGATGCGCACGAAGTCAGCCTATCCGTGCGCTTCGGCGAAGCCCTGCCGGTAGAGCGCTGCGTAGCTGCCTTCGGCGTCGAGCAGCTCGGCGTGGGTGCCCTGTTCCACCACGCGGCCGGCGTCGAGCACGACGATCCTGTCGGCAGCCGTGATGGTGGCGAGCCGATGGGCGACCACGAGCACCGTCTTGCGGGCCAGGATCGCCTCGGTCGCTTCGGTGATGCGTTGCTCGGTCACCGGGTCCACGCTCGCGGTGGCTTCGTCGAGCACCACGATCGTGGGCTCCCCGGCCATGGCGCGCCCGAAGGTGACGAGCTGCCCCTGACCGACCGACAGGTTGCCGCCCCCCTCGCGCACGTGGATGTCCCAGCCCTTCTGGGCGACCAGATCATCGATGCGCACCAGGGCGGCGACCTCGGCGAGGCGGGCGTCGTCCAGGCCGGCCCGACCGAGCGTGACGTTGAACCGGAGCGTGTCGGGAAACAGGTGGAGGTCCTGGTAGACAGCCGCCACGTGCTCACGAACGTCGTCGGTCTTCAGGCTGGAGAGCTCGACACCATCCATCGTGATCGAGCCGCGGTAGCCGTCGTAGGCACGCGAGAGCAGCCGCGTGAGCGTGGTCTTGCCGCACCCCGTGGGGCCCACGAGTGCGACGACCTCGCCCGGCAGCAACTCGAAGCTGATGCCGTGGAGCACGTCGTCGTCGCCGTAGCCGAAGCGCACGTCGCGGTAGACGACGTGGCCCCGGGAGGGCAGGGGGATGGTGGCGGTGCCCTCGGCGATGCGGTCGTCGTCGTCGAGCAGCTCGAAGATTCGGGTCATGGCCGCGGACGCACGCTGCAGCACCGCGATCTTGCCGGAGAACTCGCGAAGGGGTCGGAAGAGGCGCTCGAGGTAGTCGACGAAGGCGACCAGCAGCCCGGCGCTCACAGCCTCCCCGAACAGCCCGCCGGCCCCGTACCAGAGCATCACCGCGATGCACATCTGGCCCACGCCGTCCACCAGCGCGTACATGAACGCGTCGAAGACGTTGGCCTTGATCGCGTCGTCGCGGAACCGGCGGTTCAGGTCGTCGAAGCGCTTGATCGTGGGCTGTTCGTGCCCGAAGAGCTGCACGATCTCCATGCCGCTCATGCGTTCGGCCAGGTAGCCGTTCACCCGCGCCAGGCCCTCCCGGGTGAGCAGGTAGAGCTTGCGCAGGGCGCGCCGGCAGAGCTCGATGCCGATGAGCAACGGTGGCGACACGGCGAGGATGAGCAGGCTCAGTCGCCAGTCGAGCCACAGCATGGCGCCGAGCGCACCGATCATCATCAGCACGTCGAGCACGATGCCCATCACCCCGTGCTGGAGGGTCTCTCCGATCGCTTCGACGTCCGAGGTGGCGCGCGTGAGCAGGGCGCCTGCTGGGCGCTTGTCGAAGAAGCGCGGCGCCATCGTGATGAGGTGGCGGTACACCGACTCGCGCAGGCGCACGAGTGAGTGCTGCCCAGCATGGATGATGAGCAGCGTGTAGCCAGCGGTGAGCGCGTACGCGACGCCCACGGTGCCGAGGTACAGTGCCGCGACCGTGCCGAGACCCTCGGACTGGAGGGGCACGATGTGGTCGTCGATCGCTCGCTTCACCAGCAACGGCTGGACCATCGACAGGCCCATCGCCAGCGGGGAGCACGCCAGCGCAATCCAGACCGCCGCTCGGTTCTCGCGCACCCATGGCCAGAGGCGCTTGAGCTGGCTCCAGGTGGAGACCTCCGCGCTCATCCGGCCTCCTCGACCGGTTCGGCGGCGGGCTCGGTGGTGCTGGCGAGCCACGCGTCCCGGTACGGCCCGACGACGTCGGTGAGGTCCTGGTGGGTCCCGGTGGCCACCAGACGGCCGTCATCGAGCACCAGGATCTTGTCGCACCTGGCCAGCACGCTCATGCGGTGGCTCACGACCACACCGCTTGCCCCGCGTTCGCTGACCTCCTCGACGAGGGCATCGACGATCCGCTGTTCGGTGGCGTGGTCGACGGCGCTCAGCACGTCGTCCAGGAGCAACAGGTCGAAGTCCCGGTAGAGGGCTCGCGCCAGCGCCGTGCGCTGCCGTTGGCCACCCGAGAGCATCACGCCTCGCTGGCCCACGACGGTGTCCTGGCCCTCGGGGAGCAGCTCCAGGTCGCGGCCGAGCGATGCACGTTCCAGTGCGCGCGCCAACCGTTCGGGCTCCGCCACGCCCATCACCACGTTGTCGGCCAGGGTCTCCGAGAACAGGAAGGGGGTCTGCGGGGCCATCGAGATCCGCCGGCGCCATGCGAGCAGGTCGAGCGCGGTGAGGTCGGTGCCGTCGACGAAGACCGAGCTCTCCGGAGGGTTGTAGGAGCGTGCCAGCAGACGGAGCAGGGTGCTCTTGCCGGAACCCGTCGGCCCGAAGACTCCGACGAGGGAGCCGCCCGGGAGCGCACAGCTGATGTCGTGCAGCACCCGCTCGTCGGGCGCATCGGGGTAGGCGAAGCTCAGGCCGCTGATGGCGATGGAGGGCGGCGCGATCGCGGGCATCGGCGCTGGGCTGTCGCCCTCCGAGCGCTCGGGATCCGCGTCCATGATCTCGTGCACGCGCTCGAGGCTGGCGCTGCCCCTCTGGAAGATGTTGAGCATCCAACCCAGGCCACGCAGCGGCATCAACAGGTACCCGACGTAGGTGACGAACGCCACGAGCTGCCCCACGCTCAGCTCGCCTTCGATGGTCATGGGACCGCCGACGGCCAACAGCGCAAACACCGCTGCGGATCCCCCGAGGGTCAACAGAGGCAGCACGAAGGCCTGGATGCGGGCGAGGCGGAGCGTGGTGGCGAGGTAGGCCTGGTTCCGGTCGAGGAAGCGCCCGACGAAGGCTTCCTCGGCTCCGAAGCCCTGGATGGTGGTGACCCCCTGCAGGCTCGCGAGGATGTGCGCCGAGAGCTCCGAGAGCTCTTCCTGGGCCTGCTTCACCAAGGTGAACAGCAGGCGAATGCCCGCCTGCACGCCGACGAGGGCGAGGGCGATGGGCAGGACCACCCAGAGGGTCAGGCGCCAGGACAGGGCGACCATCTCCCAACCGGTGAGCACCAACGCGCTGGTCACGTTGAAGAGCGACAGCACGCCGAAGCCGGACAGCACCCTCACGTACGTGATGTCGTTGGTGGCGCGGCTCACGATGTCGCCGGCCTCCAGGCGGCCGAAGAAGGCCGGCGGGAGCCGGGTGAGGTGCGCGAAGAGGTCGTTCTTCACCTGGTACTCGACGAGGCGACCCGGCGTGAAGATGAGCACCCGCGAGAGCGTTCGGACCACGATGACCGACAGGCCCATGAGCGCGATCACGAGGGCGGCACGGTGCACGCCTGGCTGGTCTCCGTCCCGGAGCGCATCCACGCCGTCGGCAAGCTCGAGCGGGATCTGCACCGCCAACCAGTTCGTGGCGAGCAGGAAGGCGATGCCGGTGACGTACCAGAACCACCAGCGGACCAGGTACGCCTTCGCGTGTCGGACGAGGGTGTGCACCGTCAGTGCTGACCCGGCGCGCCCTGGCGCGCTGCGTCCACCAGGAAGCGTCCTGCCAGAGCGTCGCGACCGAGCTCCAGGCTCGGTTCCCCGGACGTCGCTCGGAGCCTCACGGGCACGGTGAACACCACGCCGGCGAGCTTCAAGGTGATCCCCACGACGAGCTCTCCCGTGGCCTCCACCAGCGGGAGGTTGCGCGCGGTGCCGTCCAGCTCCACGACCGCGGACCGGCCGGCTACGTGGAAGCTGACCGCAAAGCTCGAGGTGGCCACATCGGTCGAGCAGTGGACAGGGACCACCGTGCCGTCCCAATCGGGAAACGAGGCCTCCGCTGACCAGCCCACCACCACCAGCTCGTGCTCCAGCTCGAGCAGCGGCAGCTCGGGGTCGGGGACCGGGGCCTGTTCCTCCTCCCAGTCCAGCTCTTCGTCCCAGTCGCCCACCTCGGTCTCCTCCCACTCGAGGTCGTCGGGGCTCGCAGGCTGCTCGAGAAGCGCATCGTCCCAGTCCAGGGCGTCTTCGCCGTCCTGTGTGGCCCAGAGCTCGGTGTCGTTCGCCGGGTCGGGCTCCGCCGCCAGCTCGTCCCCCCAGTCGAGGTCCTCGTCCCACCCCTCGGGTCGCCGTGGGGCGTCCTTGGGCTTGCCATGGTCGTCGGGCATGCGGTCCCCCTATCCTCGTCAGCGCTGGTTAGGTGGTAGGAATGCCGTTGTGGAACAAGCTTCGCGAGGGCGCGGTGACGCGAATCCAGTCCGTGCCCCGCCGGGCCCGCCGTCGGCTCGGCGGCCGCCCTGTCGACGAGGAGCCGCTGCAGCTCGTGAGCGGCGCCGGCTACCGGATCGCGGCGAAGCTGTCACGGCCTGCGTCGCGTGGGCCCTGGCCGGCGGTCTTGTTGTGTCCTGGGACGGACGATCCGGGCACGGTCTTCGACGGGTGGAGCCAGCCCGTGAACGCCCGCGAGCTGGCCAGTCGGGGCTGGATCGTGCTGCACTTCGACCCCGCGGGTCGGGGCGAGAGCTGGGGTGAAGAAGACTACGGCGGGCTGGAGCACCAGGACAACGTGCGCGCCTGCCTGCAACACCTGCGAGGGCGCTCCGACGTGCGGTCGTTGGGCGTGCTCACGATCAGCATGGGGGTGGCGATGGGGGTCGGCGCGGTGGCACGGCACGGCGCCGAGCTCGGGGTGGACTGGCTCCTGGACTGGGAGGGCCCCTGCGATCGGGAGATCATCACGGCGGGGGGCGACATCATGGCGCCGGCCATGGGCCACACGCTCGAGGACGAGTCGTATTGGAAGCCTCGAGAAGCGGTGCGCTCGGTGGGCGCCTTGCCGTGCGGCTACGTGCGGATCCAGGCGGAGCGGGACCATGCCCAGCCGGGCGAGGTTCGGCACGCCGAGCGCATGATGCGGGCGTGCGGCGAGGGCACGTTGCCCTGGTTCCAGCTCAACGATCACCGGCGTGGTGAGGTGCCGACCGCGCCGCGATGGTACGCAGGTGGACGCACCGAGGCCAACCAGGTGCTCCTGCGGCACCTGGCCGCACTGGGATAGGAGACCCCCATGTTGACTGCACTGACTCTCGGCCTGGCCCTTGCCGGGCCCAAGGACCCCGTCCTCGAGCTCACCGTGATCGCCCCTGGTGGGCAGGAGCTGCTCGCCGGCGAGCACACGCTCCCCCTCGAGCACGAGTGGGACCATGAGCTCGGTGGCGTGCCCGTGAAGCTCAAGCTCTCCGGGGAGCAGCAGCACGACTCCGTGATCGTGAACCTCTTCGTGCTCGAGCAGCGGGGCAAGAAGGAGAAGGAGCTCGCCAAGATCTGGCTCAACATGTACGAGAACTTCCACGGCGACACCACGTGGGTGAGCGATGCGCCCAAGGGCTACAAGGGCGACGACGCTGGCCTCACCTTCGAGCTCGTGGGGCTCTGGTACCTGGAGAAGAACCGTCCGGAGTCCGACGATGCGACGCACGCCGACCCCGTCGAGGCGACCGCTGCGGAGCCGCCGGCCGAGGACGAGGCAGCCGCCGAGGGCGCTGAGCCGCCAGAGGCCGAAGCCGCCGAGTAGGGGTCAGGGGTTGGTCTTGAGCTTGATCTGGTAGCGCACGATGCCCACGTCGCCGCCGAGGTCCTTCTCCCCGCTCATCTCGGCGTAGATCGTGCCGTCGGCGTTCACCAGGCCGGCGTAGGGGTCCGAGAAGCTGTCCACCACGACGCGGCCGTCGAGGTTGTTGCCGCCGACCTCGTCACCGGTCCAGACCACCTCGAAGGTGTCGCTCTTCCCGATCATCTCCACGTAGCAGGACGCGTTCAGGTAGAGGTGGCCGGAGGTGGCGCTGCCGCTCACGCTGCCGCTGCAGGCGTCGCTCGCTCCCCACCCAGGGACCTCGACGGACCCCTCGAAGCTGCCGCTGATCGTGCCTTCAGCGAGGGTGCCGCCGCCGACGGAGCCACCGCCACCGCCCTGCACCAGCGAGATGAAGTAGTCCCAGTCCCACCCGCTGCCCGGGTCGGTGTGGCAGCTGCTGCCTCCGCCGCCCGAGCTCGAGCACCCCGGCACCTCGTTGTGCCCGATGATGTGGCTGCGATCCTTGGGGATGCCGTAGCGGTCGCAGACGTCGGCCACGAGCGCGGCCGACGACTGGTACATCGCCTCGGTGTACCAGGTCTCAGGCGACTCGATGTAGCCCTCGTGCTCGATGCCGATGCTGTTGGCGTTGGTGCTCCAGTCGCCGGCGTGCCATCCGATGTCCTCTTCGTCGAGCATCTGGGTGATCTCACCGTCGCTGGAGCGCACCATGTAGTGGGCGCTCGCGCTCGCGCTGGAGTTCTGGAACCACGAGATCGAGCCGGAGTAGCTGCCCTGCATGGTGTGGATGACCACGGTGTCGATGCCGTAGTCGCTCGGCCGGCTCGCGTTCGTGTAGTTCGCGCTCGACGCCGGGATGTACTGCGACACGAGCCCGGAGCCGGTGCGCGCCGCGCGCTGGTTGCGCCAGTACATGAGCTGCGGCTCGACCATCACGAGCTCCCCCTCGGAGGTCTCCGCGACGATGCCCCACTCCAGGTGATCGAAGACCTGGCTCGCGAAGCCCTCGGCGATGGCCGGATCCGCGGCCCCGCTCCACTCCGCGACGATGGGGTACCAGTCGCTCAGATCCTCGATCGGCTGCCCGGTGCGTGCCTCCCAGGTCTTCGCCATGCCGGCGAGCAGCGCGGCGCCCCCTCGGATGTTGGCGACGGGGTCGTCGACCAGGGTCTGGGGATCGAGCCCCAGGTGTTCGGCGGCCTCGTCCAGCAGCGGTCCGGCACCGTCGTCGTGCAGGCCCAGGTTCATCATGCCCACGTTGCCGTAGGAGTTCTCCCCGCCGACACGGTGGTCCAGCCGGGTCAGGCTGTAGGAGACCGCCACCAACAGGTCCCGCGGGACGTCGTACTGCGTGGCGGCGGTGGAGAAGGCGGTGTTCAGGGTGTCGGGCGCCTGGTCCGGCCCGGCGCACGCCGTGGTGAGAGCGAGGCCGAAGATCGGGAGGAGGATGGCGCGCGACATGGACACCCCTGTGGTGGGTTGCCCGGTGTCACTGCAGGAGCCGTGCCACCGTCAGCGGCCCGGTGGGGCGGATCCTGGTGGGGACCGTGCGTCCGTGCCCCACCTGCTGCCGGGGCGGCGACGCCCGCGGGGTCAACCTGGGGTCACGCGCACGGGCACGCCCGTCAGGGCGGGGGCGCCGCTCAGAGCGTCGAGCGCCGTGTCCGAGATCAGCTCGCCGACCGGCAGCTCGCCATCCCAGGGGATCGAGACCGCGCCCGGGGCCACCTCGTCGTCGTGGCGACACGTGCCCTCGACGCGGCCGGCGCGGCTCTCGATGACCACGCGCGCCCCGTCGGCAAAGCCTGCGTCGGGGTGGACCCGGACGCCCTGGGGCTCAGCAGAGGAGCCGCGGAACCACCCGCGCACACCGTCGACAGGCTGAAGGGCGGTCAACAGCAAGGGGAACTCCGGTGTGGTCGCGGGCGGCGCGAGCGCCTGGATGGATGCTGTGAGGGCTTCGGGCGCCAGGTCGAGGCGTCCGTCCGGGTGGAGCGGCCGCCAGATGGAGCGGTCGCTCTCGCCGCGGTCGATGCCGCCGGCCGCGCCCATCAGCTCGTCCAGTGGCGGCAACCCGGCCAGGTCGAGGCCGCGTTCGATCCACGGGTCGAGATCGGCGCCGGCCGCGTACCGGGCAATGAGCTGGAGGTGAGCGCCCCAGGTGCCGCCTCGTAGCGGCGGCGCGAGGTGGCCGAAGAGCTCGGAGAGGATGTGGTCCTCGCTGCGGGCTTCGCCAGGTGGGGCCGCGACGGCGCCCGTTCCTTGGATGAAGCGAGCCGGAAGCATCGGCTGGTCCAGGAGGTGGAGATCTTCCCGCTCCCAGAACGAGGGGGCCGGGAGGACGAAGTCCGCGATCTCGGTGATCGGGCTCGGCCTGAGCTCGACGGCGACGAGACAGTCCAGTCCCTCCAACGCCTGGAGCACGCGCCGTGGTTGCGGAAGGTGGGAGCTCGGATCCGCGGCCACGCAGATCAGCCCGCGCAGGCGCTCGTCGCCAGCGGTGGTGATCTCCTCGGCCAGGGCGGTGCCGGGCTGCTGAAGCAGCAGGGCGCGGCGCCCACTGACGCGAAGGGTCGGAGCCTGCGAGGACGGAACACTGGCGAGCAGGGGCTGTAGATCCAGCACGCCCTTCGCCTCATACGCACCGCCGGGGCGCAACAAGTTGGCGGTGAGCGCATGCAGCACGAGCCATGCCCAGCTCGCCACGGTGGGGTGGGGGCCGAGGGTCAGGGCGTTGGAGGCCGTGACGGTCCCCATGGCCGCGCGGCTGAACTTCAGGGCGATGCCGCCGATCACGTCGGCTTCGACGCCGCAGATCCCGGCGCATCGATCGAGGGTCCAAGGCTCCAACCAGGCCTCGGCCCGGTCGAGGTTCGACGCGTAGTCGCGCAGGAACTGGTGGTCGCCCCAGCCCTTCACGAGGATCTGTCGGCAGAGGGCCAGGAGGAAGAAGACCTCGGTGCCCGGGTTGAGCTGGACGTGGAGGTCGGCGTCGCGCGCGCTGGAGGTGGCCACCGGGCCGGCGGCGATGAGCTTGGTGCCACGGTTTCGGCGGTAGTGCGCGAGCGCCTCCGTGTGCACGGTGCCCGCCTGGAGCGGCCCCCAGCGGTGGTCGTTGGGCTCGCTGCCCAGGAGGATCGTGTAGTGGGCGCGACCGACGTCGGAGATGAGCGGCACGGCGGCTCCGACCACCAGCTCGGTGGCCAGCAGGAGCGGCGCGCCGTGCACGGCAAGCGACGAGAACAGGTTCGGGGTGCCGGCTCCGATGGCGAGCGCGGCGGCGCGGATGGCACCTCGATGGTTGTGTGCCAGGGGTGCGCCGGCGTAGACGCCCAGCGCGCGGGGGCCATGCTTGCGTCGGAGGGCACCGAGGGCCGCGCCGGCCTGCTGCAGGGCCTCCTCCCAGGAGACGGGCACCAGGCCGCCTGCTTCGCGCTTCAGCGGCTTCGTCAGACGATCGGCGGCGCCGGGAAGGGCGAGGCTCTCGACCCCCTCGGCGCAGGTGTAGCCGGCGTTCTTCGGGTTGACCCCGTCACCGGTCAGAGCGCTCGGGCCTCGTGGGTCGAGCTGCACGTGGACGCCGCACAGACCGGAGCAGAGACGGCAATAGGACGCGACGGTCTGCGCCATTCGGAGCACTCCTCGTACCCCTGTTCTACCCCGAGCGTCAGGCCAGGCCGGCCAGCGCAGCGCGCACCAGGCGCCGTGTCATCGGAAACGGTGTCAGCTGGCGCTCCAACGACGCGGCCGCGGCACGGCTTCGAACCCTCGGGACGATCCGCGCGATCACCGCCTCGGCGGCGGGGCCTTCGACCGCGGCGAGCCACGGCACGACCTGGCAGTCGGGGTTGGCGGCCAGGGCGCGAGCTGCGCTCTCGACGGCGGCCGACGGATGACCGTGGGCCAGCAGCGCTGCAGCGGTCTCAGGGCGCCCGAGGGCTCCCTCCTCCACGAGGGCGTCCACGAAGCCGCGAGCGGCGCAGGCCCAGGCCACCACCTGGAAGCTGGCGTGGGTGGATGCCCCTCGCAGTTGCAGCGTGCCGGGGACGGTCTCGTGGCGCTCGGCCAGGTCGAGGAGCCAGCTGGCCGCCGGATGCCGTCGAGCGGCCACCTCGAGCACGGCCGCGGCGTCCTGGGCGGCGTCCACGCAGAGCCTGGCGTACACCGGACCGGCATCCTGCGCCTTCTCCAGCTTGCCAGCCTCTTCCAGGCGCTCGGCAATGGCGGGCCTCACCGGACGTGCCCGGTCGCATGATCGAGGGCTGACGCGTCCATCTCGGGCAGCCGATCGCGCGACGACCAGCCGACGAACGGACCGGGGTGGTCCGACGGCAAGCGCACCAGGCCCTCGCCGCCGAGCGTCTCCGCGGTGGCGAGGGCGCGCGGCGTGGGCCCCGCAGCTACTACGCCGGCGAGGTTCAGCGCTTCGACGTGGGCGCCCTGGGCGTCCTGAGCCACCAGGATGGCGCAGGTCACGTGGTCGGACACGGCGGCCCAGACGCGCTGGCTCAGGACGTCCCTGTTGGTGCCGGCCAGATCGGAGCAGGCGACCACGGCCTCCTCGATCCGCTTCCAGGTCGCGACGGGGTCAGCGGCGGGTCGGACCCGTCCCGCGAGCCACGCCTTGGCGCAGGCGTCGCCGGTCGCGACACGGAAGTGTCCGTTCCAGGGGAACCGTCCCCTTCCTGCGACGAGCCGCGCCGGCGCGCTCGTCGTGGTGGTGTGTGTGGCCCTCGTGGCTCGCTGCGGTTGCATTCCTTGCTCCGACCAGTGGGTGAGTCCTTCCCACCACCCGAATCGGATCCATCGGCCGCGCGGTTGAGGGTGGATCGCCTACTTGAAGGCGCCGCAGCCCAGCATCTCCGAGCCGTAGTACGGGTTCTTGATCTCCGCGTCGGTCTGGTACCAGATGCCACCCTTCTCCATCGGGCACTCGACCAGCGCGATCTCGGTGCTGCCCTGGCCCTTGCGGGCCTCGACGATGCCTTGCATGGCGCTGCTCAGGTCGGCGAATCCGGCACGGGTGCCCTCCAGGTCAGCGTCCTTGATGGCGCCGGCCGCCGTGACCATGGCCTGGGTGGCGGTGAGCGCGTCGCCGCTGGTCATCCCGCCGTCCACGATGGACTTCGCGTGCCCTTCGAGGGCGTAGGCGTCGCCGGGCTTGAAGGTGTCGGCGGCGAGGTTCTTCTGGATGTCGAGGTACTCGCCGAGCACCTGGTCCAGCCGTTCGTGGCCGCAGCAGGTGACCTTCACGTCGTCGAAGTCCTTGTCGACCTTGATCTTGATGGCCTTCGACTTGTGCTTCTTCGCACCGTCCTCGTGCGCTGCGTGATCGTCGCTGGTGGCTTCGTCGTTGTCTGCGCCGCAGCCGACGAGGCCCAGCGCGAGGACGAGGGTGAGGGACATGACTGCTCTCCTGATCAATCGGGTCGGCGACGCTACCACGGACGCACGGGGCCGTTGCCTGTGCTATTCGTCGGGGCTCGACGCCCTTCCCGCTGGAGCCGTGGCTGTGACCGAGGAGCACCGGAGACGCCGCCGGCTACGACGAGGGCTCTCGCGCCTGGTCGGTGAGGTGGGCCCGGATCTCGAGCGCCACGTGGGTGAGCTCGAGCCGCTTCTCTGGCGGCTCGAAGGGGCGCTCAACGATCTCGGCACCGGAGCGGCGTCGCCGCCGGGCTTCAGCCCGACCACCCACCTCGCGCCAGGCGTGCCCCGCATCCGGCCTCTGTTGGTGTTCCTCGCAGCCCGTGCCGCTGGCGACGAGATGCCCTCGGAGCACGAGGTGGCGAGCGCGGCCGAGCTGCTCCACCTCGCGGTGGCGGTCCACGACGCGGCTCTTGGCCGGCAGGGCGGTCGTCGGCGCCGTGTGGCTCGCCGGCTCCTCGGCGGCGCAGCACACTGGCTCGGCGGAAACCACCTCACGCTGCGCTCGCTGGAGCTTGCGCGGTCGTCCGACGCGCCGGAGATCCTCGGTGAGGTGCTCGACGCCTTGCGAGAGATCGGGGAAGGTCACGCGCTCGCGGAGGACCTGCGGCATCGGGATCCCAGCGAGGCCGACTACAGGGACTTCGCCGAGGTGCACACCGGCGCGGTCTTCGCGTTCTGCACCCGCGCAGGCGGGCACCTGGCGGGAGCGCCCCGACCGATGGTCACCGCGCTGGGGCGGTATGGCCGGCACATGGGCGTCGCCTGGCATGCCCTGGAAGACCAGTGGTGTTTCGACTCCGACCCCGAGCAGTTGCTGCGCTACCTCGCCCATCGGGCCGCGACCGGGCGCCCCATGCTGCCGCTCATCCGGGCGTTGGAGCGCGACCCGGAGGTGGATGCGCTGCTCGATCACGTCCTCGTGGAGGGCGAACCGTCCGACGCGGCCGTGCTCGCCGAGCGCGTGGTGGCGGCTGGCGGGCTCGGCGCCGTGAAGCAGCTCGTGGTCACCGAGAGCTTCGCGGCGCGGCGCGCGCTCCGCACGCTGCCCGAGACGCCCCATCGCGAGATCCTGGATCGACTCGCCCGCGGGCTGGTCACCGACGGGCAGGTGCCCACCGCGATGTGAGCGGCCTCAGAGGCCCACCGCGTCCCGGACGCGGGCCATGGTGGCCCGCGCCACGGTGCGCGCCTGGTCTGCCCCGCGCTCCAGCACCCGGTCGACCTGGGCCGGATCGGCCACCAGCTCGGCGTAGCGCGCCTGGGGCGCCGCCAGCGACGCGCCGACCACCTCGTAGAGCGCTTGCTTCGCATGGCCGTAGCCGAAGTTGCCCGCTCGGTACCGGGCTGCCAGGGCCCGCTGCTGGTCTGCGTCGGCGAAGAGCTTGTAGAGCGCAAAGACGTTGCACGTCTGGGGGTCTTTTGGGTCCTCCATCGGCGTGGAGTCGGTGACGACCTGCATCAGGCGCTTGCGCAGCTTCTTGCCGCTCAGGAGCACGGACACGTCGTTGCCATAGGACTTGGACATCTTCCGACCGTCGAGACCGGGGACCACCGCGACCTCCTCCTGGATCACGGCCTCGGGGATCCGGAGCACCTCGCCATAGGTGTGGTTCACGCTGCGTGCGATCAGCCTCGCCATCTCCACGTGCTGCTTCTGGTCCTGTCCGACGGGAACGAGGTCGCTGTCGTAGAGCAGGATGTCGGCCGCCATCAGCACCGGGTAGTTGTAGGTGCCGAGGGTGATCGCCTGTCCGCCGTCCTGGGCCGCCTTGACCGCATGTCCCCGGTCCATCAGTCCCAGGCCGGTGTGGCAGGCGAGGATCCAGGCAAGCTCGGTCACCTCGGGCACGTCCTGTTGCAGGAACAGGGCGCCGCGCCCGGGGTCGAAGCCGAATGCCAGGAACACCGTCGCGGCTTCACGCTGCAGCTCCCGGAGCCGCTTGGGGTCGCGCATCGTCGTCAACGCGTGGTAGCTGGCGATGAAGTAGAAGGTCTCCGACCGCTCCTGCAGAGCGACGGCGGGTTCGATCATCCCCTTCAGGTTCCCGACGTGAGGAACCCCCGAGGGCTGGATACCGGTGAGGGCGCGCTTCCGTGACATGCGCCGCCGATATCCCGTGTCCTTGCTCCGATCCGTCCTCAGTGAACAGGCCGCCTACGGCCGCGCCGCGCTGGCGCCCCTGGCCGCATGGCCCGAGGGTGGCCAGGGAACGCCCGTGGTGATGGTCCCGGGGCTGGGCGCTCACCCGAAGCTGCTGGCGCCCCTGGCGACCGTGCTCGCGCGAGGCGGCTCCGGGCCCCTGTCGGTGGTGCGCTACGCCAGCTTCACCGGGAGCTTCCAGGCCCTGGTCGCGGCGGTGGCCACTGCGGTCCATGCGCACGACCAGCCCGTCGACCTCGTCGGCCACTCCCTCGGGGGGCTCGCCGCCCGCGTGTTCGTCAAGAGCGGCGGCGCCGCGCGGGTGAGGCGGCTGGTCAGCCTGTGTGCACCCCAGCACGGCACACGTCTGTGGATCGTCGCACCACCCGGTCTGCGGGCCGCCTTGAGGCCCGGCGGTGCGCTGCAGAAGAGCCTTGCTGCGGGGAAGGAGCCGGTGCCTACCCTCAGCGTGGCGAGTCTGCACGACCACCAGGTCCGGCCGCCGGCGTCCGCGGCGATCCCAGGGGCCCGACACGTCGATGTGGTCGTCGGACACACGGCGGCGGTCTACGATCCCCACGTGCAGCGGCTCGTGGGCGACTTCCTGCGCTGAGGGCGTCGTCGGATTTTGTCAGGAACGGAAGGCGGAGCGCACTTCGGGGTTGACACCCTCACGCCCACTGGTCGAAAACTACAGCGCTCCTCGAACTACCGTGGAACTCGCGGAACAGCTCGTGGAGGGCACGTGAACCGACCTCATCACCTTTTTTGGTCGTTCTAGCAAAAAAGGCTTCCTTTTCCCCCCGCTTTGAGTATTCTCCCGGCGCTCGGGCCCTGACGGCGAACCCCACCGAAAACGCCGATCCATCCCGACCCCCGCGCTCCGAGAACGTCTCCGGCGCACCCCCGCTCGAATCCGACCTGAAGCCCCCGCTTGCTCTTCTGGAGCGGGTGGACGCTTACCCCATTCGTTCTACCCAACCTTCCGACTTTGTGCACACGAAGATCAGGAGCATCACCGCATGGCGACGATGACCAACCCGATGCTGGGCCTCTCTTCCTTCTCCGACAGTGGCGGCCGCGAGCGGCTCACCGCCGAAGAAGAACGTAAGATGGCCCGCAAGATCCGGCGTGCCGAAGACCGCGCCCGGATCGCGATCACGGGTGTCCCCTCGGCCGAAGTCATCCTCAACCGCCGCCCGGAGCGCGCCGAGCGCACCCGTGCTGGTGCGGTCGACCGTCTCGAGGAGGCGGTCATGGAGACCTGCAAGGCCGCCCGGACCAACACCGAGCTCCGTGAGCGCGCCCGTGAGGCGTCCGCGGCCTGGCAGGAGGCCGAGAACCTCCGCTGGCGGCTGGCGATGAGCGGTCGGCGCATCGCGCACGGCGAAGCCCGGAAGCTCGCCGGCCCGTTCATGGACGAGGAGGACCTTGTCCAGGAGGGCTACATCGGCCTGCTCCGCGCGGCCAAGCGCTTCGACCCCGACCGTGGCATCCGCTTCTCCACCTACGCCCGCTGGTGGGTCCGCGCGCAGATGACGCGCGCGATCGACCACACCGGGCGGCCGGTGCGGCTCCCCGGCTGCGCCGTCGAGCAGACCCGGAACCTGCGCAAGGCGATGAAGCGCTTCGAGTCCGGCGGGCTGGAGTACACGATCCAGGATCTCGCGGACGAGGTCGGTATCGACAAGGAGCGTGCCGAGCTGTTGCTCTCCCAGGGCAACACCATCTCGCTGGAGCAGCCGGTCGACGACGGCCCGCGCCCGCGTCCGCTCGAGCGCTTCCTGAGCGACGACGACGCGCCGCAGCCCGACTGGGAGGCGATCCAGACCCAGGAGCTCACGCGGATGCACTCGGCGTTCTCCTCGGTGCTCAGCGAGCGTCAGCGCTTCGTGCTGACCCGCCGTTACGGCCTGGACGACGGTGAGTTCCGGACCCTGTCCGAGGTGGGCAAGGAGATGGGCTTGTCCCGGGAACGCGTCCGTCAGATCGAGCGCGAGGCGCTGCTGCGGCTCCGCGATCAGAGCGGCATCCGCGACATCCTCGCGCAGAAGCGCGACGCCGCGGCGAAGCAGGCCTCGCTCTAGCAGGCCTCGTTCTGACTAGGGCGAGCCCCCCGAGACCTGTCCCGACAGGACCGCCATCACGTCGACCCCGTCGTGATGACGGTTCGTGCGTGGGGCTTGCAAGGATCCCGGGGCGCAGAGCCGCGGGAAGCCGAGCTCGAGCTCGCCCAGGTCGGTCGCACAGGACGACAACGGCAGCTCGGCGAGCCCTGCCAACTGCGCAAGCCTCGAGACGGGGTGAACGGGCAACATCCGCGGCAGCACGCTCGCCTGGGCAAGGTGCAGGGGAAGCACGGGCACGGCCCAGCCCGGTCCCTCGTGGGACGCGCCGAGCACCCTGGCAAGACCGGTGCGCGTGCGCCACCTGGGACCGATCGCCGGATCGACCTCACCCCGCGGCCAGCGTCGCTGAGCTGCAGCCATCGCATCGGCAAGGTGTGCAGCCAGGCGTTCGTGGTCGCCCAACGCGAAGACCGCGGCGGGGCTCATGCAGCCAGCGCCGTCGTACAGCGCTGCGTCGCGCGCAAGGGCGCGAGCCAGATCGGGTGACGAGCCCTGCACGACCGCGAAGCTCACCCGGTGACCGTGGAGCGACCTGGGTTGACCTGGGAGCAGGTGACGTGCCAGCTGCGCCATGGCGGCGTCGCCGCCCATGCCCAGCACGGGGTCGCCGGTCGCGAGCAGCTCCACCGCTCGCTCGTGCGGCTGGACGACCGTGCGGACCCCGAGGCCATCGAAGGCCTGTGCGAGGGCCCGCGCGGGAGCCGGGCAGCGGGAGGGCGCCTTGAGCACCACCTTCGATCCGGCGGCGACGAGCTGAGCGGTCCATTCCAGGGGGGCGGTGAACACGTTGGCTGCGCACCAGATCACCACGCGGTCCGGCACCGGATCCGGGGCCTGCCATGGACCGGCGAGCACCGCGGCCACGGCCTCGTGGAGAGCCGCGCGGGCGCCCGGGGCCGAGAGTCCCGTCTCCCACCCGGTCGGGTCCATCGAGCCGAAACGCCGGACCGCAGCGACTACCCGCTCGTCCACCCCGTGGCCTCCTCGACGCTCAGGCTGCAGCCCCGGGCCGGTGCGCCCTTCAGGCGTCCGGCGAGGTCCACACGGTCCCCGCACACCACGCCGAGATCCTCCGTCTCGATGGCGAGGCAGCTGCTCCAGTTGGCGCAGTCGACGAAGCGCAGCAAGCCCACGCCCTCGACAGGCTCCGCGGTCACCGGATCGACGGCGTAGACGTGCAGCCACGGGGGGGCGCGGTAGCCACGGCCCGTGTCCCAGAGCTGGCTCGACAGCTCGGTCATGCCGTACTCGCGCACGACGCGCTCGACGCCGAGCCGGCCCCTCGCGGCGTCGAGCAGGGCCTGCTCGTCCAACGAAGAGCTGCGCCCCTTGAAGCCGCCGGTCACCATCAACACGCTGCCCGCCGGCAGCCGGACGGAGCCGGGCGCGCGGAGGAGCTCGGCGAGCGCGAACGCCGTGGTGGGCAGCCAGGTCGGCTCCGTGGCCCCCGCCAGGGCCTGCCAGGCGCCCCGCGTGTCCACCCCGCGGGCGAGATCGAAGAAGCTGCGCTTGTCGGGGGCGAAGCTCGACACCATGTGGCCGAGCGAGCTGTCGGGGTGCTGATCGCTGTCGGTGACCAGGGAGATGGTGTGCTCGGTCGGACAGTCCGGCACGCACGCCTCGAACCAGAGGCGGGCGGCTTCGTCGTACACCCGCGTGCTCGCGAGCGCGTGTTCACCTCGTGCGCCCGACGTGGTGCCGCTCGTGCGGAACACGGCGCCCGGCTGCGTGGTGATGCAGAACCGCACGTGCTTCAACAAGGCCACGGGCGCGCTCGGGATGTCGGTGAGCTCCCGTGGCTCGAGGCCCGCGCAGAAGCGCCCATAGGCGGGAATCCTGCGTTGTTGCCAGCGGGCGAGGGCCGGTGCGAGGGCAGCGGCCGTCCCGGAGCCTCGCACGTGGTCGAGCACAGTGCGTTCGACCCGAGCGACGCTCTCCGCGCTGCCTACCACCAGGCCTGGCTGGCGACGAACAGCTGCTTCAACCGCTCGCGCACCGCACCCTGGGCCCCGGCAGCGTCGAAGACGCGCTGCGCATCCTTCTCGGGAGTCCCGTGCTCGTAGCCGTAGCGGGCCACCAGCAGGGCGCGCTGACGCAGGAACACACGCCAGCTGCACATCATCAGCACCACGTCGCCGCCGCACCGACTGAGACGCGCGGCGGCCTCCGCGGCCACGTTTCCGATCTCTTCGTCGTAGGCCTTGTCCTCGCTGCTGTCTTCGTCGCCCCACGCGTCGGTCTGCGACCAGGTCTCCTCCTCCTGATCCACCACGGTGGTCCGGAACAGCTCCCGTCCCAGCTCACGCCACTCGACGACTTCCCAGGCGAGCTCTTCCTGGTCGACCTGGAACTCGCCGCTGCCGAGCAGTTCGTGCACCTTCGGCGAGAGCTCCGCGAGGCAGCCGCCGGAGTCGAGGCGGAAGATGGGGAGTCGGGCCAGCTCACACGCGATGGCGAAGCGTTCGCCGTCGCGACCCCAGACGTGGACCGCCCGGCTGTCGGGGCGCGTTCTCGCCTGATCGATTCGTGAGAGCACGCGTCACTCCGTCGGTTGCTCGCCCAGACTACCTCTGCCGCCGGTCAGCTGTCGTCGGACGCCCGGTACGGAACGATGACCGCGGCCGCTGCCGTGGTGCTGTCCTCGCTGTCGAAGCCCCCTGTGACCAGGATGGCGCCGTCGTCGAGCACCGTGCCGCGGCATCCGGGACGGGGACGATCGAGCTCCACGGCGATGAGGTCGCCATCGCCCACGTGGAGCAACTCCACCCGCGTCTGGGGATCGGTGCCGTCGATGGTGCCGCACGACAGCGCCACCCAGTCCTCGTCGATCCAGGGGTCGGCGTCGCCGTCGACCCGGTTCACGTCGGTGTCGGGGCCAGACCCGAAGACCAGCGAGTCCGGGTTGAAGACCCGGCCTTCCTTCACCGGTGCTTGGAGCGTGGTGTCGAGGCCGCCACCGATCCAGACGTTGCCGCTCGCCATGGGCACCAACATGGCGCCGCTCCGGTAGGTGTAGTCGCCCGCGAGAGCCTGCGTGATCGGGGTGTAGGCCTCCGTGATCAGCGTGGACTGGGCGTCGTCGGCGTAGTCGAACACCCCGGTGGCGCCAGCGGTCGACCCCAGCATCACCACCTTCCGGTCGGTGGTGGTCACGCAGCTGTAGACGTTCTCCGCGTCCAGGTCGATCATCGAGACGTAGGTCCACTCGTAGCTGCCGTCCTGCTGGTGGATCAGGTAGTCCAGCTTCGCCTCGCCGTTTCCGATGGCGATGCCGTACTCCTCGCGAAAGATCGAGAAGCAATGGCCGGTGCGCGGCGAGTTCATCAACGGCAGCTCGTCGAGCTGCTCCTCGACGGGATCGTAGATGGCGCCGATGGCGGTGGCGGTCTCCCCCAGCGGCCCGTCGATCTCGGTGCCACCGGTGATGAAGAGCAGGTCGCCGTCGCCCGACCACTGGGACTTCGCGCCGAACACGGCCCGCGGCAGCCCGACCTGGGCGCTGTCGAAGTCGAAGTCGCTCGGGTCGTAGACCTCGCAGTCGTCGTAGGCGGTGCCGCCATCAGGGCTTCGACCACCGCAGATCAGGACCTTGCCGCCCGGCAGCCGCTCGGCCACGTGATCGCTCCGCTCGCGCGCCATGCTCGACTCGAGGGGTACCGCCGTGTTGATCGTGGTGAAGAGCATGGTCAGCTCGGTGGTGTGGCCCGCGACGAGGGAGAACCAGGCCGTGCGACCGAAGGCGACCACGTCGCCGTTGTCGAGTCCCGCGAGCGTCATGCGGAAGGTGCCGTAGAGGTCGATGCTGTCGATCTCCGGGTCTTCGTCGGCGTCCCAGGTGACGTCCAACACGACCGCCTCGGACTCGTTGAGCAGCCGCAGCTGCAGGTCGTCGAGTCCGGAGAAGGGGTTCGAGCGCGCCGGATCCTGAACCACCAGGTTCAGATCGTCGATCGGGACCTCCGCCACCGGGGCCGCGGTGTCGGTGGTGTCGTCGGTGCAGGCGATGAGAGCGACGAGCCACATGCTCGGATCCTATCGCCTGACGCGAAGGTCGTCAGGCCGCGCGGAGCCAGGGCTCCCAGAGCGCATGGTGCTCGATGTGCACCTGTTCGCCGCGACCCACCGCCAACCAACGCGGGCGGTAGGGGGTGGAGAGCAGCGCCATGCCGGCTTCCTCGGGGGTGCGGTCGCCCTTCTGTCGGTTGCAGGGGCTGCACGCTGCCACCAGGTTGTCCCAGGTGTCGCGGCCGTTGCGGGAGCGAGGCAGCACGTGGTCGAGCGTGAAGGTGGTCCGCGTGAGGCGCACGCTGCAGTACTGGCAGCAGCCGCCGTCGCGCGCCAGCACGCCCTCTCGGGACAGGCGGACCGGGTGCCTCGGCACGTGGATGTAGCGCTTGAGACGGCACACGGCCGGCAGCTGCGAGGCGCTGCGAGGGGAGTGCACGAAGGCGTCGTAGCGCTCCACCACGTCGACCTTCTCCCGGAACTCCAGAGTGATGGCGCGCTGCCAGGAGATCGTGGACAGCGGTTCGTAGGAGCCGTTCAAGAGCAGGGTCCTGAAGGGTCTCAAGCTCACCTCCGTGGCCACAGGATAGACGCCGGCATCGTGGACACGCCCCCGCCAGCGCTCCTTCCCGAGATCGTCACAGCCCCCGCGGGTCCGCGCTCACGTGCCTGGGTGGATCGGCTCGCAGCGCGCGAGTGCCCGGCCATCACGGCGCGCCGCGCCCGACGCGCCGCGTCCTTGGGGCTGGCCGACACCGACCCGGTGGTCTGGGCGGAGGCCGCGGGTTCCAACGTCTGGGACGTGGACGGCAACCGCTTCGTGGATCTCACCGCCGGCTTCGGCGTGGCCAGCGTCGGGCACCGTCATCCGGCGGTGGTGGCGGCTGGCCAGGCGCAGCTGGGGCGTCTGCCCCACGCGATGGGCGACGCGTTTCCGGACCCGCGGCGTGTGGAGTTGCTGGAGCGGCTCGCCGAGCTGAGCGGCCTCGAACACGGCATCCTGGGCAGCTCGGGGAGCGACGCGGTCGAGGCCGCCCTGAAGACGGCGCGGGTCGCCACGGGTCGCGATGGCGTGTTGGGCTTCCATGGTGGCTACCACGGGCTGTCCTACGGCGCGCTCGCCGTCACGGCGTACCGGCGCAGCGCGTTCGCGGCGCCGTTCGCGGGTCAGCTCTCGGACCACGTGCGCTGGGCACCCTACGGTGAGCTGCCCACCGATCTCACCGGTGTGGGCGCCGTCCTGGTCGAACCGCTCCAGGGGCGGGGCGGGATGCGGGCCCCGCCGCCGGGCTGGCTCTCCGCGCTGTCTCAGCGGTGCCGTCGCGATGGGGCGCTCCTGGTGCTCGACGAGATCTTCACCGGCTTCGGTCGGACGGGGAGGTGGTTCGCCAGCCAGCACGAGGGGGTCGAGCCCGACCTGTTGTGCGTCGGCAAGGCCCTGGCTGGGGGCTTTCCGATCTCGGCGTGCCTCGGCCGGCGCGACGTGATGGAGGCGTGGGGGGCGAGCGCGGGAGAAGCGCTCCACACCCAGACCTTCCTCGGCAACCCCGTGGGGGCGGCGATGGCCCTGGCCTGTCTGCGCGCCATCGAGGACGAGGGGCTCGTGGAGCGCGCCGCGCGGATCGGTGCCTGGCTCGCGGAGGGGTTGGGCCGCTTTGGTGCCGTCAGGGGCCGCGGACTGATGCTCGGCGTGGAGCTGCCCGATGCGCTCGGCACGATGCGGCGTCTGCTCGAGCGCGGCTTCATCGCCCTGCCGGCGGGCGAAGCCGGTGAGGTCCTCGCGGTCACGCCACCCTTGAGCATCTCGCGCGAGCAGCTGAGCGCCTTCCTGGACGCGCTCGGTTCCGTCTGAGCGTCACGCCCGGTCGCCGAACCGTTCTTCGAGCCGGTCGAGGAGCTTCTGGTGCAAGCCGCCGAAGCCGCCGTTCGACAGCACCGCGATCACGTCGCCCTCCATCGCGTTCGCCCCCAGCTCGGCCACGATGTGCGCCACGTTCGCCAGGGACTGGGCTTCGAGCCCACGTGCGCGCAGCGCCTTCGCGAGCGCCCTGCTGTCGAACCGCTCCTCGGTCGCAATGCGGCTCTGGTCGTGGGGTGCGGCGATGATCACCCGGTCCGCCAGGTCGAAGGCCTGGGCGTACGCGGTCTGGAACACCGAGCGCCGAGACGTGGCGCTGCGCGGCTCGAAGACGACCCAGAGGCGCCGACCGCCGAAGCGCAGTCGGAGCGCGTCCAAGGTGACGCGCACCGAGGTCGGGTGGTGGGCGAAGTCATCGAGCACGGTGACGCCGCCGGGCTCCCCGCGCACCTCCTGGCGGCGCTTGATCCCGGCGAAGCTCTCGAAGCCCGGACGGAGGCGTTCAGGGGTGAGACCCTCGGCGGCGAGGGCCGCGACCGCAGCCACCTGGTTGTAGAGGTTGTGCTCTCCGACGAGGGTGCTCGAGAACCGGCCCCAGATCTTGCCGTTGCGCAGCACCGAGAACTCCATGCGCCCGCGGGCCGTGTCCACCCCTTCCACGCGGCCGTCCCACGTCTGGCCGGGACCGTAGCCCTGCACCTCGCAAGGCGCGTCCTCGCAGACCGAGCGCACGTTCGGGTCGTCCCACCGGGCGACCAGCAGCCCGTCCTCCGGCATGCTCGCCACAAGCTTCTGGAAGCTCTCCTTCACGTGGTCGAGATCCCGGTAGATGTCGGCGTGGTCGAACTCGATGCTCGTCAGCACCGCGGTGTTGGCACGGTAGTGGAGGAACTTCGGCCCCTTGTCGAAGAAGGCGGTGTCGTACTCGTCGCCCTCGATCACGAAGTGGGTGCCGGCACCACGCCGGGCCGTCCGGTCCCAGCCCTTCACGATGCCCCCGACGAGGTACCCGGGGTCGAGCCCGGCCGCGTCGGCCAGCCACGCGGTGATGCTGGTCGTGGTGGTCTTTCCGTGGGTTCCGGCGAGCACGATGCTGCGCGCTTCGCGTAGGAAGAGCTCGCCCAGGACATGGGGGAAGCTGCAGTAGGGCAGGTCGCGCTCGACCACGGCCACCGCTTCCTCGTACACGGCACGCACGACGTTCCCGACCACGACGAGGTCGGGAGCGTGGTCCACGTTCTCGGCCACGAAGCCTTCCATGACGTCGATCCCGAGGCTCGCGAGGTAGTCGCTCATCGGTGGGTAGATGCCGGTGTCGCTCCCCGTCACGGTGTAGCCGGCGTCCGCGAGCATGCCGGCCAAGGCACCCATTGCGGTGCCGCAGATGCCCATGACGTGCAGGGTCTGGAGCGGCTCCGGCAGGCCGTTGTCGATCAAGGGCACAAGGCACTCCGGGTGTGACGGGCGCGCTCTGGCGGGAGCACAGCCAGGTGGTGGATGAGGAACGCGAGATCGTGGAGGTCGTCCACGTCGTACCAGAACGGTGCCAACGACACCGTGCAACCCAGGGCACGGGCGCGCTCCACGGTGTCGGTGAGCGTGCGGGCGTGGGACCACCGGATGCCATCGAACAGGCCGGGGATGGGGCGCCGGAGCGCGACGCACCAGTACCCACCATCGAAGGCCTGTCCGAGCGTCACGTCGGTGGTCGACGCCTGCAGATCGATCAGCAGGTCGGGTGGAAGGGACGGGGCGTCCATGCCGAGCGCCACGGCCGGGTAGCCCACCGCGTCCAGGCCGTGGCGAATGCGCTCCCCGAGCGTTCCACCGCCCTGCGGAAGCACCTCCTCTCCGCGACCGCGGAGCGCCTCGACCCAGGGGTGGTCGAGGGGGCCGGCCAGGCTCCAAGCTCGCGCGAGGCCCGCCCGTTTGCACGTCTCGAGCACGTCTTCCGACATGGCGCGTTGCAGGCGCGCCGCTTCGGCCGCGCCGAGGGCTGCTGCGAGTCGCGTCTTCACGGCGCCGGGCCGCGGCACCTTGCCGAGGAGGACAGCGCGCATCAGCCAGCCCGGTAGCGCCAGGTCGCCCAGAGGATCTTCGCGCCGGCCCGCAGGGTGCCCCGGAGCGAGCCGCTGATCTTGCTCACGCCGGCGGCCCGGTTGCGGTAGCCGACGTCGACCTCGAGCACCCGAAGCCCGCGCTTCACCGCCTTGATCTGCATCTCGACGTTCCAGCCCCAGGTTGGATCCTCCATCTGGAGGCGCTCCAGGGCCGTCCACCGGATGGCCCGGAAGGGCCCCATGTCTCGGTAGGCGTGGCCCGTCACCCCTCGGATGAGGCCCGTGGCCAGGCGGTTGCCGTGCCGTTGCTGGGGCGTCAGACTGCCCGGCTCGGCTCGCCGCGTGCGGTCGCCGAGGACGAGGTCGGCTTCGCCGGCGAGCAGGGGGGCGAGCAGGGCGGGCAGATCCTCGATGTAGATCGCGTGATCGCCATCGACGATGAGCACGACGTCGGGGGGGTCGGAGCGGAGGGCCGCCAAGCCGGCCAGGCAGGCACTGCCGTAGCCACGGCGAGGCTCGCCCACGACCGTCGCCCCGGCCTCCCGAGCGATGTCGGCCGTGCGGTCGGTCGAGCCGTTGTCTGCGACGACGATCCGCTGCACCCCGGCGGCCGCCAGATCCGCGAGCACCCTCGGCAGGCTGCCTTCCTCGTTCAGCGCAGGGATGACCGCAGCGGTTCGCATCGCCGCGGGGCCTAACCTCCACCGACCACGCGCGACGGAGTGGGATACGCGGCATCGAAGCGTTCTGCCGGAGGTTCTGTACATGCTCGCAGCCTTGATGACGCTGCTCTGCTGGTTCGCCACGCCCGCAGTGGCCGAAGCTCCGCCCTTCTCTGCTGTGGCGGAGCCGGTCGAGCTGGAGGCCGGCGCCGATGGCGCGCTCACGGTGGTCATCACGGTGCCCGCCTCGACCACGCTGTACCGCGACATGATGGAGGTGACGGTGCTCGACGCCGGAGGGCTGGGCCTCGGCGAGCCGAGCCTGCCCCCTGGCTTCCAGAAGAACGACCCTGTCACCGGAGCGCCCCGCGAGGTCTACGAGCTCGACGTCTTCGTGGAGATTCCCGTCACGGCCCCGCCAGCCGGCACGCACCAGGTCCTGGTCGAGGCGCGCTGGCAGGGCTGCAAGGGCTCCCTGTGCTACATGCCGCAGACTGAGCAGCTCGCGATCCAGGTCGATGTCACCGAGAAGGGCTCGCGGCTCTGGAACGCCGTGTTCCCGGCCGCCCACGCCGCTGGCGGAGGGGACGAGGGTCCCGACGCCCGTGGACTGACCGACAACGATCCGGTCGGTGTGAGCGTCTCGGCCGACGGCGACCAGATCACGGTGTCCTTCATCCAGAAGGACGGTTGGCACCTGACCGACGCGATGACCTTCCTCGAGTTGCCCGAGGACTCGGCGTTCACCCTCGGCCCGCAGACGTGGCCCACGCCGCACCAGCGCCCGGATCCCGCCTTTGTGGAGCTGACCCGTGGCGAGTACGACGGCGACTTCCAGGTCACGGCCCGCGTGTACGGCGACGCCGGTGAACACGAGGTGGCCGGCACGGTGGGGTACCAGGCCTGCCAGGCCGAGAAGTGCCTCCTGCCCCGGTACGAGGACTTTGCGCTGGCCTTCACGCTGACCGGCGAGCCCCCCCCGGCGGCGGACGCCGCGGCACCGCCCGACGAACCGGAGGTGCCCGCCGAACCGACCCAGGCGCCCGTCGAAGCGGACGGGGAGGGGGCGGGCGCGGACTCCCTGGCGGCCCAGAAGGCTGCGGCAGGCGGGGACGGACTGCTGGAAGGCGGCGTGCTCGTCGCCATCGGGCTGGCGTTCCTCGGCGGATTCGGTGTGTCGCTCACGCCCTGCGTCCTGCCCATGATTCCCATCACCCTCGGCGTCATCGGAGCGCGGGGTGAGGACAGCAGGGCCAGGAACTTCGTGCTCGCGCTCGTCTACGTGCAGGCGCAGGCCGCGGTGTACACCTCCCTCGGCGTCTTCGCCGGGTACACGGGCTCGCTCTTCGGTGGCTGGCTGCAGAGCACGTGGGTCATCGTGGCGCTGGGCCTGTTCTTCTTCGCGATGGGTCTCGCCATGTTCGGGCTCTTCGACGTCCAGGTGCCGCCGAGCCTCCAGACCAGGCTCGCGCAGTACGGCGGAGCCGGCTTCGGCGGCGCCGCCGTGTTGGGCATGGTCGGTGCGCTGGTCGCGGGCCCTTGCTCGGGACCGGTGCTGGCGGCCATCCTCGCGTACATCGGGCAGTCCGGACAGATCTTCCTCGGCGCGCTGCTGATGTGGGTCTTTGCCCAGGGCATGGGCCTGATCTTCATCCTCACGGTCACCTTCTCCGACCTCGTGTTCCGGCCTGGCCTGTGGATGGAGTGGGTCAAGAAGGGCTTCGGCGTGGCGATCTGGCTCGCTGCGGTCTGGTACATCTCGCCGATCCTGGACACCGCCCAGACCGCGCTGCTCGCCGCATTCGTGCTGCTGGTCACGGCGGTGCTGTCCTGGCCGGACGAGCCGGCGACCCCCGGCATCGACAAGGGGCGCAAGCTCTACGGTGTTGTCGGCGGGCTGGTCGGCGCCTGGCTGCTGGTGGGCACGATGATGACCCAAGGCTTCATCCTGCCGCCGGTGAGTCTCGGAACTGGTGGAGGCGCGGCAGGCGCGGAACAACACGTGGTGTGGGGTGCGGACGAAGCGGCTGCGCTCGCCCAGGCGAAGGCCGAGAACAAGCCGGTGATCATCGACTTCACGGCGGACTGGTGCGCGGCGTGCAAGGAGCTCGAGCACCTGACCTACTCCGATGCGGCGGTGATCGCGGCGTCGGACGAGTTCGTCACCCTGATGATCGACTGCACGTCGGACTCGGACCCGACGGTGGCAGCGCTGCTCGACAAGTACGGGGTGTCGGGGTTGCCCACGGTCAAGTTTCTCGCGCCCGACGGAACGACCTTCCACGACCTCACGCTCACCGGCTTCGAGCCGGCCGAGGACTTCCTGCCACGCATGGAGGCAGCGCTGGCGCGGGCCGGCTCGTGACTGTGCCTCCACGCCGAGCTGATCGGGGCTCGTCGGCCCTTCGGGCCCCCAGCGACCCCGCGCCTCCACGACGTGCCCCTGGCACGCCTTCGTCGGACGCGTGGCCACGGGGAACCCAAGTGACACGGCGATCGTGCAATCGCCGCGCCGCAGAGTCACGGTGAGCGTCGACGAGGTCACGAGCCGGCTCGTTCGCGGGCTGGCGTTCGGGGGGGTCGCGCGCGTCCTCCTGGTCACCGCCGAGGGGCCCGCGCGTGCCATCACCACCGCCCACGAGCTCGAGGGCGAGGCCGTTCGGCTGGCGTCGGAAGCCCTGGTGGGCAACGTGCTGCTCTCGGCCCACATCAAGGGCGAGGAACGGCTGTTGCTCGAGCTGGCGTCGCGCCTCCCTGCGCTCACCTACAGCGGAGAGGTCTGGGCGGACGGCAGCTGCCGCGCGCGCTTCAAGCCCCGCCGTCTACCCCCGGTCGGAGCGCTGCAAGGCACGCTCTGTGCGATCAAGTGGGACGCCCGCCGCGAGCTCTACCGTGGCGTAGCGGAGCTGGACCACGACGGACTCGAGGCCGCATTCCAGGGCTTCCTGTCGAGCTCGCAGCAGACGGTGGGCATCGTGCGTCTCGGTGCCGCGATGGACGAAGACGGCCTGTGTTTTGCTGCCGGTGCGCTCGTCGAGCTCCTGCCGGGAGGACTCGGGGAGCAGGACTTCGAGGATCTGTTCGGCCACTTGCGCACGGCCTCGCTCGAAGCTCTGGTGGCACCCCTGCGGCAGCCCGACGTGTCGGGCGAGCTCGAGGTGCTCGGTATCCCGCTCACCGTGCTCGAGGACCGGCCGCTGCAGGACCGGTGCACGTGCTCCCTCGAACGTGTCGAGGGCACCCTCGTGGCCCTCGGCAAGGAAGAGCTGCTGGCGATCCTCGTGGACCCCGGCTTCGCCGAGGTCACCTGCCACTTCTGCAACGCGCGCTACAACGTCAGCCCCGCCCGGGTCCAGGAGCTGGCCGCGTCGATCGCCTGAGTGCGCCTCAGACCTTCAGGCGTGCGTACCAGGAGCGCGCGTCGGGGAAGGCCGCGATGGTGGCCTCGGACCCGAGGTCGACCCACACCAGGTAGTTCGACGTGTCGGTGTCGACGATGGCCGCGACGAGCTGATCCGGAGCGACGGCTCCGAGCGCTCGGATGACGGTCGTGACCGCGACCACCGCGTCGACCGCACCCTCCTTGGCGAGGCGTGCTCGGTGCGCCTTCCAGAGCGCGGTGAGCACCTGGCGCTCGTCCATGCGGAGCGCGTTCACCACGGTGAGGTGCTCGACGCCGGGCAGCTGCCGCGCCAGGATCTCGGCGATCCGGCCTGGCAGCTCGGCCTCCACGGCGGCGACCCGGGCGGCCTCCGCATCCGCCTCCTGCTTCCGGGCACGCCGCATGGCCTCCTGGGCGGAGATCGGACGAGACGCGCGGGAGGCGAGGCTCGTCCGGCTGGGCCCGGAGGCCGCCGGCGCGGGCGGCTCGACGATGGCGTTGATCGGACGCGGTACCGGCTGCGGTGCACCGGCTCGCGCCATCGCGGCGCGGGCGAGCGTTCTCGCCAGGGCGGCCTTGTCGACGGCGCCACCTGCGGCTGCGCGGCGAGGTTCCTCGGCCGACATCGCGAGGTTCGCCGGCACCTCGGCCTGGGGCTCCTCGACGACCTCCGGCTCGAGCGACGTGAGCAGGGTCTCCTCCTCGGGCAGCGGGTCGATCCGTGCACGACGGGCCATGCGTGGCGGCAAGCTGGGCGGATCGAAGAGGCTCGACAGCGGATCGAAGCCCTGATTCTTCGCCATGGTGTTCTCCCCGGAGGCCCACGCACCATCACGCGCGATAGGCCTCCATGGTGTCGAAAGTCGGCAAAGACGGTGTGCACATGGATCCCGTAGAACGCTGGACAGAGCTTGCGTCGGCCGGTTGGGTGCCCGTGCTGCTCGTCCGGCACGGGCGCACGATCCTGAACGCGACGCGCCGGATGGCGGGTCGTACCGACGTGCCCCTCGACGATCTCGGCCGCCATCAGGCGCACGCGCTTCGCGATCGGCTCGCGGACGTTCCGCGTGCTGCGCTGTACTGCTCGCCGCTGGCGCGGGCGGTGGAGACGGCCGAGGCGCTCGGTACGCCCACGGTCGTCGTAGGGCTGCAGGAGATCGATCACGGCGAGCTCGAGGGCCATCCGTCGAGCGCGTTGGTCGACGACCACCCGGACCTGCTGGCGCGGTGGGTGGCCGATCCCACCCACGTGAGGCTGCCCGGTGGCGAGACCCTCGGCGAGTGCCGCGATCGGGCCTGGTCCGTCCTCGGCGACCTGGTCCGACGGCACGAACCGGGGCCTCCGATCGTGGTGGTCAGCCACCAGATGGTGCTCGGCGCGCTGTTGCTGGAGGCCCAGGGGCTCCCGCTTTCGCGGCAGCACGAGGTGCGTCAGAAGAACACCGCCCTGTCGCTCCTGGGCTTCCGGGATGACGATTGGAAGCTCGTCTTCCAGGGCGACGTGGGTCACCTGAGGCCCGGGTAGAGTGGAAGGGGAGGTCGCGTGAAGCCCGAGCTGGCTCAGAGCATGCAGGCGCTGCTCGCCCGGCGCGAGCGCATGGAGGAGGTCCGCACCCATGCGCTCGGCCGCGTTGGCCGCATGGTCGAACGCCACCAGGCCCTCTCGGGTGAGCTGCACGACGAGCTCTCGGAGCTCTCGGGTTCCGACGACGAGCTCGAGGCGCTCAAGCGGTCTGGCGGTGGTGCGCTGAGCACCTTGTTGCGGCGCTTCGGACGGCGGAACGTGGTGCTCGAGCGTCGGTCGGCCGCCCAGGAACTCTACCGCCGCTATGAGGCCGTCAACCGCCGGCTGCGGGAGGCGAGCGCGTTCAACGACGAGCTCCGGCTCTGCGCCGTCGAGCTGGACGCAGAGGTGCAGACCCTGCACCGGGATCGCGCGGGGGCGCTGGACGCCGAGCGGCAGGCCGGCGAGCGCGTGCTCGAGCTGGAGCTGGAGCTCGAGGCCTTGCGCGGATCACCGGACGAGCGACCGACGCTGGACGCGATCACCTTCGAGCTGCGGCGTGTGGCGCTCGACCTGGAGATCCACCGGGCCAGCGAGGCGCTCTTCGAGCAGCACCTCGAGCCCGCTCGCTCGCTTCGGGACACCGTGATGAGGCTGCACGAGGAGATGTCCCACTTCCTGTTGTCGGCCAGCTCCACCGTCGACGGTGCGGGGCGCCGCATCCAGGCCCTCGGCATGGCGGCCGATGCCCCCGCAGTGGTGCTGGAGCTCCAGAGCTCGCTCCACGCGCTGGGCGAGGCGATGGAGGTCACCGAGACCTACGTCGAACAGACCCGGCACCTGCTGGGGGAAGTGCTCCCGCGCATGAGCGCGCAGCTCGAGGATCGCGGAGCGGTGGAAGCGTTGCTGACCGTCGGCGAAGCCAACGAGCTGGATCGGGATCGGGCTCGAGCGCTGGCCGAGCGCGCGCTCAGGCAGGCGGCGAGTGAGGAGATCGAGAGCTTCCTGGGCACCGAGAAGTCGCTCTGATCCTCGAAGCCGAGCGCGTCGGGCCCTATGTCCGGGCCCTGGCCACCGCCCTGCGCGCGGCGGCCCCGCCCCGCGATTACCCGCCCCTGGCCGAGCTGGAGGGCGGCCTGGCGCTGCTGGATCCGGCGATCTCGGGCGACCTCTTCGAGCCCGCGGACGTCGACCGACGCACCGGGCTCCCAGCGTTCCAGTGGTTGGCCCGCGCTCGCGGGGAGGCCCAGGCGACGCCGGAGGTGCCCTCGCCGGGTCGGGTCGACGCGGTGCGAGTCGCCGCTCCCGAGCTGGCTGCTCGCCTCGACGCCCGTCGTCGGGTGCTCGTGGCGCTGCGATCGGGAGGGCTCTTTCCGGCGACGCGACTGCAAGCACGACTTCGGACACGGACCCCTTGCGACGAGGTCGAGCTCCTCTTCGATCACCACGGCTCGGACGGCTTGTGGGTCCGCATCGTGGTGCAGCTCGCGCTGGTCGACAGGAGCCAGGCGGTGGCCGTGCGCGATGGCCGCGTGGTGGTGCACCCAGGCGTGCTGCACGTGCTCACACGCCACGCGCCCGTGCCCCTCGTGGCGCTGCGTACGTTGCTGCAGCGGACCTGCGTTGCCGACGTGGTCCGCGTGAGCCGCGCGCGCGTCGGGCCCTTCTGGTTTCCGGGTCTCGTCCTCCCCGCCGGCGTGCCGGGCGAGCTGGGTCGTGGGCTGCTCCTGCACCTCGATCAGGACGTGATCGGTCACGACGTCCGCACGAGCCTGCACGCCGACCCGTGGCGCCCGGCTCCGGACGAGCGCCTGCCTGCAGGCCACGGGCGTGTGGTGGAGCGGCGCTTCGCGGGTTCCTCCGAGCTGCGGCGCCCCCTGGAGGCCTGGGCTGCGGCGTCGGGGGTGCCCTTGCTCTTCACCCCCTTGGACAGCCCGGCTGGTGGAGCGGTTCGTTAGTAACGAACCGCTCCCGCGCGCACCGCGCGCGGCGGCCGAAGGCCGGGGGGAGCGCGCCCAGCGCGCGGTGCGGGGGCTGGCCCCCGCAGGAGTCAGTAGTTGAAAGGGCTCGTTACTTACGAGCCTGTCAACTAGTCCTCGGCCTGCCAGCTGACGAGGGTGTCCAGGGGTCGGTCGAAGCGCACCACCTCGACCTGGACCGGCCCCACCTCGTCGGTTCGCGTGGTCCCCTCGTGCCGGAATCCGAAGCGCTCGTAGAAGCCACGAGCGCGCTCGTGGCTGGCGAGCACCCAGACCTGGAGCCACGGATAGCCGCGCTCCTGCAGGTCGCCGATCACCGCCTCGAAGAGGGCCGTCCCGAGGCCCCGTCCCGTGATGTCGGGGTGCAGGTAGAGCATGAAGACCTCGGCGCAGAAGCCCTCCTCGTCGCGTGAGGCGTCGCCGGTCCAGCAGAAGCCCATCGCCTGGTCCTCGTGCTTCAGCAGCCACACACGGTCCTGATCGAAGCGGGCCTTGAACAGCCGTTCCCGCCACCTGCGCGCCAGGATCCCGGGATCGAGGGCAGCGAGCCACTCGGGATCGAGCTGTTCGGCGTAGGCGCTCTTCCAGCTCGCGACCTCCAGCGAGGCGAGCATCCAGGCGTCTTCCGGGTTGGCGTGGGCGACGCTCCAGCTCATGTGCGCATCCTCTCTCGCAAGCCCTCCAGCCACACAAGCTGCTGCAGCTGGAGCACGTCGACCTCGCGTCGCTCGCGACGCAGGGCCGCGCCTATCCGCATCGCGAGGTCGAGGACCAGCCGATCGCGCTGTGGACCGCTCTCGCGCACGGCCGCGACCACCAGCGCATGGTCCCCGCCGAGTCGGAAGCGCCACGTGCTCGCGTCGGCCTCGGCTCGAGCCTTCACGGCCTGCTTCTGGCCGTGGTTCACCTCCAGCAACACTGCCAGGGGTTCGGCCACCGCCGCAAACGCTCGTTCGACGCGCGCGGCGATCTGCTCGAGGCCATGCGCCGGCTCCTCCCTGTCGGCCTGCCGGGCGTGCTCGCGGTACCGCCGTGCGACCGGGACGAGGTCGGGAGCCAGGCGTGCGGTCGAGAGCTGCAGGTAGAGCCGCAGCACGGCGAGCCGTACGAGCTCGTAGGGAAAGGGGCCCAACCCCGAGTGTTCGAGGAGGCCATGGCACGGATGCTGGGCTTCGACGTCGGGGAGCGCGCGGAGCTCGGTGAAGCGTCGCACCAGCACGCTCCCGGTGGCGTCGAAGGGTGCCCGCAGGCCGATCCATCCCGTGACGCCCGGTGCCTCGACCTCGAGGCGGACCACCCACCGCCCCTCGCCAGCCCAGACCGACGCCGGGTCGTCGACGGGGATCAGGCGCGGTGGGCGCGGTGGCGTGTGTTCGACCTGGCAGAGCCTCGAGAGCTGGGCCAGCTGCCGCGCTCGCACGGGGTCGGTTGCGGCTTGTGCGTCCTTCGCGACGATCCTGAGCAGCAAGCGCAGGCCCTCTGCGGTGTCGTGGGGAGCGCCTGCGTGGCCGACCAGGCTGTCCGGGCCCTCGAGGCGCGTGAGGTGGGCTGGCAGGGGAGGTTGGGCGTGGAAGGCTGGCTGTGCCCACAGCAGCTCATCGAGGCCCGCGGCCTCGTCCCAGCGGACGACCTCCCAGGCGTCCCCGCGGCGGCCCGCGCAAGCCGTCGGCGGGTGGGTGGAGCACCAGACGTGCCCGCCACCCAAGAGGTGGTCGAGCGGGGCGAGGCACGCCAGGGCCCGCTCGGACACGGCCTCGCTGCGCTCCACGGAGGACAGCTCCAGGAGGCGCTCGAAGGACGGACCTCCCTCCAGCGCGAGGTGTCGCCAGCGGGTGAGGCGCGCGTCGGCGAGCAGGATCTCGGGGGAACCGTGGTCCCGCTGACGCAGCCACGTCGTGGCAGCGAGCGCCGCTGCGGCGAGGTCGTCGGCGACCACTCCGCCACCCTCGATGAGTTGGGGCAAGGCCTCCAGCAGAGCCTGCGTGGCCGCCTGCTCCCAGCCCGCGTCCTCGGCGACCGCCGTGACGCGCACGCTGACGCCGGGCAGCACCAGGTCGAGCTCCGCGAGCGCCGACGCCGCGCCGTCGACCACGAGCAGCGCGGGCACCCCCCGCATGGACCGCCCCCAGCACGGAGCGCTGCCTCGGCGGTTCAGCTGGATGACCACGGCTGGCGTGTCGGCGGCGTGGGGTGGGGACACCACGAGCAGGTCCTGTCGGCGCCGCAGCACCTCCCTCACGAACGCCACGTCCTCCGGGGACCTCAGCGGGTTCGCGAGCAGGCCGTGGCGCTCCGAGAGCTCCGCGGCCTGCTCGTCGTCGGACACCACCACGGGGCAAGGAAGGTTGGCGGGATCGGCGGCCGCGACGAGCGCGGGCGAGGCATCTGGGGAGACCCGAAACACGGCGGGGGCGTGCGCGAGCTCGGCGGGCCGGACACGAGCGGCGGGTCCCAACAGGTGCAGCCACGTGGGCTCGGTCTCCGTGGCCGCCTCGGGCGTTCCAGCGGCTGGGTGGTAGTCGTCGGCGACCGTACGGAGCAGCCTGGTGGCGTGCGGCCGAACGGCGTCGACCATGCGATGGAAGCGGCGGTCGCGGACCACATCGCCCTGATCGGCGGTCTTGCGCAGGCGATCGTCGCACACCACGCCAGCCAGCTCGATGGTCTCTTCGAAGGGGGCGCGCTTGTAGGGCCGCCGATCCCGATCGGGCACCGCGCCCGGTGGGACCACGCCCAGCTCGGGCAGGGAGGTGGTCGTCACCCACACACCGCCCACCACCACCCGGACGCCACGCCCGTCGCCGTGTCCCCATGGGATGGCGAGCACCCCACGGAGCTCGCCCTCGTCAAACGCCAGCTGGTCGGGAAGGCCGTGCACGCTGATGGCTCGAGACGCGCGGTACCCGAAGGGCGCGCGACCGTTGAGCAGGATGGGAACGGGCGTGTAGTGGCACCGCTCCTCCACCATGCCCTCCTCGGGAGTCCAGCTCCGGCCGAGCCACTTCTTCCAGTGACCGTGCCGGTGCTCGGCCATCACGTAGGTGCCGGCCAGGCCGGTCTCCGGTTCTCCCAGGCGGGCGTCGGAGAGTCCGCTCACCTCCAGCCGGAGGGTGTGGTCGAAGGTGCCGTCTCCGGACTCGACGCGGAGCACCCGCGGCTTTCGCTGCAGGATGGCGTTCATCCCGATGGCGAGCTGAACGAGGTGGCGTTGGCTTGGGTCTCCACGGTCGGCGAACAGGTAGTCGAAGAGCTGGGTCAGCTCGGCTTCTCGCAGTCGGCGCCCGCCCACCCAGGCCACGAGCACGCGCTCCGGGCGGCTCTCCACCGCGATGTAGGTCGCGCCGGCGAAGACGGCGGCCTGCACCAGCTCCAGCACGTACTGCGCTGGGTCTCGCAGCGAGAACTCACGGAGCTTCTCGATGGCCTTGTCGCGGGACAGCGTGAAGCGGCGCCGCTCGACGAAGGCTCCGGGCCGCCGGGAACGCTCGATGAGCGCGTCGACGTTCACGCCACGGCCTCGAGCAGCTTCGTCAGGTTCCGATCCGAGGCCGAGCCGTCGGCGTAGAGCAGGGCTTGCGCGAGCGCGAGGGCGGCCAGTTGCCGGTCCTGCTCGGCGGCGGCCAGCAGGGCGAGCAGGTGCGGATGTGCGCGATGAAGCAGGAGGGTCGACCGCTCGAACCAGCGCTTCCTACGCGCTCGACGGAACAACCCGCCATCCGGTGGGCCTTGCAGCACCAGCGCGTCCTCGTCCGTGTCGAAGGCGCCGATGACCACGTGGAGGCGGCCGACGTCGGTCAAGAGGGCGCGCGTGCCCTGCAGGAGCGCGCGCTCCTCCTGGCTCAGCTGATCGTCGGGCACGATCCTCGGCAGCACCCACACCTCCGAGGCGTCGGCCGTGTTCTGCGCGCGCCCAACCTGGGCGGACACCACGATGCGGCGGATGTCGGGGCTCGTCGGCAGGAGCCGCCTCGAGCTGGCTTCCAGGGCGCCCAGCAGATCGTCGCTTCCACGCGCCACCAGGGCGGCGCCCTCTCGCCGCGCTTGCTTCAACACGTCGTCGAGCGGCCAGGGGCGTCCGTGCCGATCCGGCAGGGCCAGCGCCTTGCGGAGGGTCGGCTGCGTCAGGGGCGCCTTGGCCAGCAGGGCCAGGTGCAGGTCGACGCTGTCACCGGCCTCGAGCCGGGCCTGGACGCTGCGCGCCGTGCGCAGCTCGAGTCGGCCGGCCGCCCGCACCAGGACCCCCATGGCGCGCTCCCAGTGCTCGTCCTGGAGCACGTTGTCGCGTGTCAGCGTGTGCTCGAGCGCGTCGCACTTGAGCTTGAACGCGTAGTGCGCGAGACGCGGCGCGTAGTGCCCGAGCACGTCGGTGTTGGTGGTGTTGAGCAAGGTCAGGCCACCGTTGTAGAAGCCGTACCTGGGCAGGCTCCCGAAGCCGATGCTCAGCTCGACGCCGTCCTCGGACGATGCGAGGCTCATGGGCGCCTCGAGGGCGAGCGGGCGGTTGATGGTCTCGGGGCGGGACGTGGGGGCCTCGAACGCCGCGAAGGGGTCGTCGGAGCTCGCTCGAGCGGGTTCGGGGACGGTGTCGATCAGCTGGATGGGGGTGTTGGAGTGCTCACACCAGAAGCTGAGGATCCATCGGCACTCCCGCACGAAGGCGTCGACGGCGTCGTGGGGCAGCTCCTTGAAGAGTGTGACCCGTGTGCCACGGACGAGGGTGTCGAGCCGGACCTTGTCGAAGCTCCGGTCCGGGTGGAACAACAGCTCCCAGGCCTCGCCGTGTCGACCCGTTCGCACGATCACCGCCTCGGGCTCGACGGCGAACACCGAGGTGAACCCGATGCCGAACTTCCCGATCCGGGTGAGGTCGTTCTCCTTGCTCGACGCGAAGAGCCGCGTCAGCTCCTCGTCGATGATCGCCTCGTCCATGCCATCGCCGAAGTCCTGTACGGCGATCTCCACCACCTTCCCGGCGGCGGACGGATGACGGGAGAGCTCCACCTCGACCCGGGGCGAGCCGGCGTCGATGGCGTTCTGGACCAGCTCGCGCAGGAAGTCCAGCGGACGGGCGAACTGGTTGACGAGGTTGTCCAGGGCCTGATCGGCCAGGCTCTCGGTGACGAGATCGGGCATCAGGCGTCGAGGCGCTCTGGCTCCGCGAGGTAGCCCAACAGCGTGCTGGCCAGAGTGGCGGCATGGAATCCGTCGACGATCCGGTGGTCGAAGGTCGCGGAGAGGGTGAGCTGCTTCTGCACCGCCAGCTCGCCGTCGACGACCGCGGGCGCGTCGGCCAGTGCCCCAACGAGCACGATCATCGGGCAGCGTGCGAGGGGGAAGAAGGGCGCGTACGCGATCTGCACGCCGTGCATGCCGAGGCTGGTGACCATGGCCGAGCCGAAGGGGTCGCGCGGGGCCCCGAGGAAGCTGGTGTCCACGTTGAGCACGTACTGGAGGAACTCGACCAGCTTCAGGAGCCAGCGGTAGAGGAAGGTGGGGATGCGATCGGCCTGCTGCTTGGTACGCCGGAACTCCGCGTCTTCGTTCCGTCGGATCCGGCGCGCACCCGCGCGGATCTCCTCGGCGAGCGTGGCGGTGGTCTTCTGGTCGGCGTTTCGGATCACCACGCCGCTCAGATCGGTCTTGCCGACGTGCTCTTCGCTCGGGATCGCCACCTGCACGAACACGTCGACGTCGTCGCGGAGGTAGAGCTTGCCGAAGCGAACCATCGCGTTCAGGTCGCGGTGCTCGGCGAGTGAGAGTGCCACCGCGCGCGCCACGGCATGGGTGACCGTGAGCTTCTCCCCGGCGGCGCGCTTGGCCTCGAGCCAGGTGTTTAGTGCCTCGGCCGGCAGGTGCATCGTGCCGTAGATGGAGGGGTCGGAGGGCTTGTCCCACGCCATGGCGGCGACGCGCCGGAACGAGGAGGCATCGGTGAAGGGCTTGAGCGCGACGTTGGGCATGGCCCGATGGTATGCGAGCCCAGCATCCAGGGTGCGCTGTGGTGGAACAGGACCTCGACCTCGGGCTCGTGGCCAACGGCCGGGTCGCTGCGCTGATCGACGGCCGCGCGACCATCGTGTGGCTCGCGCTGCCGGATCTTGCGGCTCGGCCGTGGCTCGATGGCCTGCTCGATCCCTCGGGTGGTGGGCGTTGCCGGCTCACGGTCGAGGGCGCCGTCTGGGACGCCCACGCGGCGCCACCGGTGCTTCGAACACGGATCGTCGCGCCGAGCGGCGTGCTGGAGGTGATCGACCATGCCCCTCCCGGTGCGTCCGCGATCGTGCGCGAGCTCGTGCCCCTGAGCGACGCCCCCATCGTGCGCCTGCAGGTGCCCGACGACGGGCAGGGCCGCGTGACCGTGGCGGGCCAGGGTGCTCGAGACCTGCTCGCCGGGCGGCCGCTGCGTGCGCCTGCTCGAGTGATGTTGCACGCGCCCGGGCAGCCGCTCGATCTTCCCGGCCCGGAGGCAGCCCAGCGGGACCATGCCACCTGGCTCGGTGGCCTGCGCGTGCCCGAGCGGTGGCGCGAGCCGTGCGAGCGGGCGCTCTTCGCCGTGCGTGCCTGTTGCCTGGACGAGACCGGGGCCATCGTGGCCGCGCTGACCAGCTCGGTGCCCGAGGCGCCCGGTTCGGGGCGCAACTGGGACTACCGCTTCGCCTGGTTGCGCGACGCCTGGTTCGCGCACGAGGAGCTCGTGGCGGTCGGCGACCAGCGCTTCTCCGCCAGTTGGCGGCGTTGGCTCTCTACCCTCCTGACGACCGGATCGGACCTGCAGCCCCTCTACGGCGTGCGGCACGAGCGTCGGCTGACCGAGTCGATCGATGAACGGCTGGCTGGCTACCGGGGCATGGGCCCGGTGCGCTGGGGGAACGCGGCGTGGTTCCAGCAGCAGCACGACGTCTGGGCGAACGTGATCCTGGCGCTCGAGCACGACGAGGTGGACGCGTCCGTCGGCCTGCGGCTCGAGGAGCTGGGCGAGGCGGCCTGGGCCGCCTGGGACCAGCCCGATGCGGGCATGTGGGAGCTGC
Organism: uncultured Enterobacterales bacterium; assembly: GCA_964604675.1. Lineage (GTDB taxonomy): Bacteria > Myxococcota_A > UBA796 > UBA796 > CAJQPC01 > CAZSAT01. The sequence goes on from CAZSAT010000038.1 coordinate 49,885, forward strand.
GCGGGATCGCGCACGTGCACACCGTGTCGGCCGCGTTCTGCCAGGCCGCTCTGGAGAGCCTGGGGCGGCTTCGGGGAGGCGTGTGGCCGGACCGGGCCGGGCAGGTCCGCGAGCGTGTGCTCGCGCGTGCCTGGAGCGAGCGGCTGGGCGCGTTCTCGGCGGCCTTCGATGCCGACGTGGTGGACGCGGGCCTGTTGTTGTTGCCCGTCCTCGGCCTGATCGATGCCCGGGACCCGCGCTTTGTGGCCACCGTGGACGTGGTGCTCGATCGCCTCGGCTGGGGGGTGCACCTGAAGCGGTACGACATGAACGACGACTTCGGGGAGCCGGAGGTCGCGTTCACCATCTGCGCCTTCTGGGCGGTCGAGGCGCTCGCCCGGATCGGTCGGCGAGAGGAGGCGCTGCGGCGGTTTGAGGTGCTCCTCGCCGCTCGGAACCGCTTCGGTCTCTACGCGGAGGACCTCGATCCGCGCACCGGCGAGCACTGGGGCAACCTCCCTCAGCTCTACAGCCACGTGGGCCTGCTCCGGTGTGCCCGGCTGCTCGCGTAGCGGCCCTCGTCAGTAGCGGCCTTCGCCTCGGATCAGGTCGAAGCGACGGGTGGAGTGGCACACCGCATCGATGACCGCGGCTTCCAGCTCCACGTCGTAGGCACCGTGTCCCGCGACCACGTAGTCGGCGAGGGCGTGGATCTGGCGAACGTAGAGGGGGCTGGTCTTGCGTTCCACGCTGGCCAGGAGCTCCACGAGCCGCTCGACATTCTGCGAGCGCTCTCCTTCGCCGACCTCCTCGACGGCCTTGGCCGCTTCCTTCTTGTGGGCGCGGGTGCTTCGCAAGGTCTGGACGAGCAGCGCGTCGAAGCGCTCCCGAGCGGCGATGGGCATCTTCATGGAGCGCGTCTAACGCGGGCCCCAGGGGCCGTGGAGCCAGCGGGAGAGCACCGTGAGGCTCCACAGACGACGCCGGTGGTCCGCGCCGCCGTCGCGGTGTTCGCGGATCAGGGTCGCGACGGCCGCCGCGTCGACCACCCCCTCCAGGCGCTCGGCCAGATCGTCGAGCAGCCCCGTCTGGGACCCGCGCAGCCAGGGCCCCAGGGGCGTTCCGAAGCCCTTCTTGGGGCGGTTCCGGAGCGCGGGCGGCAACATGTCGGCCACCGCCCGGCGCAAGAGCACCTTGGTGTTCGTGCCGCGGACGAAGCTGGAGGCGGGAAGCGCGGCCGCCACCGCCACGAGGTGGTGGTCGAGGAATGGCGAGCGAACCTCCAGCGAGCACAGCATGCCCGCGCGGTCGACCTTCTGGAGCACCCCTTCGGCGAGGTAGAGCCGCTGGTCGAGGTACATCGCCCGCTCCGCCGGGTCACGGATGGAGGCTGCGCGCTCGGACCACCGGTCGACCTCGTCCCAGACCGCGTCCTTCAGAGGTCCGACGAGTCCCGGAAGCTCCTCGGGGAGGAAGGCGCCGAGCCAGATCTGGTTCCGTCGCCCGTGGGGGTGGCTCAGCCCGGCTGCGAAGCGACGCGCCAGGTAGCCCGTGGAGAGGTTCGCCGTGCTGACCGGGAGCCGGCTCGCCGCGCGGCTCACGAGCCCGGAGGCACCCGCCGTCAGGCTGGCGAGCCGGTGGGCGACGTAGGTCGGGTACCCGCCAAAGCTCTCGTCCGCGCCGTCGCCGGAGAGCGCCACCTTGAAACCGGCCCCAGACACACCTTCCGCAAGCAGCAAGGTGCTGAGCAGCGAACCGTCTCCGAGGGGCTCGCAGAGGCCGGCCTCGAGCCGGCCAAGGAGCCGCGGTAGCTCGCCCGCGGCGAAGGGCAGCTCGGTGTGCCGCGAGCCGAGGTGATCGGCCATGGCCCGTGCCGGTCCCGACTCGTCGAAGCTCGGCTCGTCGAAGGTCACGGAGAAGCTGTTGAGCGGACCTTCGTGGAAGCGGCTGGCCATCGCGGCGACGCTGGACGAGTCGATGCCTCCACTGAGCAGGAAGGCGATCGGCACGTCGGCCAACAGGCGCCACTTGGTGGCGACCTGGAGGGTGTTCCTGACCGCCTGCGCGTAGCGACTCTGCATGCCGATGGCTCGGTCTTCGCCGACGAGGGGCGGCTCCCACCACGTAACGACCCGCTCGCCCTCGGCACCGACCTCCAGGCGTGTTCCGGGCACGAGCTTGTGGATGCCTCGGTAGATCGTGCGGGGCGCCGGCACGTACTCGAACAGCAGGAACTGCTGGAGCGCTACTGGATCGAGCTCACGCTCCACCCCCGGATGCGCCAGCACCGCCTTGAGCTCACTCCCATAGACCAGCGTTCCGTCCGCCAGCCGGGTCCAGTAGAGCGGCTTCTGTCCCATGCGGTCTCGGGCGAGCCACAGCTCGGCGCGATCCTCGAGCCACAAGGCGAGGGCGAACTGGCCGTTGAGCTGTTGGAGGGCCTTGGCCGGGTTGTCGGCGGCCAGGAAGCCGGCGACCTCGGTGTCGGAGACGCTCGCGAAGGGCACCGGCGGCTCGCGGCTCTCGGCCTCGTGTCGCAGCTTGGCGTGGTTGTAGATCTCGCCGTTCATGGAGACGCACACCCGCCGACCCTGCTCCCAACGGGGCTGACGGCCGCCGTCGAGGTCGACGATCGCGAGGCGCGCGGTGCCCATCACGCCCCGGCCCACGTCGACGACGTGGCGGTCGTCGGGGCCCCGGTGATCGAGCGTGGCCACCATGTCGGCGACGGTGGCCGGGTCGACCTTCGCCTCCCAGTGGAAGGCGCCGGCGATGCCGCACATCTACGCGCCCGTGTTCTTGGTGGAACGGATGATGTACGGGTCTTTGTCGCGCACGTCGAAGTGCATCCGGATCAACACCTCGGCGATCACCCCGAGCGTGATCTCGACCACGCCGAACATGGCCAGCAGGGGGGACACGACCGTGAGGCAGGCCGCGATGACCACGAAGTCGGGCACCAGCCAGCACGCGATCGCCGCCAGCCCCGCCACGCCTCCGGCCCCCACCAGGGCGATCCCGAGCCAGCCGAAGAAGTAGATCGGCGTCACGTAGAAGTCCCGCAGGAACTTCACGGTGGTGAGGTCGAGCAACACCTTGGGGATGCGCGAGAGGCCGTACTTGCTCTCCCCGCGGATGCGGGCGTGGTGTCGGACCGGCATCTCGACGAGCTTCGCGCCCTGCCAGGTCACGTAGATCGGGATGAAGCGGTGCATCTCCCCGTAGAGCGGCACCCCGACGATGAACTCGCGCTTGTAGACGCGAAGGGTGCAGCCGTAGTCGTGCAGGTGCACCTTCGAGAGGTGGCTGATGAGCTTGTTGGCCACCCAGCTCGGGAAGTTCCGGGTCAGGCGCGCGTCCTTGCGGTCCTTGCGCCAGCCGCAGACCACGTCGTAGCCCTCGTCGAGCTTCTCGAGCATCGCCGGGATGTCGGCCGGGTCGTTCTGGAGATCGGCATCGAGGGTGACCAGCAAGGGGTGCTTCGCGTGCTTGATGCCCGCCGACAGGGCCGCCGTCTGACCGTAGTTGCGCACGAAGTGAAGCACTCGGGCCCGGGAGTCGCGGGCGGCGATGGCGTCGAGCTCGGCGCCCGAGGCATCGGTGCTTCCGTCGTTGACGTAGACCACCTCGAAGGGGATTCCGTCGAGCGCGGTGGTGATCGCCTGGTGCAAGGGCTCGAGGTTGCCCTCCTCCTCGAACACGGGCACCACCAGGCTGAGCGCGCGACTCACTCGGGCGCGGCCTCGGCCTCTGGCGCCGCCTCGGGTTCGGGTACCGGGTCTTCGGTGCCAGCTGCCGTAGGGGCCGCTCCGTCCTCCGCGGGGGTGGTCTCGTCACCGTGCAGGGTGGTGGCCGCGGCGGGCGCTTCGCCGTCGCCAGGTGGGGGAGGTCCCTCCGTTCCGGCGCCCGGGGTCAGGTCGCCCAGATCGGGCTCGTCCGAGATCAGGATCTCGACGCCGCTCAGATCCTCGTCCCCGACGTCGACCGAGACCGCGCCCGCGGGGTCGCCGGGGCTGGGGCCGTCTCCGGCGAGATCGATGAACGCGACCACGTGGATGTCGCCGTAGGACTTCGGTACGTCGAGCTCGAAGCCACCCGGGCGATCGAGCTGGACCGTGTGCGCGAGGGCCGGCGGCTGCCCCTCCTCGAGGGTGAGCACGTCCAAGCGAACGGTCCCGTCGGCGTCCCCGTCGTAGCGCACGGTGCCGCTGACCTCGACGGCCCCGCCGTCGCCGAACTGGAAGGTGACGTCGGCTGGGGGCCGGCCCGGCTGATCGACGGGGCCCTCTCCGACCGCTCCGGGAGCGGGCGCCGACCCCATGCCGGGCGCAGGGGCGACCTTGTCGCTCGGGACCGCGTCGCCGGCTTCTGTGGGCGTGACGGCGCCGTCTCTCGGGGACTCGGGGCAGGCGGTCAGGGCCAGCAGGGCGACCGCGGTCAGGAGGCTCACGGGGTGCATGCACGGAGGCTACCACCCCCGCCAGCTTGACCGGGGCCCATGGGACGCGGTAGGTGAGGGCACCCTCGAGCCTGGGTGGAGAGCGGATGTCGGTGGACCTGCGGAGCTACGTCTTCCTCGACTCCCTGCAGCCGCAGCTCGCGGCCTTCACCGGCACGACCTGCCGCGGCTTCCTGCCGCTCGCCGGTCAGGCGTCGCTCTGGGTCGAGACCGCCCCCGGCATGGTCATCAACTCGGTGACCGACGTCGCCCTGAAGGCCACCTCGGTGGCGCCTGCGGTCCAGGTGGTCGAGCGGGCCTTCGGCCTCCTCGAGGTCCACCACGACGACAAGGGGGAGGTGCTCTCGAGCGGCGATGCCGTGCTCGAGTTCCTCGGCCTCGAGGAAGGTCAGCGCCGCAAGCCCAAGGTGGTGTCGAACACCGTCATCCGCGCGATCGAGGCCTACCAGGCCCAGCTGATCAACCGGAACCGTCAAGGGATGATGATCATCCCCGGGCAGAGCCTCTTCATCCTCGAGACCGAGCCGGCGGCCTACATCGTCCTGGCGGCGAACGAAGCCGAGAAGGCCGCGAACGTCTCGCTGGTCAACCTGCGCCCCTTCGGGGCCTTCGGGCGGCTTTGGATGGCCGGCACCGAGTCCGAGATCGACTGCGCACGGGAGGCCGCTGTGGCCGCCGTCGAGTCGCTGTCTGGTCGCACCAAGTAAGTCCCACGCACACCCACAAGAGAGTTGTCCCCATGGCTGATGCCCTCGGAATGATCGAGACCCGCGGTTTCGTCGGAATGGTCGAAGCCTGCGACGCGATGGTCAAGGCCGCGCGCGTCGAGCTCGTCGGCTACGAGAAGATCGGGGGTGGCTACGTCACCGCCATCGTCCGTGGCGACGTCGCCGCCGTGAAGGCCGCCACCGAGGCTGGCGCCCGCCAGGCCCAGCGCGTCGGCGAGCTCGTCAGCGTGCACGTCATCCCGCGCCCGCACGCCAACATCGACGAAGTCCTGCCGCTCGGCCGCGCGTCCGAGTGACGCGGTGAAGCTCGGTCGCATCGTCGGGACCGTCGTCTCGACCCGTAAGGACCCCAAGATCGAGGGGCTCCGCCTGTACCTGGTCCAGGATCTGTCCCTGGATCTCGTCGGGAAGGAGTCGTTCGTGGTCGCTGCGGACGCGATGGGCGCGGGCGTGGGCGAGGTCGTGCTCTACGCGTCGGGTTCCTCGGCGCGGCAGACCGACCAGACCAACAACCGTCCCGTCGACGCCACGGTCATGGCGATCGTCGACACCCTCGATGTGGGCGGCGAGCTGCTCTACAACAAGATGCCGCCGTTCCCTGAGTCCGAGGCCTGAGCATGAGCGACCGCGACCAGATCGCGAGCATCGTCGACAAGGTGCTCTCCCGCATCCAGGCTGGCGAGATGCCTGCCGCGAAGGCCATGCCCGACAAGCCCCACGGGGTGTGGAAGACCGTCTCGGATGCGGTCGGCGCCGCCACCTCGGCGCAGAAGATCTGGGCGGAGGTGCCCCTCGAGAAGAAGCGCGAGGCGATCGCCAACATCCGTCGCCGCGCCGCCGAGGACGTCCACACCCTCGCGCGCATGGCCTTCGAGGAGACCGGGCTCGGTCGCGCCGAAGACAAGATCAAGAAGAACCTCCTGGTCATCCACAAGACCCCCGGAACGGAGATCCTGGAGCCGACGGCGTGGACCGGCGATCACGGTCTCACGCTGATGGAGCGGGCGCCCTACGGCGTGATCGGGTCGATCACGCCCTGCACGAACCCCTCCGAGACGATCATCTGCAACGGCATCGGGATGATCGCCGGCGGAAACACCGTGGTGTTCAACACCCACCCGGCCGCCAAGGCGACCTCGGCCTACACCATCGATCTGCTGAACCGGGCGGTGATGGAGGTCGGTGGACCGAACCACCTCTTCAACTGCATCGAGATCCCCACGATCGCGTCTGCAGGTGAGCTGATGCACTTCCCCGGCGTGCGCCTCATCGTGGTGACGGGCGGCGGCGCGGTGGTCCAGGCCGCCATGAACTCCGGCAAGAAGGCCATCGCGGCCGGTCCGGGAAACCCACCGGCCGTGGTCGACACGACTGCGGACATCGAGGCCGCCGGACGCGGCATCGTGGCCGGCTGCAGCTTCGACAACAACGTGATCTGCACCGACGAGAAGCTCGTCCTGGCGGTCGACAAGGTCGCGGACCCGTTGATGGCGGCGATGGAACGCGCAGGGGCGGTGAGGCTCCGCAACCACCAGATCCGGCGGCTCGAGAAGCTGGTGCTCACGCCGGACCGGGAGCACGTCAACCGTGCCTGGGTCGGCAAGATGGCCGCCGACATGTTGCGCGAGATCGACGTGCCGTTCTCGGGCGACCCCCGGCTCGTGATGGCCGAAGTGCCCTTCGATCACCCCTTCATCCAACTCGAGATGTTGATGCCCGTCATCGGCGTGGCGCGGGCGCGAGACGTGAACGAGGCGATCGATCTCGCGGTGCAGGCAGAGCATGGCTACTGCCACACGGCGAGCATGTGGTCGAAGAACCTCGACGCGCTCCACCGCATGGCGCGTGTGATCAACTGCTCCATCTTCGTGAAGAACGCACCGAACTACGCTGGGCTGGGCTTCGGCGGGGAAGGCTTCACCAGCTTCACCATCGCGTCGCCCACGGGTGAGGGGCTCACCACCGCGCGGGACTTCACCCGGGTCCGGCGCTGCACGCTCGCCGGGTACTTCCGGATCGTGTAGGTGGCCGACGACGCACTGGGCTTCATCGAGCTGGACTCGATCGCTCGGGGCTACAAGGCCCTCGACGCGCTGGTGAAGAAGAGCCCGGTGCGGGTGCTCGAGGCCAACCTCGTCGAGCCTGGAAAGTTCCTGCTGCTCTTCTGCGGCAACGTGGCCGAGGTGGACGAGGCCTACCAGGAAGGCTGTTCCACGGGGGGAGACGCGGTGGTGGATCGGCTGCTGCTCCCGATGGTCCACGAGGACGTGGTGGCCGGGCTCGCCGGGCAGCTCGGTCGCGCCATCGCACCCGATACCATCGGCGTGGTGGAGGCCACCAGCGTCGCTGCGACCCTGCACGCGTGCGACCGTGCCCTGAAGGACGCGGGCGTCCTGCTCGCCGGGCTGCGGATCACGCCGGGCCTGGGTGGGCGTGGCTACTTCGTGCTCTACGGCGTGCAACACGACGTGGAGGCAGCGCTGGAGGTCGCGACGGCGCTGCTCGAAGCCGAGGCCCGGCTGCACCGCGTGGAGCTGGTGCCCAGGCCACACCCCGACTTCCTGGCCCACCTCCTGCGGCCCGCTCCCTTCGCCCTGGTCGGCGCGCCGCCGGTGGGGTCGCGGTGAGCGAACACCGGATGAGCGGCGACGAAGCGCGCCACTGGGGCACCCGTTGGCTCGCGCTCGGTGTGGCCTGGCTGGGACTCGTGGCGCTCTTCCTGTTCTTCCCCCCCTGGGGTTAGCGTGCCTCTACGCCGAGTTGATCGGGCCTCGCCGGCCCGTCGGGGCCCCAGCGAACCCGCGCCTC
>CAZSAT010000039.1:0-56373 GCA_964604675.1 uncultured Enterobacterales bacterium
GACACGGGCGACACGGGCGACTCCGGGGAGACGGACACCGACTCCGGCGACACGTCCGGTGACACCGACACGTCCGGCGCTGGCGAGTCCGGCGGCGCGGACAGCGAGTCCAGCTACGACACCGCGGCCGACGCCAACACCTACACCGCCGCCGAGCTCGCGGGGGAGACCGGCGGGTGCAGCTGCGATGCCGGTGTGTCGGCGGGTGGCGGACTGGCCTGGCTGGTCGTCGGTCTCCTGGGCTGGCGTCGCCGCAGCTGAGGGAGCGGGTCGGGTCGGGCGCTCACTGCTCGTTGCGCAGCTTCCAGTCCATCACCAGGCAGCTCACCACGTCGGGCAGCTCCCCGAACACCTCGATCAAGGCCTCGTCCTGCCCGGTGTTCAGCAGCGCCTGACACGGCAACACCATGCTCTTCGCGATGGTCTCGCCGGTGCGGGCGAGCACCCACGGGCCGCCGCGCCGGTCCATGACCACGCCGACCTGGGTGTCGGAGAGGTCCAGGGCGCCCGCGGAGGTGTTGTAGTCGACGTCCTCGAGATCGCCGGCGAAGACCCGGGCGACGCGCGCCGTCACGCCGAGATCGCGCGTCATGGAGGGGAGGTGGCTCGCGTCTTCCCCCAGGTGGCGGCCGAGCGCACGGCTGATGGCGCCCGCGGCCGAGCGCTGGTCCTCCACGCCCTCGAGGGCCAGGCAGAACTGCGTTCCCTGCTGGAGTGGCACGAGGGTGGTCTGGATCTCGCCGTCGAGCTCGGGAGGGTCGGAGATGCCACCGAGCATGGCCGTGTTGCGGAGGGCGGCCAAGCGCTTCTCGCGCGATGCGTCACCCTGGTACTCGGACGGATCGCCGCGGACCAGGGCGTCGGGGACCACGTCGAGGCCCAGGCTGCGCGCCTGGCGGTAGGTGAGCGCCATGGGCCCCAGGCCGCACATGAGCTCGCCGGCGCTGTCCTCCACCGAGCGCCAGCCGTCGGCGTCGCGCCCCGCGTGCACGCTCGCGAACGCGAGGATGCGCGCCACCTCGGGAGGCACGCCTGCATCCACCATCTGTTGGCCGGCGCCGGTGAACGAGCGCACCCGGGTGCCGTTCTTCGCAGGGTCGTTGGTGAGCCAGGCGTAGTCCTTGCTGCGCAGGAGGGTGGCCGCCTTCTGCTTCACGACGCCCGCGAGCGCAGGGTCGTCGTCGAGGGCCGTGCCCAGGGCCCCGATGCCCGTGATGTTCGCGGCCAGCACCGAGAGCTTGTAGTCCTTGATCGAGGTGCCGCTCGAGGCGTTGAGATCGACCTGGCTCTGCAGGGTCTCCACCTCCTCTTCCTTCTCGGAGAGCTTCGACTCCAGGTCCATGGAGCCGATCCAGGTGGCGGCGCCCGCGATGTAGCCGCCGAGGATGAACACCCCCGCGATGATGTTCCGCGGCTTGAGGATGGCGCCGCTGGTCACGAAGGTCTTCGCCCGCATGAACAGCTGGCCGACGCCCGTCGCGAACACCCGCGCGAAGGCCTGGCGCTTGACCTCGTCGGCCATCGCGCCCTTGGAGAGCTCCCGCCCACCGCCGATCAGGCCCTTGCGCTTTGCCAGCACGTCGTCCGGCAGCTTGGCCAGCTCGACGATGAACTTCGGGCCGGACTCCGTCACCAGCGCGAAGGCGTCACCGCTCTGGACGGCGACGGCGGTGTGGATCTGCGAAGGGCGGTGGGCCCCGGCCTTCCAGACGAAGACACCCGCCGCGCGCTCCACCGGCGCCACGATCAGGCCCATGCCTGGCTCGCGCAAGACCTTCACGTGAAAGTCCAACACCCCGAGCGCTTCGGGCAAGGTGATGTCGTTGCCCTGCGCGTGGCCGAGGCGCACCTCGACCTCCTCGAAGGGGCCGAACCGCGTGCCGCCGAACTCGGGCGCCAAGGTCAGGTAGAGCGCCAGGTCCCGCTCGTCGGCCATCGCTTCCGACTCCTCACCGGTCGCCGTATTGGTACCACGGGGCTTGTTTGCGTCGCGGAGCCCGCCGTGCTCCAATCCCGGGCGTGAACGTCGCCCTGGTCCCCTACAACTGGCTCCGACACGTGCAGCCTGCGCTGTTCGGAGCCGCGGCGGCGCTGCTTGCGTGGTGGCTCGTGCTCACGCTGATCGCCGTGGCGGGTGGCCCGTGGCCTGTGGCCTGGGACGGGGCGGTGTTCCTGGGGGCGCTCGCCGGCAGCAGTGCGCTGGCGTCGGTGCTGGGCCATGCGGGCCTGGCGCGGGAGAGCTGGAAGCAACGCCTCGCCCACGGCGCGATCACCGTGGCCCTGAGCGGAGGGCTCGCCGTGGGCGGCGCGCTGCTCGGCGGGCTCGTGGCCACCGCCATGGACAGCGACATCGACGCGGGCGACCCCACGCTGGTCAGCTTGCAGCACCGGCTGGCGGCCTTTGCGCTCGCGGGTCTCGCCACGGCCATCGGCCCGGTGGTCGTCCGGAAGGGACGGCAGTGGGCCGTGCAGCTCACGAGCGGTCTGGTCGCAGGGCTGGGCGCCGCGTTGGTCTGGCACGTCGCCAGCTACACCTTCTTCCACGACCTGTACCTGGCCAGTGCTGGCGCCGCCCTCACCTGGGGTGGGCTCTTCGGCGCGCTCGCCTGGGGCGTGCCCGACGCGCTCTACACCGGCTGGGTCCGGGTGCTCAAGGGCGGGCGTTTTGGCGAGCGGGTGCCCGTGGACGCGCCGGGCGGCGGCGTGCGCGAACGGTTCGTCGGCCACTTTCCTCGTGGGCTCGACCTCTGGCTTCCGGCGGAAGAGGGTGTGCAGGAGCTGCACGTGTCGGTCGCGGTCGACGGCGACCAGCGCTATGCGGCCCGCGGCCTGAGCCTCCACCCGACCGTCGTGAAGCGCCCCATGGAGCGCATCGACGTGCGCTACGACCCCCGGCGCCCGGCCCCGCTCGAGACCCGGCTTCGGTCCGGCGATCGCATCGTGGTCGGCGATGGCCAGCGCGAGGTCGAGCTGGAGTTCCTGATGCTGCCGAAGGAGGAGGGCTGATGGCCGTGCTCCTCGCACTGCTGCTGGGGTGCGACGGGGGCGTGCTTCCGGGCACCACGGTGCGGTCCGGCACCCAGGAGCAGACCGCGGGCTCCGAGCTGGAGCTCCGGGTCTTCGAGGACGAAGGCGACTGCGTGGCCGGAGGCGTCGAAGACAGCTCGATCGGCGGCTGCACACCCTGGGTCGGACGCGGGGCAGGCGAGGTCCGGCTGGGCTTCCAGACCCGCTGGGACGGGCAGCCGTTCCCCCTCCCGCTCTCCAGCGAACACGTGAAGGTCATCCACCAGGGCGCCGAGGTGCTGCACGGGCAGTCCGGCATGCAGGTGGAGCTGGTCCCTCACGACCCCCGTCCGGCCAACCAGCTCTTCGTGCTCGTGATCGACGGCTCGGGCTCGATGAACGAGGTCGACGCCGACGGCGTGTCGCGCATCGACAAGGTGCGTCGCTCCCTGCTCAAGGAGCGCGTGGTCGATGGCTTCTTCCCGGAGGACAAGTCGGTCAAGACCGGCGTGATCCTCCTGACCTTCACCGAGTCGGTGCGGCCCGTGGGGGGCGAGCTGCAGGTGCTTCGTGATCGGCGCTCCTTCCGGCAGCTGGTGCGCAACGACCTGAGCACCCTCGGCGGGTGGACCCACCTCTACGACGCCGTCGAGTACGCCACCGGCGACCTCATGCAGGAGGAGCTCGTCGCCCAGTGGCTCGGTGCCAACGATGCGCTGCCCACCGTGGTCGTGTTGACGGATGGTTTCAACAACGAGCAGGCCTCCGACACCTGCGGCGACAACGCGTCCCGTCTCTCGGAGTTGCTCGAGCACCTCCAGACCGTGCGCCGCGGCCAGAAGATCGACATGAGGCAGCGCCCCAGCGTCTACTCGGTGGGCCTCGGGCGGCCGGTGGGCGCCCGCATCACCCTGGACGCCGACGAGCTCCAACAGAGCGAGGTCAAGAAGCGCACCCTCTGCGGCAAGCGCGTGGGCATGCGGATCGACGGTGACCTCGAGCGCTACGGCATCGACAAGGTCTCGTTGGACTGGATCGCGGCGTCCGGGGGCGGCTTCAGCTTCGTGAAGCAGGACCCGGAGGGCCTGGCGGAGGCCTTCGCCGGGGCGGCTGCGGAGCGCTACCGCTGGTTCGAGCTGCGCTACCGGGTGGATCCCTTCTACCTCCGGCGCGCCTTCACCACGAAGGTGCGCCTCGACGCCTTCGCCAATGCCGAGGCCTCCCTGCGCTTCGAGCCGTCAGGGTGGCTGGATGCCCCGGGCGGCGAGCCGCGCGACGACGGTTGGTCCGAGCCGGTGCCCTTCCGGCGCACCGCGGCCCTCGTGCTTCCGGTCATCGCCGCACTGCTTGGCATCGCCTACGGGAACGCCGCTCTGTACAACGCGTTCCGCGCCCTCTTCCGCCGCCGCCGGCGCAGGTGATCGAGCAGGGCGTTCGCTTGCGGTAGGCTCGCCCCGGAGGCCGGATTGGCACGCTTCATCGGAAGCTACGAGCTCCTCGACGAGCTGGGGGCCGGGCACTTCGGCACGGTCTATGTGGGCGTCGGCGAGCCGCCCGGTCGGGGACTGAGCGCCGGTCGCCGTCGCCTGGTCGCTGTGAAGTGCCTGAACGACAAGGCGGACGACCACGCGCTGGACCTGCTGGAGCAGGAGTTCGCGCTGCTCGATCAGGTCAAACACCGCGGGATCGTGCGGGTCTTCGAGTTCCTCCCCGAAGAGAAGTCCGTCGTGATGGAGTACGTGCATGGCGTCACGCTCCGGACGATGCTCGACGAGCTGAAGCGGAACCGCGAGCAGGTCTTCACCGAAGCGGCGATCGAGATCTGCTGCGAGCTGGCCGATGCGCTGTACCAGGCCTGGACCACGCCGGGGGACAACGGCGAGGCGCTGAACCTCGTGCACCGCGACCTCAAGCCCGCCAACATCATGCTGACCGCCCAGGGCCAGGTGAAGATCCTGGACTTCGGCCTCGCACGCGTCGACAACGCGGACTTCGCCGAAGACGACCCGGACCGCCTGAAGGGCACACCGATCTACATGGCCCCCGAGCAGGCTCGCCGCGGAGCCGTGGACCACCGCTCCGATCTCTTCGCGCTCGGCCTCATCGCCTACGAGCTCCTGATGGGCGAGCCGGCCTACCAGCCCTCGATGGACGCGCCCGATCCCCTCACCGCCATCTACGACGCCATCGAGGGCGGCGAGGTCATGAAACAGTGCGCCGAGCTCGAGGCCAAGCTTCCGGCGCTCGGTCCGGTGCTCACCCGGCTCCTGCAGGCGAAGCCGGCCAACCGCTACCAGGACGGCCACGGTCTGATGGTCGACCTCCGGCGGCAGCTGTACCGCGATCGAGGGGCTCACCTCGCCGAGTTCTGCGAGTTCTTCTTCGGCTCGATCTACGACCTGTCCGACCCGCCCGACATGGACGCCGCAGGCAAGGTCACCAGCTCCGATGCGCGCTTCTCGGGGGTTCGCCGCAAGACCGTCAAGGAGCGCATGGAGGAGTCCATGAACCGCTCGCGCAAGGCGGCGGTCCCGCCCGCGGAGGCGCCCACGCCGCGGGCGCGCAAGGCCAAGAGCTTCGATCCGGGCGAACAGAAGCCGCGCCGGCCGCGTCGCCGCGGCGTGCGCGAGCCGGACACGGAAGAGAAGCACCGCATCGTCGGGGCGCGCTCGCCGGACGAGACCGGCATGATGCAGATGATGGACCTCACCGAGGGCGAGGACGAGGCGGCCGCCCCCGCGAGTGCCACCCAGTTCTTCGCCATCCCCACGGCCAAGAAGGAGCGCGCGAAGCCGGTGGCGGCGCCCCCGCCGGCGCCGGTTGCGCCGAAGCCCAGCGGACCACCGCGTGTGGCCAGGCCCGCTGCGCAGCCTGTCGCAGCCCCCGTCGCAGCCCCCGTGGCCGCAGGCCCGGTCGCAGCGGGCCCCGTGGCCGGCGGCATCCAGGGCCCCGTGGCCAACTACGGTTCAGGCGCTCCCGCCCAGCCCTTTGCTGGCGGGGCGGCGGCGCCTCCTCCAGCGGAGGCCCAGGACCGCACGCAGTCCAACACGGTGTACGTCATCGTGGCGGCGCTCTTCCTGCTCGTGGGGATCGCCGTCGCCGGCGTGGCCTATGTGATGGTCAACAAGGAGCCCGAGACGGCGACCACGACCACGACCGCCACGGCCTCACCCACGCCCACCACCGCGCCTGCAGTGGCCGCGGGCGACAACGACACCGGGCTGGTGGAGCCGACCCCCAAGGCCACCTCCTCGAGCAGCAAGTCCAGCTCCTCGTCCTCTTCGTCCTCCTCGTCCTCCGCCTCGTCGTCAGCGCCAGCGGCACCCAGCGCCGGCACCCTCACGGTCAAGCTCAGCGGCGGCGTGCAGGCGGCTTCCATCATGGTCAGCTGCCCCACCGCGGGCTTCCGCGGCAAGGGCACCGTGAGTGGCTCCAGCGCCAGCGTCTCGGGTGTACCGGCGGCTGCGTGCACCCTCTCGCTCTCCGGCGGCCAGCCAGGCTCCGCGAACATCACCGGCGGCGCCCGCACCATCACGTGCTCGATGGGCGGCGCAGGCCTCAGCTGCAAGTAGACCCCATGCGCACCTCCCTCGGCTTCTGGCTGCTGGCCCTGCTCTTCTCCTTCGGCCTCGTCGCGCCGCCGGCCTCTGCCGCCGACGACGGCCGGCGCGTCTACAAGGAGAAGGAAGCCGGGGAACAGGAGCTGACCGAGGAGCAGAAGCAGGCTGCCGAGGAAGCCGCGCAGAAGCGCCGCGACCGCGCCGCGCGGGTGGTGGTGCTCAAGTGGAACGACACCGACGTCGGCTACGAGGACGAGCTCATCCGGCGCATCGTGCGGAACCGCATCGATCGGCCCGACGCGCTGTTCTTCCCGTCGACGGACCTCTACCAGAACGGCCGCAAGGCGCCGGATCGCACCCTCACCCCCGCCATGCAGCCCGCGCGCGTGGCCGATGCCGACCTGAGCGGGCTCGTGGCCGAAGCGGAGCGGGTGAGCCAGATCCCCTGGAACGGGCTGGGCCCTGACGAGTGGCGGAACGAAGCGGCCAAGTTGCGCAACCTGCTCGACACGGTGTGGTTCGTCTCCGAGCTGGAGCACCGCGAGCCCCTCTTCGTGGCCTACGCCAACATCGGTCGCGCGGCCGAGAACTCGGGCAGCCAGGCGCCGCCCTTCTTCGAGGCGATCGCCGGCAAGAGCGTCAACTACTACTACTACCTGGCCGCGTCCCTGGCGTTCCAGGACCCGTCCCTGATGTCCAAGCTCCTGGACCAGGAGGTGAACGGCGCGGTCAACTACTACCTGTCCGAGATGCAGAAGGGCGCCTACCCGACCTTCCCGCTCGACTTCGAGCTCGACGGCGAGTTCGACATCGAGGACTTCGAGAAGGAGTACCAGGTCTTCCTGAACGGCGTCGAGGCCGAGATCGACGCCGAAGCTCGGGTGCAGGTGCTGCTCGGTCGGTCCGACATCTACCTGAAGCGCAAGGACACGGGCCACGGCCTGTCGGAGCGGCTCGAGGTCGACAAGTTCGAGGACAAGGCCTACTTCGTGCGCGACGTGGCGCGGAAGCGGATGGGCCTCGAGTTCATCGAGCAGCTGATGCTCCACCCGAACGAGTGTTCGCCCGAGCTCGAGGGCGACATCCTCAACTTCCTGTCGATCTACGCCAAGCTGCACGGCTCGACCGAGGTCTACATCGCCGTGCCCAAGGAAGGCAACGCCAACAAGACCTACATCTGGCGTTGGGATCGCTCCACGGCCACCCTGCAGCTGGTGGGTGGTGGCGCCGACGGGTTCCCTGTGCACTTCGCGTTCACCGCGTCGGGCGGCGTGCTGTACAACCAGGCTGCGGCCAACGTCGACACCAGCTTCACCAGCGAGAACGCCCAGAGCTTCGCCAACTCCGGCGTCGACTTCACCTCGGAGCTGTCCGGCCGGGTCTCCGAGAGCCTCACCGAGGCGCGCATCCCCTTCTCGCTGGAGCTGCGGGCACACTGGAACCGGCTGATGGTCAGCCACGGCTACGAGTTCGGCTACGGCGCCGAGGGCTACGTCGAGAACTACTACACCAAGGGCGTGGAGCCTGGAAAGGCCCTGCTCGAGTCCTCCGGCACCGACGCCAACGGCACCGACACCTTCACGCCGGTCTTCAACGAACAGCAGTGGAACCGCTACACCTTCTTCGGCCTCGGCGTGGTGCTCGGACCCAACGCGAACCTGGGCATCGGGCCCCGCTTTGCCGCGAAGGTCGGCTGGACCAACCTGCCCCACGCGCTCCAGACCACCGGGCACTTCGGCTGGACCTTCCAGATGCCCTACCTGCCCTCGGGTGAGCGGGTGAAGCCCATTCTCGACCTCGACGCCCGCGGTGGCATCGTGCTCCCCGCGCCCAACTCGCTGTACACGAAGGAGATCACGCCGCTCTTCGGGCTCACGGGCGGCGTGGGGCTGACCTTCTAGAGAGGTGGCTGGCGGGTGGGCGCTCGGCGAGGCGGCGGCTATCCTTCCGTCGTCCGCTCGGAGGCCCTTCGTGTTGCTGCCCCTGCTCCTCGCCACCGCCCAGGCTGGCGACCTGACCTACGCCTGGCCCGAAGGCGAGACCCTGCATTACCGCATCCAGGGGTACGTGAAGGCCCCGCGGCTGCTGCGCTTCTACAAGAGCGAGAACGAAGACGCCCGGCTCGGCGAGTTCACCTTCGGCCTGATGTTCGACTGCGTGGTCGGCAAGAAGAAGAAGAAGACCGTCGAGCTCGCCTGTGACGTCCACAAGGCCGAGCTGGCGGGGATCGGGTTCGCGTCCGAGCAGGAAAAGCTCGACATGATCTTCGCCGAGTACAAGGGCTTGCTCGAGGACAGCGCCACCGTCGAGATGGTGTTCACCCACGAAGGCCGTCTCAAGACGGTGGACCTCGAAGGGCTCGACACCAGCAAGCGGCGCACGGCCGGCATCGCGGAGGACCTGCGTCAGACCATGGCCCGCGCCTTCTCCACGCTCGAGGTCGAGCTACCGAAGGACGGCGCCACACCCGAGGGCGTCTGGAAGCAGAAGGGCTCCCCGCGCATCTTCGATCTGCCCTCGGCCCAGCAGGGCACGGTGGGTGCGAAGGACTACTTCCATGATGTGGTGGGCAACGAAGATGGCGTGCTCATGATCCGGCACTCCGGCGAAGGCACCGTGGCCGAAGGTTCCAGCATGGACGGCGGCACGGCCGAGGGCTCGTACAGCTACACGGGGAAGGCCCACACGATCTCCATGTTCGTGGCCGGATTCTCCACCTTCGACACCGAGCGCGGGCTGCTGCTCAGCACCGAGCTTCGGGCCCAGGGCATGGAGACCGCGTCGAGCAGCACGCTGATGCAGTCCGGTGAGCTGTACGTCGACACGTTCCTGATGGCCGATCTGGTCGAGAGCTGGGAGAGCCTCGAGGCGCCGGAGCCGGAGCCGGAGCCGGCCGCGGAGCCGGCGCTGGACGAAGCGCCCGAGCGCAAGGAAGCGCCGGCCGACGAGGCGGCTCCGGTCGACTCCACGGCCCCCGAGGGCGAAGCACCCGCCGAGGAAGCCGACGAGCCCTCAGCCGAAGAAGCCGAGCAGGTCGTGCCGGAGCGGAAGGATGCTCCCACGGAAGACGCTCCGTCCGAGGAGTAGGTCGAGGGCGCCGGCAGGTCGCCCACTCAGAGGTCGGCCACCAGGTCGAAGTAGTCACCGAAGTGCACGCGGTTGACCTGCTTGTTCATCTTGACCAGCTCCTTCCCGACCGCACGGATGGCGTGGCGCATCTCCACGTTGCCGGTGTCGGCCGCGGCGAGCACGCAGGCCTGGATCGCGGCGTTCACGATCGAGCCGCCGGCCAGGTTGAACTGCTTGGCGAGGTAGTCGAGGTCGAGGTCGGTCGCTTTGGGCACGTCTTCGGCAAACGCGCGGTCCCACAGCACACGGCGCTGATCGGTCGAAGGCATCGGGAACTCGATGACCGAGCCGAAACGCCGCTGGAACGCGTCGTCGATGTTCTCCTGCAGGTTGGTCGTCAGGATCGCGCAGCCTTCGAAGGTCTCGAGTCGCTGGAGGAGGAAGCTGACCTCCTGGTTGGCGAAGCGGTCCTGGGCCTGCTTCACCTCACCCCGTGAGCCGAAGAGCGCGTCGGCCTCGTCGAAGAGGATGACGGCCGTGCCGCCCTCGGCAGCGTCGAAGATCTCCTTGAGGTTCTTCTCGGTCTCGCCGACCCAGCGGGAGATGACCTGGGAGAGATCGACCCGGAACAGGTCGAGGCCGAGGCTGCCCGCGATGACCTCCGCCGCCATCGTCTTGCCGGTGCCCGGTCCGCCGGAGAAGAGCGCCTTGATGCCGAAGCCGCGCGCTCGCACCTTGGACGCGCCCCAGCGGTGGAACACCGTCTCCTGGTGGGCCAGGTAGTCCACGATGTGGCCGAGCTGGGTGAGGATACGCTCCGGCAGCACCAGATCGTGCCAGCCGTAGCGGGGGACGACGTGTTGGGCGAGGCCGCGGAACTCCGGGCGCGAGCCGTCGCGCGCGGCCATCCAGAGCTGCTCGTCGTCGGGTTGGCGCCCGCCGGCCTCGGCGGCGGCCCGTTCGAGCACGGCATGGATGGTGGTGCCCCCCACGCCGTTGAAGCGCTCCGCGAGGGGCGCGGCTTGATCGGTGGTCCAGCCGCGCTGCGTCATCTCGGCCGACCACGCCGTCTTGCGTTCCTCGAGGGTGCTTCGCCCGCAGAGCAGCGTCACCGACGGCCGGCTGTCGCCCAGCAGGCTGGTGACCGCGCGTCGGTCGGCGGCGCTGACGAGCACCGGCCAGTCCAGCGTGGCCAGGGCAGCGCCGAGGCCGAGCACACGCGTGCGCTCGACCGGGTCCTCCTGGGCCTCGATGATGCCTGTGAGCAAGGGGATCGAGCCGGCCAGGCGCAGGTCTCGGACCAGCTCGTAGGGCTGCTCGCGGTAGGTGACGGTGCGGTCGAGGTCGATGCGCCAGAGCGGGCGCCCACAGCGGCGCGCCACGAGCTGGGCGACCGCTTCTCGGACGCCCCGGCTCGCGCCGACCACCAGGTAGTTGCAGGGTCGGTCGAGCCCGTCGCCGAGACCGTCCACGCGCTCGGCCGCGCCCGAGGGCACGAAGGGCTGAACGCGGGTGTCGAGCTCCTTCACCCCGAGCGATGGCGGAACGTCCTGGCCCTCCAACAACCAGCTCGTGAGGCGCGGCGACGGCTGGAGCCGCTTGAGGGTGTGGTTCTCCTGCGCGTCGGGTGGGTGCAGGAGGAGCAGGCGGTTTCGAATCAGAGGGGCACCGGGCAGGAGCCGTGCCTGGAGGGCGAGCCGCTCGGCGCGGCGCGTTCGGATCACCCGCGTGGCGAGGTCCACCGTGAGGTAGCTGGTGGAGAGGTTGTCCTGCAGGTACGCGTAGAGGCGGTTGTACCCAGCGCTCACCTCGGGAGCGAGGGCGAGCAGCAGGATGTCGACGTCGTCGCCGGAGAGGTGGAAGGCCGTGGCGATTCGGCCGATTCGGCCGTCGGGGTCGTCTCGGAGGGTCTCGGAGAAGCGCAGGCTGGCGTCGAGCTCGTCGACCCCCTCGGGGTAGTCGATCTCGCCGTGGTTCCGGAGGAGCTCGTCGACGTCGTCGTCGGTGATGACCGAGCCCCAGAACTGCCCCTTGGCCTGCACGTTGGGGCGAGCTCGCTGTCGGCGGACGGCGCGAAGGATCAGGAGGTCGGTGCGGCGCAGCCTGCGCGCCAGCTCGTCGTAGATCGATGGGGCCATCATCCTGCTAGGTGTAGCTGCGCCCGAGGTCGGAGAAGCGCTGCTCTCCCAGGACCCGCCGCTCCTCGATCAGCTGCACGACCCGCTCTGCGACCAGTTGCTCGATCTGCTGGGGGCTGTAGCCCTGTCCGATCAGCCGATCGAAGGCCTCGGCCACCGGGTCGGAGGCTTGCTGCTCCTGGTCGTCTCCGGACTCCGCGGGCGGTGCGCTGCCGCCGCCCCCTTCCTCGCGGCTGACCATGCGGTGGAAGGTCAGCTGCTGGATGGCTCGCGCGGCCTGCTCCTCGGCGTCGTGCACGGGGTGGGTAGCGGCGGTGGCACCCATGGCCACGTGGTGCATCTCGTGGGCGTACAGGGCGGCGTCCTCGGGCCGCGAAGGATCGAAGTCTTCCGACACCACCACGGCTCCGTCCACCGTCATGGCCTTGGCGCCGAGGGCCTTGAGCGCACGGGTGGCGGCCGGACCCTGGAACACCTCGCCGCCGTCCGGCCCGCGACCGCGCTCGAGGTTCTTGCGGCGGAACAGGCGGTCCGCGAAGTCCTCTTCGGGTGTGGGGTCGTCGTGGGCCATCGCCAGGACTCTACCTCGCGCTCGCGGCGCGTCCTATCCGCACGCCTGGCGCACCACGTCTTCGACCACGACCACGGCCTTCTCCAGCGCCGCACCGGTCACGTATTCGTCGGCCTTGTGGGCCACCGCGATCGAGCCGGGACCGAAGACGATGGACTGCACGCCCAGCCGCGCCAGGTTGCCCCCGTCCGTTGCGAAGGGGGCGCAGCCCGTCTCCGGTGAGCAGCCGTGTGGCGTCAGCCAGCCCTGGAGCGGGAGGCCCTCCGGGCTGTCGAGGGGTGGGGTGCGTGTGCCCAGCGCCACGCGCACGCTGGTGCGCTCGGGGAGCGGGAGGTCGGCCACCATCGCTTCGATCTGGCGGAACACGTCCAGGACGTGCTGGCCTGGCTGTGGGCGGTAGCCGAGGGACAGGATGGCGCGATCCGGCACGATGTTGATCGCCTCGCCGGCCTGCAGGAGAGCGGGGTTCAGGGGGACCGGCTGCACGGCCGCCGCCAGCGCCTCCAGGGCCACGAGCACCTGCCCCATCGCGCTCACGGCGTTGGCCCCCAGCCACGGCAGGGAGCTGTGGGCGGCTTCGCCCTCGGTCGTGATGGTCACGACCACGTGGCCCGCGTGCTGGCGGAGCATGCGGAAGTCGGTGGGCTCGCCGATCAGGGCCTGGCTGGGCAACACGCGGTCCAGCTCGATCAGCTGGTCGGCCAGCACACCGCTCCCGACGCAGCCGATCTCTTCATCGCAGGTCCACACCAGCACGAGCTGCTTCCTCAGCGCGTCGACGTTCACGCGGCGCAGGGCCACGCAGGTGGCCGCAAGGAAGCCCTTCATGTCCGCCGTGCCTCGACCGATCAGGCGACCGTCCCGCTCGGTCATCACGAAGGGGTCCGAGGTCCAGGGCTGGCCCTCCACCGGCACCACGTCCATGTGGCCGGAGATGACCAGTCCGTCTTCGCCTGGCGGGCCGGCGGTGCACACGAGGTTGGCCTTTCCAGGCTGGCCCGTGTCGAAGCGCTCCACCTCGAAACCCACCGCCTCCGCTTCCTCCGCCAGACGCGCAGCGATCGCCACCACCGGTCGTGAAGAGACGGTGTTCATGGCGATCAAGTCGCCAAGCAGGTCGACGACGTTCACGACGGCTCCTCGGGCATCTCATGGCCGTCCCCGCCGTCCCCGCCGTCCCCGCCGTTCCCGCCGTCCCCGCCGCCCCCCTCGTCGTCGTCGCCGTCCTCGTCGCCGCCTCCTTCATCGTCTCCCTCTGCCAGCTCGTCTTCCGGAAACCAGATGTCCCGGTGGCGGCTCTTGCGCTTCAGCGCAGCGGCGGCCACGCGTGGGTCGATGCTCAAGATCCGGTCCACGATGGCCAGCTCCTCCGGTGGAGAGCACGGAGCGCAGACCGCAGCGAAGGCAACCTGCTTCAGGCCCGGGGTCTCGGTGGGGCGATCGTCGAGATCGACGTCGGCCTTCAACATGTCGGGGATCTCCCGGAACGCGACCTGCTCGGCCTCGAGCGCCCGCCGAAGCACCTGCACGCCCCGCCCGAGCTCGCCACGTGCCACGAGCTTGGCGGCCTCCCGAAACAGGGTGGCGCAGGCATGCCAGCGGGTGGGGTCGGGGGCTGCGTCCTTCTTGCGAGCGACCTTCCGCACCCACGTCGCACGTTGGGAGAGCTTGGCGAACTCTTGATCCTGCACGCGCTCGATCGCCTCGAGGCGGCCGACGATCAGGGCGAGCACGTCATCACGCTGCACCTGACCGTCCTGCACGAGCTTGGCCACCGCCTGGTTTCCGAGCTTTCGCCCGAGCTTCCGGACCGTGCGGCCGGGCACGGCCTCGGGGCTGCTGCTGCGGGGACGTTTGCGGTTCTGGTCCTGCGACACACCGCATGGTACCGCCTGGCTGGCCGGGGGGTGCTGGGCGGCTGGGGCGCGTCCGTCGCCGGCTCATGGTGCCCGGCTGGTCGGTAACCGAGGCGCTTCGTCGCTTTTTGTGGCTGGCACGTCGCGCTGAATGTCGGTACGCCCTTGGGGTCTGGTACGCTTCGCCTGCCCGGCACAACTTCCCGAGGATCCGATGAAGCAGCCCTCCCGCAGGCTGGACGAGGCGCTCGGTTCGCCCCGTGAGGAACCCGCCCCGCGCGTGCGTTCCCTTCGCCCGGTTGCGGTGGGCCCCTACGCGCCACAGTTGATCCGTCTGGTCCGGCAGCCGGCCACCTTGTCCGGCGCACCACCGAAGCGCGTCCAGGTTCGGCCCGTGCGCGAGCGCCTCGGAGGGGTGTCCTCGTGACCGCGCTTCCTCCCGGTAGCCTCGGCCCCGCGGGGCTTGCCTCGTCACCCGATGTGATCGGCGAGGTGACCGAAGCGATCCACAAGCGCTTGCTCGACCGCTGGGACGGCGAGCCACAGCCGAGGATCGAGGAAGATCTGTCCTTCACGCCGAAGGATCGCGAGCAGGTGCTGTACGTGTACATGTACCGGATCGCGCAGAACCCGAACCTGCTGAACAACAAGCGTTTTCGGGAAGCGCCGCTCGACGTCGATGGCGACACCTTCCTGCACCGCCCTCCGCTGCTGGTCGACCTGTTCTACTGCATCTGCGTGCACGCCCGGTTCCGCTCGGAAGCCGAGCGGCTGCTCGGCTGGGCGATGCTCGCCCTGCACGACACCGGGCAGCTCATCTACCGGCCGCGTCGCTTCCGCCTGCCCGACGGCCGCGAGGTCGACTCCCTGGGCGAGACCTGGACGCCAGACGTCCAGGAGCAGTCGGGCCAGGTGGTCGAGAAGATCTCCCTCGCCCTCGTCGACGACCTGACGGTCGGCGATGCCGTGAACCTGTTCACGATCAGCGAAGCGCCCTGGCGCCCGTTCCTCACCTACCGTGCGCGCGTTGCCCTGGATGGCCCCCTCGTGGCCGCGGGCGAGGGCGCGACCATCCGCATGCCGAGGCCCGAGACGATGGCGAAGCCGCCACCGACCGGTCCTCGCGAGAGCCCCTCGGGCCGCATCACCGGCGGCTCGACCAAACCGCCTCGGAGGACCCCACCAGGTCCTACGGGGCACGACCCACGCCCCCTGGATTCCGATCCAGAGTCGGAGGACTAGTTTAGATGGAGTACCACACCCCAGGAGTCTACGTTCGCGAGGTCGACAGCGGCGCCAAGCCCATCGCCTCGGTGTCCACGTCGATCCCAGGCTTTCTCGGTCTGTTCGCGCACACCCCGGGCACCGATGCGGTCGCCATCACAGGGGCCGATGGCGACGCGGAGATCACCGGCAAGGTGCTCCCGGCGCTGGTCGACACCAAGGGCGCCGTCAAGGGCGATGCGGCCGAGGCCGGCACGGCCTTGACTGCGGCGTTCCGCCTCAGCGGCGGGAAGGTCAAGGACTTCGGCAAGCTCTTCGAGCTCAATGGCCACAAGGCGTCCTTCAAGAAGGGCAGCAAGGGCAAGACGGAGGTCGCCGTGGGCGACACCAAGGTGCAGGTCAGCGACAAGCTGCTCTCCGCCGACGGGAAGGTCGTGAGCGATGACGAAGCGGCTGTCGCCGGCCTGTTCAGCGACCTGTCCGGCTCGTTCGCGCTCGACAAGCCCGCCCCGAAGCACGCCAAGGATCTCCTCGAGGCCTACGGCGTCACCTTCAAGGCCGCGGCCGGGACCAGCCTCAACAGCGAGTACTCGGTGCCGCCTGTGGCGGTCACGAACAAGAGCCAGTTCTTCCGCTGGCTCCAGAGCTACTTCGCCGAGTACCTCCTCTCCACCAAGACCGTGGCCGAGCTGGTCGGTCGCGAGATCGCCGACGCCGACGAAGCGGCCGACGCGGTCTTCGAGGCGCTCACTCGCTCCGACGATCTGAAGAACGCGTTCACCGACTGGCTCAGCGAGCCCGCCGTGTTCAGCTTCGTGGCTGGCGTGAACGGCTTCTACGACAACGGCGGTGGCAAGGCCTACGTCTACCTGATGGGCTGCGGCAACCCGGGCAGCCAGAGCCTGGTCGAGAACCAGGCCGACAAGCTCGGGCTCTACGCCTTCGACGACGCCGAGGACATCGCGCTGATGGCCGCGCCCGGTCGCTCCGACCGGCAGCAGAAGGAGATGCTCGAGCTCTGCGAGATCCGCAAGGATCGCTTTGCCATCCTCGACGGCCCCATCGTGTCCGACGGCTCGATGGACATTCCGGCCTCCGCCAAGGGCTACGGCGCTCTGTACGTGCCATGGGTCAAGGTCGCGCGTCCGAGCTGGTTCAAGGGTGACCAGGACATCTCCGTGTCCGGCCCGAACCGGCGGAAGCTCAACAAGGCCGACAAGGACGAGGTCTACGTGCCCCCCAGCGGTCACGTGGCTGGCGTGTTCTGCCGCGTCGACACCGATCGCGGGGTGCACAAGGCGCCGGCGAACGAGATCCTGATGGGCATCACGGGCATCAGCCAGAACATCAACCGTCTCGAGCAGGGCCAGTACAACGACCGCGGCATCAACTGCATCCGCGACTTCCGCGACCGCGGCATCCGGATCTGGGGTGCTCGCACGCTGGGCACGGCGTCGGACCCGTCCTGGAAGTACATCAACGTTCGCCGCCTGTTCATCATGGTCGAGCAGTCGATCATGCTGGGCATGCAGTGGGCGGTGTTCGAGCCGAACGACCACACGCTCTGGAAGAAGCTCGTCCGTGACACCCGCGCGTACCTGCTGCGCGTCTGGCGCTCGGGCGCGCTCTTCGGCCGGACGGCGGAAGAGGCCTTCTACGTCAAGTGCGACGACGAGACCAACCCCCGCTACCTGATCGATGCTGGAC
Organism: uncultured Enterobacterales bacterium; assembly: GCA_964604675.1. Lineage (GTDB taxonomy): Bacteria > Myxococcota_A > UBA796 > UBA796 > CAJQPC01 > CAZSAT01. The sequence continues at coordinate 17,132 of CAZSAT010000039.1, forward strand.
AGGTGAACGTCCAGGTGGGCATGTGCCCGGTGAAGCCCGCAGAATTCGTCGTCTTCAGCATCGGTCAGTGGGACGGCGGCGCCCTGATCGAAGACTAGTCAACCGTTCAAACTGAGAGGAAATCCCCATGGCCAACAACAACAACACCGAAGACCTGTTTGGAAGCTACAACTTCCTGCTGGAGATCTCGGGCATCAATGACGACACCAAGACCGTCGTCGGAGGCTTCAAGTCGGTGAGCGGCATGGACTCGGAGACGGAAGTCGTCGAGTTCAAGCAGGGCAACGACAAGGTCGTGCGCAAGAAGCCTGGTCGCACCACCTACGCCAACATCGTCCTGGAGCGTGGCTACACCGCCACCGACAACCTCTGGGAGTGGCGGAAGAACATCGAGGACGGCAACATCGACCGTCGTTCGGGTTCGGTCGTGGTGCTCGATCAGGACGGCGAGTCCGAGGTCGCGCGGTACAACTTCTTCGAAGCGTGGCCCTGCAAGTGGAACGTGCCTGACATGGACTCCGACAGCTCGGGCATGGCGATCGAGAAGATCGAGATCGCGGTCGAGAAGGTCGAGCGGGCCTGAGGTAGTTGATGGAGCTCAAGACCGAGTACGAATTCACGTTGCCGCGCGGCTACGTCGACAAGGATGGTGTCCTTCACCGTGACGGCGTGATGCGCCTCGCCACGGCGATGGACGAGATCGTCCCTCTCAACGACATGCGTGTGCAGCGGAACCGTGCGTACCTGATCATCGTGCTGCTCAGTCGCGTGATCGACCGACTGGGCTCCATCACCGACGTGAACACGGGCGTCGTCGAGCGACTCTTCGCCGGCGACCTCCGGTTCCTCGAGGAGATGTACAACCGGGTGAACGAAGACGAAGCCCTGCTTCGTGTTCTCTGTCCACACTGTGGCGAGCGCTTCGAGAAGGAGTTCGGTCGCCTGGGGGAATCGTAAGCTACCCCCTGGACAACATCCTCCGGGAGGTAGCTTTCATTGCCTACCACTTCCACTGGGACCGCGACACGGTCCTGAACCTCTCCCACAAGGAGCGGCACCTCTGGGTGAAGCAGATCTCCTCCATCAACGAGAAGATCAACGCGGGGTCGTGACCGCAAGCCGAAGCTCGAGGCGCCACACCCGATGTCAGCCATCCGTCCCGGCCTAAGCGTCGTCCACCGCACTCTGCCCGCGCGCACGCGCGGGTTGGTGCGTTGCGACGTGGCGGGCGTGATCGGAGTCGTCGTGAAGGAGCGCTGGCCCGATGGCGCCACGCTGGGTGACTTCCTCCACCTGGTGCTTCGGCGCTCCACCGACCTGTTGGATCACCCGCGCCGCACCCTCTTCGATCAGGCCACCCAGAACGCGGTCCGTGCCTACTTCGCCAATGGCGGCCAGGTGCTCCATGTCTATGGCGTGTGCGCCGAGAGCATCACCGACATCGCCGCGCCCGATGCCGACACCGGCGTGCTGTCCGACATGCTGCACGCGCTTCGGGTCGAAGAGGACATCGCCCTGCTGGCGGTGCCTTGCGCGGCGTCGTTCCCCACGGAGCTGCAGGAAGGGCGTGTGGTGTCGGCGTCCGAGCCGCTCTACGAGCTGCTGCTGCGTCACTGCCGCCAGATGAACAACCGCTTCCTCGTGATGGATGCACCGCGCGGCGTGCACGGTGAAGCGCTGGCCGTCTGGTTGGAGCGCTTCCGGCGGCGGGAACCGAACACGCGCAGCTATGGCGCGGTCTACTACCCCTGGCTCTACCGGGGCCGTCAGGCCCTGCCCCCCTCGGGCCCGATGCTCGGTGTGTTCTCGCGCATGGAGCGTGAGCACGAGCCCTACGGCGTGGCATGGCCCCCCGCCAACACCGTGCTGAGGGGCGTCACCCATGCCGAGACCGAGCTGGATTGGGTCGATGCTGGTCCGGTCAACGACGCCGGCGCCAACCCGCTGGTCGTGCAGCCCGGCAAGGGCATCCTGGTGTTCGGCGCGCGCACGCTCTCGATGGATCCTCGCTGGCGCGCGATCAACTCGCGCCGGGTGGTCTCCATGATCTCGGAGCAGCTTCGCCGCGACAGCCAGTGGGTGGTGTTCGAGCACAACGAGCCCGCCACGTGGAGCGTGCTGGAGCGGAACGTGAAGGCTCGGCTCGACCAGTTCTGGGAGGGCGGGATGCTGACCGGGCCCTCGGCCGGCAAGGATTACCTGGTGCGCTGTGACGACGAGACCAACCCCGTGGCCGAGCGCGATGCAGGCCGCATGCACGTGCAGGTGGCGCTCCGCCCCGTGACCACCACCGAGCACATCACCATCGAGCTGCGCCTGGGCGAGGGCGGCGTGACCACGGAGGTGGCCTGATGGCAGAACGCGACATCCTCGATCCCCATGGGAACTACATCTTCAGCCTCCAGATCGACGAGATCTCGGTGGCCCAGTTCTTCGAGGTGAGCGGCATCAAGTCGACCACCAATATCGTGGAGATCGAAGAGGGGGGCGTGAACTACCGGGTGCACAAGCTGCCGGGCCAGTCGCGCTGGGAGAACGTGACGCTCCGCTTCGGTGTCTCCATCGACACCTCCATCGCCGAGTGGCGCCAGCAGATCCTCGACGACGCCTTCGGTGTGAGGAAGAACGTCTCGGTCGTGCTCTACGACATGGCCATGACCGAGGTTCGGCGCTGGGAGCTCAAGAACGCGTGGCCGGTGGCCTACGAGGGGCCGCAGCTCAATGCGCAGGGCAGCGAGCTGGCGATCGAGATGATCGAGCTGGCCCACGAGGGCATCGAGATCAAGAGCACCGCCTGATGCAGGACCTCTTCGACCGATACGCCGGAAGGCGGCTGTGGGAGCGCACCTCGGCACGTGCCGAGCGGCGTCCTCAGGTCGGTCGATCGGGGCTGATGCAGCGCCTGGGGTTCGACGATCCCTGGGCCGCGGTGGGCGATCCTGAAGCCGAGGCGGACCCGCTGCTCTTCGTGTCTGGGCGCGCCTACCGTCGGTGGATGCAGCGGCGGCTCATGCGCCGCTTCTGGATGCAGCGTGACCGGGGGTTCGCCGAGCGGCGAAGCGGCATCGGACAGCTCACCCTGGGGCGGGTTCGTTTTCCGGGAGAGGGGCGCGGTGGCCGGCCGTTCTTCGGCTGGGGGCCGAGCCTGGGAACCGGCGCCTTCGTGCTTCCCGAGCGCGCGCTCCAACAGACCGCCGAGGAAGAACACGCTCGGGAAGGCCGGTCGCGAGCGTGGCACCAGTCGCTCTTCACCCGCCCACGAGAACCGGACGAGCGCGTCATCGAGGTGATCCGCGAGGTGCCGGTGCCCACGCCGGTCGTTCATCCCGCATCGGGTGCGCGTGCCGCACCGCCCAGCGAGCTCCTCGCGCGCACCGTGGCCTCCGAGGCAACCACGCCCGACGTGCTGGTGCCCGCCCCCACCATGACGAGCTCACCTCCGGTGTTGCCGTCCCGCGTCGATCGCGCGTCGGCGCGACCCCTTCCGCCGCAGGGCCGCGTCGCCCGTCTGGAGGCCGCCGCGCCGTCGCCAGGTCTGCCCGTGGCTTCGGGACCCGCGGCTGCATCGCCCTTGCTGGCCGGCGTGTTCGCGCCTCAGCGCGAGGGCGGTGTGTTGCCGCCCGTCGAAGTCGGTGCGCGAGTCGCTGCGCGTCTCGAGCGCGCCGCCCGGCCCCGTCGCGCCACGGCGCGGCTGGCGGAGCGGGCCCAGGAGGCGCGCGAGCCCCTCTGGACCGGACACAGCGCCCCGCCCCGCGCCCGTCGGGCGGCCCCGGGGGTGCGCCGCCTCGCCCTGGCTTCGCCCGCCGTCGACGCCGTGCTCAAGGGCCTCCCGGATGCGGGGCCGGAGCCGTCCCAGCTCGGTGCCGCGCCTTCCGCGTGGTCCCCGGCTGTCCCGGGCCGCTCCCGCCCGGCTGGGTCCGCCCCGGCGTCGACGCCCGACGTGGCCCAGGCAAGCCCGTCCGTGCGTCCCGCGTCCGCTCCGACGGCGTCCAGCGCGCGCCTGGTCCGCACGACCCGGTCCGATCGCTCGCCGATGGAGCCCGCGGACCGGCCGACCGCGACCACCGCGCGTTCCGTCCGCAAGGCCGGGTCCGAACGCCCGCCGATGCCGCACCTGGACGTGCGCGTGGCCGACTCGGTGTCGCTCGGAGACGACGCGGTGTCGCCCGGGGCTTCTCGCCCGCGCGTTCGCCCCATGACCCGCGCCCTGGTCGGTGCCGAAGCACCCACGCCGAGCGACAGCCTTGCACCGGCGTTGTTGGAGGCCCTGCGCACAGGTCGCGGGCGCACCCGGGTCGCGGGTCGTCGTCTTCGCCTGCGCTGGGCAGGCGCTTCTGAGATCCTGGTGAGGCCGGACGTGCCGCAGGTCGAGGCGACGCCCTCCAAGCCGCACCCCGCGCCGCGCGTCACCACCGCGACCGTGTACCGCACGCCGGATGGACGCTTCGTCGGGGCTCGGTCGGGCACCACCGCCAGCAGCGCGTGGAGTGGGGCCGGCGCGGTCACCACCCCCCTCGCGCCCTGGTCGGGCGCGAAGAGCGCCAGCACCCCCGCGTCGGCCTGGTCGGGCGCGGCCAGCACGACCACCTCACCGGGTGCCTGGCGCGGCATGCACGCCGTCCGCACGGCCGTCAGCGCGTTCCGCGGCAGCACCCCCCTCCGCAGCCAGTCGTCGCCGTTCGTCGGAGCGGCCGTGCAGCGCACCCTGGCGGGAGACTGGACCGGGGCTCCCACCGCGCGCACCGCGGCCGGGGACTGGTCGGGGGCGCAGGTCCTGCGGACCGAGGGAGGGCCGGACTGGGTCGGCGCTGGGGTCTCCCACACCGCCAGTGGCGCGTTCACGGGCGCGCCTGCGTTCACCACCCGGCCGAGCACCTTGTCGCGCGCGGATGGCGTGCCGCTCGTCGCTCGTTCCACCGACCCCGACGCGCTCGCGCCCGATGACCGCCGGCCTCCCGTAGAAGGCACTGCCTGGCGGCGCGCGGCGACCACCACCACCGCTCGGGGCGCGTGGTCCGGAGCACCGATCCGCCGAATCAGCCGGCTGCCGTGGACGACGTCCCCCGTGGCCTACGCGGGCTCTTCGGTCCCACGGGCTGGCGCCAGGATCGTGCGCATGGTGCGCGGGCCCGCTCCGGATGCGGTCCCACTGAGCGCCGCCCTCACCCCTGCCGGGCCACACGCCGCGCCGCGTTCGCCCAGGGTGCCACCGGCCACCGCACCGCGCCCGCTCGAGGCGACCGCTGCCCGCTTTCTGGCCGCGCGCTCCTGGTCCGGCGCCCCGGCCGTGCGCACGGGTGCTCTCGGCGCCACCGACCAGGAGCTCTTCGAGCTCGCCACGCGCCCGTGGAGCGGGGCTGCGCGGGTGCGTGCCGCCCTCGCCAGGCGCGGAACGGGCCGGGTGAAGCGCTCGATGGGCGCGGGCTTCACGGGCTCCACCACCTGGCACACCGACGGCGGCGAGCACACCGCAGGCGCTCGGCGCAGCGCCCTGAGGGCACCGCTCGAGACCACCCTCGGCGCGGCGGCGGCTGGTGAGCTCCCGGCGGATGCGCCCGGCTGGGCCGCCCGCACGGGTGCGCACCGTGTGCCGCCGGGCGACTTCTTCCAGGCCCTGGCCCGTGCCCGGGATCCCGAGGAGGTGCTGCGCATCATCGTGCAGGAGCAGACCGCCCCGCGGGACCTGGGCCTCTCGGCCCCCACGGCCCGCGTCGTGCAGACCCTCCGGAAGCAGGAGGGCGCCGTCGTGCGACCGGCGTCCACGTCGGGCGCGGTGGCGTCGCCCGCCCTGCTGCGGTCCGGTGGTCGTCGGGGCAAGCCGAGCACGGTTCGCGTCATCAGCGGCTGGGGCAGCGCCTCGGTCGGCGCGCGGGGAGCGGGCGCCTCGGAGGCGGTGGGCGAGGACCGTGTCAGCGGCCTCGTCAAGCGTCTGCGCGGCCTGGTCTTGTTGGCGGAGAAGGAGCGCCGCGTGTCCGACGCGCAGGCGCAGGTCCGCATGCACGCCGAGGGAGCCCCCGACCCGGCGGAGAGCGGCGGCGACGCCGATGAAGAGAGCGGGGGCGGTCAGAAGGACGTCGATGCCCTGGGCCAGGCCATCCTGCCCAAGGTCCTCGATGAGCTCGAGCTTCGCCGGCAGCGGCGCCCGGAGGATGCCAGTGAGTACTAGCACCAACCCCACGAAGGCGAGCTTCACGTCGATGGACGACAGCTCGAAGACCTTCACGGTCCAGTTCAACCCCAAGGAGCTCAAGTTCGACAAGAAGGGCACCTGGCAAGACAAGGAGGAACAAGGCGGCGACTCCGACGTCGAGTTCAAGAAGGGGGCGCCGGCCACCCTCTCCATGGAGCTGCACTTCGACACCACGCTGTCCATGGACGGCAACACCGCCGACAGCGTGAAGGACAAGTGGGTGTTGGGCCTCCTCCAGTTCCAGACCATCGAGATCGCAGGCGAAGGTGACACACAGCGGCCTCACTTCGTGACCTTCGCGTGGAAGGACTTCAGCTTCAACGGCTTCTTCGAGTCCCTTGCGGTGACCTACACGATGTTCGCGGGCGACGGCACGCCCGTGCGCGCCAAGATCACCGCGAAGATGAAGGAGAAGAAGCTCTCCACCTACACCCAGACGAGCTCGGGGTCTGCGGTCAACTCCACCCGCTTCTCGCTGGTGGGCCAGGGTGGTCGGGTCAGCGTGGTGTCCACGGCGTCGGAGTCCACGGTGAGCCAGCTCGCCGCGGAGAACGGCGTCCCCCAGGCCCAGCTGCTGGCCGACAACCCGCACATCGAGGATCCGACCAGCGTGCCGGCCGGGACCGAGCTGGTGGTGTCGTCCGGAACCTCGCTGTTCGACGATGCGGTGGCAGCCGGCACCGCCCTGAGCCAGAACGACACCGATGCGGCGCTCGACGAGCTGTCGCAGATCGTCGCCACCGTACGTTCGTTGGTCTGAGGGACGAATGGCCGAGGAGCAGAACACCGCCGCCTTCGAGCTGAGCATCGGCTCGTCGTCGTTCACCCAAGCCGAAGGTGGCGGGCTGCAGAGCCTCGTCTACGAAGATCATGTCGACATGGTGTCCATGGTTCGCGCGTCCTTCGCGGTCGAGGCGGACGGCTCCGGCTGGGGCTTCACCATCGGCGACGCTGTCACCCTCTGCCTGGGTCCGGACACCACGTCGGTGTTCGAGGGCGAGGTGGTGGCGATGCAGATCAACGCTGACACCAGCGGCACCACCCACGTGGTCGTCCGCGCGCTCGACGGACTGCACAAGCTCGCGCGCGGACGCACCTCCCGATCCTGGACCGATGCCACCGACAGCTCCGTGGTCGAGGAGCTGGCCGAGGAGGCCGGCTTCTCGGCGGAGTCCTGGGACATCGAGGCCACGTCGGCCACCCACAGCTTCATCATGCAGCGCAACGAGTCCAACGCCGCGATCTGCAAGCGGCTGGCGGCGCGGAACAGCTACCTGCTCCGTGTGGTCGACGGTGTGTTGCACTTCAAGCCGCCCGACTACGACGCCTCCAACGCCGCCGAGCTCGGCTGGGGCAGCAACGTGAAGTCCGTCAGCTGCACCTACGACAGCACCGACCAGGTCCAGGAGGTCGTGGTCAGGGGATGGAGCCCGGCGGACAAGGACGAGGTCGTGGGCACCGCCGCGGACGACACCGACGTCGAGACGATCGGCTCCGGCGACACCGGCCCGACCGTTGCCGGCGCCTTCGGGTCGTTCACGGGCTACATCGCCGATGTGCCGGTGACCGACCAGGACGTGGCCGACGAGATCGCGGCCGCCGAGCTCAACCGCCTCGCCCGCCAGTTCGGGCGCGGAACGGTGCGTGTCGGCTGCAACGCGAGCACGCTGGCGGGGACCATGATCAACCTCTCGGGCTGTCCGGGGCCGGTGAATGGCACGTGGTACGTGCTCGGCTCCCGCCACTCGATGGGCCCCAAGGGCACCCAGGACTCCGAGCTGTCGGTGTGCCGCAACACGCTGGGCACCGACCCGTGAGTCGCCTCAAGAAGAAGTACCTCGGCCGCGGGTGGGCCTTTCCGCTCGGCTTCGACTCCGCCACGGGCGGCCTGAAGATGTCGGAGACCGAAGCCAACATCCGCCAGGCCATCCACATCATCCTGGCCACCCGTCCGGGTGAGCGCCAGATGCTGCCCAAGTTCGGCTGCCGCGTGCACGAGCTGCTCTTTGCGCCGAACACCTCGTCCACTGCGGCCGTCGCCGCGCACTACGTCCGGGACGCGATCGCGCGCTGGGAGCCGCGGGTGGAGGTCGTGCGAGCGGCCGCCAGCCCCGACGCCACGGGCGGCGTGCGCATCGAGGTCGAGTACAACATCGTCGCCACCAACACCGCGCAGAGCCTCGTGCACCTCCTGCGCGGGGGCGCCTGACGCCCAGGCCGCTGAAGCAGGACCTCACGGATGCCGATCAAGCCCCCCAACCTCGACGACCGTCGCTTCCACGATCTCGTGGCCGAAGCACGGGCGCTGATCCCCCAGTACTGCCCGGAGTGGACCAACCTCTCCGACGCCGACCCCGGCATGACCCTCGTCCAGCTGTTCGCCTGGATGACGGAGATGACGATCTACCGGCTGAACCGGGTCGCCGACAAGACCTACGTCCACTTCCTGAACTTCATCGGGGAGGAACGGCGCCCGGCGCGCCCGGCGCTGGTCCCGGTCACCTTCGCGCTCCGTGAAGAGCAGCCGCCGTGCGAGCTGCCGGCGTTCTCGCGCATCGCCACGCGCCAGCGCGAGGACAGCCCCGCGCTCGGCTTCCTGGCGGCCGAGAGCCTCACGATCCACGACAGCCACATCCAGCGGATCATGGCGGTGCGCGGCGGGCAGCATCCGGCGGTGCGCGAGGTGCCGAGCACGCCGCTGGGCGGTCACGCCATGGCCTTGTCGCTGTCTGGCGGGCGTGGCATCCAGATCTTCGATCTCGACCCCGAGCGGCACGGGCTGCAGGCCTACACGCCTCACCAATACCTCTATGTCGGCGACGACGACATCCGGCTGATGAACGTGGACCCCGAGAGCGGGAGGCCACTCGGTCAGCTGAAGCTCACGCGCCCGGGCGACAGCCTGTCGATCGTGCCCTTCTTCCGCTGGGAGTACCCCACCGCGGAAGGCTGGCGGCCCGTGCCGTCCCAGGTCTCCGACAAGGAGGTCATGGGCATGCCCGACGCGCACCTCGTGACGGCGATGCCGGGCGTGGTGCAGCTCGAGCGGATGGGCCTGCGCGGCGACGACTTCGCCGTTCCGGATGCGCTGTCGTCCGAGCGCTGGTGGATCCGCGGCACCCTCGACTACGAACGTTGGCTCGCCCAGCGCATGCTCGAGGACCTCGACGTCACGTGGCAGGACGACCGAGGTGGCGAGACCCGACCGCTCAACAACTGGGAGGTCCGATCGGCAGGTCGCGTGCTGGAGTTCTTCCTGCAGGACTGCCCGCCGGTGCGGGAGGGCTGGCGGATCCGCTTCGCCCTCATCGACCGAGGCCTGCCCGCTGGACGCAGCGCCTACCTGCCCAAGTACCGCTGGAGCTACCGGCGTGGGGAGAGCTGGGAGCCGGTGCCCGACGAGCGCGTCCGTGTGGAGGGCACCGCGGTCGAGATCCTCGGGCCGCTGACCGAGATGGCGGCCGACGGCTACAACTTGCGCGCCGAGCGCATCGAGACCGTGGTCGTGCAGGGGCTGCTCCCCGAGCTGGAGATCGGGGTCGAGTGGATTCGACCCGTCGAGATCGACCTGCTCGCCGGCGACGACCCGCGCCGAACCGAGGTGATGCTGCTGGACGAGGCGCCGTGGTCCCCGTTCCAGCTCAACCCGGTCATGCCGCCGACGATCGGACGAAAGCTGTACATCGGCTCGGACTTGTTCGAGAACCGCCGCAAGTCGCCGGTCCTGATGGAGATCGAGATCGGCTTCGAGATGAACGGCGAGCCGGTCGTGGAGCCCAAGGACAAGTACGCGCTCCAGCTCACGTACCGGGCCGAGGACTCCTGGCGCGTGGTCCACACCAAGGACGCCAAGTATGCCGGCTTCACCTTCGCCCAGCTCGACAAGGATGGCGCCAAGAAGGCGGGCCGTCGTCGGGTCCGCATCGTGGTCGATCCGAAGTCCCAGCTCAAGGGGCTCGCACGCCACGAGGTGAACGGGCTCGAGACCACCTGGCTTCGGCTGGAGCTCCAGAAGGCCAACCTCTCCGCCCAGGACGAGGACAAGAACCTCCACCCGATCGTGCCCCGCATCTACGGCATCCGCCTGGGTGCCGACAAGACCCTGGGCGACGGCACCTACAACCAGCCCATCCAGAACCCGAAGCTGGCCCAGGTGGACCACCGGGAGCGGAACCGCCGCCTCACCCGCTGCATCACCAAGGCCGCCGGACGCATGGGCGAGGTGTTCCCGAGCTTCGGCTTCGTCGACATCGACGACGCCCACCAGGCCCTCTACCTGCAGTTCGACAAGCCCCTGCCCGCCGGCAACCGTCACGCTGTGCGCTTCCTCACCCGTGGTGAAGCCTTCCTCCCCGAGGGGGTGGGCGTGGAGTGGGAGGTGCTCGAGAAGCGGCGTCGGGGGGTCGGCTGGCGTCGGCTGGTCAACCCGGGCTCCGAGAGCGGTGAGAACCGCGCGAGCTACGACTTCACCAAGAGCGGCGAGCTGAGCTTCGCGCTGCCCGATGTTCCCGATGTCAGCGACGACGGGTTCTGGATCCGAGCGCGCTTCACCACCCCCGACGACCTCGAGGGCGGCTTGCCGGCGCTTCCGCCCGTCACGCACGTGCTGTTGAACACGGTCGAAGCGATCAACCTCCACCCGGTGACCGGCGAACGCTTCAGCGGCCTCGGCGTGCCGCATCAGCAGATCCAGCTCGGCCGGAAGCCCATCTTCCTGCACCCCATGGGCACCGACCAGCCGATCTTTCCCCGGCCGGAGCTCTTCAGCGACCTCGCCTTGCTGGTCGACGTCGGGGCAGGCCAGACGGAGACCTGGCAGGTGGCGCGGGGCGGCAACCTGCTCACGGCCGAGAAGGACGATCGCCTGTTCGTGGTCGACCCTGTCGAGGGCACGCTCACCTTCGGCAACGGCATCCGCGGCAAGATGCTCCCGGTCGGCGCGCACAACGTTCGCGTGCAGCGCTACCACACCGTCCCGGGCGCCGCCGGCAACATCGGCGTGGGCGAGATCGAGCTCTGTGAAGCGGTGGGCGACCGCGCACGGCCGACGAACCTGCTTCCCGCTACCGGCGGCCGCGACGCCGAGACCGTCGACCAGATCATGCGGCGTGCACCCAGCATCCTCACGTCACGAGACCGCGCGGTCACGCGCTCGGACTTCGAGATCATCGCCGCGGAAGCGAGCGGCGAAGTCGCCAGGGCGGCGTGCCGGGGCACCATGGGCGAAGACGGCGCGGTCGACGTGACCGTGCTCCCTCGCAGGCGTTCCGGCGAGCGTGTACCGGATCCCTTCCTGGCGGCCGGCCTTCGCGACCACGTGGAGAGCTACCTGGCCGACCGCTGCTTGATCAACGTGCAGCCCAAGGTGAGGCTCGCCACCTACACCCTCGTCGATGTGTCCGTCACGCTCCGGCTGCGCCCCAACGCCAACCTGCTGATGGTGAGGGAGGCCGCCCAGGCCTGGGTCTTCCGCTTCCTCGACCCGTACGCGGGCGGGCTCGACGGGGTGGGCTGGCCCTTCGGCGGCACGCTCTACGCACAGGACTTCGCGCGCCTCGTCGCCGACCTCGGGGAGGTGCGGCACGTCGCCGATGTGCAGCTCTTCGACCTCGGCGACCGGCGTTCGTCTGCGCCGGGGTGGGAGGAGGGTGAGGGCCTGCCCGAGCTCCCCCTCACCGACGCCGACCTCTTCGAGGTGCGGCACGTTCGCATCCTCACCGAGGCGGGCGCGTAGATGGAGCGGCTGCTTCCCACCACGCGCAGCTTCGTGCCCGCGGTCCCAGCGGACTTCGAGCACCTCGAGACCGTGGTCACGGTCGGCTACCCGGTGCGGTCGGCTCGCGCCTACCTCGCGCGTCACATGGGCAACCCCATCCGCTACAAGCTGGTCGAAGCCCAGCGCGGGGAAGCTCTCGGGGTGGTACGGGAGGTCCGTGTCCAGCCTGCGGAGGGCGGCGACCCCATCGTCGTTCGCTCCATCCGGGTGCTTCCCGATGGTCGTCCGGCGCCGTCCTTCACGCCGGAAGGGCTCGTCCACCTCGAAGCCGAGGTGACCACGGCCGATGGGCGCATGCCGTCGGGCCTCGACCCCCGCGACGAGGTGGTGCTGCACGTCCCGGTGCGCAGCTACCTGCGCTTCCTGCCAGGCGTCTACCGAGGCGCGGTGCCCTCCCGACGCCAGGACGTCGTGCCAGCCGACGAGATCTCGGCCCAGGGTTGGGCGAGCGCCCCCGCTCCCGAGGACCTCCCTGGCGTCGACGTGGAAGGCCTGCGGCGCTTCCTGTTCCTCTTCCAGCACCTGATGACCACGGTGGTGGACGAGATCGAAGGGCTGCCGGATCTCACCAACCCGCTCACGTGCGACCCGCGCTTCCTGACCTGGATCGCGAGCTGGGTGGGCTTCACCCTCGACAACAGCCTGCCGGTCTACCAGCAGCGCGAGCTGGTGCGGCGCGCCATCCGGCTCTACCGCACCCGAGGTACCCGCCGCGGGCTGGAGGAGATGATCCGGGTGCTCACCTCCGCGCCGGTGCACGTCCGCCCGCGCGTCCGTCCGCAGCCCTTCGTGCTCGGCGGGTCCACGGTCGCGGGCGGTGCCACCGTGCCCGACCGCTACGCGGAGGCGGAGCCGCCAGGGCACTACCTCTACCCCCAGAACGCAAAGGACACAGCCTTCTTCGAGGTCGTCCTGGAGAAGCGTGAGCGCTTCCACCGTCGCTTCTCGCAGCGCGCCCCCGCCGTGCTGCGTCGCATCGCCCAGATCGTGACCGCGGAGAAACCCGCCCATGTCACCTTCACCATTCGTTTCGAGGACGCTGATGGCTGAGTTGCCGTCGATCACCGACAACCTCCACCGCTTGAACCCGTTCCAGGGACTCTGCCTCACGGCCGACGACCTCATGGCGGAGCAGAGCTACCACCGGCTCAAGCTGCACCGGCACACCTACTACCTGCACGGTCACGGCATCGTGCAGGGGCTGCAGGTGGAGCTCCAGCAGAAGAAGTCGTCCTACGCCGCGGTGATCCAGCCCGGCTACGGCATCACCGTCACCGGCCAGGGTGTGCTCCTGCCCAAGCCCGCGCAGATCAAGCTGCAGGTGCCGAAGCAGGACGGCGAGTACATGCTCTGGCTGTTCCACGTCGAGCAGTCCGACGACAAGACCGAGCGACCGATCTTCGACTCGACGGAGGCCCAGCCGTCGCGCATCACGGAGTTCTGCGCCGCGCGCCTGCACCCCATCGAGGAAGACCAGCGCGACGCGGTGGCCGTCTGCCGGGTCAACGTGCGCCTCGGGCGCATGGTGCAGGTGCGCATGCCGGTGCCGCGCGCCGGGCGGCAGGCCCGGGCGGCCGAGAGCTCCCTGAAGCCGCGGGTCGTGGACTTCATCGAGCGCAACAAGAAGATCCTGATGCACCTGGCACGCACCCAGCTGGTGGCCGAGCTCGGCCTGCCCACGCTGATGTTCTCCAGCTCGCTGATCAGCGCGGAGTTCCTGCTGATCGAGGAAGGCACGAGCGATCGGGTGCTCTACCGCACCGCCGGGAGCCTGATCAGCTACGCCCACGACTACTACACGACCCTGCCCAAGACGATCAAGGAGATCGACAAGTTCCAGGGCTTCATCCAGAGGGTGAACGCGGAGCTGCCCGGTCCCGACCAGAACGACGACGTGTGGCTCAAGTGGTTCGACAAGTTCGAGCGCTTGCTCCAGCCCCTCGACAAGATCGTCACCGCCCTCGAGAAGACCGTCGAGGCGAAGCGGTAGCGCTCGGTGGGCGCTCCGCTCCGGGCGTACCAGCGGCGCGCCGTCGACGAGCTGCTCGCGGCTCTGTCGGAGCCCGGGAGCCGCGCGTGCCTGGTCGCTCCGCCAGGAGCCGGCAAGACCCGCTGCGCGCTCTCCGTGGCGTCATCGCTGGCGTGCCCCGTCGAGGTGCGCGTGCCCACGCGCGCGCTGGTCGAGCAGTGGCGTGCGCGGTGCGTCGAGCAGCTCGGCCTGGTCGACGACGTGGTGGTGAACGTCTGCACGTACGCGGCCGGGGAGGGCTTCCGCCCCGAAGCCCTGGTGGTGCTGGACGAAGCGCATCACCTGCTCGGGCGCTGGGCGGAGCAGGTGGAGGCGGCCCTCGACGGGCACCGGGTGCTCGGCCTGACGGGCACGCCGCCCCAGGCTGTGACCGGCCTGGACCGCTTCCTGACCTTGGCCGGAGACGTGGTCACGGTCGACGCGCCACCTCTGGTCCGCAGCGGCCACCTCGCGCCCTACCGAGATCTGGTTCGACTCGCGGTCTGTGAGCTCGACGATGTGCCGGAGCTGGCTCAAGCGACCGCCGTGCTGCGGCGGTGGGAGCAGCGGCTCGACGTGCACGCCGCCGTCGCCAGGGCGCTCCAGGCGTCCTTGCTCGAGCTCACGGAGGACCGCTTCGCTGGTCGCGGCGACCTGCTGATCGCCCTGTGCCGCGTGAGGGCTTCGTCCGGCGCTGGCCTGCCCGATGACCTGCCCCACGACCCCGAGTTGGTGGCTCACCCGACGCTCCACGATCGGGCGCGCGTGCTGTGGATGGCGGTCGATGCGGACCGGAGGGACGCGCTCCGTGCCGACCTGAAGCGGCTCGGCCTGGGTGCGAGGCGGGCGTCGATCGTGGTCGAGCGCGACGTGGCCCTCTCCGCGCTCGGCGGCGCGGCTTCGCGCATGGCGGCTTGCCTGGAGGTGCTCGCCCTGGAGTGGCGTGCGCGCGCCGACGACCTCCGCGCGCTCGTCGTCACCGAGCGCGACACCGAAGGCGGACCGCTGTCGGCGCGGCAGGTCCTTCGGGCGCTGGTCACCGACCGAGTGGGCGATCGCCTGGACCCGATCCTCGTCACGGGATCGGTGTTCTGGGTGGACGACGACCTCTGGGATCGGATCGGCGAGCGGCTGCCCGAGCGCGGCTGGCGCGCCGCCGGTGACCACCACGAGCTCGACGTGTCGGGGTGGTCGACCGGGGAGCGCGTCGCCTTCGCAACCGCCTTGCTCGTCTCCGGCGTGACGCGCTGCCTCGTGGGGACACGCCACCTGCTCGGGGAGGGCTGGGACTGCCCGGCGGTCAACGTGTGCGTGGACCTCACGGGCATCGCGGCCGCGGTCACCGCGAACCAGGTGCGTGGGCGGGCCCTGCGTCCCGACCCGGCCGACCCGAGCAAGGTGGCGTCGCTCTGGGAGGTGGTGGCCGTGATGCCGGGGGTGGCCGGGGGCGACCGAATGCTCGAGCGCCTCGCGGAGCGCCACGAACACACCTTCGGGATCGATGACGCGGGCCAGATCCGGACCGGGCTCGGCCGCGTCGATCCCGTTCTCCATCGTTCGCTCTCGACGGTGCTGCTGCAACGGGAGGCCCTCGACCGCAGGATGGCCGAGCGTGCCGCGGACTGGCGGCGAACCGCAGAGCTCTGGGCGGTCGGGCAGGACTACCGCGACGAGCGCCGCTGGCTGGTCGTGGCACCTCCGCGGAAGCGGCCCGGCACTGGACAGGTGCTCGAGAAGCCCTTGGCTCCAGCGGCGACCGCCATCGAGGTGCGTCGGGTTCGCGAGGGGTGGGGGGCCGCGCTCCTCGGCCTCGCTGGGCTGGGTCTCGCGCCCCTGTGGTGGCCGGCGAGCATCGCGCTGTGGGCGTTGACGGCCGGTGCCGCGCTGCGAGCGTGGCGACGCGATGTGCCTGGCGCGCGCCTCGAGGCCGTGGCCGTAGGCCTCGGGCTGGGGCCCGTGATGCATGACCGCGGCCGGTCGTGGGTGGAGGGCGCCGGCAGCGAGGCCTTCGCGCAAGCCGCGGCGGAGCTGCTCGGTCCCGTCCGCTTTCCACGCTACCTGCTGATCGACGAGGGAGGACGGCCCTGGCCGGTGCCCAGCGCGCTCGGCGTCGACCGCGGCACCGCCGACCGCTTCGGTGCGGTCTGGGCGGAGCACGTGGGCGCATGCGAGGTGCTCTGGGCACGCCAGGGCAGGGGTCGCGAGCTCCTGCACGCGGCATGGCGGAGCGGCGGTGAGCCGGTGGAGATCGTTCAGACCTGGACCTGAGTCGCGCGCTCAGCGCTCGACCTCCATCGGCGGTGTTCGAAGCGCTGTGGTGACTGGATCGGCGAGCCACGCATCGAGCTCGTCGACGGTCCGCACGACCGTGGTGCGGCCGTCACAGCTCGCTTCAGCCGGCGGGTCCACCACCGCGTCACCACAGGACCGCGGGCACGGTACGCCGAGGGTGGCGCGCCCCGTGCTTCGGGCGATGGGGCCAGGGGATCACGCCGACTGCGGCCGAGCCCGCCGGCGGAAGCCCAGGATCAAGGGCAGGAACAGCAAGGCCTTGCCGCCGGCGCAGCCCCGGGACCCCATCGACTCGGCGCCGGTGTCGCCGGCGGAGGGAGGACCGTCGTCGTCGCGCCCGCTCCCGGCGGCCAGGGCGCCTGTTCGCTCGGCGTCGGACAACACGCCATCGCTGTTCGAGTCGGCGTAGAGCGCGCTCGCGTCCGCGAAGATCGCAGCGAGTGCGTCGTGTGACGGGTGCTCTTCGTCGACTTCTACGGCGAAGTCCTCGAGCTCGTCCGAGTCGCCGTCGCCGTCGAGGTCCACGTCTTCGAGCCAGTCCGGTTGGGCCAGCTCCAGCACGTAGGCGGCTTCGGTGACGGTGAAGCTGCCCTCGAGCACGATCTCGGGCACCTCCAGGTCCAGCACCGCGATCTGGCCACCGATCTCGGCCTCCAGCTCGATCGCGTCGCCGAGGGCGAGGGTGAGTCCGCACCAGTCTCCGGCCGTCAGCGCCAGGCTCGTGCCTGCCACCAGGTCGACGTTCTGCTCCACCGGCGCTTCGGTCACGTTGCCGTCGCAGCCTTCGAAGATCAGGGTGTCGACGAGGGTGGCGCCCTCCGTGAAGCTGGCCGACGCGCTGCGGGCCGCGACGGTCAGGCCGTCGCCGGGGTTGCCGATGACCGTGCCGTCACGGGTGTCCCCGACGTTGCACGCCAGCAGGAGGAGGATCACGGGGACTCCGAGAGCGGAAAGAGGTGGAGGCCGATCTGGTAGACCCGCTCGGGGTCTCCTTCGGCGCCATCACAGCGTTCGAGCAGCTCGGCGGCGACTTCGCCGAGGCGCACCTTCAGCTCGCCGATGAGCGCGCTGGGCACACACACGGTCACGCCGACGAAGTGCCGCTCGCCCGCCTTGAAGCGCTCCACCCCCTGTGCGGCAAGCGCCAACATGCCGCGGTGGTAGTTGTGCACGGCGAGGCCTGCGACCTCCCGCGGCGAGACCACGGAGCTGTCGGACTGGCGCACGCTGCCGCCGTCCTCGATCAGCAGGCCCAGCTCCAGGAGGGTGTCGATCGCGTCGCGAGCCTGGGCTTCCGTGATGGGCGGCATCAGGGTGCCGGCGATCCAGGCGGGATCCGGGCGGAAGTCGGGTCGCCGCGCGAGCTCGCGCACGGCCGGGAAGTACCAGGTCGACGCGTAGCGAAAGGCCTCGCCCTCGAGCTCCCGCGCGTCCCGCCAGCGTCGTGTGGCGGCGATCTGCCGGAACACCGTGTTGCGCTCCTCCGAGGTGTCTGCGCGGTCGAGCTGCACGAGCAGCACGAGGAACCGGCGCGCGGCCGCGTCCAGGCCGAGGGCCTTGGCGAAGGGGCCGATCAGCTCGTCGGTCAGGTTGCGACGGCCGGCGATCATGTCGCTGAGCAGGCTCGGTGACTTCTGCCCGGTGCGCCGCACGAAGGCGCGGTGGCTGTACCGGGGGTTCTCGGCCTTCTTGGCGTCGAACCACGCCTTCAAGAAGGTTCGGTAGTCCAGGAATCCGTGGATGTCGGGAATCATTCCAGTACAGCTATAGCCCAGTTTGCGAGCGAAAGAAACGGCTGCTTACATCGTTCGTGGACCTGATTGTACTGGCGAATCAGTACGGTAAGTGATCATCGAAGCACGATTTTCCAGTACATGTCGGGCTCGCGATCTACGGTGTCTTTGCAACCCGAATGGAGACCTCTCGTGCAGCTTCGTCCCCTCAGCCTCGCGCTGGCCTTCTCTTTCCTGCTCCTGTTCAACGCCTGCCTCGACACCAAGGAGGAGATCACCGTCGCGGACGAGGCCGCAGCCGACGCGGCCGGCGACGACGACCAGGACGAGGCGGACGGCGACGACGACGACCAGGACGAGGCGGACGGCGACGAGGACGACGAGGACGATCAGGACGAGGACGAGGACGAGGACGAGGACGAGGACGACGACCAGGATGACCAGGAGGACGAGGACGAGGACCAGGACGATCAGGACGAGGACGAGTACCAGGACGAGTCGTGCGACGAGCTCCAGACGGAGCTGGCCGAGCTCGAGGAGGACTGGGACGAGGTCGAAGAGGAGCTGGACGACTGCCTGGCCGAGCACGGGGAAGACGACGAGGCGTGCGAAGAGCTCTCGACCGAGCTCGAAGCGATCGCTGACGACCTCGACGAGGTAGCCGACCTGGTCGCGCTTCAGTGCGACGAGGAGGACGACGCGGAGGGCTGAGCCCCGGCGCGCTCAGGGCAGCTGGACCGCCACGAAGCAGCTGAGCAGGTGGAAGTCCGGCTTGTCACCCTTCAGGCGGCTCCAGGCGAGGTACCTCCGGTCCTCGCCCGTGCCGTGGATGGCGTAGGCATTGATCGTGTGCGGCCCCTTGGGTAGCAAGGCCCGGTCGAGCCGCGCGACGCCGCGCCAGCGGTCGCCGTCGATCCGTGCTGCGAAGTCCAGCGGCAGGCTGGTCTCCATCACGTGGCGGTAGCCGCCGAGCTTCAACACCAGGAAGTGCCCGTGGGGCCCGAGCTCCACCTCGAGGTAGCGGCCGCCGTCCCCGAGCACGAACAGCTCCACCACCTCGTGCTCCCACAGGCCCCAGCAGCTTCCGGGATCGGCTTCGGGTCGCGGGTCGGCGTGGAACGGCGCGTCGACCTGCAGCATCAGGTGACGTCGCGCCCCGATGAGCCCGATCACGACCTCTTCGTCCTGGCCGACGGGCGCGCCGTCCCAGGTCTGATCGATGTTGAGCCTCACGTCGTCGCCTCGCCGAAGCCGTCCCACAGGGCCCACTGGCCCGGGTGATCACGTAGCCACGCATCGTAGCGCGCCACGAACGTCGCCTGAGGGTCATCGGATCCGAGGTCTACGAGCTTCAGCCTGTGTTGCCGCCGAGAGCTGTCGAAGAACAGTCCGATGGCCTGCAGCCCCAGGGTTTCGGCCACCTCGAAGGGTCGGGTCGGCCAGCGGGTGGTCTGGCCCGCCAGGGGAAGCGGTCGCCCAGGCTCGCCGTGCACCGACAGGGCCGCGCGCCCGTCGCCGCCCATGATCAGGATGCCCCTGGGCTCCGGCACGAGATCCGGACGCGCACGAACGTAGCGCACCGGCAAGGTCGCCTCGAGTGCGCGTCGACGACGCTGCCCGTAGCGAGCCCCGGCGGAGAGCTCCTCGTCGGGACGCATCACGGCCACCACGGTGACGTCGTGTCCTCGAGCCGCGAGCGTCACCGGAGGCAGCCCGTGCTGGCCGAAGTGCGCCGCGACGACGAGCACGGGGGCCCGGAGGAGGTGCTCCCCTTCCACCGTGACGGTGTGCGCCCGGTGGCTCGGCAGCAGCTGGCGACCCAGCTGCGAGCGCACGCGCACCGCGCCCCCGGCCACGGGGCCGAGTGCTCGGGCCGATCCGTACACGAGTGCGTCTCCCCAAGCTGGCGGGAGACGCCTGAGTCCGGGCCCGATCACCCCCCAGAGTGCGGGACGCCACATGGCTCAGCGGGTCAGCTCCGCGCCGCAGACCTGGCACTGCTCCGCCTGATCGCCGTGCACCACCGCCATGCGCGCCTGGTAGCAGCCGCGGTGGAAGACCTTGCCGCAGCCGTAGGTGCAGCCCACGTGCACCGACGGGTCGACGCCCAGGCCACAGATGCCGCAAGGCGCATGCTCGATCGCTGCCGCCGCGGCTTCCGGGTCCACGTGCACGGAGGCCGGGAGCGGATCGACCGCGCCCCACCAGGCGAGCCAGCCGATGCCGCCGCCTGCGGTGCTGGCCACGAGGCCGACGACCCCTTGAACGACCGCTTCGGCCATGGCGGCCCCGTAGAGCAGGGAAGGCAGCTGAGCGAGCACCGCCAGCAACCCCGCGATCACGATGCCCAGGCCGAGGACCTGCACCTGTCCGCCGTGCCCACCGAACACACGCATGCCCACCGAGCTGGCGAGAAGGCCCAGGGCGAGTCCGGGCAGGGCCGCCACCCACCAGGCGCTGCTGGCGGACAGGGCCAGGCCCCAGAGCACCGTCCATGCGATGAGCACGGCAACCTGGAGCGTGAGGGCGGCGGCTGTGCTGGGGCGGAAGCCGGTCTGTTCGGGCACGTCTCGGACCTGCTCACGCACCCCCTCGCCAGCGGGGGGCTCTGGCAGCAGGTGGATCAGCTCGCCGCCGACCACGCCGACATCAGCGAGGCGCTCCTCCTCGGCCAGGATCCGGCCGCGCGCGCGAACCCAGTACCGACGTCGACGGCCATCCGACCAGTGCACGTCCAGCCCCGCGTCGCGCGCGATGCGCTGGGTGAGGTCTCGAGCCGGCAGGTAGGTGGGGACGGTGAGGTCGAGCAAGCGCGCGTCGAGATCGATGACCTGGA
Organism: uncultured Enterobacterales bacterium; assembly: GCA_964604675.1. Classification (GTDB taxonomy): domain Bacteria; phylum Myxococcota_A; class UBA796; order UBA796; family CAJQPC01; genus CAZSAT01. Next base: position 37,967 of record CAZSAT010000039.1, read on the forward strand.
CGCGCAGTGACAGGGCCTGGGCTTGGGCGGACTCGCTCACGGGGGCAGTCTACGCCGAGGGGGCGCCAAGCTCGGCCAGGCGCGCCGCGAGGGGCGCGCCCGCCAGGGCTGCGGCACGGTGTGGGCGCAGCGCCTCGACCGCGTCCTCCGACCGATCGGCGGCCTCCAGGATCGCCCAGGTCCACGCGGCTCCAGCGTGGCGTGCCGCGGCCGCGGCGGGGTCGGTGTCGCCAGCGAGGAGCGCGCGCGCCACCCCGGCGGCGTCTGGGTCGATCGGTCCGGGTGCGGGCAGATCTCCAGCGAGTGTCTGCAGGACGTCGTTGCGGAGCACCAACAGCTGGCTGCGCGCCGCATCGGCCGCAGCGATCGCGTTCCGCAGCGTCGGTTCGGCCTGCTGCAAGGTGGTCTCCCCGCTCCGAGCGACCTGCTCCGCGTGCACCACCAGGGCGCGTCCGAGCGGCTGGAGCGCCTCCTCGAAGTCGCGAAACACCTCCCGGCGAAGCTCGGCGCCCAGTCGCCACATGGCCAGGCCAGCTGCGGCGACCTCCCGCCGGCTGCGGAGCAGGCCCTCCAGCACCCCTCCGAGCTGTTGCACCAGGCCGTCGAGTGCGGTCCGTGGGGGCGCCTGCTTCCAGCGGTCCGGGCCGGCGAGTGCCCGCTCGACCGGGTCCTCGGCTTCGCCCCGACGAGCGGGAAACGGAAAACCGTCCAACACCGGGGGCAGCTCGAAGCCCGCAGCCCGTCGGAGCGCTTCGGAGGCCGGCTCTGGATCGCCGGGCGGTGGCTGCGCGTCGCGCGCGCCCCGCGCCGCGGCTGTGAGCAGCTGGAGCGAGGTTGCGCGCACGCCCAGACCCGCCGCGGCGGCCGCAGCGTCGAGCTCGGCCCGGGCCGGCTCCAGCATGAGGGCTGCAGCGCCCGCGAGCCTCGGCTCGGTGGCGATGGCCAGGTCCACGAGTGCTGCGTTGCGTGTGACCAGGGCGGCGAGGCCCGGGGCGCCGGGCACCGGACCCACGGCGTCGAGCAGGGCCTTCGATTCGTGGTGCCGGGCACGAGCACCGAGCCACAGCGCCAGGCCGACGATGCGTGCAATCGCCGGGTGCACCCGGTGGGGCTCGAGCAGGTCCTCGAGCTGGAACGCTGCGTCGACCAGGGCGGCGGGATCCTGCAGCCACGGCCAGATGCAGGCCGTGCGCGCGTCGCCGGTCGCGTCCGTCTTGCGCACCGTGCGCCCGGCTGGTGTGGTGTCTGGATCATCGGCCGTCCGTTCGGGAAGCCACCGTTGCCGCTGGCGGCGTTGCGCGGCCTGCTGCTTCTCGTCGGGCAGCTGGGTGTCGTCGTCTTCGTCGTCTTCCTCGCCGTCGAAGAGCAGATCGCCGGCCATGCGCACGACCGCGTCCAGCACCTCCTCGCCGGGGACCGGCTCGCCGTCTCCGGACTGGCTCGGGGCCACGTCGGCGGCAGCGGTGCGCTGCTGTTCCTGCCGCTCGGCCTCGGCCTCCTCCTCCTGGTGCTCCTGCTCCTCCTCGGCCTCGAGGGCTTGCTGGTCGCGCAGGGTCGCGGCCGCGCGGGTCGCGCGCGCCACCAGATCCTGGGTCGCGGCACCGCCGAGGATCTGTTGCAACGCCGCATTGCCCACCTGCCCCTGGAGCTGTCGAGCGCGCCTCGGATCCAGGCCGTCGACGAGGCGGCGGAGGTCGGCGATCGACGCGTCGGCGGCGGGGGCGGCGTGCGTCTCGGCGGACGCCGCGTCGGGTCGTTGCCGCTTCTTGTGACTGCTGGACACGAAGGCCTCACCCGACCGTAGCACGCGGGCTCTGGTAGTCTCGGCCGGGTCGCAGAGCCGGCGTCGGCGCCGTGCGGGAGGCGTGGATGGAGACCCTCGGCAGCTTCGAGCGAACCGGACGGGTGACCAAGGGGCCCGGCTCGGACCTCGTCGAGCTGGTGGACGATGGCGGCCTGAGGCACACCGCTGTGGTCTTCCACGACGTCTACCGCGGGCACCCGGCCATCGGGCCCGCGCTCGACGTGATCGTCGGCTTCTTGGAGGCGCCGTACGTGACGGGCCTGGTGGAGCTGGTCGATCGACCCGAAGAGGGTGCGTTCGTGTACCCGACGGGCGAAGCCGTCAGCGTGTACGAGCTGGTTCGTGGCCTGGCCGACGCGGGCGAGACCGGCGGGGTTCGTGCTGGCCTGGAGATCCTGTACGCGGCCGGTGAGATCCTCGTGGAAGCTGCCGAGGCGGGCGAGCCGCACGGCGTGTACAGCCACGGCGGGGTGACGCCCTGGCGGGTGCTGATCAAGCCGGATGGGCAGGTCGAGGTGATCGGGCACGCGCTGCCCCAGGTCGAGATCCTCCACCTGCAGGACCATCCGGACGATGTGCCGCGCGAGGACAGCTTCCGCTACTGCCCCCCGGAGCGTCTGGAGGGTTCCTCGGAAGACCTCTCGGCCGACCTCTTCACCCTGGCCCTCGTCGCGTTCGAGGTGATGACGGGCCGGCCGGTGTACGACGGTCTGGTCGACGAGATCCGCACACGAGCCTCCCGGGGCGAGACCAGCCAGCGCCTGTTCCGCTTCAAGGACAAGCTCCCTCAACCGGTGCGCGACCTGCTGCGGCTCACGCTCAAGCCCACGCCCGAGGACCGTTTCGAGAGTGGCGAGGCGTTCCTCGAGGCCGTGAAGACCACGCTCGGCCACGACGATGTGAGCGGCGAGGCCCTCGTGGATGTCGTGGCCGTCGTGCGCGGGCAGCAGCGCCGGGACGGCGAGGCCTTGCAGGCTGGCGCGACCATGGCCCTCGACAAGGGTGCCCGCGAGAAGATCCTGGCCGAGCTCGAGGCCGAGGACGCCGCCCAGGCCGCAGCAGCCCCCGAAGCGGCGCCCGAGGAGGGCTCGGAGGACGACAGCCGCTGGTCGAAGCCCGATCCCGGTCGGCGTGCCCGTCGTGCTCGCAAGGTCGATCTCCCCGGTCGACGCAGGAGCACACGGAGTGCCGCCTCCAGCAAAGCTCCGGAGGCGAAGGCCCCGGAAGCCGCCCTCCAGCCGGTCGAACCGAAGCCCGCGCCGCCAGCCGAAGACCAGGGCAACAAGACCACGGTCATGCCGCGGGTCTCGGCAGACGACCTGTTGAAGCGCATCAGGACCTCGACCGAGACCGGGGCGTTCCGCCGCCGGCAGCACGCGGAGGCGGCCTCCGAGGGCCGGTTGTCGGCCGACCAGGTCATGGACAAGCTGCTCTCGTCCTCGTCCTCGTCGTCTCGCCGGCGCAGCAAGGCTTCGGGCGACACCCCCCGCAAGGCCCGAAAGCCCCGCGAGAAGGGGAGCTCGGCCGCGGAGGCCCTGCTGGCTCGGGCCAAGGCCAAGGCGCGCAAGGTCGCGGACGCAGCGGAGTCCGAGGCGCCCGAGGCCGCGCCGCCCGAGCCGTCCCCGGTCGCCGCCACGGCGGTGCCCGCCCCGGTCGCGGCCGTCGCCCCGGCTCCCGAGCCCGGGCCCGAGTCCAAGCCAGCTCCCGCTGCAGCGCCCCCTCCTGCGGTGGACGACAGCCCCCGGTCGATGAAGGTGCGCAAGCCGGGTGGTGGAGCCGCCAAAATCCGCCTTCGGGGGGACCTCCTGCTGGCGGATGCCGCGAGGAGCATGGCGGCCAACGTCGCGCCGTTGCAGCTCTCGTCCGACGGGCGTGTGGTGGGGGCATGGCGGCTGGGGGATGCCTCGGGTCCGCTGCCCGGTACCACGCGCATCGGTGAGCTCGAAGCAGACGAGCTGAGGCTCCATGCCGTGCCGCTGCAGATGGTGCGGCTCACGGTGCAGATCGGCGATCACACGGTGGCCACCGTGGCGGCCAGCACCGTTGGCGTCGGCGTCGTGGCTGACGAGGTGGCCGGCTGGATCGGGGGCGACTCCGGAGCCCTCTCGCAGGGCGGTGTCAGCGTCCCGGCGTCCCTGCTGGTCGCGGAGCTCGATCCGTCCAAGCCGGTGACGGTCGGGTGAGCCAGGAACGTTGGGACGTCGTCCTGCGCTTCCTGGGCGGCCCGCTCGCGCGGCAAGGCGACATCGTGTGCCGAGGGCCGGTGGTGCGCCTCGGTGCGGATCCGGGTCCAGGCGGGTTGAAGCTCGCCAACTACCGGGGGCTCGACGAACGCCAGGCGGTCATCACCGCGTACGCAGAGGGTCAGACCTCGCTGGCCCCCGTCGGCAACGCGCAGGTCCGGCTCGCACCCCACGAGCACGTGGACTGGACCGAGATCCTGCCGCTCGAGGGGCCGGCCTACCTGGAGCCCGGCTGTGCGTTCCACCTGGGTCCGCCCGGGCGAGGCGCCACCGTGCACTACGTGGAGACCCGCCGGCTCGGAGTCTGGGAGGAGCGCGCGATCATCTCCGAGGCGGCGGCGGCGGGCCCCGTGGCCGGGCCTGCGCCCAGCGACGTCAAGGAGCTGCGCACCGACACCGGACGCCCCGCGTGGTTCATTCCGGTGATGTCGACGATCGCCGCTGGCATCGCGGCCGGGCTCGGCTTGCTCGCCGTCACGATCCTGCGCCCCGAGGTGCAGCGGCTCGGGCCGGTGGACGAGGGCATGGCGTCGTACGAGTTCGTCGAGCTGGACGCGCCCATCGATCCCGAGCTCCTCGAAGGGCTGAACCAGCCCTTCCACGACTTCGTGATGGCCCAGAACGCCGAGGCCGCGAAGAAGCCGAAGCTCCAGAACCCCGCGAACTGGGACCAGCGCTTGCTGGAGTTCGTCACGCGTTCAGCGGAGCTTCACCTCAAGGCCTGGGCGTTCTGGCGGACCCTGGACGAGAAGGTGGACGACTACGCCTACGTGGTCGATCGACTGCGTCGCGCGGGGCTGCCGGAGGTCTTCGCGGCGATCCCATACCAGGAGTCTCGCTACGACTCGAAGATCTGGTCCCCGGTGTGCGCCCGCGGCTACTGGCAGTTCATGCCGGAGGTCGCCCAGCGGGTGGGCGTGACGGTCAAGAACTGCAGCATGCCCGGTGGGGTCTCGTGGACCCCCACCTCGCCGGTGCCGCCGGCGGGGGTGTTGAAGAACGCCGAGTACGTCTCCAGCGAAGGCACCTGCAAGCTGACCACCTGCCAGGTCGACGAGCGCACCGAGCTCGAGGCGGCCACTGCGGGGGCGATCGAGACCCTCGGCGAGGCCTACGAAGACCCCACGCTCCGAGGCTCGGGCGCCGTGGTGCAGCTCGTCATCGCGAGCCACAACGCGGGCTACGACGACGCGCGCTTCAGCGGCCGGAAGAAGGTCTACAACGTGCTGCCCGCCTACGAGCGATGGCTGGAGAAGACCGGCCTCGACACCGATCCGATGTTCTTCGGCCAGCAGATCACCTGCGAGGATGCCGCCTACGACAACAGCAACCCATGCGGGTCGATGCTGCACCGCGAGACCCAGCACTACAGCTACAACGTGCTCGCCCAGCACATGTTGGCCGTGTGCTACTACGCGACCAACTATGGCGGTCGCAGCGAGTTCCGAGACTGGTCGGCCTACACGGCTGAAGAGGCCTACTGCTCCCGCTTCCAGGTGCCACAGGCGGACGCGGTGAGGGAGCGCTCGTGACCCTCCCCGGACCCCGCGGCTGGGTGGTCGGCGCGTCCCTGTTGATCCTCACCGGCGCCAACGCCTACCTCGTCATGGAGGAAGAGGTCTACTCGCTCGAAGGCGGGACCTCCCACACGCTCAGCACCGACGATCCGCTCCTCGGGCTGCGCTACGAAGCCAGCCAACGCCGCTCCAACTTCGCGGCCTTCGGGCTCACGGGTGCGCTGCTCGATCGCACCCTGTCCCGCGCCGAGAGCCTGAACGGTCGGTACCAGGACAAGATCTACACCTTGTTGATGAACGCGGGCGACCCGGAGGGCGTGGCCGACGCCCTGTGTGGGCTGGGGAGCGGCGCGCGCCCCCGCTACGGCGCGCTGCCGTACCTGGTCGCGGAAGAAGGCAGCCGCAGGCCGGTAGACCCGGGCGCCCTGGCCGGCATCACGGCGGATCCGTGGGTCGATCTCGCCCCGGTGGACGGGGTGTACGAGATCATCGAGCTCGACGAGGAGCGCCAGAAGGACGCCACCGTGATGGCCCTGGCGGCCATCTTGTTGGGCCAGGAACAGCTCGCGCTCGAGGGCAAGACCCCGTGGGGGCGCGGCTTGTTGGCCACCTGGTCCTTTGCCGACGTCACCGGGACCTACCCCGGGATCGACGAGCGGGTGAGCGACTACCTGGCGCTCCTCCATGTGGTGGTGGAGGTGGCCCAGGAAGAGGGCGGATTCTGCTCCGACTGAGCCTCCGCGCTATACTTCGCGCGGTTCCGGAGACTCCGTTTTGGCCCAGGCTCGCCGAAGCTTCCGCTTCATCAAGGAGCTCGCCGAAGGCGGCTTCGGCAAGGTCTACCTGGCCGAGATGAACACGGGCGACAACTTCTCGTCGGTCGTCGCGATCAAGATCCTCCACGGCAAGTGGCAGGACCACGACGAGATCGTGATGCGGTCCCGCGATGAGGCCCGCCTGTTGGGCCGGCTGCGCCACCGCAACATCGTCCGTGTGGAGGATCTGACCTCGATCAACGGCCAGTGCGCCGTGATCATGGAGTACCTCGAGGGCGTGGACCTCAAGGAGGTCTCGTCGTTCCTCGCGCAAAAGGGCGAGGACTTTCCGATCCGCGCCGCGTTGGAGATCACCGCCCAGATCGCCAGCGCGCTGGAGGCCGCGTACAACCACATCCCCCTCCAGGGGGGTGAGCCGCTCCGCTTGATCCACCGCGACATCAAGCCGTCCAACGCGATGATCACCGCGGGCGGCGACGTCAAGCTGCTCGACTTCGGCACGGCACGGGCCAACTTCGACACCCGGGAGGCCAAGACCCGCGCGCTGGCCTTCGGTTCACAGGCCTACATGGCGCCGGAACGGATCATGGGCGATCCGGACACGCCGGCGGCCGACATCTTCTCGCTGGGCGTGTCGCTGTACGAGCTCTTGAGCGGCGGCGCCTACGGCAAGATCCACATGCGGCCGGAGCGCTACGAGGAGACCCTCGACCAGCGGCTCGCCGATCTCGACCTGGGCGACGCGCTCGCCGCGGAGCTGATGGACGAGGCCTATGCCGTGCTCCGTCTGATGCTGGCCTACGAGCCCGAGGACCGGCCCCAGGCGGGGGTGGTGGTCGAGCTCATGGAAGCCCTGGCCGAGGCCTGCACCGACATGGGGCTCCGCCGGTTCTGCCGCGCCAACGTGCGCGATGCGATGGACGCCGATCCGCACGAGGGTCCGGCCGATGATCCCTTCACCGGAACGGTGGTCTTCGAGGACGCGAGCCAGCCCTTCGACGCCATGGGCGCGCCGCAGACCACCGGCGAGGTCGCTGACGCGCCCGCCGATGGCAGCACCTTCTTCACGGAGATGGAGCGCGCGCACAGCAGCGGGGACTCCGACGCGGGCGCGCCTCCGCCGGAGCACGAAGACGAGCTCGAAGGGTCCGAAGACCACGCGCCGGCGCGGGACAGCGGTGAGCCCGCCGGGCAAGAGCTGGCCGAGGCCGCGCCAGACGGCCCGCCTCCGGAAGCACCGGAGCCCTCCGTGCCCGAGACCTGGGCCCCCGAGGCCGAGGAAGCCGCGGAAGACCCCGACGAGGAAGAACCCGTCTCGTTCTCGTACGCGGACTACGCGGCGAAGCTCAGCGAGAGCGGGTCCACGGAGGCCTCCGACGCCGAGGACGATCGCGGTCCCGCGCCGGACGAGGACTCCGACGAGCACGACGCAGGCTACGACGCCGCAGGCGACGACGACGAGGAGGATCCGGACACGGCCGAGGTCGATCCTCCAGATCCGGTCGCCTTGCCGACGGTCGACACCCAACTGGTCGACACGGGCGTGGCGAGCGGCCCCGTGGCCAGTCCCGTGGAGGACGACGAGCCGGCTGGCTACACGCCGCCGGTCGCCGCGCCGCCTCCGCCAACTCCTGCACCTCCGAGCACGGGCGGTGGCAAGGGCAAGCTCATCGCGCTCGCGCTGGTGGGACTGATCGCCGTCGGCGGCGGCATCGGCTTCGCCATCACCCAGTCGAACAAGCCCGACACCGATCCTCCCCCGGCCGTCGCGACCGCGCCGGCGCCGGAGCCCGAGCCCGAGCCGCCTGCACCGGAGCCCGTGGTCGAAGAGGTCGTCGAGGAGGTAGAGGAGGTCGAGGACACGGCGGTTGCCGAAGAGGTCGAGGAGGTCGAGGAGGTCGAAGAGGCTTCGTCTGGCACCGAGCTCGCCAGGCCGGACGGCGTGGGCAGCGCCAAGGTGAACGTCGTGCCGATCGGCGGCGCCGAGTTCATGATCACCAACACCTACGGCACCACCAAGACCTGGGACGGCAAGGGCTTCGCCTGGTCGCTGAACGGCATACCGGGCGGGGAGTATTGGGTGAAGATCACCAGGGAAGGGTCCGAGATCTGGAAGAAGATGGTGGTCGAGAAGGACAAGACCTGCCAATTCAAGTACACGGTGGACTCCAAGAGCTGGGACGCGTTGGGATGCGGATGAAGAACTGGACGGCCGCGCTGGCCACCTGCGTGCTCGCCACGCCTGCCTGGGCCGGCCCGGTCGAGAAGACCGACGAGGCCCTCGCCGCCATCCAGAATGGGGACGCGGTCACCGCCCGGACGCTGCTGCAGGCCGCAGGAGAGGCCGCCCTCGCCTCGGAGGTGGTGGTCGAAGCCGGCGTGCTGGCGCGCATCGAGTACCTGGCCGGCATCCTCGAGTACTACGACGGCGACCGGGACGAAGCGTCGCTGGCCGCGTGGAGGCGCGCGCTCACCCACGATCCCGCGTTCGAGTGGGACGTCACGCTGGTGGTCGACTCCGATCCGCAGAACGCGTTCGAGGCGCTCCGCGCGGAGGTCAGCTCCAAGAGCCAGAACCCCTCGGGTGTCCCCGAGGACACGCAAGGTGCAGTGGTCTACGTCGACGGCGCCATCACCCGCGACTACGACCTCGTGCGTCCTGGGCGGCACCTCGTGCAAGTGCTGTGTCCTGGCGACACGCTGGAGGCCTCCTGGCACGACTTCGGCGACCCGCCGGACTACCTCGCGAGCTGCGGCCTCGAGCCGGCTGAGCCGGAGAAGGAGTCGGGCGACGTGAACGTGGCCCGCCTCGCCCTGTTGGGGGCCGGTGGCGCGCTCCTCGCCGGAGGCACAGCCGCCAACTTCCTCTGGGTGAACCCCAAGTGGGAGACGGTGGAGGCACTCCAGGACCGCGAGGCGCTGTCGGTCACCCCCTCGGAGGCCGAAGCGGCCGCGAGTGCCTTCAACGCTGCGCGCTGGTCCACCGTCGGACTGCTCGGCGGTGGTGTGGCGCTGGTGGGTGTCAGCTTCCTGGTCGATGCTCCTGTGACCCTGGCCCCCACGGGTCGGGGACTGGTGATCCTCGGCGACTTCTGAGCTGACGGACCTTCGCCGTCGGCTGGAGGCGCTTCGGCGCGCCGACCGCCCGCTCGAGGGACGGGAGCTGGCCCTCGCTGCCGCCGACGACCCCGTCGTCGCCGTGAACCTGGTCGGTCTGGAGCTCGATCTCGGCCTCTGGGACGAGGCGCGTCGACGGGGAGAGCGTCTGGTGGCGGAAGCCGACGGTCCCCTCCTGGTGCTCGCGCTGGACGCGCTCGCGGGGGTGCTGGTGGCGCAGGCCGATCGCCTGGCGCTCGCGCGCGTGGTCGCCATCCTGGAGGAGGAAGCCAACGGGCTGGCGGGAAACGCCGCGGTGTACCGGGCCGCCCAGCTGGCGCGCCTGTCGCACCGGCCCGAGGCCACGCTGGAGCTGCTCGCCGGACTCGTCCTGCCCGAAGCACCTGCGTTCGAGGGCCTGGCCCTGGCTGGTCGGAGCCTGGCGGCAGAGATCCAGAACGACGCCGACGAGCTGGAACGCGTGGCGCGTTCCTGGCGGGATCTCGGGCGGCATGCGAACGCCATCCGCTGCCTCTCGTTGGCTGGACGGCTCCCCGATCGCGCCGCTGCGATCGCCTGGGCAGAGGAGCGTGGCTTGCGCCCCCTCGCAGACGAGCTCCGTAGGGGTTAGCTCTGGGGCTCTTCGTATCGGGCGCGGAAGCGCCGGGAGTTTTTCGATGGCCAAGGGCAGCAGCACCAAGAAGATGCGTCAGCGCAAGGGTCAGGTCGCCAAGAAGCGGCGCCTGAAGGCCAAGAAGGCCGCCACGAGCTGACGCGACCGGCGCCTTCGGGCGCCCGCTCAAGCGAGCAGCATCCCCCATCCCAGGCCGAGCAGTCGCCCCAGTCCGATCGCGCTGGGAGCGAGGCTGCCGTCGTTCACGCCGAGCACCTGGCTGAAGGTGTCCGGCCTGGCGGCGAGCGCTGCGACCAGCCGCCGACGTAGCCACGGCCGTCGTTCCGCCACCAACATGGCCTCCGCCAGCGCCATGGGAACCCGGGCGATGCGGCGGTGCGCCGCCGCGTAGCGAGCCAGCTCACCCGACGCTGTCGCGTCCGCCAGAGCGAGGGCCTGTTCGAAGGCGAGCGACAGCCCCTCCCCGGTGAGCGCGTCGAGGTAGCCGCTGGCGTCCCCGACGAGCGCAACGCCGGGCGTGATCACCGCTCGAACACGCTGGTGGAGTGGTCCTGCGCCCCGGACCGTCGAGTCGTCGGGTGCCTGGCCGAGCCGCCGCCGGAGCGCCGGGAACGCGTCCAGCAAGGTGTCGAAGCGCGCCTTCCGTCCCGACCAGAGCAGAGCGACCCCCACCCGGCTGGGGCCCGCAGGGGTGACGTAGGCTTGCACGTCGTCTCGGAACCAGACCTCCACGCGGTCGCTCCATGGCGCGACCGCCACGTGCTTTCGAAGCCCGAAGCGCTCGTAGCGGCCTGGCACGGCGTCGAGGCCCGCCCACCGGCGGACCTGGCTGTGGAGGCCGTCTGCGCCCACGACGAGGTCGCCGAGCACGGCCCCCTGCTCGGTCTGCACGCCACCGTCGACCAGACCCGTGACGCGGGTGGTCCAGCGAAGCTCGGCCCCGACCGCCTGGGCCCGAGCGACCATCGCCTCGTGCAGGTGCCTGCGCCGCACCCCCAGGCCCTCGCCCATGGGAAAGGGCGCGTCGGCGACGAGGTCGCCATCGATGAAGCGCAACCCGCGGAAGGGAGCGACGCCATCGGAGTCCACCTGCACCCCGAGCTCGTCCTCCAGGAGGCGGCGGCCCCGCGGCATCAAGCCCTCGCCGCACGCCTTGTCGATGGGGGGCGTGGCGGCGTCCAGGACGCAGACGTCGAGGTCGTGCATGCGCGCGGCGATGGCGGTGGCGAGCCCAGCCGGCCCGCCCCCAACCACCACCAGCCGGCTCATCGGCGCCTGGCCCAGGCCCGCGCGTACGCGGCCGCGCTCTTGGCGAAGACCCCTGCGATCAAGAGCGGGGTGACGGCACCGGGCGAGGTGAGCTCGCCCGCCAGGTGCCGGCGAAGCGCCTCGCCTCGCCGGATCTTGCCGCTGCTCGTGCGGGGCAGGGTGCCCGGGGGAAGCACCAGCACGGCGTCGGGCCGCAGGCTGGTCCTGCGCAGGATGGCCTCCGCCGCGAGCCCCGGCATCGCGTCCCGCTCGTCCTCGGTGGCGTCGCGGGCGTGCTCGACGAACACCAGCAGGGCCTCGTGATCGGCGCCCTCCGGCAGGAAGCTGGCGGCCGCGGCGCAGCCGGTTCGAACACCGGCCACGTGATCGACCGCCTGCTCCACCTCGTGCGGCGCGTGGTTGCGTCCGCGCAGGATCAGCAGGTCCTTGGCGCGGCCCGTCAGGTAGAGCTGGTCGTCGTGGAGGAAGCCGACGTCGCCGGTGTCGAGCCAGCCGTCGACCAGGGCCCGTCGGGTCGCTTCGTCCCGCCCGAGGTAGCCCTCCATCAGCGACGGTCCGCGTGCCCACACCCGGCCGGTGCGGTCGGGCGGCAGGGTTCCTTGTTCGCCCCTCACCTCGATCTCGAAGCCGGGCAGGGGCGCGCCCACGCTGACCAGCTCGACCCCGTTCGGGTCGGGTTCGGCCGTGCCCAGGGACAGCTGCTCCCGGTCGAAACGGGTCGCGACGAAGGGTTGGTCCGGGGCGCTGAAGCTCACCGCGAGGGCCGCCTCGGACAAGCCGTAGACGGGCGTCAGCGCCTCCGGACGCAGTCCCCAGGGCGCGAAGCGTTGCACGAACGCCCGCAAGGTGGCGGGAGCCACCGGCTCGGCGCCGTTGAGCGCCATGCGCCAGTGGCTGAGGTCCACGCCGTCGAGCTCGTCGTCGCGCACGCGCTCCACGCACAGCGCATACGCGAAGTTCGGCGCCGGCGAGACCACGGCGCGGCTCCGCGACAACGCGCGCAACCACAGCGCCGGCTTGGCGACGAAGGCTTCCGGGGGCAGCAGGGTCAGGTCGCGCACGGCCACCAGAGCGGGGAACACACAGCCCACGAGCCCCATGTCGTGGTACAGCGGCAGCCAGGAGCAGCCAGCGCGGGGGACGTCGCCTTCGTCGCGCACGCTGAAGATCCCGTCGAGCAGGGTGCGGGTCTGGGCGAGCAGCGCCCGATGGCTCAACGCCACGGGCTTCGGGTCCACCGTGGTGCCCGACGAGAACTGCACGAGGCCGAGGGCCGACGGCGGTGTGTGCACGGGTCGGAGCGTGCCCTGCGGGAGGGCTCCAACGCCGTGTGCGCGCAGGCCGCTGGCTTCGAGCGTGGGGCCGAGCACGCGCCGAACCCGGGCATCGGCCAGCACCAGCTTTGCGCCCGCCGCGGCGAGCATGCGAGCCGTTCGCACGTGGTACGCATCCATCCGGCCGAGCCGGACCGGCGGGTACAGCGGCACCGGCACGGCGCCGGCCAGCAACGCTCCGAAGAAGGCCGAGAAGAAGTCCGGCCCGGTGGGGAAGATCAGGGCGACCCGCTGCCCGGGCGCGATGCCCAGACCCTGCAGCCCGGCCGCCACGCCGCTGGCGCGCGCATGGACCTCCTGCCAGGTCAAGAAGGTCTCTCGCTCCCGGCGGTCGAGCAGGCGCAGGCCGAAGCGGGTGCTCTCCGACGCCAGGCTGAGCGCTTCGCCGAGGGTCTCACCCACCGCCGCGCTCCTGGATGAGGGTCACCAGGTCGCCCGCGGAGACCAGGCCCTGCTCGTCGTCTTCGTCCAGGCAGAGCTCGAAGTGGTCCTCCACCGCCACCAACAGCTGCAGCAGCCGGATGCTGTCGAGCGCCAGGGCCTCCACGAGGGAGGTGTCCGAGGTGAGGGAGCCCTCCCAGTCCAGCTCGCGGCGGGCGATGGCTCCGAGCGCGTCGAGGATGGCGCGTTCGCTCATCGGATCCTCATCAGCGCGCGGTCCTCGACGTCGACCCTCACGCTCAGGAGCCAGAGGTTCAGCACGCCGAAGACCAGCGCCGTGATCCAGGCGCCGTGCATCAGCGGCAGGGCGGCCAGCTCGAGGATGACGGCCACGTAGTTGGGGTGGTCGAAGTACACGAAGGGGCCCGCGACGATGGGCGGCGCGTCCGGGAGCACGATGACCCGGGTGTTCCAGCGCTCCCCGAGCGTGGCGATGACCCAGTAGCGAAGGCCCATCGTGCACAGGACCACGGCACCGCACAGCGCGCCGATCCAGGGCACGAAGGGTCGGTCCAGGAGCCAGACCTCGAGCGGGCATGCCACGAGGAACGCCGCGTGCAGCGCCACCATGTAGGGCCAGTGGCCCTGGCCATGCTCCACCGCACCCTGCGCGAAGGCCTTGGCCGCGTTGCGCCTGGCGATGACCATCTCGACCAGGCGCTCGCACGCCACCAACCCGATCAAGCCGGCGTAGGCCGCTACCACCGGATCAGCACCAGTTCGCTGCAGAAGCCGGGGCCCATGGCGAGGACCAGTCCCCAGGCGCCCGAGGCCGGCGGTTCCGTGAGCTGGTCTTGCAGCACCATCAGCACGCTCGACGAGCTCAGGTTGCCGACCTCCCGGAGCGATCGCCACGTGCGGTCCAGCGCGCCCTCCGGCAGGTCCAGGCCCGTCTGCATGGCGTCGAGCACCTTCGGTCCGCCGGGGTGGCAGATCCAGGTGGTGATGTCGGCTCGCGTGAGGCCATGGGAGGCGAGGAAGGCATCGACGTCTCGCGGCAGGAAGCGCTTGGCCACCTCGGGCACCTCGGCCGACAGCACGATCTTGAAGCCGGTCTCGCCGATGTCCCAGCCCATCACCCGCTCGGTGTCGGGGTAGAAGATCGAGCGCGTGGCCAGGATGCGTGGGCCCGTGGCCTGGCGCTCGCGACCCGTGAGCACCGCACACGCCGCGCCGTCGCCGAACAATCCGGAGCTGATGAGGTTCGGGATCGACAGGTCGCGCAGCTGCAGGGTGAGCGAGCAGAGCTCGACGCTCAAGAGCACCGCTACCTGGTCGGGAAAGGCACGCAGGTAGTCGCTGGCCCGGGAGAGGCCCGCGGCGCCGGCCACGCAGCCCAATCCGAACAGCGGGTTGCGCTTCACGTCGCTGCGCAGCCCCAGTCGGTTCACCAGCCTCGCATCGATCGAGGGCGTGGCCAGCCCGGTGACGCTGACGAAGAACAGGGCATCGACGTCCTCGGGGACCAGCCCGGCGCGCTCCAGGCCATCCAGCATGGCCGCTTCACCGAGGTCCTGAGCCACCTCGATCCAGGCATCATTGGCCTGACCGAAGGTCTCGATCTGCTCGTAGCGCTCCATCGGAAGGGCGAGGTGTCGGCCGCCCACCAGCACCGCACGGTGGAGCCGTTCCAGGCGTCGAGGGTTGTGGTGCTGGGCGTTCCAGGCGCCACGGAACGCGTCGAGCAAGGTCTCCTGGTCGTAGTAGTGCGGTGGAAACGCACTGCCGACGGCGGCGATCTGCACAGGCTCTCCCTGAGCGAGGTTCTAAGGCGGCGGGCCGGATAGGGGAAGCCGGGAGGCGCGATGAGCTTCGAAGTCGTACGCGAGGGCGCCGTGGCGTCGCTGGAGCTGGATCACGGCAAGGCCAACGAGATGGGGAGCGAGCAGCTGCGGGCCTTCGAAGCGCTGCTCGACGATCTCGACGGTGTCCGCGCCCTGATCACCTGGTCGAGGCGGCGCTCGTCGCGCGGCACGCCCATCTTCATCGCAGGCGCGAACGTCACCGAGCGCGTGGGCTGGTCGCAGGATCAGGTGCGGGCCCACGTGCGGTGGCAGCGCAGCGTGCTCGCCAGGCTCCGCCGCGCCCCGATCTTTCACGTGGCCGTGGTCAACGGCGTCGCGCTCGGCTGGGGCACGGAGTTCCTGCTCACCTGCGACTACCGCATCGCTGCGGACGAGGCGGTGTTCGGGTTGCCCGAGACCGGGCTGGGCATCCTGCCGGGGGCCGGCGGGACCGCCGAGCTCGCGACCTACGTGGGGCTCGGTCAGGCTCTGCGCCTGGGCATGACGGGCGAGCGCATCTCGGCCGAGGAAGCCGCTCGCATCGGCCTGGTGGAGGAAGTCGTGTCCAGCGTCGACGCCGGGCTGGAGCGGGCGCGCACCCTCGCGGCCCTGGTGGCACGCAAGAGCCCCACGGCGGTGGCCAGCTTCAAGGCCGCCTGCCTGGCCGCAGTCGGGCAACCCCCTTCGGTGCGCACCGAGCTGGAAGCTCGAGCCTACGAGCACTGCCTGCACAGCGGCGAGGCCGCCATCGGCCGGGCGAACTTTGGCGCGATCCGCAAGGGGGAAGCGGTGCCCTGGGGCCCGCTGGAGCCCTTCGAGGCGTGATCTGGTGGTGGTTGGCGTGCGCACGCTCTCCCGGCATCGAGGGGTGTGCGGAGCTCCGCGACCCGACGGAAGTGGAGGACTGCCGCCTCGAGGAAGCGCTGGCGCTCGGCGATGCCGAGGCGGTCCGAGTCGCCATCGCGTCGATCGAACCGGCGCTGTCGCGGGACCTGCTGCGCCTTCGCCTGGCGGTGCGCGATCCCGCGCAGGCTCGGTCGTTCTGTGAGGAGGTGGAGGGCGACGAGGCCCGTCGCAAGTGCGAGCAGGTGCTCGGACGGCCCCACCTCAGCGTGCCGCCGGAGGGTGGGTAGTGTTCTGGCTCCTGGCGTGCGGCGGCGCCGAGCCGAGCGATCCGGTGGCCGACGCCCTGCGTGCGGAGGGCACGGTCGTTGCGGACTGTGCGACGGCGTTCGAGGAGCTGCGCATCACCTGCCTGGTGGACGTGGCGGCTGGCGCAGCCCGGGCCGGAGAGGACGCCCGGGCCGACGCCGCCTGTTCCGCCATCGCGCCCGGTGTCTGGCGGCAGGAGTGCCACTTTCGTGCGGGGGAGGAGCACGGCGTGCGGGGGGACATCGAGCTCGCGCTCGACCACTGCGGGCGCGCCGGCCGCTTCGCCGGCAACTGCGTGACCCATGCGGCCTGGCGCATGAGGCCCGTGACCACCGCGCTGCCGAGCGAGCCGACCGCGCTCGCGGAGATCGCGGCCTTCACGGGTCGCGTGGACACCGCGCTGGCCGGCGTGGCCGAGGTGCGCGGCATCGAGGAGGCCCGCGAGGCCCTGTTGGCGCGGGCGTGGTTCCACCTCTACTACGGCTCCGGGAGCGCGGACCGTGCCGCACTCGACGGTGCGGTTGGCGATCAGCAGGCAGCCGCGCGCACCGCGTGGGCCATGGAAGCCTTGCGCCTCGACGGATCGGTGGGCGAGCCGCTGGATCCCCGTGAGCGGGTGGGTCGCTACGCTCCGGCGCTCATCCCGCCGGGCACCGAGGCGGCGGAACGCGTTCCCACCTTCGGAGGTGGCCAGCGTCTCGTAGGCCCGACGCCGCTCGAGGACGAAGCCTTCGCGGCCGTGGCGGCCGCGTACTTCCTCGGCTGGGACGGGGAGCGCATCCTGGAGCTCGGGCAGGGCTCGTCGAAGCTGTCCGCCATCGGCTACGCGGTCTTGGCATCGCCGGAGCTCGGCGCGGCCTTCGAGTCCGACGACGACCCGGCCGTGCGCGCCATGGCACGCGAGGCACGTGTGGTGCGAGCTGACATGGACCTGCGAAGACGATCGGGCGATCGCTAATACTTTCGTATTGACGAAAGTGTTTCTCGGACCTATTCATATTCTTGCTTCTACATGCAACTATAGGAGGAAGCCATGAGCCACGATGCCATCCACCAGCAGGTCTCCCAGCGCTACACGGAGGCCGTGACGTCCGGCGGGGGCTGCTGCTCCAAGTCGTCCATCACACCGGCTACCAGCACCGGCGAGCACCCCGAGATCCAGAGCTTCGGATGTGGCAACCCCGTCGCGCACGCCGGCATCCAGGCTGGCGAGACCGTGCTCGACCTCGGCAGCGGCGCAGGGCTCGACCTGCTGCTGGCCTCGGAGCGGGTGGGGATCGAGGGCCGGGTCATCGGGGTCGACATGACCGACGCGATGCTGGCGACCGCGCGCGCCAACCTCGACCTCGCGGGTGCCACCAACGTGGAGCTCCGGAAGGGGCTCATCGAGCGGTTGCCCGTCGACGATGGCGAGGTCGATCGTGTGCTCTCCAACTGCGTGCTGAACCTCTCGCCCGACAAGTCGGCGGTGTTCGGCGAGCTGCATCGGGTGCTCAAGCCGGGCGGCTCCTTCACCGTCAGCGACCTCGTGGCGGACGGTCTGCCCGACATCGTGCGCGCGAGCTCGGATGCGTGGTGCAGCTGCGTGGGCGGCGCGATCAGCGAGGAGGCCTACATCGCCGGCTTGCGGTCCGCCGGTCTGGTCGACGTGGTCGTGGAGGACCGGTTCGACTACGATCCCGAGACAGCGCTCGCGCTGGCCAAGGAGGAGAAGCTGATCCAGGGCATCCCGGAAGCGGTCGTGGCCGCGGCGCTGGCGTCCACGGTGCGGGTGGCCAGCATCCGGGTGTCCGGGCGGAAGCCGGCCTGATGGGGTGCTGCGAGCTGGACTCGGTGCTCGACGCGGAGCTCTTCAAGGCGCTCAGCGATCCGAACCGTGTGGCGCTGTTGGTCCAGCTCGCGTCCTGCGCCGAGCCGTGCACGGTCGGCGCGCTGTCGAAGTGCTGCCCCGTGAACCTGTCGGTCGTCAGTCGCCACCTTGCCCACCTCCGCGAAGCGGGGCTCGTGACCAGCGAGAAGGTGGGCAGGAAGGTGTTCTACCGGGTCAACGGCGGTGCGATGGCGGCACGGCTCCGGGCCATCGCCGACGCCTTGGATGCAGCCTCCTGAACGCCTCCTGGGCGGCCGTAGGCCTCAGAGGGCCTGCGCCTCGACGTACGAGGCCATGTCGCAGGGGAAGCTCGAGGTGGTGAGCGAGACCAGCCAGCAGCTGTCGCCGCTGCAGTCGGCCTCGATGGCGGTGTGCCACTCCATGACCACCGAGCTGCGGAAGGTGCCGTAAGCGTCCATCTCGAGCTCGATCAGCGCGTCGAGGCCGTAGTCGTCCTGGGCGGTGGTGTCGGTGCTGTAGCGGGTGT
>CAZSAT010000040.1:0-55654 GCA_964604675.1 uncultured Enterobacterales bacterium
CGCCCCCGGTGGGTTGGTGGTGCAGAACGGGCGGCAACTACGCTGACACAGGGGGCGAGTCTCGAGTTCCGAGTTTCGACCTCGAGTTTCGAGTCTCGAGTTCCGAGTTCCGAACTCGAGTCTCGAGTTTCGAACTCGAGTCTCGAGTCTCGAGTCTCGAGCTCGAGTACCGCCCCACGAAGACCGCCTAGTCGGCCTCGACCTTCGCCCCAGGCCCTTCCACGTGGGTGATGAGCCCCCAGGCATGCTCGAGCTGCACCAGCCCGTGGTCTTCCACGTCCTGCGCCACCTCGAAGTCGAACATCTGGTTGTACCAGACGTGCGGCTTCAGGTGGTTCTTGTCGAACACGGCCACGCTGATGCGGTAGGTCGCCGCCAGGAGCATCAGCTGCGGGTAGTGGATGAAGTAGGTGTAGAGCCCGTGGAAGGTGCCCGACAACACCCCGTCGAAGCGGGTGTTCGGCCCGTACACGTACACCCCGTCGTTGCGGTGGAAGGCCACCCCGAGGATCGGGTCCTCCACCGGCTCGGTGGTGCGGAAGGTCACCGCGATCACTAGCCCCTCGCCGGTCTGGAAGCGCTGGCGTGGGTGGCCCTGCCCGTCGAGGATCTGCACGTTGAGCACGCGCACCTCGCCCGACCCGATCACCACGGGCTGCTCGCCGTCGTAGCGCTCGTAGGCCTCGGTCACCGCCTGTTCGGCCCACAGCTCGCGCGCGTCGGGCAGGTAGCAGGCCTCCATCACGGCGCGCCGCAGAGCCGGGTCGTCCATCGTGGCCTGGTAGCGCGGGCGGTGGGCGTTCTCGACCGTCTGCCCCACGTGCACCAGCTGCGGCCGGCCCTGGCGGACCACCTGCCCCTCCAGCTCCCGATCGAGGTCCATGTAGCGCTCGACCACCTCGCGGGCGGGGCCGATCGCGCGCACCTCCCCGTGGTCCAGCCACATCACGTCGTCGCAGAGGTTGCGGATCGCGTGCAGGTCGTGGCTCACGAGCAGGATGGTGCGGCCCTCGCCCAGGAGCTGCTCGATCTTCCGCACGCACTTGCGCTGGAAGTACTGGTCGCCCACGGTGAGCACCTCGTCGACCAAGAAGATCTTCGCCGACATGTGCGAGGCGATGCTGAAGCCCAGGCGCAGCGACATGCCCGCCGAGTAGGTGCGCACCGGGTAGTCCACGAACTCGCCGAGCTCGGCGAAGCCGATGATGTCGCCGATGCGCTCGTCCACCTCCTCCCGACGCATGCCCAGCAGCGTGCAGTTCAGGTAGATGTTCTCGCGGCCCGTGAAGTTCTCGTGGAAGCCCAGCCCGAGGTCCAACAGCGTGGTCACGCTGGAGCGCACGTCGAGGCTGCCCTGGGTGGGCTCGCTGATGCCCGCGATGAGCTTCAAGAGGGTGGACTTGCCGGCCCCGTTGGCGCCGATCACGCCGAAGCTCCTCCCCGGCTCCACGGAGAAGCTGACGTCGCGCAGCGCCCAGTGCTCCTGGTGGTGCTTCCGACGACCGAAGAACTCCATCACGCGGCTGCGGTCGTTCAGGTAGATGTCGAAGCGCTTCCCCAGCCCTCGGGCCTCGACGATCGGGCGCGTGGTGGCAGGCTCGTCCACGGGACTCGGGTTCTCCACCGCGCTCTTCACCGAGGCAACCTACCACCCTGATAGAGTCGGCGGGTGAGCGACGACCACGACATCCCAGCCGACGAAGCGCCGGAAGACGCTCCGGGCGGCTTCTCCCTGACCGACGCCGACGAGCTCGGCGCCACGGGCGCCCCCCGACTCGTCGAAGCGCTCGCCGACCTGCGCAGCTGGCGCGCCGAGAGCGAGCACGAGATCGGGCGCAACCTCGAGGAGATCGAGCGGGAGGACAAGCGCCTGCGCGACACGATCGCCGAGGTCGAGCGCCAGCTCGTGGCCCTCCAGAGCATCCGGGACGAGGTGAACACCCGCGCCGCGGGGCTCAACGCCGAAGAAGCCACCCGCAGCCACGAGCTGATGGTGGCCGCCCTGGCCGACGACCGCAGGCTGCTCGCCACCCGGTCGGCCGCGCTCGAGCACGTCCGGACCCAGGCACGCGCCGAGGCCCAGTCCATGCTCGAGGATCCCGACCTCGCCGAGACCGTGGCCGAGTTCACCCGGTACACCGAGCTGGAAGCGAGCCTCGCCAGCCTGCCGGAGTCCTACCGGCACGCCATCGTGGCCCACCACGACCAGGTGAAGCGGCGCCTCGCGCCGGTCTTCGAGACCGCCGCCGCGCGCGAGGTCAAGGTCAACCTGCCGGGCGTCACCGTCGGCGTGGTGGCCTGCCTCGAACAGACCGACGGGCGCCCCGAGTCGCTCACCCTCGTCCTGCCCGTGCCCGCCGAGCTCTACACCGACCCCCAGAGCGGCGACGCGCTCGGCACGGTGCTCGCGCTCCGCATGGTCGAGCTGGCCTCGCGGCTCGTGGCCCTGCTCGGCGCCGACGCGGCCCCCATCACCTACCGCGAGCTGGGCGACTGCCTCACGATCGAGGTGTGGCTCGGCGACCACGAGCTCACCGACGACGCGCGCTTCAAGGCCGAGACCCTCATCGAGCAGGGCCGCACCCTGAGCGGCGACCTGAGCGCAGCCCGGGTGCACCCCCACCTGGTCTGGCTCGACCCCGACGTGCTGGCCGCTGGCGCCATCGAGGTCCACGCGGTCGCGGTCCCGGCCACGCCGCCCGCCGAGGAGGGAGCGTGAGCCCGCTCGACGCCTTCCAACCCCTGTCCCTCGTGTCGGCGGCACGCCAGCTCGAGGTCCACCCCTTCGAGCTCGTGCGCATCCTGGTGGCCTGCGAGGCGCTGCCGGAAGACCTCACCCTGCGCCCCGACGCGCTGCCCAATGTCAGCCGCATGGCGGGCCTCGAGCGCTGGTGGGACGACGGCCGCCTCGACCAGGTCGATCCGCTCCCGCGCAGCGTGGCGGTCGCGCTCTGCGCCAAGCTCTCCGCGCACGCCGCCGAGGCCCCCACCCGCTTCGACAACGTCTTCCGAGGCATGTCGGCGGCCCACCAGCCCGTGGCGCGACGGGTCGTGCAGCGGCTGACCCAGGCCGGTCTGTTGCGCACCACGCCCACGCCCACCGGCATGCACCTCGCGATCGCCGAAGACCAGGCCCCGCTCGTGGCGCTCATCGGTCAGGGCGAGGTGCCGGAGAACCTCGGGATCTGAGTCGGCTCAGACCAGCGCGAGCAGCTTGTCGACCGGTCGTCCCACCGCCGCGAGCTCGCCCTTCACGCCGATCGGGCGCTGCAGGAGCGTGGGGTGCTCCGCCATCAGGGCGATGAGCGCGTCGTCGGTCTCCGACCCCGTGAGGCCCAGCTTCTTCGCGTCGCGGCTTCGCAGCACCTCCCGCGGCCCCACGCCCAGCTTGCCGAGCACGCTCTGGAGCTCGTCCACCGAGAGCGGATCCTTGCGGTACTCCCGGTAGGTGAACGCGGCACCGTGTTCTTCCAGCAAGGCGACCGCCTTGCGACAGGCGCTTCAGGTGCGGGTGCAGATGAGCTCGATCACGGAACCTCCTCGTGGTGCGAAGTCCCGGCGTAACCGCTGACCCTGCGCGCTGTGGGATAGTCCGGGCCGTGTTGCTCCAGACCCCCTTCCACGCCCGGACCGCAGCGCTGTGCACCTCCTACGCCTGGAAGGAGTGGGCGGGTTGTGCGGCGGTCTGCAACTACGACCGCCACTCCGAGCGCGAGTACTTCGCCGTCCGCCACGCCTGCGGGCTGATCGACGTCTCGCCGCTCTACAAGTACGAGGTGCGCGGCCCCGACGCCGGGCGCCTGCTCGCCCGGGTGACCTGCAAGGACGCCACCCGGATGCGCAAGGGCCAGGTCACCTACACCACCTGGTGCGACAGCCAGGGCAAGGCGCTCGACGACGGCACGATCAGCCGCTTCGCCGACGACTGGTTCCGGATCACGAGCAGCGAACCCTGGCTCGCCTGGTTCCGCCGCCACAGCCGCGGCCTCACGGTCGAGGTGGAAGACGTCACCACCAAGCTGGGCGCCCTCGCCCTCCAGGGCCCCACGTCGCGGGCCGTGCTCGACCAGCTCACCGACTTCGACCTCGACAAGATGCGCTTCTTCCGGGTGCGGCCGATGCGCCTCGCAGGGCGGCAGGTCCGCGTCTCGCGCACCGGGTACACCGGCGATCTGGGCTTCGAGATCTGGGTGCAGCCCGACGACGCGCTGCACGTGTGGGACGCCATCTTCGAGGCCGGCCGCCCCTACCGGCTGCAGCCCATGGGCCTCGACGCCCTCGACGTGCTGCGCATCGAGGCGGGCTTCGTGCTGCAGGGCGTGGACTACATCTCCGCGCGCAGCTGCGTGATCGAGCCGCGCAAGTCGAGCCCCTTCGAGATCGGCCTGGGCTGGACGGTGGAGCTGGAGCGCGAAGGCGAACCCTTCATCGGCCAGAAGGCGCTGCTCGCCGAGCGCGAACGGGGCTCCGAGTGGGCCCTCGTCGGCCTCGACATCTCCTGGCCCGAGCTCGAGACCCTGTACTTCGGCTACGGCCTGCCCCCTCACCTCGCGCCCATCGCCTGCCGAGACGGCGTGCCCGTGTACGCCCGCGACGGCGGCCAGGTGGGCATGGTCACCAGCCAGGTCTGGAGCCCGCTCTTGAAGAAGTACCTCGCGCTCGCCACCGTGAAGGCTCCCTACGGGGCCGACGGCACCCAGCTCTCGGTGGAGCACACCGTGGAGTTCGTGCGTCACCGGGTCACCGGCACGGTGGTGCCGAAGCCCTTCTTCGACCCCGAGCGCAAGAAGTCGGTTCCGGGCCGCAAGAAGCAGGGGGCCGCATGAGCGCCTCCCGCTACGACGCGATCGTGGTCGGCGGCGGCCACAACGGCCTCACCTGCGCCGCCTACCTCGCCAAGGCCGGCAAGAAGGTGCTCGTGCTGGAGCGCCGTCACGTGCTGGGCGGCGCCGCGGTCTCCGAAGAGCTCCACCCCGGCTTCACCTTCTCGGTGTGCAGCTACGTGGTGTCGCTCATGCGGCCCTGGGTGATCCGCGACCTGGAGCTGGCGCGCTTCGGGCTGGAGATCCTGCCGCTCGAGTGCGCCTTCCTCCCCCTGCCCGACGGCCGCTCGCTCGCCCGCTGGCCCGACCCCCAGGCCACCCGCCGCGAGATCGCCCGCTTCTCCGTCAAGGACGCCGAGACCTACCCGGAGTTCGGCCGCTCCCTGGGCCACCTCGCGCGCTTCGCCAAGGCCTTCATCGACGACCCGGCTCCCGACCCGCTCTCCTGGAAGCCCGGCGAGCTGATGAGCCTGCTCCGGCTCGGCAAGGGCTTCCGCACCCTCACCGACGAGCTCCAGGCGCTCCAGCTCAAGCTGATGACCATGAGCGCGGTCGACTTCCTCGACGAGTGGTTCGAGAGCGACATCTTGAAGGCGCCGATGGCCGTCTCCGGCATCATCGGCACCATGCTCGGCGTGCGGTCGCCGGGCACCGCCTACGTGCTGTTGCACCACTACATGGGCGAGATCGACGGCTCGAGCCGCTCCTGGGGCTTCGCGAAGGGCGGCACCGGCGCCATCTCGATGGCCATCGCCCGCTCCGCCGAGCACTTCGGCGCCGAGATCCAGGTCTCGGCCGGGGTGTCGAGGATCAAGGTGTCGGGCGGCGAAGCCACCGGGGTGGTGCTCGAGAACGGCGACGAGTACGACGCGAGCATCGTGATCAGCGGCTGCGAGCCCCGGCTCACCTTCGAGCGCCTCGTGGGCAGCGAGCACCTGCCCCAGCCCTTCCAGGAGAAGCTGTCGCGCTTCCGGCTCCGCGGCTCCAGCGGCAAGGTCAACCTCGCGGTGGACCGGGTGCCCAGCTTCTCGTGCCGCCCCGGCGACGGTCCCTGGCTCCGCGGCGACGTCGCCATCTGCCCGGACATCGACTACCTCGAGCGCGCCTACGACGACGCCAAGTACGGCGACTTCTCGCGCCGGCCCTTCCTGAACGTGGTCGTTCCGAGCCTCATCGATCCGAGCGTGGCGCCGCCGGGCAAGCACGTGGTGAGCTGCTTCGTGCAGTACGCGCCCTACCACCTGGCCGAAGGCCCCGAGGCGTGGCCGAGCAAGCGCGAAGCCTTCGGCGACGCGGTGGTCGACACCCTCGCCGAGTACGTGCCGGGGCTGAAGGAGTCCATCCTCTACCGCCAGGTCCTCACCCCCTGGGATCTCGAGAAGGAGTTCGGGCTCACGGAGGGCAACATCTTCCACGGCGAGCTCTCGCCGGATCAGCTCATGTTCCTCCGACCGGTGAGCGGCTTCCACCGCTACGCCACGCCGATCAAGAAGCTGTGGATGTGCGGCAGCGGCACCCACCCGGGAGGCGGCGTGATGTCGGCACCGGGCGGGCTCGCCGCCAAGGAGATCTTGAAGCGGGGTGCGGTGTGAAGGCGCTCGTCGTCGGCGCGGGCCACAACGGACTCACCGCAGCCCTCGCCCTCGCCCGGGCCGGCCACACCGTCACCGTGCTGGAGGCGCGGTCGGTGCTGGGCGGCATCGCGGCGGGCGAAGCCTTCCATGGCGCCTGGCGCCACCAGGGCGTGTGGCACGACGCCGACACGGTGCTGCTCGACCCGGTGCGCGGCCTCGGCGTGCGGGTCGACACCCGCCCCGCCCTGCCCATCACCCACCTGGGCAGCGGCCTGATCACCGGCCCCGACGGCGGCACGGTGCCCACCAACGAGTGGCAGGCGTTCCGCAGCTTCCTCGGGCGCATGCTCCCCTTCCTCGGTCAGCGCTTCCTGGAGCCGGCCCCCCAGATCGACAGCGCGGCGCCCTTGATGCCGCTGGCGCGCCCGGCGCTGGAGCTGCGCAAGCTCGGCCCCGACATGCTGGAGCTGCTGCGCCTGTTGCCCACCAGCATCGAGGACTTCCTCGCCGAGCACTTCACCGATCCGGCCGTGCGCGCCGCCCTCGCCTGGCCCGCGCTCTTCGGAGCCTGGGCCGGACCGATGTCGCCCGGCACCACGGCCACCTGGCTGCGGCACGAAGCGCTCACCGCCCACGGCGAGGAGGTGGTCGGTGGGCCGGCCGCCCTGGTCGACGCGCTGGTAGCAGCGTGTGGCGAGGCGGGCGTCGCCCTGCGCACCGACGCGCGGGTCACGGCCCTGCACGTGGACGCCGGGCGGATCGAGGGGGTCTCGGTCGGCGGGGAGCGGCTCCAAGCCGAGCTCGTGCTCAGCGGCATCGACCCCCGCCAGCTGCTCTCCCTGCTCCCGGTGGGCGAGCTGCCGCTGGAGCTGGAAGAAGACCTCGAGCACCTGCGCTGCCGTGGCTCCTTCGCCAAGCTGCACCTGGCGCTGTCCGGCCGCCCGGCGCTCCCCGAAGGCGAGCGCTTCCGCACCGCGAGCCATCCCCACCAGCTCGAGCGCGCCTTCGACCGCGTCAAGCACCGGCACCACCCCAGCACGCCCCCGCTGGACCTGCGGGTCTTCGAGAGCCCCGGCGGCTGGGTCGCGAGCGTGGCGGTGCACTTCGCCGCCTGGGAGGCCGGCTGGGACGACGCCACGCGCGCGGCCCTGAGCACCGAGGTGCTCGCGGTGCTCGACGGCGTGGCACCCGGCTTCTCCGAGCTGGTCGTCGCCGCCGAGGTGCTCAGCCCCGCCGACCTCGAGCGCCACTTCGCGCTGACCGGCGGCCACGTCTTCCACGGCGAACACGCCCTCGATCAGCTGCTCATCAGCCGACCCACCCCCGAGCTCGCGCGCCACGCCACGCCCATCGCCGGGCTGTTCCTGGCCGACCAGGGCACCCACCCGGGCGGCGGGGTGACCTGCGCGCCGGGGATCCTGGCCGCTCGGGCGGCCCTGGCTTGACCCGTGTGCGGTAGGCTCGGCCTGCGGCGCGATCCAGCGCCGAGGAGGTCGGGAATGCGCAAGTTCGCGTGGCTGGCAGGACTGGGTTTCGTCCTGTCGGGATGCATCAAGATCACCCACACCACGGGGGCGCCGAAGTCGTCCTCGACCCACACCGAGAAGGCCAGCTTCCTGCTGTGGGGCCTCGTCGGTGAGGCGGATGTGCAGCTCGGCCAGATCTGCCCGCAGGGCGTGGCCTGGTTCCAGAACCGCGTGGAGCCGGTCGACTGGATCGTGGGCTGCATCACCTGCGGCATCTACCAGCCGATGACCATCGAGGTCGCGTGCACCTCGGGCCAGAGCTACCTCGCGGTGCCCGACCCCGAACAGAACGTCACCTACGTCTACGAGCTCGATGCGGAAGGAGGTGCCCTGTGAGCATCAAGCTTCTCGGTGTGGCGGCGGGCGTGCTCGCCATCACCAACCTCACGGCCTGCTACAAGGTCACCTACAGCACCAACAACCCGTCGGCCCCCGGCCCCGCGTCCGAAGACCTGTACCACAACGTGATCTTCGGCCTGGTCGAGCTCTCCGATCCGGTTCCCCTGAACCAGATCTGCCCGAACGGCTTCGCCAAGGTGCACAACGAGATGGACATCGTCTCGGCGGCCATCACGCTGGGCTTGAACGTCATCGGCGGCCTGAGCTGGCTCTACCAGCCGCGCATGGTCCAGGTGTGGTGCGCCGGCGGCACCGGCTACAACGTCTACACCGACGACGAGGGCCTGGCGGTGGCCACCGAGTGGCTGGGCGTCGACCCGGAGCTCATGGACTTGTAGAGCCCCCAGCGGTCTCCGCGTCCACGCCGTCTTCGTGGGCGGTCAGCACGAGCCCCTGGTCCCGCACCAGGGGCTCGATGCGTTCTTCCCAGGCCACCCGGTTGGCGCGGCGCGCTCCGTTGGCCGCGCTTGCGATGCCGCCGCCGTAGAAGCCGAGCTCCAGGAAGGTCACCGCTCCGGCGCCGAACCAGAGCTCCCGCCGGTAGAGCTCCGCGGCCGCCGCGATCAACAGCCCGTTGACCAGCACCGCCGAGGCCGCCTCGCCCCAGCGCCCCACGTAGGCCTGTCCGGCTCCTGGGAGCACCGCCGACAAGGTCCCCGCGAGCACCGGGCGCTTGTGCGGCACCTGCCAGCGCGCCACCTGCTCGGAGAGCGCCTGGCCCCGGTCCGCCCAGTCCCCGGTGGTGCCGGCGAAGGCTTGCGAGGCCGACGCGGGGTCCCCGAGCTGCAGGTGGGCGAGCCCGGCTAGGTAGCTCGCCTCGGGACGTGCGGAGGCGCCAGCGACCGCAGCAGCGCGCACCTCCTGCCCCGCCTGGTACCAGCTCCAGGCCTCGGCCAGCCGCGCGGAGTCGCCGGACATCGCGCCGAAGTGACGGCCGGCCGCCTCCCAGTCCCCGGCGTCCCAGAGCACCTGGCCGGCCTGGAAGTGCAACTCCTCGGCGTGCTCCTCGCACGCCGCGGCCTCGCGCAAGAGCTCCACGTAGGCCTCGCGGTAGAGCCCGCGCGCCACGAGATCGTCGACGAACGACCCGGCCTGCGCCACCGCGAGCCACACGATCATCGCGGCCCCCAGAAGTCCTCGGGCGGGTCGACCACGTAGAGCCGATCCCCGGCCTGGCACACGGGCAGGTGAGGGTCCTTGTGGTGGGCGAAGAGCCGCGCGCTGGCCGCGAAGAAGCCCTTCACGGGGCCATGGGCCCTCACCGCCCCCATCGCGTAGCGGGAGCAGCTCGGGTACATGCCGCAGCCGGCGCCGTCCGCTGGCGACACCACCACCTGGTAGGCGCGCAGCCACACCCAGACGGCGTTCTCCACCAGGCCGACGCGCTCCACCGCGGTGGCGTGCGTGCTCGGGGCGCTGCACGGCGGGATGCCCGCCAGAGCCACCCCGAGGAGCAGGGCGATCAGTTCGCCGCTTGGCAGCGGATCTCGCCGGAGGAGTCGCCGCAGCTGTAGGTCTTGCCGGTGTCCAGGTCGAACATGGCCTCGGTGCCGCCCGGCATGAAGTAGGCGCTGCAGGTGCCGCTCGTTCCGGTGGCCACGGCCTTCTTGCCGTCGAACTTGAAGTCCTGGGTCTCGCCCTTGTTGCAGCTCACACGCAAGAGATCCTTCGAGAGCTCACCGCGCAGCTTGACCACGATGGACGTGGCCTCGTCGTAGGTGGGCGCCGCCTCGGTGGGGGGCGACGACTTCGGGCAGCCTACGACGAAGAGCAGCGAGGACAGGGCGATGAGCTTCCGCATGGTGAGGTCTCCTGGTGATCTCGAAGGCGAGAGCCTACCCCGTGTTGCGCATGCCGGCCGCGATGCCGTTCACGGTGACCAGCAGGGCGTCGGCCAGGGCCGGATCGGCGCCCGCACGGACCCGGCGCAGCAGCTCCACCTGCAGCAGGTTCAGCGGGTCCACGTAAGGGTTCCGCACCGCGATGGATCGCCGGATGACGGGCAGCCCATCGAGGTGCTCGTCCTGCTCGAGCACCGCGAGCACCGCGGCACGCGTGGTGTCGAGCCGTGCCAGCAGCTCCTCGCCCATGGGGCGCAGCTCGGGCACCACCAGCGCCTCGTCGTAGCGGGCGAAGATCTGCGGCTCGGTCTTGGCCAGCACCATGTCGATGAGGTCCAAGGTGCTCTTGAAGAAGGGCCAGCTCCGGGTCATGGCGCGCAGCTCCTCGAGCTGCCCGGCGTCGATGGCCTGCTGCAGGGCCTCGCCCACCCCGAGCCAGCTCGGGAGGAGCAGGCGGCACTGCATCCAGGCGAACACCCAGGGGATGGCGCGCAGGCTCTCCACGCCGCCGCCGGCCTTGCGACGGGCGGGCCGGCTGCCGATGTTGAGCGTGCCGAGCTCCGGCTCCGGGGTCACGGTGCGGAAGTAGGGCACGAAGTCCGGATGGTGGCGCACGATGGCGCGGTACGCCGCCGCCGCTGAGGTGGAGAGCCCCTCCATCGTCTCGCGCCAGGCCGGATCGGGCTGGCACGGCGGGAGGGCGGAGGCCTCCAGCACGGCCGAGGTGTAGAGCTCCAGGGTGCGCTCGGCGATGCCGGGGAAGCCGAACTTGGCCTGGATGACCTCCCCCTGCTCCGTCACGCGCAGGGTGCCATCGATGGAGCCCGGAGGCTGCGAGAGGATCGCCTTGTGGGTGGGACCGCCACCGCGGCCCACGGTGCCGCCGCGACCGTGGAAGAGCGTGAGCCCGACGCCCTGCTCGGCCGCCACCGCGACCAGCTGTTCCTGGGCCTGGTAGAGCGCCCAGGCCGCGGCCAGACGACCCGCGTCCTTCGCCGAGTCGGAGTAGCCGATCATCACCTCCTGCCGGCCGCCCACGCGCTCGCGGTAGAGCGGCAGGGCGAGCAGGGTGCGCAGCGCGTCGCCGGCGCCGTCGAGGTCGGCCTGGGTCTCGAAGAGCGGCACGACCCGCAGCGGGTGCCGAACGCCCAGCTCCTTCTGCAAGAGCCACACCGCCAGCACGTCCGACGGCGTCGACGCCATCGAGATCACGTAGGCGCCCATCGAGCCCGCGGGCTCCTCCGCGATGGCCCGCAGGGTGTCGAGCACCTCGTCCACCGAGGCCGAGAAGACCGCGCCCCGGGGGAGCAGCGGCCGCGGATTCTCCAGCTCCCGCACCAGGAAGGCCTGCCGCTCCTCCTCGGACCAGGCCGCGTAGCTGCCGAGCCCCAGGGTCGTGGTGATGGCGTCGAGGGCCTCGGTGTGCCGGTCGGCTTCCTGGCGCAGATCGAGCCGCACGAGCTGAAGCCCGAACACGTGGCAGCGGCGCAGCAGGTCGAGCAGCCGCCCGTCCGCCACCACCCCGGCGCCCACTGCGTGCAGGCTGTCGTAGCAGGCCTGCAGGGGGGCGAGGATCTGGTCGATCTCCAGGATCGAGGCGGTCGCCGGCGCCCCGTCGAGCTGCGCCTCGATGGCGCGGTTCTGCAGCAGGAGCTCCCGCCGCAGCGCCTTCAGCACGGCCCGGTAGGGCTCCGCGGCCTCCCCGGCCATGGCCCGCAGCTCGGGCGTGGCCTCCCCCAGCGAGAGCTCGTCGACCAGCGCGCGCACCTCCCGCAGGTAGAGGTCGTTGGCCATCCACCGGCTGCGCAGCAGCACCTCGCGGGTGACCGCCGCGGTCACGCGGGGGTTCCCGTCGCGGTCGCCTCCCATCCAGGAGCCGAAGCGGATCGGCGTGGCGGTCAGGGGCAGGCCACGGCCGGTGCGCTGGCGGAGCTGCCCGTCGAGCACGCGCAGGTAGGTCGGCACGGCATCCCAGACGGTGGCTTCGATGACCGCCAGGCCCCCGCGGGCCTCGTCGACCGGCGTGGGTCGGTGGCGACGGATCTCGTCGGTGCACCAGCTGGTGGTGATCTCGCGCTTCAGGTTGGCGACCAGCAGGTCGCGGTCCCAGGGGTCGAGGTCCGTGCGGTCGCGCCGGTCCAAGAGCTCCGCGATGCGCTCGTGCTTGCGCAGGATGGTGCGGCGGGCCACCTGGGTCGGATGGGCGGTGAAGACCAGCTCGATGTCGAGCCGCGCCACCGCCTCGTGCAGGTCCACCCCCTCGGCCTCGAGGCGGTCCAGCACGTCGGGCACCGAGCCGCGCTGGGGTGCCGCGTCCTTCTTCCGCCAGGCGCGTCGGCGGCGGATGCGGTGGTGCTGCTCGGCGATGTTGGCGAGCGCGAGGAAGTGCGCGAAGGCCCGCGCCACCTGCTGCGCTTCGTGCACGTCGAGGTCGGCGAGCAGGCCACGGAGCGCGGTGGCCGCGCTGCCGCTGCCCGTGCGCGCGGCCTTGGAGAGCCGGCGCACCGCCTCCACGGTCTCGAAGAGGCGCTCGCCTCCTTGTTCATGGAGGGTCTCGCCGAGCAGCTGGCCCAGCAGGCGGACGTCGTCGCGCAGTGGCGCGTGGGGATCGGACATGGAGCACGCTTATCGGGGTACCTTGGGCACATGCTCCGTTCTTTGCTGCGACGCCTGCGAAAGGACCCGCCCGCCAAGGGCGCGGCCGCCCCGCCCCCCCGCCGGGTCACCCGACCGGCTCGCCCGCTGCCGAGCGGCGTGCCGGCCCCCGATCAGGACCGGGACCTGCTGCTGTACGGCTACAGCTCGTGTCCATACTGCCGGAAGGTCTACCGTCGGCTCGACGCGCTGGGCCTGGACGTGCCGCGCGCCAACACCCGGAAGGACCGGGAGGCCGCCAACGCCCTCCGGTCGCTCACCGGGAAGAACCAGGTCCCCTGCCTGGTGATCGACGGCCAGCCCCTGCTGGAGTCCGACGACATCAACGCCTGGCTCGAGGCCTACGCCGCGCGTGGCTGAGCGCTCGGTGGTTCCTTGGAACGGGCGACGCGCGTGATCCTGCTCTTCGCCTGCGCGACCGAGCCCGCGACCGACACCGCGGCCGACACGGGCCCACGCCTCTGCAACGGCTCCGAGCTGCTCTGCGACCGTTCCGTGCAGGAGGTCGCCTTCCTGCGCACGCACAACAGCCACGCCAGCGAAGAGCGCGGCTACACGGCGTTCAACTGGAACCACCACTTCGCGATCCCGACCCAGCTGGCCGAGGGCGTGCGGGCGCTCAACGTCGACGTCTACGACTTCGAGGGGCAGCTCCAGGCCTGCCACGGCCCCTGCGAGCTCGCCGCCCAGCCCTTCGTCGACGTGCTCGACGAGATCGAGGGCCACCTCGCCGGGGACCCCGGGGCGGTCCTGTTGATCGACTTCCAGGACGAAGCGGCCGAGGGGGCCATCGAGGCGGCGATCGACGCCCACGCGATCGGGCAGCGCGTGCACGTGCAGGACCCCGCGCTCCCCTGGCCCACCCTCGCCGAGCTGCTCGACGCCGGCACCGGGCTCGTCACCCTCGACGGGAACGTCTACGGCACGGGTTGGTCCTACGAAGAGCCCGAGGATCTGGACTGTGTGGTGCAGGGCGAGGCCTTCGAGACCGGTCTGTACGAGGTCACCCACGTGCTGACCAACCCCCTCGCGAGCCCGGCCAACGCCGAGGCGATCAACCACGATCCGGTGCTCTCCGACCACATCGACCGCTGCGTCGCCGAGGTCGGCTTCGTGAACCAGGTGAGCATCGACTTCTACAGCATCGGCGACGGCCTGGCGCTGATCGACCGGCTCAACGGGATCGAGCGCTACAGCAGGTCGATCCGCGCCCCGAAGAGCGGCACGAACGGCGGCCCGGCCACGAACGCCGACTCGCTGTAGTCGTAGCTGTACGCCGGGTAGAGCACGTTGCCGGCGGCCGGCACGTACCAGGCCTCCAGGTAGGTCACGATCCGCGCCCGCCGCAGGTCGAAGCCCCGCTCCAGGTGCAGGTCGAGCTTGCTGTAGTTCGGCAGCCGCTCGCTGTTCACGTCGCCGAGCACGGGCAGCCAGCTGTCGCTGTCGCCGTCGTAGGTGGCGCCGTCCACCGGCGTGAACGGCAGGCCGGCCGCGTACCGGTACCGAACCCCCGCGTTCCACTGCGGGCGGAAGTCCCAGCTGGCCACCGTCGAGAGCACGAAGGGCTGGTCGTAGGCGAAGGGCGCGCCGCCGCGCTCGGCCTTGCCCAACGTCAGGCTCACCCAGGCGAAGAACAGGTCCCGCATCCGGTAGCGGGTGGAGAGCTCCACCCCGACCGCCTGCCCGTCGACCGCCACCGGCGCCTCGCCGGGAGCGCGCAGGATGGCACCGTCGAAGCGCTTCACGTAGCCCTCGGCCGCCAGCTCCAGGCGCCCGAGCAGCAGCACGTCCACGCCGGCAGCGACCTGATCCGACACGGTCGGCTCGAAGTAGGGCACCTCCACGAGGCCGGCGTCGTTCAGGTTCTGGGCCCCGAGCTCCGCGTCGTAGAGGTCTTCGAGCAGCGGGGCCTGCGTGTAGCGGCCCGCGGCCACCCGCGCCTTCAGGTCGGGGAGCGGCTCCAGCTCGGCCTGGACGCGGGGATCGAGCGCCACATCCTGGGTGGCCTGGTCGACCTGCAGCCGAGCGCCGGGCTGCACGCTCAGCCGGCCGAAGGCCAGCCGCGGCTCGGCCCAGGCGCCTGCCTGCAGGCGCGTGGCGTCGAACTGCGTGGTGAGCCCTCGCGCCAACAAGGGCGCCTCGCGCTCCAGCTCCGACCAGGCACGGTCGGTGTCCACCTCCGCCGAGAGCCAGGTGACCTTCGACTCGACCCCGGCCGAGAGCGTGTGCCGACCCGCCCACAAGAGCTCCTCGCGCACCACCGCGTAGCGCTCGCGCCGGTCCTGCGAGGCCTCCGGCAACGTGCCCAGCCAGCGGTCACCGACCAGGCCGTAGCTGCCCTGGAGCCGTGCAGCGTCGAGCTGCGTGTCGGCCCGCACGGTGACCGCGTGGAAGCCGCGGTCGAACACGAACTCGGGGTTGTCCTCCTGCTCGATCGGGTCGAGCAGCGCCGCGTCGCCGGCGTAGCGCCCGTAGCGGTCGCCGCCGCCGAACGCGGTGAGCGCCACCCGGGTGGCGCCGAGCTGGTGCTCGTACCGACCGAGGTAGTCCCAGAACACCGGCCACAGCGTGTACTGATCGTTGCCGGACTCCCCCAGGTCGAGGTAGCTGCGGCGGCCCGAGGCGGACACGGCGCCGTCGTCGCTCACGGGCGCCTGGAGGTACCCGCCCAGCATCACGAAGTTGCCGTTCACCCCGCCCCGCACGCGCTCCGCGTCGGGCGCACGGCTGGTGACGTCGATGACCGCTCCCACCGTGTCGCCGAAGCCCGCGCCGAAGGTCGAGGGGTACACCGCCAGCTCGTCCAGGAGCCGGGTGTGGAGCACCGAGGAGTACTGCTGGAAGTGGTAGAGGTACGGGATCTCGACGCCGTCGAGGAACACGCGGGTCTCGGTGGGATCGGCTCCGCGGATCGCGAGGTCCCCGGCCACCGGGCTGTACTCGGGGGTCGACGCCACCCCGGGCAGCGCCTGGATCAAGCGGAAGGGATCGTCGTGGGTGCCCGGCACCTTCTCCACCCGCTCGCGGTCCAGGATCTGGCGCGACGCGTGGGGCGACGCGACCCGCGCCTCCACCACGATCTCGGCCCCCTCCTCCACCTCGGGAGCCAGCTCTTGCGACCAGGCGAGGCCCACGAGGATCACCACGCCTCCACCACCACGCGGACGCCCACCACCTCGTCGCGGAGGCAGCGCCCCTCGGTCACCCAGAAGAGCTCGAAGGGCACGCCGCCCTCGGCGCAGTCCAGCGGCTCCTGGGTGTCGAGGTCGTTCACCCGCTCCGTGTCGTCGAGCACCACCCCGTGGGTGTCGTCGGCCGTGAGCGTTCCGGCCACCAGCCCGGGCGCGACCTCCCCGGGGAGCAAGCGACCCCGGTGACGCCACACCGGCGGCTCCACACCGTTGGCGGTGTCGACCCAGATCCAGGTGTTGCCGCCCGACCCGTCCAGGGCGAGCGCGAGGTGGTGCCCGAAGCCGGCGGCCAGCGCCGTGCGCTCCTCGACCTCGCCGTCGTCGAAGACCACGTCCTCGTGCAAGAGATCCGCGGTGACCTCGTCGAGCGCGAGGGGGGTGCCCTGGGCGCTCATCCAGCGGGTCTCGACCTCGCGGCCGACCGTGAGGCCAACGCGGGTGGCCTCCTCGAGCGCCACCACGCTCGCCACCACATCGCCCTCGACGGTCCGCCGGTGGGCCAGGTCGAGGGCTTCCCCCGTCAGGTCGATCGACTGCCGCGAGAGCTCGGTGATCGTGGGCGCGACCGCGATGCTCACCTCGCCGATAAAGGTGTCACCGCTCGGCGCGACCGCCTCCACCTCCAGCACCTCGCCGTCGGGCACCCACACCCCGTGCCCCTGCCCGATCGGCTCGCCGTCCACCCACCAGGTGAGCTCGGTGGGCTCGTCGTGCCACGGACCGAGGCCGCTCCACACCGCGGCGCGTGCCTGCCCCTGGACCACGGAGAGCCCGCCGAGGCGCCACGGACCGAGCTCTCCGCGGGCAACGCTAAACTCCGCGTCGCACGCGCCGAAGAGGGAGAGAGCCAGCCCGAACAAGATCACGGGCGGAACCTAACGATCTGGCCTCAAGCCTGAGCGCGTTGTGCCGATCCACGGATCAGGCTTGTTCTCCGAGGGGTCGGAGGGACCGCATGGCCCTCACGATCAACACCGATCTTCCCGTCAGCGTGCTGCGTGCCGGCAAAGGCACCTCGCGCGGCGACGCAACCGCGGTCCAAGAACCCGCTGCCGTGCACCACGTGCGCGATCGCCCCGACTTCCAGGAGCTCCTGGGGCAGGCCGACCTCGACGACCCCGACCGGGAAGCGGCGGACGCGGCCCAGGCCATCTGGCAGGACCCCGAGGCGGCTGTGCAGTCCCACGGCGGGCTCGACGCCAACATCGTCGCCCTGTTGGCCCGCTGAGCGACCGCTACTCGGGCTCCCACTCGGGGTAGATCGCGAGCAAGCGGGCCACCTCGTCCTCCATGGCGACCTCGAGCTCTGCGGCGAGCTCGGGCTCGTCGTCCCGTCGATCGACGAGCTGCTCCGGATCGGTGGCGCGGTCGTAGAGCGCACGCGACCCATCCCAGCCACGCCGGTACAACCAGCTCTCGCGCTCCAGGGCGAGCACGGTGCTCTCCGCGTCGATCGAGGCCACCAGCAGAGGCCGCTCCCGCACCTCGAAGCCCTCCAACAGCCCCAGGTGCTGCAGGATCAGCGGCTTCAGGTCCTGGTGCTGGGTGGGCACCTCGATGTCCGGTCCCCCCACCCCGGCGAAGATCGCCAGCGCGTCGGTCTCCTCGGCGAACACGTCGAGCCCGTGCCCGATCTCGGCGCGCTCGCCGAGCTGCTCGCCGTGATCGCTCATCACCACCGTCAGGGTGTCGTCGAGCCAGCCCGCAGCCCCCCAGCGCTCCAGCGCCCGCCCGAGCTGCAGGTCGAGGTAGGCCACCTCGGTCACGTAGTCGGCGGCGAGCTCCGCCACGGTCTCGGCGCTCGGTGACGTCGCCGACGGCTCACCCATGCAGTACGGCGAGCCGAGGGTGTCGTCGCTGCCGGGCGGTGCGTAGGGGCAGTGCGGATCGAACAGGTGCACGTGCACGAAGCGGCGCTCGGCGTCCACGAAGAGCGCGTCGGTGGCGTCGAGCGCATCCTCGGCCACCGCGGCCGGACGGCTCTCCAGCGTGTCGTACCCGCGGGCCAGGCCGTTGCCGCGCGCCAACAGGCTGTTGGTGGTGACGAGCCCCGTGGCAAAGCCCTCCGCCTGGAGCACCTCGGCCAACAGCTCGGCATGCTCGGGCAAGCTCCACGTGGTGCGCAGCGCGCCCGCGTTCCGAGGGTCCACGCCCAGGTCGATGCCCGACTGGCCGGTGAGGGCGCAGATCATCGCCGGCGCGGTCCAGTTGGCGCACGAGCGGTGCGCCCGCAGCACGAGCCCCTCGTCCGCGAGCCTCTGCAGGGTGGGCGCGTGCTCCAGGTGATCGACCCGCAGGGTGTCGATGCTCACCAGGAGCAGGTGCTGCGGCGGCGACACCCCGGAGTCGGCCGCGGGCGCGGTGCCACAAGCCAGGGCGAAGAACGAGAGCATGGCGCTGTATACCCGAGCGGCCGACGGGAACGCCGACGAAGGCCTCAGCCCCCGATCTTGTCCATCGCCGCCACCGTGTGCGCCATCGGGGTGGGGTCGTCGACCGCCTGGCGCAGCAGGAGCTCGACCAGCGGCTGCTTGGCGATCGCCTCGTCCACCTTCGGGGACGAGCCCTTCTTGTAGGCGCCGAGCCGCACCAGCTCTTCGTTCTCGTTCCAGGTCGCCAGCAGATCGCGGATCTTCGCCGCGGCGTCCTGGTGCTCGGGCTCGGTGACCGCCCGCATCACGCGCGAGAGCGACGCCCCCACGTCCACCGCCGGGTAGTGCCCGTGGCTCGCGAGCTTCCGCGAGAGCACGATGTGCCCGTCCACGATGCCGCGCACGGCGTCGCCGATCGGGTCGTGGATGTCGTCCCCTTCGACCAGCACCGTGTAGATGCCGGTGATCGAGCCCTGGCCCGTGCCGGGGCCGGCGCGCTCGAGGAGCTTGGGCAGGAGCCCGAACACGCTCGGCGTGTAGCCCTTGGTCGTGGGCGGCTCGCCGGCGGCGAGGCCGATCTGCCGCTGCGCCATCGCGAAGCGCGTCACGCTGTCCATCATCAGGACCACGTCCTGGCCGCGATCCCGGAAGAACTCGGCGATGCTCACCGCGGTGAAGCACCCCTTCACCTGGAGCACCGGGCTCTGATCGCTCGTGATCACCACGACCACGCTGCGCGCGAGGCCCTCGGGACCGAGGTCCCGCTCGATGAACTCGCGCACTTCACGACCACGCTCGCCGACCAGGCAGATCACGTTCACGTCGGCGCGCACGTTCCGCGCCACCATGCCGAGCAGGGTGGACTTGCCCACACCGGACCCCGCCATCACGCTCACGCGCTGCCCGCGCCCCAGCGTCAACAGCCCATCCAACACGCGGATGCCCGTGGGCAGGGGATCGGCGATGACCTCGCGCGACAAGGCCGAGGGCGGATCACCGTCCACGGTGCGCAGGCGGTCCGGCCGGATCGGCGGTCCACCGTCCAGCGGCCGACCCAGCGCATCGACCACGCGTCCGATCAGGTTCGCGCCCACCGGCACCCGCAGGTCGCCCGCCTCGAGCTCCACGCTCGCGCCGTAGCCCACCCCCTGCACCGACTCGAAGGGCATCAAGAGCGCTCGGCGCTCGCGGAACCCCACCACCTGGCAGCGCACCTCGCCGCGGATGCGGCACAGGCTGCCCACGCTCGCGCCGGGGATCTCGGCCTCGACCAGCGTGCCGACCACCTGGACCACGCGGCCCTTCGCGCGGTGGATGGCCGCGTGCTCGATGGCCCGGGAGAGTCCCGCCAAGCCGTTCATCCTGCGTCCTCCCGCCAGTCCCGCACGGCGCGCTCCAGCCCGCCCATGGCGGTGTCGAGGGTGGCGTCGATGGTGCCGAAGGTGGCCTCCACCACGCAGCCCGCTTCGATCTCCGAGTCCACCGCCACGCGCACGCCTCGGCGGCCCCGCAGCCGGTTCTCGATGGCCGCGGCGTCTTCGGGGCGCACCTTCACGGTCACCTCGTCCTCGCTCGGCAGGAGCTCGAGCACGCCGGCCACCACCCCGGGAAGAGCGTCTGGATGCAGCGCCAGGCTCTCGCCCACGATGCGACGGGCCATGGTGAGCGCGAGCTGCACCACGTCGTCCGCCGCCTGCTCGCGGGCCTCGGCCCGGAAGGCGTGCAGGGCCGTGTCGAGCTGGGCGAGCGTGTCGCGTTCGGCGGTCACGGTCTCGAGCTCTTCCTGGAGGGCGGCGAGCTCCTCCTGCAGCTGGGCGCGGACCTCGCTCGCCCCCTGGTCCCGCGCCGCGAGCACGAGGGTCTCGAGGTCGAGCTCGGGGTCGTCCTCGATCGGCTGCTCGTCGAGGGCCGGCTCTGGCTCCGCCTCGGGCACCGGGAGGGCCGCTCCCGCGGCGAAGGCCGGCTTGAAGGTGCGATCCGCCGCCACGGAGACCGCTGCATCGAGCTCCGCGGGGTCCACGAAGTCCGCGCGACGGAACGCCTGAGCGTCCGGGGACCACAGCGTGACGAAGTCGTCGGCCACCTACGCTCCCGCTCAGACCAGCTCGTCCGCGCCGCCCATGGCGAGGAAGATGAGCCCCTCCTCCTGGAGGCGCAGCGCGCTGGCCACGATGTTCTCCTGGGCGCGCTCGACCATGCTCTTCGGGGTCGGCCCCATGATCTCGAGCTCGTCGCGGATGTCGGCGGCGGCGCGCGAGGACATGTTCCGCAGGAAGAGGTCCTGCATGTCGGTGGTCGCACCCTTGAGCGCGAGCAGCAGGTCCTGGCGCTCGATCTCCTTGAGCAGGGCCTGCGCGGCGCGGTCGTCCAGGCTGTCGAGGTCGGCGAAGACCACCATGCGGCGACGCAGGGTCTCGCTGAGCTTCTTGTCGTTCTTGGCGAGGCGCACCAGCACCGCCTCGTTCATCGGCTTGCCGAGGCGGCCCAGGATCTGGGCGGCGCGGTCCACGCCCTTCACGGCCCAGCGCTCGGCGTCGTCGGCCTCGAGCGCCTGGCGCATGGCGGTCTCGACGTCGTCGGCGAGCTCGCCCGGCACCTGCTTGAGCTTGGCCATGCGGAGGGCCAGGTCGTACTGGTCCTGCTCGTCCATGAGCGCCATGATGCAGGCCGCGTTCTCGGGGCCCATCAGCATCAACGCCACCGCCTGGGTCTGCGCGTGCTCGTCGGCCAGGATGGCGGCCACGGCGCGGGGGGGCTTGGCGGCGATGTACTCCTCGAACTCGGTCGAGAGGTTGCGCTTCAGGCTGCCGTACACCCGCGGGCGACGGTCCTCGTCGACCAGGCTCGGGAGCACGCCCAGGGCGAAGTCCCGGCCGGTCTTGGGCACCAGCGAGATGCGGTGCAGGTCACGCACGAAGTCGGCGACCACCTTCTCGATGACCTCGGGGTCCACGCGCTCGACCTCGGCCATGGCCAGGCCGATGGAGCGGATCTCGTCGCTCGACATGCGCTCGAGCAGGCTCCGCGCGACCTCGGCCTTGAGGTACATCACGAGGATCGCGGCGCGCTGGGCACCGGTGAGCTCGAGTTCGGGTTCGGCGACGGCAGCGACGGCAGCCATGATGGCTCCTTGTCAGGCGGTGCGGGACCACTGGCGCAGGACTTCAGCGGCCGCGTCGGCCTTGCCCAGCACCAGGCGGTTGAGATCTTCGGCGTCGACATGCTCGAAGTTGTCGACCAGGTCGCGGAGCTTGTCGGCCAGGGCGGCCTCCTCGGCGGCGGAGGCGGCCTCGGCCTCGGCCTCGGCCTCCGCTTCGTCCGCCTGCAGCTGCTGCGGGGTCTTGAACTCGTTGACCTTGCTCATCAGCGGGCGCACGACCGTGCCGAACACCAGGGCGATGGCCACGAAGGCGACCGCGCTCGGTCCGAAGGCCGCGAAGTCGGCCCAGACCATGGGGCTCTCGAGCTCGACCAGCTCGAGCTCGGCGTAGGGCATCACCACGACCTCGACGGTGCTGGCGATGTCCTCTCCGATGCTCGACGCGATGACCTTCTGCAGCTTGTCGGTGAAGACCGACTCGTCCATGCCGCTCGCCAGGGCGGCGTCGAGGGCCGCGGAGCTCACGGTCACACCGACCGACACCGCGCGGAGCACGCCGGCCTCGACCACCCGCTGGGTGGTGACCACGCCGTAGTCCACGTTCATGGTGGTGGTGAGCTTGGACTGGGTCTGCGACTCGTCGTTCCCCGCGGCGCGCTCGGCCAGGTCGTTGTTGGCGGTGCCGGGCACGCCGGTCGACGACGGCTTGCTGCTCTCGGACTCATCCGAGCGCTCCGACACCACCACGGTCTTGTCCGGGTCGATGGCGCGCTCGTTGATCACCGTGGCCTCGGGGTTCAAGTCCACCGCCACGCCGACCTGGAAGGCTGCGTAGGAGCCGGTGATCTTGTAGAGCTGGGCCTCGATGCGGGTGCGGTACTCGTTCTCGAGCGCCATGCGGCGGTCGTCGAGGTTCTTGAACACCGTGGAGCCGTCTTCGCTCCGGCCGGCCGTCAGCGAGGAGCCGTGGGTGTCGGAGATGGCCACGCGCTCGGGGTCCAGCCCGTCGACCGCGTTGGCCACGGTGTTGACCATCGCCTGCACGTCCTGGCTGGAGACCTTCACGCCGGTCTCGAGCTTCAGCACCACCGACGCGCTGGCCGGCCGGATCTCCGCGTGGAAGATCGAGTCGTGCCGCGGCACCAGGTGGACCCGCGAGCTCTGCACGGCGTCGTAGCCGTTGAGCGTCTTGGCGAGCTGGCGCTCCTTGCAGGCGAGCAGGTTGGCCTCGATCTGGTCGGGCGAGATGCCGATGGAGGTCGCGGTGTCGCAGTCCAGGTTCTCGCCGCTCGTCTCGATGAGCGTGCGGGCGCGGCCGACCTGGTTGCTGGGCACCTCCAGGCTCGCGCCATCCGAGCCGAGCCGGGCCGAGATCTCGGCCTCCTCGAGCTTGGCAAGGTGGCTGATGAGCTGGTCCTGGTCCCGCCCCGACACGATGGTCGTGTAGGGGGTGTGGGAGGCCCAGAGGCCCACACCCAGGATGGCCACCGCCGTGGCGCCGAGCGCCGCGTAGAGCATGCGCCGACGGGTCTCGTCCAGCTGGGCGTGGAACGCCTTGAGCTGGGCGACCAGTCGGGAGGTGAAGTCCTGGTTGGAAGTCCTTGCCATCGTAGGTCCGCCATCGGTCACCCCGCCCAGGACTTGAGGGGCGGCGATCGCACTGCGCAGAAAGGTCGATCAGCAGGGGGTCGCAGAGGCGCCGTGCGCCCGCCGATCGGCGTCAGGGGCGTTGGCCGAGAGGCCTCGGAGACGCTCATGCTCACCCTGATCTTGTTGGCCGCCTGCTCCACCGATCCCGAAGGCATGAACGCCGGCGAGTGCGAGGACGGCGCCGACAACGACGGCGACGGCGACTACGACTGCAACGACAGCGACTGCACCGCGTCGCCGGCCTGCACACTCGGCGACGACGACACCGGCGATGGTGGCGACGACACCGCCAGCGGCTCGGGCGACGGCGGGGGCGACGGCGGGGACGGCGGGGACGGCGGGGACGGCGGCGCCGACACGGCCATCGACGACTGCGTCGAGCTCGAGGACACGCTGCCCCGGCACGGGGCGTCGCAGGTCTACCACCGCTCGGAGATCGAGCTCGAGTTCACCGACTGGCCCTCCGACCTCAGCGTGACGGTGCCCGGCGTCGCAGGCAGCCTCGTGGAGCAGGACAGCCGTGGGCACGTCTGGTGGGTGCCCAACGGCCCGCTGCAGCCCGACACCGACTACAAGGTCACCTTGAGCTGGTGCAGAACAGCATGAGCCTGGTCGAGACGAGCGTGAACGGCACCTGCGACGACCCGCACGAATGGACCGAAGGCAGCAACTGCGCCGCCGTGGTGCCCGCCGGCGCCGTTTGGCTCCTGGGTCTGATCGGAGTGGCTCGGCGTCGACGCTGACACGAGCCCTCGAGCTCCGCGCTGGGCGTGCGGGAGCTGGATCGCCATGTTCGCGTGCTGAAAAGCCCACCACAAGGGCATCGTAGACAAGGTGTGCGAGGTCGGTGTGCGAGGAGACCGCCTCAGTCGAGCCGGCCCCACGCCGCGACCATGGCGTCAATCTCGGC
Source organism: uncultured Enterobacterales bacterium (assembly GCA_964604675.1). Taxonomy (GTDB): domain Bacteria; phylum Myxococcota_A; class UBA796; order UBA796; family CAJQPC01; genus CAZSAT01. The sequence goes on from CAZSAT010000040.1 coordinate 24,042, forward strand.
GAGGGTGCCGAGCAGCTGCTCGAACTCCGGAGGAGGCCGGTCGCTGAAGAACATCTCCTGCATCGCCTCGTAGTCCCGTCGGAAAGCAGAGCTCAACGCGGCCTGAGGGCGGGCCGTGAGACGGCCATCGAGGATGTCCGGGTAGTTGGCCTTCGGGTCCTTGAAGAAGACCTGCCGGTGTCCGACCACCGACACGAGCAGCTCCTGGGACTGTCGGATCAGCGCCTGCTGCTCCTCCCGATGCCAGATCTGGTGCACGTCGTACACGTGGCGCGACATCCGGCCTACCGGCTTCTCCTTGGTCAGCCCGGTCTGGTGCAGGCTGTGAAGGAGGCACACCTTCTCCCAGAAGGTACGCACGGGCGTCAGCGTCTGGACCGTGGCGCGAGCGGTCGGCGCCGTCCCAGGTAGGAGCTCCTCCAGCGTCGCAACCACCTCCTGGACCTCCGTCGGATGCGGGTCCCCTCGCGCTCCGAACTCCAGCATCACCACCGGCTTCAGGTAGGCCGAGGACCCCACCGGGGCTGGGTAGCGGAACAGGATGGACTGGGTGTCGACCTCCGAAAGTTCGAGCTCCCACCCGCCCGCTCCAAGGAGGCTGGCGCAGCGGTTCCTCAACCCCGAGAGGATGGCGTCGCCGACCACCTCGACGGCCCAGTCGGTCACCGCCCTCAGCCGCCGCTTGCGCTCGTTGCTCGAGATCCCTCTCTCCATCGGGTCCGCGAGCTGCGCTGGTCGAGCCAGCGTGAGGTCGATGTCCTCGGAGAAACGATGGATGAGCTTGTGCACCTTGGAGAGCGACGTTCCGCCCTTGAAGGTGACTGTGGGAAGGCCCGGCACCTCGGCAAGCCGACCGAGCAGCCAGCAGACCCACAGGTCCTTCTCGAGGATGGTGACGTCGATGCCCGACTCAATGGCTGCGTTGTTCAGGACGGCGGCGCGGTACTCGTGGTCGACCAGAAGCTCAGACATCGGCTTGCGCCACCTGGCTGAAGACCCGCTGCATCCACACCGGGTACCTGGACCGGACCGCGAGCAGGCGCGTCTTGTCCTGGCGGGCGAGGACTCGCGCCAGGTGTTGGACCGTTGCGGACGAGCCTCCGGCATCTCGACCCAGGAAGCTCAGCGCCAGGACCGCCAGTCCCGCCTGGGTACCCGGCAGCAACATGTCCGCAGGGCGAGCGTGCTTCAGCCGGATCTGCGTCCTTCCCAGCGTGACCGAGCGGTTCTTCCCGTCAGTGAGGAAGACCGACCGGGCCGGCACCTGGTTGGAGAGACCCAGGAGGTTGGCCGCCCTCGCGGGGCTCGGCTTGACGGCGCTGCCGGTCTGTCGAGCCAGGGCGCGCGCGACCACGTCGGCCGCGGGCCAGACATCGCCAACGCCCGGAAGCGTGCGGGGGTAGTCGTAGACGCCTCGGTCGAGCCTGCGGACCTGCAGGTCTCGGGCCAGCCTCGACAGCACCTGATCCACAGCGCTCCTGGACCCGAGATCCAGGAAGTCGGCCGCCGTGAAGACGAAGCCGCGGCCCTTGCCTCGTACTCGACGGAGGATGGAGTCGCTGAGGGCCATGATGGTGCTCCTGCCAAGAGATAATACCCTCTACTTTCCTGACAAGCGAGCGAGGGCTCCGATGGCGAGATGAACAACAACTCCACCGTCACCCCGCCCGACCGCACGGGACGCATGCGTCAGGCAGGTGGGCGGAGTGGGAAAGGGCGCTGGTCCGATGTTGACCGCCATACGCGGCATGCGCTGACCCCCGACGCGCTTCGGCGGGTCGCGTCCTTCACGCCACCTTCGTCGTACCGTGGGCGTGGATGGGCTCCGCTCACTTGCGGACATCGCACGATCTGCCTGACCAAGTTCGAAGGCGAGACATCCGCGCTGGACAACCGCTGCCCCCATCAAGGCGGTGGACGCTCGGCATGGTCGGTCACCGCTTCTGGTACAGAGTTGCGTTCTTAGTGCTGGAATTGCTTAGATCTATATGGCCATGTTCATGACCTGCTCGTAAGCCTGCACCACCTTGTCCCGCACGGTCACCATCGTGCGGAGCGCGATGTCTGCCTGCTCCAACGAGACCATGGTCTGGTGCATGTTCATGTCCTGGCCGGTGGCGAGCTGCTCGACCGCCTCGTCGCTCACCTCGACCGCCCCGTCGACCTCCTCGACCGCGGCGTTGAGCTGGCTCAGGAAGTCCGCGCCGGGCTTCTCGACCGGCTTGACCGGCGAGGCGGGTCCTGCGGCGCCTGGCGCCTGGACCATGGGCATCATGCCCGGGCCGGTGATGGTCATCGGCCGATCTCCAGCGCGCTGGCCGCCATCTCGAGGGTGGCCTCAGCCGCCTTGGTCATCGACTCGTAGCTCCGGGCGGTGGTCATCATGTCCACCATCTCCTGCAGGATGTCGATGTCGGCCACCGTCACCATGCCGTCGGCGTCTGCGTGGGGATGATCGGGCGCATGGATGGTCCGGGTCGGCGTGTCGAGCTCGACCACCCCGCTCACCTCGACCGTGCTCATCGCCGCCTCGAGGGCGTCGCCGAAGGGATCGAGCTCCTGGGTCTGGAACACCGGCGCCTTGCGCTGGTAGGGATCGCCGTTGGCGTCCACCGAGCGTGCGTTGGCCATGTTCGACGTGATCGTCTGCAAGCGGGCGCGCTGAGCGCTGAGGCCCGAGCTGGCGATGTTCAGGGTGTCGACGATGTCGGCCATGCTGCCTCCGTCAGGACTTTCCGCCATCGCTGGCGGCGTACTTGAGCATCGCGAGCTTCTTGCTCACACCCCGCGACACCCCTCGGTAGAAGAGCTCGTTGGAGCGCAGCCGCATCATCTCGGCCTCGCGATCGACCGAGTTGCCGTCGATCTTCGACGGGTCGGCCTCGATCTCTTCGATCTGGGGAGCCTCGAAGTCCTGCCCCGGCGCGGCCAGGTGCAGCTCGTGGGTCCGACGCAGCGCGCCCTCCTGGCCCACCTCCATCGCGGCACCCAACACGGACTCGAAGTCGATGTAGCGGGCGCTGTACTCGGGCGTGTCGGCGTTCGCCAGGTTCGACATGGTGAGGCTGTGTTGCTCCGTCCGGAGGTCCAGCACCCTCACCAGGCCCTGCATCATTGGATCGACCGTGAACGAACTCATGGTCCCGCTTCGGTCACTTCCCCCGATTGTTGAGGGGGGTGATCGCATTTCTTTTCTGTCTCACCGTCGACGGCGATCCAGCTCCGCGAGGAAGGCCGTGTGGGCCTCGTCCTCGGCACCGATGCGGGCCCACAGGTCGTCGTCCTGGGTCAGGGCCTCGTCGTACAGGCTGTCCACACCCACCAGCTTGGCCGCCGTGGCGGCGAGCCAGGTGGCGTGCCGCCGCTGCACCTCGTCGGTTGCCCGTCCGGCGGCGTCGCGAGCGGCGCTCAGCGCTCCCGCGGCGTCCCCGGCATCGAGCAGGCAACGGCCCAGGGCGAGCTGTGCGCGCCCCTCCCGCACCACCGCGGGCTCGTCACGGCTCGTGAGGATCTGTTGCAGGGCCGGCACCGCGGCGGCGCAGCGGCCGGCGGCCACGTCGAGCATCGCCATCTCGGCCGCAGCCTCGGTCTTGACCGTCGGAATCGACGCCGCCGACCGCCAGGCCGCGCGCGCCTTGTCGTGGTCCTGCATCGCGGCGTACACGTGCCCTTCCTGCAGCAGCAGCTCGCCGCGGAGGGCAGAGGCACCGTCGACCCCGCGCAGGTAGGCGATGGTCTTCAGGGCGTCGTCGAGCCGCCCCACCTGCCGGTACAGGCGCGCCAGCACCAGGAGCGCCTCGGCGTCTTCCATCGCCAGGCGGGTCTGCACCGCGAACACCTCGCGCTGCACGTCGAGCGCGTCGTCGGCGAGCCCAAGCCGCTCGAAGGCCCGCGTCACCGCCTCGAGGGAGCTGGTGTCCATCACCAGGGGCCGCAGCTTCGGATCCCAGTGCTCCCGGTAGAGCGCGGCGACCTCGAGCGACCTCGACCCCCGGTCCAGCTCGAGCAGCCTCCCATCGATGGCCGACCAGAGCTCCGACGCCACCGGCTCGCGGGGCAGGTCCCGGTAGCGGGCCAGGAGCCTGGCCCGGTGATCGATCGCGCCGTCGAGGTCGGAGAAGGTGTCGGCGATCTGGGCCAGGAGGTACAGGGCCTCGGCACCCGCCCGGTCCCGCCGCTCCGCGTCCACGTGCAGCTGAGGCACCGCGGCGAGCCAGGTGTTGGGACCGCTCTCGACCATGCCGCGCATGCGCTGCCGGAGGGCGAGCACGCGGCTCTGCTCTCGCGAGGCGCTGGTCTCTCCATCCCGCCAGGCGCGGCGAGCGCGCTCCAGGTCGCCCTGGGCGTACCAGGCGTCGCCGAGCATGATGAAGGCGAGCGTGCGCTCCTCTCCCGTCAGCGCCTTGGCGGCCGCGACCAGCAGGGGCTGCGCTTCTTCGGGGTGGTTCGCGCGGAGCAGGAGCTGCCCCGAGAGCAGCAGCGCGCGCGGACGACCCGTGGACCGCGCGAGGGCCCGGGCCGTGGGCGCGACAGGCGGCGAAGCAGTGTCGAACGCCACCAGGGCGAGGCACTCCAGGACGAACGCGGAGTAGGCACCGGCCCGGTGAGCCGTGACACAGGAATCCCGCGCCTCCTCGGCCCGCCCGAGGGCCAACAGGGACCGCGCCTTGTCCAGCTCCACCCGCGCCAGGGCGCCCGGGTAGGTCGACAGGTCCTGGCGTGACAGGCGGTCGTGGTAGTAGAGCGCCTCGCGCACCAGCCCCAGCTCGAAGTGGGCCTCGCCGAGCTTCTGCAGAGCGTACAGACGCGAGCCCATGTCCGGCGCCTCGGTCAGCACCTCGCGGTAGCCATCCAGCGACCCGAGCTCGGAGGTCGGGCGCTTCAGGAGCGCCGAGGTGCGTCCGCGTGGGAGCTCCGGGCCCTCCCAGCGCGGGAAGGCCGGTGGATAGGCCTGCGGGTCGAGCGACACCGCGGCCTCGCCATCCAGCGATCGCAGGGCCTGCGGGCTGCGCTCGCCGACATCGGCCTCGACCGTGCCGGCGATCAGCTGCTCCACGGTCGGGGCGGGGGTCACCGGCAGCGTCGGCGCCGCGGACCCCACGGTCCAAGCCAGCACCAGCCCCTCCTCGTGACGCTGCACGTCCAGGCCCAGATCCGAGCGCAGCAGGTCGATCGAGACCGTCCACGTGCCGCTGCCCACCGCGTACGCGGCCGCGTCGGCCACCAGCGGGGCGCGCTGCGCCGCGAGCTGGGGGGCCAGGTCCTCCAGGTTCCCGCGGATCACGAGCTCGTCGCGGTTGTCGCGCACCCGCGGCAGGATCTGCACCTCGGCGCCGGGCGAGGTCCGCAGGAGCAGCCGCGTCAGCGGCGCGTCGTCGGCGCCGAGCGCCAGCCCCAGCATCAGCCCGAGCACTCAGAACCTCACGGCGACGCCGGCGGCGAAGCGCCAGGCGCTGAGGTCGAAGCCCTCGCGCGTCCACCCGGAGATCTGCACGCGCCGGGCGGCGTACACCTCCACCTCGAGCGCGTCGGCCACGGGTCCGCCAACCGGCGCCAGCGGAGCCTGCAGGAGCCCCGTGTCCACGCGACCCCCCAGGCGACCCTCCGGGCAGATCTTCATGCCGGCGATCTGACCCGAGGGCACGTCCTCGTTGCCCTCCACGTCGTACTGGCGGAAGCTCACGAAGGACCAACCGAAGCCCGCATAGAGGTCCCCACGGCTCACCGGGAGCTCGTACAGGCCGACCACGGTGAACGGGATCAGCTCGAGGTCCGCCTCGTTCCCGTGGACCTCCAGGGTCTCGGATTCACGTGTCACACCCTTCATGCGCTTGTAGCTGAGCTCCACGTCCACCGCGACCTGGTCGCCGGCCGGCACCACCACGGCGCCACCTCCTGTGAACCAGGAGCTCCGGTAGAGGGAGCCGATCTCGGAATCGGCCAGGGACACACCCACACCGCGCACCGCCACGCGCACACCGTCGTCGGTGTCCGCTGCGAGCGCCAGGCTACAGATCAGCATCGAGAACACGACGTCGCTCCCTGCGCTGTTGTTCGAAGACGAAGGCGACCACGAGGTCCCGCAGCTCGGGATCGTCGGGATCGAAGAGGATCGAGAAGCGCCCCTCGGCGTCCGGACCGGCCGTGGCGTCTGCGCTCACGAGGCGCTCCCCGCCGGGCAGGCTCAGCGACATGTGCACGCGCACGAGGCCCCAGGGCACGTCCACCTGCTCCTGCACCACGCAGCCATCCCCGCCGATCGACAGGCGCGTCGGTCGAAGGTCCACGCCTCGGCTCTGGAGCACGACCATGCGGTGCAGGAGCTCGACCTCGCGCTCCAGCACCGCCATGGCATCGAGCGTCGCCGAGAGAGCCGCCTTCACCTCGCCGTCCCGGCGACCGGACAGGTTGCCCAGCGTGGACCGGGCCTTCTTCGCGAGCTGGCGCGCGAAGGTCGTCTGCAGCGTGGCCGGTGGCTCGTCCTCGAAGCGTTGCTGGATCGCGAAAGGGATCCGGACGTCGAGGCGGAAGTAGCGCTGCGTCTGTTGCACGTCCCCGCATCGGTCAGACGTGCCGAAGGTTTAGGTCGGCCTCACGCTTTCGTGCGCACGCGCTGGCCGGACTTGTGGCTGCGCAGGCCGCCGTAGCCCTTCATGGCCCGCCGGCCCGCGCGGAGCTCGCCGAGACGATCCGCGGTGCGCTCCTGGTGGGCCGCCGCCGCTTGTTGCATCGCTTCCACGGCCACCAGCAGGGCACGGCCCGCGTCCTGGTCCAGGCTCGGGGCCAGCGCGACAGCGCCGGCGACCGCCTCGCGGATCCGACGGGGGTCCACCGCCTCTTCCGTGCACAGGAGGACCGCGAGGACCTCGAGCTCACGGACCAGCGGACCCAGCTCCACGATCAGGCCGCGTCGCGGGAGGTGACCGCCACCTCCCAGCCGGCCAGCAGCTCGCGCGACACCTTGAGCACGCCCGGCAGGTTCGTGGCGTCGCGCTCGCGCTCGGCCTCGGCCAGCTGGCGGATGCACCACGTGTAGAGCCGCGACAGCCGGGCGCACAGCTCCGGCGCGTGGCTGTCGTCGAGCGCCACCAGCAGCTCGCCGTACAGACGACGGGTCAGCCGGGAGCGCTCGAGGAGGATGTCGGTGTCGCCCTCGTCGTAGGCGTCGATCCCCTGCTCCAACCGCATCACGATGTTCTGGAAGACCATCAGGAGCACCTGTTTCGGCGACGCACACTCCACGCGCGCGTTGCGGTAGGCATTGATTCCCTTCATGTGGACCTCAGGACTCGGACGTGGTGAAGAGCGCCGAGAGGTAGCCCGCGGCGGACTCCATCTCGGCCAGCGCGAGCTCCATCGCGGTGAACTGATCGCGGAGCCGGGACTCGAGGTTCTCGAGCCGCGTCTCGTAGTCCGCGATGCGATCCTCCATCTCGGAGATCTCGTCCTCGATCGTGTCGGATCGCTCGGAGAGCAGCCCATCGTCGTCGATGTAGTACTCGTCGATGAAGTACTTGATGCCCTTCACACCGTCCTCGGTGCCGGAGAGCGGGCTGTCGTCGCTGGTGAACAGCTTGGTCATCGCCTCGAAGTCGTCGTTCATCGCGTCGGAGAACACGGCGGTGTCGAAGTCGAGCTCCCCGTCCTGGCCCATCGTGATGCCGAGGTCCGCGAAGATCTGGAAGGTCGCGCCGTCCAGCTCACCCTGCGGGGTGTCGGTCATGAAGTCCTGCAGCCGCTGGATGATGCCCTTGGTGGTGCTGTCGCCCACCAGGCCGCCTTCCAGGCCGAGATCCTGATCGAACACGGTCTGGCTGTCGTAGTAGCTGATGACCTCGTTGAAGGCGTCGACGAAGGCCTGCACCTTCTCGGTCATCGCCGTCTCGTCGACCTCCACGTTCACCGTGACGGCGCTCGACGTCACCTGATTGGCCACGATCGAGATGCCCGGGAGCACCTCGTCGAAGTTGCTCGTGTCGTTGAAGATCGACACGCCGGCCACGGTGATCTCCGCGTCCGCCGCCGCCACCTGCTCGGTGAAGGTGGGCGGGGTGCCACCGCCCAGGCCGCTGGTGTCGAAGCTGATCGTGTTGTCGGCGCCGGTGTTGGAAGCCTGCACGACCAGTCGGTAGGGGTCGGTCGCCTCGCCGGTGTCCAGCACGAAGGCCGACACGCCGTCGAGGGCATCGAGCAGGTCGGCGACCTCCCCGAGATCCTCGGTGCCGTCCAGGGTGACGGTGGTGTCGGTGCCCGCCACGGTCACCACCAGGTCCCCGGTGCCCAGCAGGCCGTCGGTGGTCTGGTCGGCGTAGCCCTGGCTCACCTCGATCTCGGCGGCGGCCAGCGCCACCACCTCGATGTCGTAGCTGCCGGGGCTCGCTTCGCCCTCGGCGGTCACCGTGATGAAGCCTTCGTCGCTCGTGGTGGCGGTGAAGCTGTTCAGCTCGTCGAGGGTGTCCAGCGCATCGATGGCGTCGGACAGGTCCGACAGCCGGCTCTCGATGCCCGCCGTGGCTTCCTTGGTCTGGTCCAGCGCGTCGAGCTGCTCTTCCAGGGTCTCCTTGGGCACCGCGGCCACCTCGAGGATCGACCCGATGAGCGCTGTGGTGTCCAGTCCGGAGACGATGCCATCGACGGTGGTGGTCACGGATCCTCGTGCTGCTTCGAGATCCTCAACGGATCGGTTTCTGCAGGTTTTAGCGATTCCGGAACGAAAAAAGCCCGCCGAGGCGGGCTTCGTTCTTCACGGGGAGCGAATCGACGCGATCAGCCCTGGAGCAACGAGAGCACGCCCTGGCTGATCTGGTTCGCCTGGGAGAGCACCGAGATGCCGGCCTGCTGCATGATCTGGAACTTGGACATCTCCGCGGTCTCGTAGGCGAAGTCGGCGTCCCGGATCCGGCTCTCGGCGGCTGCGATGTTCTCGGTGTAGGTCTCGAGGTTGTTCAGCGTGCTGTCGAGGCGGTTCGCCATGGCACCGTAGTCGGACCGGTAGGCGTTCACGTCCTGGAGTGCGGTGTCGAGCGTGGAGAGGGCGCTCACCGCACCGGACGCCGTGGAGAGGTCGATGGAGCCGGTGTCCACGCCCAGCACAGTCGCCTGCAGGCTGCCCATGGCGAGGTCGATCTGGTCGGCGGCGCTGTCGCTGATGCCGACCTGGACGGAGATCTGCGTCACGCCGCCGTCGACGAGCTGCACGCCGTTGAACTCGGTCACGCTCGCGATGCGGTCGACCTCCGAGGCGAGCTGGAGGTACTCGTCCTGGATGTACTGCCGCTCGTCGTTGTCCAGCGTCTCCGACGCGGACTGCACGGCGAGCTCGCGCATGCGCTTGATGATGTTCGCGACCTCGGCGGTGGCACCCTCGGCAACCTGGATGAGGCTCAGGCCGTCGTTGGTGTTGCGCATCGCCTGCCGAGCGGACTGCTCGGAGGCGTCGAGGTTTTCGGCCACACCCAGGCCGGCAGCGTCATCCTTGGCCTCGCTGATCCGGAGGCCGCTGCTGATGCGCTGGAAGCTGCTCCCCAAGGACCGGCTGGTCTTGTTGAGGTTGTTCAGCGCGTTGATCGCCGCGGTGTTGGTGTTGACGGTCAAGGCCATGGTGCGCCTCCCAGTTGGTGATGGCTGGAGGTGGGTGCGGACACCCCTCTCCTTCCTGCTCTTCGGATCCCCTGCGCGATCTTTAGATGATCACGAGCACCCACGGTGAAAAAGCGCGTGCTCAGGCGCCATAGCGCTGGTGATCCTCCTCCGAGGAGACGGATCACCCGCCCGCGGGCATGAGGCCTCGAGCCGGCGGGCCGAGCGCCTTGGCCCAACGAGTCAGATCCGTCGGGCGAGCGTCTCCAACGAGTGCTGGCTTCCTCACCCGGAACGCTGCGCGCCCACAGCTGACCGCTGACCGCTGACCGCTGACCGCTGACCGCCGACCGCTGACCGCTACGCGCCGTCTTCGAGGGGTGGCGCCCTCACCGACTACAGGAAGTCGAACAGGCTCGTCGACAACATCCCACTCGAGAGCTGGAGGGTCGCTTCGTAGCTCGTCTGCAGCTCCGCCAGGGCGGTGTAGGCGGCTGCCAGGTCCACGTCGACCATGGCCGACAGGCTCTCGCTCAGCTGGCTCGCGACCGACTCGGCCGAGGCCATGGCGTCGTCGACCATGTTCATCTCGTAGCCGATCGACGACCAGACCGAGTTGATGCCCTTGTCCGCCTCCTCGAGCCCGCCGAGCGAGGCCTGGATCGCGTCGGCGTCGTCGGAGTCCAGCGCGCTGAGGAAGTCGTCGATCGCGGCGAAGGCCTCGTCGAAGACCTCGGAGCCCACGAAGCCCGTCTGCGCCCAGGTCGAGTCGCCGACCTGCGTCGACGGCTCGCTGTCGCCACCGAGGTAGGTGCCGTCCTCGTCGTAGGCCTGCGTGTCGTAGGTGGTGCCGGAAAAGATGTATCGGCCGCCCACGTTGGTGTTGGCCACGTCCACCAGCTGCTCGCGCAGCGACGAGACCTCTTCGGCCGCCGCGGCGCGGTCCTCGGCGGTGTAGGTGTCGCTGGCCATCTGGGTGGCGAGCTCTCGCAGCCGGCTCATGATGTCGCTGGCGGTGTTCATCGCCTGCTCGCCGCTGCTGAGCAGGGTCGCGGCGTTGGTGGCGTTGTCCTGGTACACGGTCTGGTCGGCCACCTGCTCGCGCAGGCGGGTGACCGTGCCGATCGCCGAGGCGTCGTCGCTGGGCGCGTTGATGCGCTGGCCGGTGAGCGCTTGCTCCTGGGCCTCCGCGAGCTGCGTGTTCAGGCTCGCGATCTGCGACTGGATCAGCGACGTCACGGCACCGCTCGTGCTACGAACAGACATCCATCACCTCACATCTGCATCAGGACGCCGAGCATCTCGTCGGTGACCGTGATGACGCGTGCGGCAGCCTGGTAGGCCGCCTGGAACTCGATCAGGTTGGCGGCCTCTTCGTCGAGATCGACACCCGACACGGACTCGCGCAACTGGCTGAGGTCGTGCAGCACCGCTTCGTTGCTCTCGCTCAAGGACTCGGCCGCCGCCACGTCGCCGCCCACCTCGGAGACGAGGTTCGACAGGTAGTCGCGCGCGGAGGCGCCATCGAGCAGCTCGTCGTCCTCGATCGCCATGAGCGTGGCCAGGTTGTCGATGTCGCCCACCCCGCCGGTCGCCGAGCCGGCGAAGGCCAGCAGGTCGGCGTCCTCCGACAGATCGCTCGACACCCCGAGGGTCAGCGCGGCGTTGTCGGCGTCGTAGGTGAAGAAGTCGCCGCCGGCGTTCCCGTCGAGGTCGAAGCCGGCGGCGTGCTGGCTGTTGAAGGCGTCGGCCAGGGCCACCGCGAAGGCGTTGAGCTTGTCGAGGTAGCCGAGGGCGAGGTCGCGGGCCTCGATGTGGCCGCCCATCTGCCCACCGAGGTCGCCGGTCACGTCCACGTGCCCGTTGTCCGCGGAGAGCAGCACCGTGAGGTTGCCGTCGTCGTCGGTGCCGAGCGACAGCTCGCGCGCCGTGGACCCGGACACGGCGGCGTGGCCGCCGATGTACACCGTGGCCCGGCCGTCCTCGCCGATCGACGCGCTCGCGCCCACGGTCTCGGCGAGCGCCTGCACGATCTGATCGCGGCGATCCAGCAGGTCGCCGCTGGCCTGCTGCGACGACACCACCTGGGTGTTGATCGACGCCAGCTCCTGCATCATCTCGTTGACTTCGTCCACGAGCGAGCTCGCGCTCTCCTCGAGGCTGTCGACCGTGCCCGCCACGCCCTCGGCCGTGTCGTTGAGCTCGCCGGCGAAGGTCTCGCCCTGGGCGACCACGGCCTCGCGGTAGCTGCGGTCGCTGGGATCGCTGGTCGCCGAGCTCAAGGCGTCGAAGAAGTCCTGGCTGGCCTCCGAGAAGCCCGTGCCGCTCGCCTCGTTGAAGTAGACCTCGACCTGCTGGAGCCCGGCGTACAAGGTCTCGGCCGCGGCGGCCTCGCCGGTGGCGTCCACGATGCGCAGTCCCAGCAGGCTGTCGGCGATGCGCGACACGCTGTCGGTGGTCACGCCCTGGCCGAGGAACAGGCCGGAGGTGTTGATCGGCATCGAGGTCGACTGGTCGACCGTCTGCCGGCTGTAGCCGTCGGTGCCCGCGTTCGCGACGTTGTGGGACGCCGTGGCGATCCCGGTGGAGGCCGCCTTCAGCGCGGTGCTGCCGATTTGGAGCGAGCTCAGGATGGACATGGGGGACTCGGGTCACCGAAGCGACCGGGGGGAGACGTCAGGCGACCCGCATGCCGCGCCGACCGTACGCCGGCGCCGGGCCTCGAGGGAGGATCTTGCCCATCACGCCGAGCACCGAGCTCGCCACCTGGTTCAGGCGGTTCTCGGCCCGGCGCTGACGCTCGACCAGGTCGCGCAGGGCGGACCTCAGGTCGGTGTCGTCGGGCAGTGGATCCTGGAGCGCCACCCGCAGCTCGAAGGCCACGTCGGCATGTCGCTCGTTCAGTGACGTCAGCTCGTCCACCCGCAGCTCGCGGGCCGCGACCACCTGCGACTCCGTGACGCCGATCAGCTCGGCGAGGAGATCGACCCGGCGGTCGCGATGCATCAGAGCTCGCCCAGCAGGCTGTCGATGGCGGCGTCCATGTCGACGCCGGCCTCGAAGGTGCCGGCCTCGAGCTGCGAGCGCACCTCGTCGACCACATCGAGGCGCACGTCGTTGAACGACGCGGCGTCGGCGCGGAGATCGGCGATCCAGTTGGCCTCGGAGCTGATGGACACGCTGGCGGCGTCACCAGAGTCCTGGCCCGCCTGCTGTGCCTCTTGCCCAGCGCCACGGACCTGCTGGACCGACTGCACTGGGGGGCTGCCGTAGATCTTCATGTCTGACCTCTGGCAGGGGTCGACTGCGACCACTGCTGCCACATCCACTCTTCGGAGCAATCTCTCGGCGCTTTAGCGATCACTGCGATCCCCAGCCGAAGACGATCGCGGGATCCCGCGCCTCACCGTCGATCCGGGCCTCGAGGTGGAGGTGATCGCCCGTGGAGCGTCCGGTGGAGCCGACCCGCGCGATCACGTCGTCGGGACCGACGAAGTCGCCCACGTCCGCCTGGAGCGCGTCGCAGTGGGCGTAGAGCGTGGTCAAGCCACCGCCGTGATCGACCACCACGTAGTTGCCGTAGCTCGAGCTCTCGGCCGCCTCGACCACCCGTCCAGCGCGGACCGGACGGATGGCCGTTCCGCGGGCCGCCGCGATGTCCATGCCCTTGTGCAGACGCTCGGCGCCGGTGATCGGGTCGTGTCGGTGCCCGAAGGAGCTGGTCGTGGTGCCGCGCACCGGCACCCGGTCCGCGGAGCGGCCGAGGCTGCGCTCGATCCCATCGCGCAGCCCCATGCCCTGCTCGCCCACCATCTGCTCGGCGAAGGCCTGATCGAAGAAGTCGGCGAACATCTCCATCTCGCGCGAGCCGAACAGGCCGCCCTCGGGCAGGCTGCGCCGCAGCTCCTTGACCATCATCTTCGCGATCATCGCCTCGAACTTGCGCGCGGCATCGTCGCCCTGCGCCGCCTGCTCGACCTCGGAGGCCGAGCCCTGCGCGAGGCTCGCGAAGCTGGTCGCGTCCACCTTCACTGGGTCACGATCTCGGCGTGCAGCGCGCCGGCGCTGTGCATCGCCTGGAGGATGACGATCAGGTCACGGGGCTTCACGCCCATGTCGTTGAGCGCGCTGACCAGGTCGCCGATGTTCACGCCCTCGACCAGCTGCAGCTTGCCCGACTTCTCGTCGGCGTAGATGCGCGACTCGCTGGTCACCACCGTGTCGCCGCTCGCGAGCGCGCCCGGCTGGCTCACCTTCGTGTCGCGCCGGACCTCGATCGTCAGGCCACCGTGGGCCAGAGCGACCTGCGAGATGCGCACGTCCGCGCCCATCACCACGGTCCCGGTCCGCTCGTTGACGACCACCCGGGCCGGTGAGTCCGGCGTGACCTGCACGGCCTCGACCGCGGCCGCGAAGAGCGTGAAGTTGCCCTGGAAGGCCTCGGGGATGGTCAGGCGCAGGGTCCCGCCGGACATCGGGGTGGCCACCGCAACGCCGAAGGTGGCGTCGATCGCCTCGGCGAGCCGGACCACCGTGGTGTTGTCCGGGGTGTCGAGCACGAAGTCGACGGCGGCCGCGTGGTCGTAGTCGGGACGTGGAACCTCGCGCTCGACCAGACCACCGCCGGCGATGCGCCCCACCGTGGTGTGGTTCTTCCGGGAGGTGTCGCCGCCCGCGGACGCCGAGTAGCCGCCGACCAGCAGCTGGCCCTCGGCCACGGCGAAGACCTGCTTGTTCGCCGCCACCAGGGGGGTGATCAGCAACACGCCGCCCTCGAGCGACGTGGCGTCGCCGGTGGAGGCCACCGTCACGTCGAGCCGGCTGCCGGCGCGGGCATCGGGCACCAGGGTGGCGGTCACCATCACCATCGCGACGTTGCGGCTGATCAGATCCTGGTTGTCGAGGCTCACGCCAAGCCCCTGGAGGCGCTTCCCGAGCGTGCGGATGCTCGCCTCGTTGCGCTGGGAGTCGCCCGTGCGGTTCAGGCCGACCACGAGGCCGGCGCCGGTGAGCTGGTTGTCCCGCAGGCCGGCGAAGCTGCCGATGTCCTTGGCACGGGCCGCATGCGCGGGTGCCGGAAGGGCGAAGAGCAGGGCGAAGAGGGCGAGGACCAGCCGCATGCAGGAGCTCCTGGATGTCCCTCCTTCGGTCGCTCCGCGCCCGGCTTGAGCCCAGGCTCAGCGAGCAGCCTTCGCCGGCGCAGCCTCCAGCACGTCGATGAGCGTGTCGAGCGCTCCGTGCGAGGGCCTCGTCGCGGCCTCGTCGCGCCACAGCTGCGGATCGGGAGGCGGATCCGGAAGCCCGTCGGGGCGCGCCAGCCACCACACCAGGTAGGCCCCCCGATCGTCGGGCGCGCCCAGAGTGGCGGCGAACAGGTCCACGTAGCGCTCGGCGCGCCGGGGGCTCACCTCCGCCGCCGAGTCCAGGTTCAGGGCGAGCGCCGCCACCCCGCTCGCTCGCAGAGCGTGCACCTCGTCCTCGGTCGCAGACGCGGTCTTCCCACCCTCCAACACCAGGATCTTCGCGAGCAGGGGCTGCTCGTGGACCCACTCCCGCCAGGCCTCGGAGCCCCGGAGGCCCGGAGGCAGGACGAGCGGGTTCACCAGATCCCGTCCGTGGAACCGTCGGTGCAGCGCCGCCTGCCGGATCCGCCGTGTGGCCTGGAAGTAGCGCTTCGGGCGGTCGGGACCGAGCGGCCCGAGCGGAAGCTCCACCACCGCCCCCTCCGCACCCTCCAGGGCGCGCCAAGGCGCCTGGTGCGACAGGTCGTGCACCTGCAGCGGGGCGTTGCCCGAGCGCAAGAACACCTCCAGCGTCACCAGGAGCGCCCACAGAGCCGGACGAGGTGCCCAGGCGGCGCAGCCGACCAGGCCCAGCGACATCAGCAGGCCCCAGCGCTCCGGCCAGCTCAGGCGGTCCAGGGCCGGGTGAAGCTCGCCGAGCCACTGGAAGGGCAGCGGGACGGCGGACACCACCTCCTCCCCCCACTTCGGGTACGGCCCCAGGAGGAACACCCAGCCGAGGCCTGCGGCCGCGAGGAGCGGCCGGGCCTCCCGCCGCCGTGCGCCGAGCAGGGCGGCCGCGAGCAGGGTCAGCGGCACCAGGTTGCTGCGGTCGAGGGGCCCCTGCCGGAACACCCCGAGGGGATCGCTCCCGTGTTCGGCCTCCATGCGCTCCTGCGGCGGCACGGCGACCAGCCCCTCCAACCCGGCCTGATCCGCCCCGTCCGCCACGGGGAGGCGGTGCATCGTGGTGCCGCCCAACACCGGCAGCGCCAGCAAGGCGGCCACCGCCGCGGCCCCCGCGATCCGCCGAAGGCGTGCGCGAGCGATCGCCAACGGCACGCTGCCGACCGCCACGAAGAGCGCGGCGTACCAGTACGTCAGCGCTGTCAGCGCCATGAAGAGACCTGCCCACACGGCATCCCGAGCCCGACCGTCCGCGGCCGTCGCGCGCCAGAACGACGCGAGGTAGAGCGCCGGAAACCACAGGATCGCCTGAGGGGCATGGAGCAGGTTGGCTTCGCGCAGGGAGGGCTCTCCGAGCATCCACGCCGCACCCACCAGGAGCCCAGCCCGGTGCCCGCCGCCCAGGGTCCGCCCCAGGTGGTGACCGCAGAGGCCGTTGCCCACCAGCACCAGGAGCCACCACAGGCTGTCGCCGAGCGGGAAGGGCAGCGCGAGCGCGAAGGGCGCCCCGAGCAGGTGATCGACCACGTTCGGCGCGAGCGTGGCGACCGGGTAGCCCGTGGGAAAGAAGGCCCCTTGCGAGCTGGGCCAGCTCCCCTCCACGACGAGCTCCGACACGAGCCCGCGCAGAGCGCTCGTGTCGAGCGCGTCGACGTTGGGGTAGCCGGGCAGGCTGTGTCGGATCACGGTCACGAGCGGCCAGGTGACCGCCACGGCGAGCGCGACGTACACGAGCGCAGCGCCGAGCCAGTGCGCGCCGCGCCACGCCGGCTTCTGTCCCATCCGCGCACCTCGTGCGCCATGGTCGCACGAGCCGCTGGTTCAGCGACCGCCGCTCAGAACGGGAAGGCCACGTCGGCCGCGCGGGTGATCACGCCGGGCCGGGCCCGTTCGCCCACGTGACCCTTCGGCAGGATCTCGAGGTCGAGCCGCGCCAGCCGCTCGCTCGTGATGGTGTTGTCGAGCTGGATGTCCTGCGGCTGGGCCAGCGCCTGCAGCGTGATGAAGCTCGCGTTCTTGTTGATGTCGAGCTGCTTCGTGCCGTAGATGCGCAGGTTGCCGTTCGGCATCACCTCCACCACCTCGCAGGTGACCACCGCCGCCACGCTCCCGTTCGTGCCCGTGGAGCCTCCGCCGTCGAAGCCGGCCTCGCTCCCCCACTCCAGCCCGATCTCCCCCGACACCGCCCCCATGTTGGGGTTGGCGCCCAGGATGCTGGTCTCGAGACCGAGCAGGTTGCCGAGCCGCGCGTCGCGGCTCTTGGAGCGCGCCGTGCTGGTCGAGGTGCCCTGATCCCCTGCGTACGACTCCACGATGTACACGGTGACGAGGTCGCCGATCTGCCGCGCGCTCGCCTCCATGCCGAGCAGATCGCTGGCCTGGGAGTCGGCCCACAAGGAGCCGGGCGACGTCGCCATCGACTCCGCGGGGTAGCGCACGCCGACGTCCGGGAGATCGCGGATCGGCAGGGGCTCGGGCGCAGCCACGGTCTGCTCGACCGGCTCCACCTCGGCCGCGGCCTCGGCGGGCGGCTGCTTGAAGCGCTCGATGAAGGCGGGCGCCGCCTCGGCCTGCAGGCACAGCATGAGGAACATGGGCGAGACTCCTGGGAGATCAGTCGACGGCGACCGTGAGCGGATCGATCAGGATCCCGCTCACGCTCACCTTGGTGGCATGGTTCTGGGCGCGCACCCGCTCGCCCACGCGGCCGTCGACGAGCAGGGTGCCCGCAGCGTGGACGGACAGAGGGCCGCGGCTGGCCACGAGGTCCACACCGGACCCGCGCAGGGCATCCGGCAGCGGCTCCACGTTGGCGCTGGTGAGCGGATCGCCGACCTTCAAGGATCGGCGGGCGCGCCAGGCGCCCTCGCCGGCCGGCTGGCCCTGCAGGCGCTCGATCGCCACGGTGCCCGGCCCATAGGCCACAGCATCGCCGACGGCCGCGGGGGACGTCACGACCAGCGCATCGACCTGCACGTCGAGCAGAGGCCGCGCCACGCGGTTCAAGACCTCGACGCCTTCGTGCACCACGCGGACCCGGATCTGGGGACCGGAGCGACACGGGAGACCGGCGAAGTGCCAGGTGCCCTCGGGAAGCGGCTCCGGCACGCCGAGCGCCAGCACCTCGACCGACGCCGCCGAGCACTCGGTGCGGACCCAGGCCGCCAGCTCGTCGCTCGGGGCGGCCATCGCGCTGGCGAGCCACAACAGCATCAGCGACGCAGGTTCGCAGCGATCTGGAGGGTCTCGTCGCTGGCCTGCACGACCTTCGACGTGAGCTCGTAGGCACGCTGGGCCATGATCATCTCGATCAGCTCCTCGGCCACGTCGACGTTGGAGCCCTCGAGCTCGCCCTGGGCCACGTGCACGCCGTCGCTCGACATCACGATCGACATCTCGTCGCCGCTCTGGGCGGTGGCCTCGTAGAGGTTGCCACCGGCGCTGCGCAGGCCCGAGGGGTTGGTGAAGTCGACGACCTCGATGCGACCGAACTCCTCCTCGGTCGTCGGATCCATCACGATCCCGTCGCCGGTGACCGACACGCTCGAGCCCGAGGGGATGTTGGTCCCACCCGCTACGAACAGACCGCTCGACGTCACCAGGTTGCCCTGGTCGTCGGTCTTGAACGAACCGTCGCGGGTGTAGAGCGGCGTGCCGTCGGCGGTCTCGATCTTGAAGTAGCCGGAGCCCTGGATCGAGAAGTCGAGCGTGCCGCCGGTCACGATGCTGGAGCCCTGGGCGTGGTTCTTCACGATCCCGGACAGCTCCACACCGCTGCCGAGCTCGGCCGAGGCGGAGACCTCGGAGCCTGCGGCCGCCTGCGTGTTCAGCTCCTCGTACATCAGGTCCTGGAAGGTGTGCCGGGACTTCTTGTACGCGGTGGTGTTCACGTTCGCGAGGTTGTTCGCGATGTTGTCGATGCGGGTCTGCTGGGCCGTCATGCCCGTCGCCGCCGTGTAGAGCGCCTTCATGTCAGCCTCCCGTGCCGTTCATCTGTTGGTCGAGCTCGTCGCTCGTCTGCATGGCCTTCTGGTAGGCCTCGAAAAAACGTGTCGCCTCGATGAGCTCCACCATCTGCTCGACCACGTTCACGTTGGACCCCTCGAGCGCCCCCTGGACCACGCGCGGTTGGTCGACCTCGTCCATGGATCCCCCGGTCCACTGCCCCTCGCCGACGCTCGTCGCGCCCACGCCGGACACCACGCGGAGCGCGTCGAGCTCGCCGCTGTCGGAGCCGAAGATCCGGCCGTCCTCGGCCACGCTGAAGGTCTCGCCAACCGGGATCTCCACCCGTCCACCGGTCCCCATCAGGTAGCCGCCCGCCGTCGTGCGGAGGTGCCCTTCCTGGTCGCGCGCGAACGCGCCGTCGCGGGTCAGGCTGAGCTCGCCCTCCTGCTCGACCACGAAGAAGCCGTCGCCTTCGAGCGCGAGGTGGTTGGGATCCTCGTCACGCTTCAGGGCGCCTGGGCGCATGTCGTGGCCGCCGTCGGTCGGCGTGGCGTAGAGCTCCGCGTACAGGCCCTCGCTCGGCCCGTCGAGCTCGAACACCATCTTCTTGGCCTTGAAGCCGGTGGTGTCGGCGTTGGCCAGGTTGTGCGAGATCAGCTCCAGCTGCTGCCAGGAGCTCGAGGCACCGGAGAGGCTCGCGTAGAGATCGCTGGAGCTCACGGCATCCTCCTCAGAGCGCCACGTCGGCCGCGTCGACCACGTGGTCGATGGCCTTGCGGAGTCGCTTGCGGCCATCCGACAGGATCTGGGAGATACGCGACGGGGTCACCCCGTAGACCTCGGCGATCTCCGCCAGGCTCATGTCCTTGGCGTAGTACATCAACACGCAGTGGCGATGGCGCTCCGGAAGGCCCTCGATCGCCGAGCGGAGGTGGCTGCGCACCTCCTGGGAGAGCAGCTGCCGGTCGGCCTCGTCGGCGGAGCCGGTGACCAGCACGTCCAGCAGGCTCCGGCGGTCGTCGCCGTCGTCGTCCGCCGGTGCGTCGATGCTGACGAGGTTCACCGGCTGCACCTTGTCCACGGCCTTCCAGTATTGGTCCAGGTCCATGTCGAGGTGCTCGGCGCACTCCTCGGGGGTGGCCTCGCGGCCGAGCTGACGCTTCAGCTCCTGCTGGGTGTGGGCGACGCGCTTGGCGAGCTGCCGACGGCGGCGGGTGAAGGTGTCGCCCTGGCGGAGGGCGTCGAGCATCGAGCCGCGGATGCGGTACTCGGCGAAGGTGGAGAACTGGATGCCGCGCTCGTCGTCGTAGCGGTCGAACGCTTCGAGCAGGCCGATGGCGCCACACGACACCAGATCGTCGTACTGCATCGAGGCATCCGGCGGGAGGCGATCCGAGAGCCTGCGGGCGAGCAGCAGCACCTTGCGGTGATACATGTGGCACGCCTCGTCCCGGGTGAGTCCCTCGACCAGTCGCACGCCCGGCGAAGCGGGAACGTACGCGCTGACCTGCTGGTAGCTCTTGTAGTTGCGGAGCACGTCAGGCCCTCTTGGTTCGGCGTTCGGATTCATTCGTCGTTCCCGCTTCGGTCGCGAGGACCGTTCATTGAGCGATTTCTAGCTGCGACGGCCGGGCTTGAGCGTCACGGTGCCCACCTTCTCGAGGCGCACGGAGGGCACCAGCTCGGCCGGTGAGAGCACGGGCACCTGCGGCAGCACCTTCTCCAGGAAGCGCCGGAACGGTCCCCGTGCGAGGGGCGGGCAGAGCACCACGAGGTGATCGCTGTCTGCGTAGCCGTCGACCTTCCGGCGCAGGTTCTCCAGGAGCACGCGCGCTTGATCCGGCGCCAGCACGAGGCTCATCGCGCCGTCCTTGCCGCTCAGCCCGCGGGTGATGGCCTGCTCCACGTCGGGGCCGAGCCCCAGGTAGTGCAAGACCCCGTCGTCGTCGGTGAAGCGGTGGGAGATGTGTCGAGCCAGGCGCTGCCTCACGAACTCGGTGAGCACCTCGGCGTTCTGGGTCCGCGGCGCGTAGTCCGCGAGCGCCTCGAGCACGCTCTGCACGTCGCGGGTCGAGAGCCCCTCGCGCACCAGGTTCCGCATCACGCTCAGCACGGTCTGGCGGCTGAGCTGCTCCGGCACCAGGTCCTCGACCAGGCGCGGATGCACCTGCTGCACCCGCTCCAGGGTGGTGCACAGCTGGCTGATGTCGAACAGCTCGTGGGCGTGCCGATGCATCAGCTCGGTGAAGTGGGTCGTGATGACCGTGGGCACGTCGACCACGGTGTAGCCCTTCGACTGTGCGCGGATCATCTGGCTGTCGGGGATCCACACGGCGGGCAGGCCGAAGACCGGGTCGATGGTCTCGATGCCCTTGAGCTTGCCGGTGGCCGTGCCCGGGTTGATGGCGAGGTGCTTCCGGGCGTGCACGGTGCCCTTGCCCACGACCTCGCCGCGCAGGAGCACCCTGTACTCGCCGGAGTCCTGGCGCATGTCGTCGCGCAGGTGCACCTGGGGCAGGACCACGCCCAGGTCCTCGGCGAACTGGTTCCGCACGCGCTGGATGCGCTCGATGAGCTCGCCGCCCTTCCGCGCGTCCATCAGGTACACCAGGTCGACGCCGGCCACCACCGAGAGCGGCTGGACCGCGAGCAGGTCCTCCGGGCGCACCGCACGCCGCGCCTTGGGCTCGGCTTCGGTCGCCGCCTTCTTCTTCTCCGCCTCCTCCGGACGTCGGAGGACCTGCAAGGCCCCGTAGCCAGCGCCGGCACCGAGCACGATGAAGGGCACCCGCAGACCGGGCACGGCCGCGAAGCAGAACAAGGCCGCCGCCAGCATCGCCAGCACCTTGGGGTTGCCGAGCAGCTGGTCGCCGAACTGTCCCTCGAGCGTGTCGCCGTGCTCGTCCGGCACGCGGGTCACCAGCATGCCGGCGGCGGCGCTGATGACGAGGGCGGGGATCTGGCCGACCAGGCCATCGCCGATGGTGAGGATGGTGTAGTTGGACGCCGCGACCGACAGGCTCAGGTCCTGCTGCACCACGCCGATGAACACGCCGCCGACGATGTTGACGAGCACGATCACGATGCCGGCGATCGCGTCGCCACGGATGAACTTTGACGCACCGTCCATCGAGCCGAAGAAGTCGGCCTCGCGAGCGATCTCCGAGCGGCGGGCGCGGGCGGTCTTCTCGTCGATGTGGCCGGCGTTGAGCTCGGCGTCGATCGCCATCTGCTTGCCGGGCATCGCATCGAGGGTGAAGCGCGCGGACACCTCGGCGACCCGACCGGCACCCTTGGTGATCACGATGAAGTTGATCAACACCAGGATGGAGAACACCACCAGACCGACGGCGTAGTTGCCGCCGACCACCATCTGGCCGAAGACCTCGATGATCCGTCCGGCCGCGCCGACACCCTCCTGGCCCGAGAGCAGGATGCGACGGGTCGACGCCACGTTGAGCGCCAGGCGGAACATCGTGGTGACGAGCAGCAAGGTGGGGAAGACGCTGAAGTCCAGGGGCTTCCGGATGTAGAGCGTGACCAGCAGGATCAAGAGCGCGATGCTCCAGCTCGTGGCGAGCAGCATGTCGAGCGCGAGCGCCGGCATGGGCACGATCATGATCGCGAGCAGCCCCATCACACCGCCGGCCAGGGCCAGCTCGCCCTGGGTGCCGAAGACCTCGGTCAGTCCCTGTTGCTTCTTCTGGGCGGTGGCCAACGGAGCTCCTTGGAACCCCGCCATCGGTCACTTGCCCATCCACTTGAGGGCCCGCTGCACGCTCAACGCAATCGCTGCGTGATCCGAAGGGGTCCAGGTCCCTTCTCCCGCAAGAGGGCTCCATGCTCGCTCCCCCCTCCGACTCCCACTTGCAGATCATCGCGGCCGTCGGTGATCCCGACGCCTCGGTGCAGCAGTCCATCCAGCTGATCCGGGACGTCCCGGGGCTGGGCGAGCGCATCCTCGACTGCGTCAACAGCCCCTTCTTCGGGGTGGGGCGCGAGGTGAAGGAGACCAACCGCGCGGCCCTGCTGCTCGGCAGCGACGGCGTGGCGTGGATGGCCGTGCTGCACGCGATGATCGACGCCGAGCCCCACATTCCCCTGGGCGAGCGCGAGCGCGCTGAGCTCTGGGAGGACTGCGTGAGGCGCGGTGGCATCGCGATGAAGCTCGCTGAGCGGTACCAGGGCCTGGCCCAGGACCTGGCGTTCATCACCGGCTTCGCGCTGGAGTTCGGCCGGGCCTCGATCGTGGCCGGCAAGCCGGAGCTGGCGCTCTTCATGGGCGACGTGCGCCGCATGCCGCGCCAGGACCGGCTGGACCGCGAAGAAGAGCTCTTCGGCATCACCCACGACAAGGCCTTCGTGCAGCTCGCCGAGATCTGGGGGCTGCCCAAGAAGCTCGTGCAGATCGTGGGGGCGCACCACCGCAGCGATCGCATCGAGGACCGGGAGATCGCGGCCTACGTGCACCTGGCGGCGCTCGCCGACCTCTGCGCGGAACCCTTCACCGCCGACGAGCCGATGGTCGTGCTCCAGCACGCTGCCGAGATCGTCAGCGCCCAGCTCACGTGGGACAAGGCCAGCTTCCAGACCTTCCTCAAGTCGGTTCCGGGCCTCGTCGAGCGGCTCGCGAAGGTCTTGAAGCTCCACGTGCCCGAGCAGGAGCCCCTCGCCAGCGTCATGCGTCGCGGCAACACCTGCCGCGACCCGCGGGAGATGGACGGCGACGAGCTGATCGAGGAGATCCACGGCCTCCGTGGCATGAAGCAACGGCAACAGCAGCAGATCGAGGAGCTCCGGGCCCAGGTCGCCCTGCTGACCAACCGCGACCGCCTGACGGAGCTGCCGACCCGGGTTCGCTACCTCGAGCAGCTGCAGAAGGAGGTCGAGCGCGCACGCCGCAGCGACAGCCCGCTCGCGGTGCTGGTGCTGGACCTGGACCGCTTCACGGACCTGAACGCCCGCTACGGCCAGGCGGCCGGCGACGCGGCGCTGCGCAAGGTCGCCAAGATCCTGCGCCGGGTGGTGCGCGAGCAGGACTTCCTCGCCCGCACCGGTGGGGACGAGTTCACGGTCATCCTGCCCAACACCCCGCAGAACGGCGGCCGAGTGCTCGGCGAGCGCATCCGTGCCGCGGTGGAAGGCATGAAGATCGACCACGACGATCGGCGCATCCTGCTCAGCGGCAGCGTGATCGGCTCGAGCCTCTCCGACCTGCCCGAGGACGCGACCTGGGAGGCCTTCCACGCCCACGCGACCAAGGGCGCCTTCAGCTTCCGGGGGCGGAGCGGCAACCGGTCGAGCTGGGCTGCCTGACGTACGGGCTGCGCTCCACGCGCAGCCCGCACGTCCCCGCCTCTCTGGCCCTTCTCCGGGCGTTCGGCGGGGCGGTCTCTCCTCTGAAAGGGGGCCCCCCAGTGGGCCCCCTCTCGCGTGCCCGATGGGCACGCTGAACCCCCACCGTCGGGGCTGCTGGTCGACCTCGAGTCTCGAGTACCGACCTCGAGCCCGAGTGCTGACGTCGACTCCGAGCAACCCCGGTGCGCAGGCGACCCTGCGGAGGCCTCTCAGAGGCCGAGGCCGACCACCACGTACACGGCACCGGCGCTGCCGCCCGCCGTGCCTTCGAGGTACGCGCCCACCGCCACGTCGCCGTAGCCGTTGCCCTCGATGTCACCGACCCCCGCGACCGAGTAGCCCGCGTTGTCGCCGGCCGAGCCGAGCATCACGCTGTCAGCGTCGGCGAGCGAGGACGTGCCGCTGACGGGGCCCAGGAGCAGGTAGGCGGCGCCGGCGTCGGTGCCGCCGGCGTCGTTGGCGCGTGCACCGACCAGGAGCTCGTCGTCGTCATCCTCGTCGGCGTCGATGCCCCCGCCGAGGGCCGTGCCGGCCGCATCGCTCGCCGACTCTCCCGTGAGCTTGGCCGTGGCCCCGCTCAGCGACCCGCCCGCCGTGGCCGGGCCCGCGAGCACGTACGCGGCACCCGCGAAGCTGCCGCCCGTGCTCTCCCCGTAGGCACCCACCGCCGCGTCCGCGAGGCCGTCGCCGTCGAGATCGCCGGGCGCGCCCACCGCGATGCCCGCGAAGTCGTTGCTGCTCTCCCCCGTCCACGCCACCGCGTCCGCATCGAGGTCCAGGTCCGACGTGACCGGGCCCTGCACCACGTAGGCGACCCCCGCGTAGCTGCCGCCGCTCGAGTCGAGGTAGGCGCCGATGGCCAGGTCATCGATGCCGTCGCCGTCGATGTCACCCAGCACGGCGAGCGAGTACCCGCTCTCGGATCCACCGGAGAGCGCCCAGCCCTCCGACAGGGCGCCACCGGTCACCGGGCCCGAGAGCAAATACACGGCGTCGTCGCCGGGAGCGCCCACCACCACGTCGCCGTAGCCGTCGCCCGTGAGCTCGCCGAGCCCCACGGCGTTGCCGGCCGACGCGTTCTCGCTGTCGCCGTAGAGCAGGGTCGCGTCACCGAGCGCAGAGTCCGCCGTGGCCGGACCCAGGACCAGGTAAGCTCCGCCACCCGAGCTCGCGCCGTCGTCCACACCGGTGGCGCCGATCAACAGGTCGACCCAGCCGTCGCCGTCGACGTCGGTGCCGCCCGTCACCGATCGCCCCGCGTAGTCGTCCTGGTCGGTGCCCACCAGGCTGACGCCTTCGTCCACGCTCTGGTCCACGTCCGCGCCGAAGACCACGAAGGCCGCCCCCGTGGCGGAGGCGCTCCCGTTGTAGCCGTACGCGCCGACCACGAGCTCGTCGCCACCGTCTCCATCGTGGTCCCCGGCCCCGGCGACCGACCACCCCGCGAAGTCACCCCCGGCCGTGCCCAGCAACATCGCGTCGGCCTCGCTGGCCAGGTCGAGCTCGGCGGGCAGCTCGCAGCCCGTCGCGGTGCCGTCGCAGTCGTTGTCCAGGCGATCGCCACAGACCTCGTCGGCGTCGGGGCTCACCGCGCTCGTCGTGTCGTCGCAGTCGGCGTAGCCGTAGGCGTCCGACCCGTGGCCGTCACCGTCGGCGTCGTAGTCGTCCGCGCCGTCGCAGTCGCTGTCGAAGCCGTCGTACCAGATCTCTTCGGCCCCCGGGTTCACCGCCGCGTCGGTGTCGTCGCAGTCGTCGAAGCCGTGGTCCTGGCTGTCGTAGCCGTCGCCATCCGCGTCGTAGTCGCTGCCGAGATCGCAGTCGGCGTCCACCCCGTCGTACCAGGTCTCCGTGGCACCCGGTCCGACCGCTGCATCGGCGTCGTCGCAGTCCTCGCCGCCGAAGGCCGAGCTCTCCTCCCCGTCGCCGTCGGCGTCGTAGTCGCTCGCGCCGTCGCAGTCCTGATCGACCCCGTCGTACCAGAGCTCGGTGGCCGCCGGACTCACGGCGGCGTCGGAGTCGTCGCAGTCCTCGCCGCCGAAGAGGTCGTAGTCGTAGCCGTCGCCGTCGGCGTCGGCGTCGCTGCCGCCGTCGCAGTCGCCATCGAGCCCGTCGTACCAGAGCTCCACCCCGCCTGGGTAGGCCGCGGCGGCGTCGTCGTCGCAGTCGTCGGCGTTGTCGACGAAGCCGTCGGGCTGGTCACAAGCCACCGAGGTCCGCTTGGCGTCGCCATAGCCATCGCCGTCCTCGTCCCGGTACCAGGTGTCAGCATCGACCGCGTCGTCCTCGTCTTCGGCGAAGTCGCAGTCGTTGTCGATGCCGTCGCAGTACTCGTCGGCCTCCGGGTGGACGTCGCTGTCGAGGTCGTCGCAGTCCCCCGACACCTCCGAGTAGTCGCCGGGCGGCTCCGCGCAGCCCTCGATCTGCCCGAAGTCCACGCCGAAGCCGTCGCTGTCGGAGTCCGGGTACCAGACCGTGAGCTCGACGTCCTCGTCCACGAGGCCGTCGCAGTCGTCGTCGTCGTCGTTGCAGGACTCCTCCACCCCCGGTGAGAAGCTCGCGTCCCCGTCGTTGCAGTCGCCGGACTCCGCCACGTACCCCTCGGGCTCCTCGCAGTCCTCGGTGGTGGAGCTGCCGCCGTAGCCGTCGCCGTCGGCGTCCTCGAACCAGATGGCGTCCGGCGTGGCGTTCGCGTCGTCGTCGTCGCAGTCCTCGTTGTTCGTGACGTAGCCCTCGACCGAGGACTCGCAGGACTCGATCGCGTCGGCCTCGTCGCGGCTGCCGTAGCCGTCCCCGTCAGCGTCGGCGTAGAACACGAGGGGGTCGTACACGTACGGATCGCTGTCGTCGCAGTCCTCGGGCCACGCCACCCCGTCCCCGTCGGGGTCGAAGCGGTCGTTGAGCGTCGGATCGTCGATCCAGACGCATGCGAGCAGGGCGACCAAGCCAGGCACCTAGCAGGCTGCTGAAGAAGTCGGACCGAGCATGCGCCGGCCAGTTTCGTCGTTGTTGTCGAGTCGGGCGGGTGCGGTAGGCAGACGCTCGACGGCGCCCACGAGGGCGCGTGCTGGAGCACGCAACCGAGGGGGGGCGGCGACAGCGGCGGAAGGGGCCAAGCAGGCGACGGGAGGCTTCTTCAACATCCTGCTACTTTGTCCCACACCTCGTGAAGAGGCCGTTGCAGTCCAGGGTGACGCTACCACCGGCCGCCACGGTCACGCTCCCCGCGCTCACCTCGCCCATGCCCGCGAAGGTGGCCTTGACCGTGTAGGTGCCGGCCGGCACCGGGCCGGGCACGGCGTGCGTCGTCCGGCCGACCAGGCGGACGGACTGGGCGTCGCCCACCACCGCCACGTAGGCGCCATCCGCGGCCCGTGCTGCGGGCGGCGCGATCGCGGCGGGGGCGGGCTCCGGGGCCACCGCGATGGGCTGCTCTACCGGCTCGGGCTCCGGCGCCTCCGGCGGCTCCTCCACCTCGGCGGGCACGGGGTCGGGCTCCGACGTCACCACCGGCGCTGCCGGCGCCAACGCCGCGGGGCGGACCTGGGCCACCTCCGGCGCCGGTGCCTCCACCACCGGCTCGGCCTCGACAGGTGCCTGGACCTCGGGCAGCGGGGCTGGGGCGGCGACGGGCTCCGTCACGCCGCGAGCAGCCGCCGCAGCCTTCCACGCAGGCTCCGTGGAGGTCTCTGGACGCAACAGGTCGGCGCCGAGCAGCGCCCCCACCGCCATCGCCGCGAAGAGCGCGACGCCCCACGCGACCCGGCGGGCGAGATCGTAGGACGGCGCTGGATCGGCGGGCGGCTCGTAGGCCGGTGGGGCGCCGAAGCCTTCGGCAACAGGCGCTCCCAGCGCGTCGGGAGGCGGCGCCACCGCGGCCATCACCGCTGCACCCAGGCCGACCGCGTTCCCGTGGCGCACCCCAGCCCCTCGGTTCGCGGCCCGCGAGTCCGCGGCAAAGGCGGCCACCGGCTCCGGTTCGGGTTCGGCGTGACCCGCCACAACCTGGTCGAAGGCGGCGACCTGTCCGGGCGCGTCGGCGACCGCAGCGACCTCGTCGTCGCTCATGGCCAGGGTGGCCTCGCCACCGGGAAGCTTCGACGACACCTGGGTCGACTCGCCGGCCTCGCGGCGGACCGCGCGGTTGTCCGGGCGCGGAATGAACTCCGTGGCGCCGCCCGCCGCCGGCTCGTCCGGATCGATGAGCTGGGACGCCGTCAACAGGTCCGGGTTGGTGGCCAGCACCGTCGGCCCTTCGTCCGGTAGCGGCGGCGGTGTCGGAAAGCCCTTCTCCCCCAGCACCGGCGGGAGCGAGCCGCCACTGTTCGGCGCGAGCAGCACCGTGCCGGTGAGGTGCTCCGAGTCCTCGCCGTCCACGAGCAGCTGGTGACGCTCCTCGAGGAGCCCAGGCACCACGCGCTCCGCATAGTCACGCAGCCGCTCGCCCTGGGCCGCGTCGCGCAGGTCCATGGCGCGCCGCTCCACCTGGCGCGCGGTGGGACGCCGCTCGGCGTTGTACTCCAACATGCCCCGCAGGAACGTGGTGATCTGCTCGGCGAGGG
Organism: uncultured Enterobacterales bacterium; assembly: GCA_964604675.1. Taxonomy (GTDB): domain Bacteria; phylum Myxococcota_A; class UBA796; order UBA796; family CAJQPC01; genus CAZSAT01. The sequence continues at coordinate 52,675 of CAZSAT010000040.1, forward strand.
ACGCGCCGGTCCCCCAGTCGTCCACCAGGCACGCCTGGAAGTGCTCGAGCTGCGTGTGCAGCCCCCGGGCATGGCGAGCGAAGTGCGACGACGTGCGCCCGAAGGTCCGCGACATCACGATCTCCCAGAGCACCACGCCGAGGGCGTACACGTCGCCCTCCGGGCCATCGATCCAGTCGAGCCGCTCCGGCGACATGTACCCGGGTGTGCCCATCTGCAGCTCGTCGCCGCTGGGCTCCTCGCCCTCCTCGCCCTTGGCGATGCCGAAGTCGAGCACCTTCACCTCGCCGTGGGAGGTGACCTGGACGTTGGTGGGCTTCACGTCGCGGTGGAGCAGCTTCAGCGGCTCGCCGTCCGGCCGCCGGGTGTGGTACGCGCTGTCGAGGGCAGCCGCCACCTCGCTCACGATCTCCAGCGCCACCCGCGGCGGCACCGCGCCGGCCCGGCAGAGGTCGCGCAAGTGCACGCCCTCGACGAACTCCATCACCACCGTCCAGTGCCCGCCGAGCTTCACGAGCCCGTCCACGTGCACGATGGCGCGGTGCCGGACGAGCCCGAGGATGCGGGCTTCGTCCTTGAGCCGCCTCAACAGGGCGGGCACGCCGGCCCGCTCCTCGTTCAGCACCTTGAGGGCCACCTCCCGTGAGAAGCCCTCCTCCCCCATCATGCGCGCCCGGTACACGGTGCCGAAGCCCCCGCGCCCGACCACACTCAAGACTTCGTACCGAGGCGCCGTCACGCCGACCTCACCACGTCACGACGAAGGACGCCGCTCCCAACCCCACGCCCACGCCGGCGGAGACACCCGAAGCCACGACCAGCGAGTTCGTGCGTGTCTGCAGGCCATCCAGGTCCTCGAAGGGCGTGCTCAGATCGTCGAAGCTCGCACGGCTCGACGCCGCTGCCAGGTACAGCACGCCGCCGGCGATCAGCGCGGTGGTGCCGCCGGCGAGCATCGGCACGTTCACCTCGATCGGCTCGCGGACCTTGGGCGGGCGGCCACCGGTCTTCACCTTCATGCTCGGGTTCTTCCCCTCCGAGGACCGACCCTGGGCCACCGGCTTGGGTGGCGGTGGCGCGATCGGCTTGCCGCTCTTCCAGTCTGGATCCGGTGCGCCGGCCGGCAGGTACTTCGAGTACAACACCGACCCGTCGGCATGCACCAGCTGCACCACGGCGGCCAGCTCCTCCGGCCGACCGGTCTGCTCGCGCCCGTCGATCATCAGAGTGGTCTTGCGCGGGAGGTCGACCGTGCCGTAGACGGGCATCGGGTAGCTGCCGGCGTCTGTCCACGCCTCTCGGATGGGGTTGCCGTGGGGCGCGATGCTCTCGGGCAGCTCGTACTCCCAGTGCGCATACAGCGCCGCCCGGAAGTGCTGGAACGCTCGGTCCGCGTCGCGAGCGAGGAAGGCGTCGAACGCCTCCAGCCGGTGGTAGGCCGCCGCATCCTCGCGGGCGATGACCACCGGCAGGCAGGCGATGGAGCGGTTCGCGTCCAGCCGATGAGCCGTGAAGCTCTCCAGATCCATCGCCTGGAAGCTGCCGAGCGCGGCCCGTAGGGAGGTGGCCAGCTTGGCCTCGGGGTCGTCCGGACACGCGGCGAGGGCCGGCGCACCGATGCCCGTCAGGAGCAGAACCAGCGCTGTACGAGTTGCCGACACCGCCCTTCCGGTTCACGTGCCAGACCGCAAGATAGCACCGCGACGACGGCGCCTGGAGTTGCCGCCGCGTTCGGTCCGTGACATTCTCAGACATCTACCGGAGTGCCCCATGCGCATCGTCGCACTCGCCGGTGTCCTCGGCCTGTTGATCGCTTGCGACGACAAGGATCCAGTCGACACCGCCACGACCCCCGAGACCGTCGACTCCGAAGAGCCGGTCACCGGCGACGACGACACCGGCCGCACGGCGCCGGTCATCGAGGATGCCGACGGCGACGGGTACGCAGAAGAAGACGACTGCGACGACACCGATCCGGCCATCAACCCCTCGGCCACCGACATCGCGGGCGACAAAGTCGACGCCAACTGCGACGGTGTGGACGGCATCGACGCCGACGGCGACGGGCACGCGTCCGAGGTGAGTGGCGGTGAGGACTGCGACGACGGCGACGCCGAGGTGAACCCCGACGCCGTCGAGACCTGCGACGGTGACGACAACGACTGCGACGGCACCGTCGACAACGGCGCGAAGGACGGCGACACCTGGTACGAGGACGGCGACGGCGACGGCTTCGGCAACCCCCACTCCACCACCACCGGCTGCGACGGTGAGGCCGGCTGGACCTCCGACGCCACCGACTGCGACGACACGCGGGACGACACCTACCCGGGTGCCACGGAGCTCTGCGACGAGCTCGACAACGACTGCGACGGCGAGGCCGACAACGGCGCCATGGACGAGGACACCTTCTACCTCGACGGCGACAGCGACGGCTACGGAGCCGGCTCCGGGCTCATCGCGTGCGGAGCCCCCGAGGGCTACGCCGACAACAACACCGACTGCGACGACACCGACAGCGGCGTGAACCCCGGCCAGTCCGAGGTCTGCGACGCCGCCAACACCGACGAGGACTGCAACGGCGTCGCCGACAACGAGGACAGCGCCGCCACCGGCACGAGCACCTTCTACCAGGACGGTGACGGCGACACCTACGGCAGCGACACCACGTGGGACGCCTGCGACCTCCAGAGCGGGTGGGTGACGGTCACCGGCGACTGCGACGACACCGCTGCCACGGTCAACCCCGGGAGCGTCGAGGTCTGCGACGGCACGGGCGTGGACGAGGACTGCAACGGCCTGGTCGACGACGACGACCCAGGCGCCAGCGGCGACGCCACCTGGTACCCCGACGGCGACGGCGACGGCTACGGCGACTTCTACCCGACCATCGTGGCGTGCTCCCAGCCCAGCGGTCACGAGCTCGAGACGGGCGACTGCGACGACGAGGATGCGGCGGTGAACCCCGGCGCCCAGGAGG
>CAZSAT010000041.1:0-39450 GCA_964604675.1 uncultured Enterobacterales bacterium
CCGGGGGGAGCGCGCCCAGCGCGCGGTGCGGGGGCTGGCCCCCGCAGGAGTCAGTGGTTGAAAGGGGCTCGTTACTTACGAGCCTGTCAACTAAGGCCGCCAGCCCCCGCGCCACGCGCGCAGGTGCTGGAGGAACTGGAGCACGGTGTCTCCGCGCACCTTGGAGGCGCCGCCCGCACGCGGCAGCATCACCGCGTCGACCTCGCCGACGCGGAGGCCGATCTCGGCGGCCTTCAGCACGACCTCGGGATCGAGGAACCAGTCGAGGCTGCGCGCGTCGAGCTGCGTCCACGCCGCACGGCGGACGATCTTGGGGCACCCGTTGACGTCGGTGGTGGTCACCCCGTAGGCCTTCATCACCGTGTTGTAGATCCGTGACACCACGAGGCGCTGCAGGCCATCCTGGCGCTCGACCCGCCGGGCCTTGCAGAGGTCCAGATCCTCGGCCACGAGCTTCTCGTAGGCTGCGACCACCACCTCCGGCGCGACCTGCCCGTCGCCCCAGGTCCAGCCGACCAGCTCGGTGTCGAGCTGCCGGAGGCCGGCCAGGATGCCGCCGCCGTAGCCGGCGTTGACCTCGAGGTGGAGCGCGCGCAGCCCGTACCGGGCGCAGAGGCCGTTGACCCTCGGGCCTGTGTCGTCCGTGCTGCCGTTGTCGACCAGCACCAGGCTGTGAGGGATGTTCGCCGCGCGCAGCGTCTCGACCAGGTGAACCACCACCTGCTCGACCAGGTCCTGCTCGTCGTAGAGCGGGATGCTCAACCCGAGGCGCGGCCGCGCGTCGCTCATCTCAGAAGAGCGACTGCTGCGACAGCGCCGCGATGGTTCCCCAGCGGCTCCGCACACACGCGGGGAGGGGCTCGTCGCGATCGAAGAAGCCCTTGATCCAGGCGCGGGTCACCGGGTCGCCCGGGTAGCCGCTGCCCACGCCGCCGAGCGCGTGGATGGCTCGGTCCCGCTCGGTCTTCGCGAAGATGCTGGCTGCGCCGCACGGCTTGTGGTTCAGATCGGCCTTCGGCTCGACCACGAGCACCGGCTCGTAGGCGATGGCCTTGACCAGCCGGTCGATGAAGAAGGGGATGCCGTTGGGGTGGCAGGGCGCGTCGATGATCACCTTGTCGGGCCGGAACTGAAGGATGAGCTCCACGAAGGCCCGCTCCTCGAGCACGTTCAGGTTCTCCCCGTCGATGGTCTGGGCGGAGATCGCTCGCACGTCCCAGCGTCCCAAGGTGTCCAGCGGCCCGCGCAGGGCCTCGCGCTTGTCGGCCGAGAGCTTCTTGGAGTCGGTCACGCCCGTGGCGGCCAGCGCGTCGAGGTGCGCGTCGTCCACCAGATACGCGCCGACCACGAGCGGGCCGAGCACCGCGCCGCGACCGGCCTCGTCGAGCCCGAGTACCGTCATGGGAGAGCGGCTATCACGGCGGGCGCCCGCCTCGGGGCCGCGACGCGTCCGGGTTAGCGTGGGTCCCCGTGAGGCGGTGGCAGGTCGTGGAGCGCGAGACATTCCCAGCGTCCAGTTGGCTCACCGTCGCCCTGGTGGTGGCGGTCTTCGCCGCGCTGGTGTTCAGCTTCGGGCTCAGCATCCACGACGACGCGTTCATCAGCTTCCGCTACGCCCGGAACCTCGCCGACGGGCACGGGCTGGTCTTCAACCCCGGCGAGCGGGTCGAGGGCTACACCAACTTCAGCTGGACGGTGCTCTTCGCGGCGGTGATGGCTCTCGGGCTGAACCCGCTGAGCGCTGCGCCGGTGCTCGGCGTCCTCGCTGGTGCAGGGGCGCTGGTGGCGACGGGCGCTCTGGTGCGCCCAGCGGGGCGCGCCGGCATCGTCGGGTTGGTGGTGCTGGGAACGAACGCCAGCTTCGCCCTCGAGGCCGCCCAGGGCCTGGAGACCTGCCTGTTCTCCGCTCTGGTGGGTGCGGCCGTGGTGCTGCGCTGTCGGGAGCTCGACGGCGGGCGCGTCGGCGGGGCCGGCCTGATCTGCGGCCTCGCGGTGCTCACCCGCCCGGAGGGGGCGCTGGTGTTCGCCATCCTCGAGGGGGTACCCTGGGTGATGCGCAGCACCACGGTGCGCGAGCGGCTGCCCTCGGCCCTGGGGTTCGCGGCCTGCTTCGTGCCGCACATGGCCTTCCGGGTGTCGTTCTACGGCGACGTCGTGCCGAACACCTTCCACGCCAAGGTGAGCGGTGTGGAGCACGGCGACCCCACCTACGTGCTGGCGTTCTTGAAGCGGCACACGGCCTGGGTCGCCCTGGCCGTCGTCGGCGCCTGGGTCGAGCTGCGCCGCGCCAGGGTGCGGGGGGCGATGCTGATCGCGCTCTGCGCCGCCTGGTTCGCCTACCAGCTCTACGTGGGCGGCGACTACAAGCCGAGCTTCCGCTTCCTCGCCCCCGTCTTCGTGCCGCTCGCGGCCCTCGCGGCCTCGGCCGTGGCCTGGGCAGGCACGCGGCTCGGCCACCGGGTGGCCATCGCCGCCGCGCTGGCCGCTCTGGTGGGCCAGGACGCCGTGATGACCTGGCCCAGCCACCAGTGGTATGCCTCGGAGCACCGCCGGATGATGGACGAGCGCCTGCTCGCAGGTGCCTTCCTGCGCGAGCACTACGGACCGGATGTCTGGGTGGCGACCCACTCGATCGGCGCGGTGCCCTACGCCTCGATGCAGCCCACCATCGACATGTGGGGGCTGACCGATGCCCACATCGCGAGGGTCGAGGCCCCTGACGACAGGCAGCGCGCGCGGGGTCACGAGAAGGTCGACTACGACTACGTCTTCGACCGGGCACCGGAGCTCTACTACCCGCACGACGGCGCGGTGGTCGCCGAGCCCTCCAGGGTGCCGGTGCCCGAGGACTTCCCGGCGGACTTCGAAGACCGCTACCAGCAGTACAGCTACCGCTACGGAGAGCTCTGGATCCAGGTCTTCGAGCGCGTCGATCTGCAGGGCGCGGAGGGCTGATCAGAAGGCCACACCGACCGCCGTGTGGGCCGCCGGCGCCACGCCGTAGGTGCCGTAGCCGGCGACACCGTAGGCCAGGTACTGCACGCCGAGGCCACCCGAGAGCACCCAGCGATCCGCGAGGAGCAGGGTGCCGCCGCCCAGCCCGCTGCCGTAGCCACACCAGCTGGTCTCCCGGGGACCCTCGGTCGTGACCGCGTGGGCCAGCACGCCGCGAACGAGGAGCCAGGGCCCCGCCGGTGCCGCGCCGCGCGGGTACCACCGGACGCCGGACTCGGCGCCATGCCCCACGTAGGGCTCGTGCCCCTCGGTCAACAGGCCATCGAACAGCCGCACGTGAGGCCCCGCGTAGACCGACCAGTCGTCGAAGCCGCGCTCGATCTGCACGTGCACGAAGCCCAGGGCGGTGGTGAGCGGGTCGACCTGCACGGTCCAGCTCGGGGCGGCGAGGGCGGCGGTGGTCATCCAGAGCATGGGACGAGCCTACGCTCGGCGGGCCATGGCCGGACCGGCTACGCTGCCGTCCATGCTGATCTCGCTGACCGTGGCGCTGTCGCCTGCCGCCCTCGCTCACCGGCCCCACGACGACGCGCCCGGCTTCGCGTTCGCGCCCGACTTCGAGACCACGGGGCGCGCCTGGACCGTGCTCGACCCCCACGACGTGTCCCAGCTGATGCGGACCGACGATCACGGGCGGCACTGGGACTTCGTGTGCGGCGACAACATGGAGGACGCGCTGATCGACGTCGGCTACGACGGCGACACCCTCGTGCTGCTCGGAGAGGACGGCACGGTCTGGCGCTCCGACGACGAGGGTGAGAGCTGGACCTCCTCGGACGTCCCGGGGTCGGACCTCGTGGTGGTCGAGTTCGACATCGTGGACGGCCAGGCCCTGATCGCCACCTCGGGTGGGCTCTTCCACGGCGACATCGCCGACGCCGCCTCGATGGACGTGGCCTTCGAGGGCGAGAACGTCAGCGCGGTGCACATCGGCACCTCGGGCACCTGGTACGCGGCGCTCCCGGAAGGCCAGCTCCACGTGAGCTCCGACCAGGGGGCGACCTGGAGCCAGGAGCTCGCCATGGGCGCGCTCGAGTTCTACGCGCTCCAGGAAGTCGCCGGCACGCTCTACATCGGCACCTCGACCCTGGGCGTGCTCGCCTTCGACGCCACCTCGGGCACGGCCGGTCAGTGCCTGCCGCTCCCCGTCACCGAGACCGGCGACTACACCTTCGCCATCTCCGAGCTCGCGGATCTCGGCGACAACCTGCTGCTCGCGGCCAACGGCTACCAGGCCGTGTTCGCGTCCGCTTCGTGCGGCGGGGGCTGGGAGTTGCTCGCCACGCCCGACGAGGTGGAGTACGACGGCATCGGGATGGCTGCGGACCCACGTCAGGCCTTCACCCACCTCGGATGGTCGGGTGGCGTGGGCGTGGTCACGGGCTTCTCGGGCATCAGCGTGACCGAGGACGACGGGGCGAGCTGGTACGAAGCCAAGATGGTGCCGGAGGACTACGCCCGGGGCGTGGCGTTCGCACCGGACTTCCCGGACGACCCCCGCATCTTCGTCGGCGGCTACGGCGGCGGCGCCACGTGGACCTGGGATGGCGGCGCGAGCTGGGAAGGCTCGGCCCACGCCATGATCGACGCCTACAGCTACGACGTGCAGCCCACCGTCGACCTGAGCGAGACCGGCACGGTGTGGTTCTCGGGATCCCTGGCGCCCTACCGCAGCCGCGACGGCGGGGAGACCTGGGAGCTCCTGCGCGACAAGATCACCATGCAGCGTTCCCGCGCGTACCGCAGCTACTCGGCCGACCGGACCTGGATGCTCGGCGAGAACAGCGCCGAAGGCGTCGAGGGGCAGGTGGAGGTCTCCTACGACGACGGCGACACCTGGGAGCCGCTCGACAGCCTGCACGCCCAGATGCAGGGCGCCGTTCCCCGCGACGTGCAGGAGACCGTGGTCGACGGGCGCGACGCCATCGTGGTGGTGGCCGATGCGCCGCCCAGCGTCTTCCTGAGCTTCGACGACGGCGCCACGTGGGCCACCTCGTACGAGCGCACGACCGAGCTCGCGGGCATCTCGTCGGCTGGCCTCGGGGCGTGGCCCCCGGGAGAAGGTGCGCGCCTCGTGCTCGCCGACCCCGACATCGGCGTGCTGCACAGCGACGACGCCGGCGCGAGCTGGCAGGAGAGCGAGGTGGATCCAGACGGTCGGCCGCGCCAGCTCACCATGGCCGACGACGGCACCCTCTTCCTCCTGCTCAGGAGCGGGCAGATCCACCGCTCGGTGGACGGCGGCGACAGCTGGGAGGCGGTCGGGGAGCCTATCCGCGCCGCGATCCATGACCTCGTGACCGCGCCTCGCTTCGCCGAGACCGGCACCCTGTTGGCCGGCACCCAGGACGGCGTCTTCTGGTCGGACGATCGGGGGGAGAGCTGGTTCCGCATCCCGCGCTTCGAGCGCTTCGAGGACCAGAGCCACCACCTGAGCTGTGAGATCGGCGCGAAGGCCTTCCGCGGCTGTGGCGGGGGCTGTGCCACGAGCGACGACGCGCTGGAGTGCGCCACCTACAGCGACGACAGCCACGGCATGGGGGGGGGCTACCTCCTGTACCCGGGCGACGTCGCCCGCTTCACCTTCAGCGGGCAGGGCTTCCGGGTGCTCGGCCTCGAGGAGGGTGAGCTGGAGGTGCGCATCAACGGCAGCGCCACCACCACCCTGTCGGCCGGTGACCTCGAGGTCGATGGGCTCGGCGAGGGCTGGAAGGACGTCGAGCTGCTGGCGACCAGCGGCGACGAGGGCGTGCGGATCGACGCGGTGGAGGCCTGGGGTGAGGGCGAGGTGCTTCCCATCGACGGGGCCCTGGACACCGCCGACAGCGGCGACACCGGGCCCGACGACTCCGGCGAAGTCGGGGACTCCGGGGACACGGGCGGGCCAACCGAGCCCGGCTGCTGCCACCAGGACGGTGAGGCGGCCCTCGTGGTGGCCTTCCCTCTGCTTCTCGCCCTGCGCCGCCGCCGCCGCTCCTGAGCGTCCTCCAGACCGTGGTGGTGAAGCCGGGCTGGCCGGCTATACTCCCCCACTCGCGCGCCCCCAGACCGCGCTCTGCGTGCCTTCCGGAGTCTCCAGGATGACCACCGTCCAGCGCCTCTTCGTCCTCCTCGCCTCGCTCGTCGTGCTCGTGAGCGGCTGCAACAAGGACGCCTCCGACACGGGCGCGTCCGAGCCGGTGATCCAGTACGAGCTGTGGCCGCCCGAGGGTGGCCAGGGCCACGCGCTGAGCGTGCAGGTCGACAGCATCGACAGCGTGTTCGTGTACGGCGCCACCGAGATCTCCTTCGGCGAAGGCATCGACGTCACCGGCATCCGGGTCGACGACGGCTGGACGCTCATCGCCGACATCCTCGTGCAGCCCGACGCGGAGCTCGGCGTGCGCGACGTGTCCATCCTGGTGGAGGATCGCGACACGGTGCTGAGCCAGGCCTTCCGCGTGCGCGCCGACAGCTTCACCATCACGCCCGACAACGGCAAGATCGGCGAGACCGTCGAGGTCACGCTCTACGGCAACAACACCGAGTGGGAGGCGGGCCGGAGCTGGGTCACCTTCGGCGACGACATCACGGTGTCCGAGTTCACGGTGGTCACCCCCACCGAAGCGGTGGCGCAGATCGCCATCGAGGCCGACGCCGCCCCCGGCTGGCGCGACGTCTACACCGAGGATGGCCCCCACGTGGTCACCCTCTACGATGGCTTCCTCGTCGACCGGGTCGCGCTCGCGGGCGCCTGGGAGCCGGCGGAAGCCACCCAGGGCCGCACCGTCGAGTTCTCCGTGTCGGCGCGCGGCACGGCCTTCGAGGAAGGCGAGACCGACATCGAGTTCTTCCAGGGCACCCGGGAGAACGGCGACATCGTGATCGACCAGATCACCGTGGTGGACGCCGAGAACCTCTGGGGCGAGATGACGCTGTCCAACGCGGCCGACCTCGGCATGCGCGACGTGCACATCATCACCGGCACCGAGGGCGTCGTGCTGGAGGACGCGTTCGAGGTCCTGGGCGCCGATCCGAGCCTCGACGAGGTCGCCGTGGGCCTCTACTACACGGTCGTCCGCACGGTCGACAACAGCTCGGGCGCCACCTACGAGTCCATCTCGGCCGTCGCCTACTTCGTCATCCCGCTGGACCCCAGCTGCCCCGAGGTCACCGAGGTCTGCACCGACGGTGAAGACAACGACTACGACGGCTACACCGACTGCTACGACTCCGACTGCTCGACCGACATGGCGTGCTCGCTCGGCGGACCGCAGCCCTACGACGACAACGTGGTCACCCCCAGCTACCAGACCGGTGGCGACCCCTACGACTGCCCGAGCCCGACCATGGTCAGCGCTGGGGACTACGTCTGGCTCGAGTCCGAGGTCAACACCGTCACGCTCGAGAAGTACGTCGACAGCGGCAGCGGCGGCATCTACTACGTCGGGCAGGACCTGACGATGGACGACTACGCGACCAACGTCTACTACGACCTGCACCTCCAGGGCGACAGCGAGGGCCTGCCCGAGGAGATCGTCGAGCGCGTGCTGCCCACGGTGCCGGCCGACTGGACCTACTGGGACCCGACCTTCTCGGGCAACCTCACCCAGGACCGGAACGAGCCCTTCACCTACACCTGGGGCCACCCGACCGACGGCACGCCGGGCGCCCAGACCTACCCCGACAGCATCTTCTACACGTCGATCGGCGGCACCACCTGCTCCGAGGAGTACCCGGACAAGGCGTGGTGGGGCGAGGGGTGCTCGCTCGCGAGCTACCCGTGGGACGACGGGGAGCACACCTACGAGGCCAGCCAGCTGCTCCAGCTGACCGCTGCCGACGTGTCGTTCACCGGCTACAGCTACGTCGAAGGTCCGTACTTCGGTCTGGCGGACTCGATCTACCAGACCAACTCGGCCTACAGCTACATCTACATCGGCGGCTCCATGACCTTGGAGTAGTCGGGGTCGGGCAGGAGGAGACCAATGTCAACGCGCACCGGCCGTCTGGGTCGGGTCGCACTCTGTGTGTCCATCATGGGCGCGGCAGGGTGCCAGCAGGATCAGGGCTTCGTCGAGCGCCCGTTGGAGGCCATCGCGGTCGCCACCGGGGACTTCGACTCGGTGGAGTACTCCCTGGACCGGCTGCTGATCAGCTACCAGACCTACGAGGGCTACATCTCGGAGCCCACCTACGACCTCGACGCCGACCCCGACAGCATGCTGTTGAAGGTCGAGACGCTCTTCACGGGTGAGACCGAAGGCGGGGGGCGCGAGATCGACGAGTACGACGCGATCTTCGTGAACTCGGGCGTGCGCGGCTTCGGGGAGTACGTCTACAACGGCGTGGACCCCGACGACGCCCTGGTCACCGACGAGCTCGCGGTGCAGACCGTGCGGGACTTCGTCAACGGCGGCGGCATCCTGTTCGCGTCGGACTGGGCCTACGACCTGGTCGAGGCGGCCTTCCCCGAGGCCATCGACTTCTACGGCGACGACACGGTGTACGACGCGGCCCAGGCGGGCTCGGCCGGCGGTGTCGATGGCGTGGTCAACGACTCGAACCTGAGCGACGCGCTCGGCAACAGCACGGTCAGCCTGGCCTACAACTACAGCTACTGGGCGGTCATCGAAGGCGTGGGCGCCGGCACCACCACCTGGATGTCGGGCGACGTCGAGTACCGCATCTCCGCCTCGGAGGGCTACGCCACCCTGAAGAGCGCGCCTCTGTTGGTCAGCTTCGAGTCGGGTGGGGGGCAGGTCATCTACTCGACCTTCCACATCAACGCCCAGACCGCCCGGATGGTGGACACCGCCATCGACGTGATGATCCCCGGCCTGCCCACCTCGTCCGACGAGACCCAGGACCCCACCCTCTCGGAGGCCCGATGAGGACCCTCGGCTTGCTGTCGCTCGTGCTCGCCGCGGGCTGCACGGAGTACGAGTTCACCGACGATCTGCAGGTGGACGTCTTCCAGCAGATCCAGCGGAACACCGTCGACATCCTGCTCGTGGTCGACAACTCCTGCTCGATGTACGAAGAGCAGGACAACCTCGCCCAGAGCTTCTCCGCCTTCATCTCCGCCTTCGAGACCGCCGAAGCCGACTACCAGATCGCGGCGGTCACCACCGACATGGCGCAGGAGCAGTTCTCCGGCCGCATGCTCGGCGGCGACGACGAGATCATCCTGTCCTGCCCGTCGAACTCCGATCCGGACTCGATGGTGCGCATCGACCAGGTGTCCTACGACCGGGACTGGGGCATGGAGACCGGCGCGGCGATGGCGCTCGATCCCTCCGTCACCTCGTCGGCGTCGAACGACGTCTCCACCAACTGGTGCCTGGCCACCGACACCTTCGGCGACGGCGACGCGGGCACCCCCGGCGAAGCCAACCCGAGCTGTGCAGCCGCGCGGCCCAAGGCTCCCGAGACCGGCGGGGACACCGCCGTGCCCGACACGGGCAGCGCGGACACGGGCAGCGCGGACACGGGCAGCACAGGCCCTGGCAAGGGCGGCACCGACACCGGCAACAAGAGCACCGACACCGGCACCGCGGACACCGGCGGCGCCGACACCGGCAAGGGAAGCACCGACACCGGCAAGGGCGGCGCCGACACCGGTGCGACCACGAACTACCCGGCCGGCGGCAAGGTGCTCATCACCGAGTTCCTGGCCGACGCCTCCGCGGTCTCCGACACCGTCGGCGAGTGGGTCGAGGTGCAGAACGTCGACGACGAGACCCTGGACCTGGGCGGCTGCACGCTGACCGACGGCGGCGTGAACACCTTCACGCTCCCCGATGGCCTGCAGATCGAGCCGGGCGCCATCCTCGTCTTCGGCCCGTCGAGCGACACCTCTGAGAACGGTGGCGCGCCGGTCGACGTCGAGATCACCGGCTTCACCATGCAGAACGCCGACATCCTCCTCACCCCGAGCACCGAAGACCCGGAGCACATCTTCGCGGAGATGGTCGCGGTCGGCATCGACGGCTCGGGCATCGAGATGGGGCTGGAGGCGGCCTACGCGGCGCTGAGCGACCCGCTCGTGAACACCGCCAACATCGGTTTTTTGCGCGAAGAGGCCAGCCTGTCGCTCATCTTCGTCTCCGACGAGGAAGACCACAGCCCCCTCGCGCCGCACGAGTACACGAGCTTCTTCACCGAGCTGAAGGGCGAAGAGGCCTACCGGGACCACGGCCTGATGCGCGCGAGCGCGGTGGTCGGCGCCGACAAGCCCCAGTTCGACGGCCAGCCGAGCTGCCAGTCGGCCAACGGCGAGGCCTCCTACGGCGGCCGCTACATCGAGGTCGCCGGTCGCTCCGAGGGCCTCGTGGAGTCGATCTGCGAAGAGGACTTCTCCCCGATGGCGACCGAGCTCGGCCTCACCATCTCGGGCCTGGTGGTGGAGTTCGAGCTCTCCGCGAGCCCGGACGAGAACAGCCTGGAGGTCTTCCTCTACGAGGACGAGTCCAACGACAGCCTGGTCGGTCTGCTCGAGCCGGACACCGACTACAGCTACGTGCGAGAACGCAACGCGGTGCGCTTCGAGGACACCCAGGTCCCGCCGCCCAACTACTACATCTCCGTGGAGTACAAGGTGCTCGCCACCGGTGCCAGCCAGGAATCCGACACCGGGGGTGCGCGGTGACCTTGCTCTTCTTGTTCGCGGCCTGCGACCGCGGCCCCGAGTGCGACGAACAGACCGCCTGCGCCTTCGGCTCGGTCTGCGTCGAGGGCAGCTGCGAGGTGCAGTACTGCAGCACCTCGGAGCAGTGCAGCATGGAGCAGTACTGCACCAACGGGCGCTGCACCGAGGGCTGCGCGGCGGACGACGACTGCTACCCGGGTGAGCAGTGCGAGCTCGGCACCTCGGTCTGCATCACCGCGCCGTGCGACGAGCACAGCGACTGCGCCTTCAACGAGTTCTGCAACGAGATCAACGGGGAGTGCTTCGGCGCCGGCGCCTGGTACTGCGGCGAGTGCTACGAGTCGGGCTTCGTCGAGGGCCAGTGCGGCACCTCGGAGACCCTCTGCTACGGCGGCTACTGCGTGCCGAGCTGCCAGACCCAGTCCGACTGTCCGGCCGGCTTCGAGTGCATCGAGTTCTACGACGTGTCGAGCGGCGAGACCAGCTTCCAGGGCTGCCTGACCGACTGCGACCTCTACCAGGAACAGCTCGATGAGCTGCGTCCGGGCACGAAGATGCGCCGGCCCGTCCTCGAAGAGGCCTACCCCGAGTGCCGTGAGGTGGCGCTGTGATCGTCATGCTGCTCGCCTGCAACGGCAAGGATGTCCAGGACACCGACCTCCTGTTGGAGGGCCCCGAGCTCACCCACGACGTGCCCGCCGACGTCACCGAGGGCACCGAGGTCACCCTCGAGGTCACCGCGACCGACGACCAGGGCGTGGGCGGCGTGGTGCTCTACTACCGCACCACCGGCGAGGAGTACTGGTCGAGCGCCGACCTGGTCGGTGAAGGCAGCGCCTGGGGGCTGGCCGTGCCCGGCGACCTCGTGGTGAGCCCGGGACTCGAGTACTACTTCAAGGCCGTGGACGAAGGGGACCCCGCCGCCACGAGCTACCTGCCCACCGGCAACGTCAACGAGCCCTTCGGCTTCGCGGTCAACGTGGAGGGCAGCCCGCTGCCCTTCGCCGAGGACTTCGAGCTGAGCACCGACTCGGAGGGCAACGCCGAGGACTACGCCGACGACATCTGGGGCCTCGGCTGGCTGTCGCTGCACTACGGCTACGACGGCTTCGACTGGGAGGTCACCTCCACGTCCAGCTACGGCGGCGACTACGCCGCGTACCACGGCAAGGGCCTCGACGGCGGCGACGCCATGGAGGACTGGCTGGTCTCGCCGCCCCTCGATCTGAGCGGGCAGGACCGGGTGCAGGTCACCTGGTACCAGCGCCAGGCCGGCGATCTCGGTGCGAGCACCCGCGCGCTGAAGGCGTCCGCCGGTTCGCCCGACCCCGTAGAAGGCGACTACGTCGACCTGTACACGCTCGCCGCCCCGGAGCACGACGACTGGGGGCGCAGCCCGGTGTTCGACCTCTCCAGCATGGCGGGCGAAGAGCGGGTCTACGTCGCCTGGGTCTACGAGGCCGACGGCGGCGCCGACAACTGGACGATCGACGACGTGGTGGTCGAGGCCTACACAGCCGACCTCTCCGCCTCCGTGGTCTGGGACCCGGACCCGGTGTGGCCTGGCGAGAGCACCACGCTGACCGTCACCGTGGTCAACGGTGTCGACGAGCCGGCCGAGGGGGTGACCGCCACGCTGGCCGTGGAAGCTGGCGCCGGCACGCTCGACAGCGACACCGTGGACGTCGGCACGATCGAAGCCGACGGTACGGTCAGCTTCGACTACGAGCTCAGCGTGGCGAAGGACTGGCCCGAGAACGCGCCGGTCGCGCTGGACCTCAGCCTGAGCGACGGCAGCACCACCTGGTCCTACGCGCTGGAGATGATCGTCGGGCTGCCAAGCGTCGGGCGCGTCGTGATCGACGCCGACGATGACACCTACGTGACCGTCCTGGTTGGCGTCGGTGACCCGGATGCGCCCGACTGGTCTGCCGAGATCGCGGGCGAGGAACTCGGCGACGACGGCGAGGTGACCTTCGACCTCACCGACTCCTGGGAGAGCCTGCCGCCCGCCGCCGACCAGCGCTGGTTCGCCACCGTGGGCAGCGCCGAGCAGCTCACGGCCGAGAGCTTCGCCATCGACTTCGGGGAGAGCACCTACGAGGCCCTCGGCCCGGTCCTCGTGCTGGCGGATGGCAGCGGCACCCTGCAGCTGCCCCCTCCCCCCGTGCCCACCCTCGTCGACGGCAGCACCACCCCGCGCGTCGTGGCACCCGGCGACACGGTCCGGCTCGACCTGAGCCTGCGCAACGCCGGAGCGGACACCTCCGGGCCGGTCGACATCTGGCTCACCAGCGACGAGGAGCACGTGTCCGGTCTGGACGAGACCCCCGTGGCGCTCACGAACGACGTCTGGCTCGCCAACCAGCGGGTGGACAGCTCCGGCTTCGAGTTCACGGTCAGCGAGGAGCACACCGACAGTGAGCCGCTGGTGTTCACGGTCCATCTGGACGACGGGGTCGAGAGCTGGACCCTGGAGCACGAGGTCGAGGTGCCCTACGCGGTGCTCCGCGTCATCGGCTCCGAGGTCGGCGACCTGCTCGGCGACAACGACGGCAAGCCCGACGCGGGCGAGGACATCGACCTCGAGCTGACGGTCGCGAACTCGGGCGACGCGGCCACGGCCGGCAGCATGCAGGCTGTGCTCACCCTGGACGCGGACTCGGAAGTCTCGGTCACCTTCGACGACGACAGCGACACGCTCGGCACTCTGAACGCCGGCAGCACCGGCAACGTGGACTTCGAGCTCAGCATCGAGGAGGGCGCGACCGACGGGCAGATCCTCTCGTTGACCTTGACCCTCTCGGACAGCAGCAAGGATCACGTCATCCCGATCGAGCTCACCCTCGGTGCGCGCCCCTGGGCGTCGTTCAGCTCCTCGGACGACACCGAGGGCGACACCCTGGACGGCGGTCTGGACATCCGGAACGGCCAGTACCGCACCGACGGCGAGACCTTCGAGGTGGTCTTTGAAGCCTGGAACGACATCGACCCGGCGACCTCGTTCTTCGAGTTCTTCGTCTACAACATCGGGTCCGACGGCTACATCATCTACCGGGTCATCTACCAGTACGGCTCGGCCACGTTCCAGTACTACGACTCCGGCTTCATCACGGCCGGCAGCCCCACGGTCACCTACCCGAGCGACAAGCAGGTGATGATGTCGTTCGACTACGACTGGTGGGAGATGTCGTCGGGCAACGTCTACGGCTACTTCGGGGCCGGCGAGTGCGCGTCGGAGACCGACTACTTCTTCTGCGACCACTTCCCCAACGGCTGGGGCTACTACTACAGCAAGGAGCTCTACGCCGGCCACTCGCTGAGCTGGTAGGGCTTGCTCCCGCCGGCCTGGCTCTCGCACCACCGGTCGGCGCACGCCGAGCGCTGCGTGTCGGTGGGCAGCGTGCACGTCTGCCGGAGGTGCATCGCGCTGTGGCCTGCGTGCTTCGGCGTGCTCGTGGCTGCGATCCTGCTCCGGTGGCCCGTGGCTGCTCCCCTGGAGCTCGTCCTGTGGCTGGTCCCGCCGATGGGCGAGTATGCGGCGGTGCATGCCTTCGGTTGGCGCTATGCGCCGCGCCGGATCTGGGTGGTCGGCCCCTGGCTGGGTGTCGGGCTGGGGCGGGCCTTCCATCGCTACGTGCTGGACCCCGGCGACCCGGTGGCCTGGGCGAGCCTGGGCGCCGTGGGTGCGGTCGGGGCGTTGTCGTTGTGGGCGGGGCGGGAATAGGCTGAGCGGGTCGCCGTACGGTGCACACCAGGAGGTCGTCGTGATGTGGTGGATCCTTGCCTGCGTGACCGAGGTCGCCGACACCGGTGGCGCTGCGGACGACACGGCGTCCATGTCCTCGGGCTACGAGGCGGCCTTCGACGCCGTGCGCGACAAGGCCCAGCAGGATCTGTCCAGGAGCACCTACGCCACGGGCGTCCAGGTCGCCATCTACAAGGATGGCGAGGTGATCTTCGAGGAGGGCTTCGGCTCCAAGCACCCGACCGCCGGCGGGACCGTCTCCGCCGACACGCTGTTCCAGGTTGGATCCGACACCAAGAAGATGGCGGCCATCCTGCTGCTTCGGGAGGTCGAGGCCGGGCGCGTGTCCCTCGACGACACCCTCGGCGACCTGCTCGACGGCCTCGCCTTCGCGTCGGATCCGGGGGCTCTGGAGGCCATCACGGTGCACCAGCTGCTCAGCCACAGCTCGGGGATCTACGACTACACCCCTTGGGTGCACGACCCGGAGGACGCCGAGCTGGAAGGCCGCGCCTACGGTCGCTTCGCCGACGACGGCTTCACGATGATGCCGTCGGGCATCGCCTGGGACTACAGCAACCCCAACTTCAGCCTCACCGGTCTGGTGACGGAGTCCCTCACGGGCGAGCCGTGGGGAGACACCCTGGAGCGCGACCTGTTCGGTCCGCTGGGCATGACCCGCTCGTTCGCCCGGCAGTCGAGCGCCGAGGACGACGGCGACTACGCCACGGGCACCGGCATCCTCCTCCCGGAGGGCTACGACAGCTTCTCGGCCATCGACCTGTTGACCGGCGAGAGCTTCGTGTGGGAGGAGGGCACGGTCGCGATGGCCGACCAGCTCGACTGCGCCTTCACCCGACCGGCCGGCCTCGTCTGGTCCACCGCGGGGGACATGGCGCGTCTCGCGGGCTTCCTGATGGAGGGCGACGACGAGGTGCTCGGCGCCGAGCTGCTGGGTGCGATGACCTCGCAGCAGGTGCCGCTCTACCCCAACCTCGAAGAGCAGGGCTACGGCTACGGCTTGATGGTGCTCACCGGGTTCCAGAAGGGCCAGAAGTGGTACCCGACCCCGATGTGGCTCCACGGGGGGAACACGATGGCCATGACCTCGGCCTTCTACGTGGTCCCCGAGCAGGGCGTGGCGGTGACCATCCTCTCGAACGGCTACGGCGACGACTTCAGCAGCACGGCGCTCAAGGCCATCGTGGAGCTCGCGGACCTGCCCGAGGCCGAGGGGATGCCCACCTTGCTGGAGGCGGAGGACGACCCCGGGGCGGTGGCCGGCACGTGGTGGTCCAAGGGGGTGGGCACGCTCGAGGTCGCCTGGGACGGCGACGACCACACCGTCGAGGCGCCGGACCTCGCCGCGGCCGGCTTCGAGGTGACCGACCTGCGCGCGCTCTACGACGACCTGTACTACCTGACGAGCGAGGGCGGGACCTTCGATCTGGCGTACTACGAGCAGGACGGCGCCGAGTACCTGGTCAACCGGCAGTTCGTGTTCACCCGCGGAACGGGCGCGGCGCTGGAGGCACCGCCCACGTGGCTGCGTGCGATGCCCGAGCGACCGTCGTTGCCGAGCTCTGCGCGCGCGCTGATCGGTCCGCGATAGCCGCTCGCCAGGGGGGCGATCGGTGCGTTGCGCGCGTTACGACCGGACCTCCGGAGGTGAACGTGCTCGCTCTTCTTCTCGCGTCGGCCGCGGCCGGTGAGCTCCAGATCAGCGTGATGAGCCCGGTCATCGTGTACGTCGATGGGGTGATGATCCAGCCCCCCACCGGCTCGAACTCGATGACGGTCGGTGGGCTCGCGGGCGGCTCGCACCTCGTCGAGGCGCGCTCGATGTTCAACAAGCCCATCGCCGAGACCTCGGTCGACGTGGGCGCCGAGGAGCAGGTCCGGCTGCGCTACCAGCGCAAGGCGTTCCAGGAGATCGGCCGCGGCGAGATCGTCGAGGGCGGCATGACCGTCGCCGCGACCGTGCAGCAGGCGAACCCAGCGCAGGCCATGGCCGACATGGCGTCCGCGATGGAGGCCATGGTCGGTGGCGTGGAGGCGGGCGTCGCCGCGATCGACAGCGCGGCGGGCGTGGCCGCGCCGGAGGAGCCTCCGCCGGCGCCGGCAGCGACCGCGTCGGCTGCGGCGCCCGCAGCGGCCACCGGCCCGGGCGACTTCCGCATCACCGGTGCCTCCAAGCTCCAGGGCGACAAGGCCTGGTACGGCGGCACCGCGATGAGCTGGGAGGGCGACGACCTCGTGCTGAAGGGCGTAGCGCCTGGCGTCTACGAGGTCTACGTCGAGCGTGACGGGCGCCCGATCATCAAGGGGGACATGGACGTGGTCGCCGGCGCGGAGCAGCGCTGCGGGATCGTCTACCAGGGGCTCGGGCTCACGCTGGAGTGCACGCTGCTCGGCGGGTCCGGTGCGCCCGTGCCTTCCGGCGGCAGCATGGCCGCGAGCGGCACGGGCTCCACGGAGTCCGCCACCGCCGCCGTCAGCGTCGGCGGGGTGAGCATGTCGGCCAGCGTCACGGTCACCGAGAGCACGGGGGGCAGCGTGGCCTTCGGTGGGGTCGCGGCCGCACCGGCTGTGGCGGCCGGGCCGTCTGCCATGACCAGCGCGCAGTACGCCAGCCTCAAGAGCGCCGTGGCCGCCGAGAGCTTCTCGAGCGACCAGGTCAACCTGGTGAAGTCGGCCGCCGCGGGCAACCACTTCTCCATCCAGCAGGTCGGTGGCCTCATGGACGAGGTGAGCTTCGCCAGCGACAAGGTCGCCATCGCCGAGGCGTGCGCGTCGAAGGTGGTCGACCCTCAGAACGCCTACCAGCTCAACGAACACGTGGACTTCTCCAGCGACAAGGACAAGGTCCAGGCGCTCTTCCGCTGATGCTGGCCATCGGGCTCACCGGGGGCATCGCGACGGGCAAGTCCACGGCGGCGGCGGCCTTGCGCGCGCTCGGCGTGCTGGTGGTCGACGCCGACCAGGTCGCCCGGCAGGTGGTCGCGGTCGGCTCCGAGGGCCTGGCGGCGGTGGTGGCTCGTTTCGGTGAGCGGGTGCTCCTCCCGGACGGGGCGCTGGACCGGAAGGGCCTCGGCCGGCTCGTGGTGGCCGACGCAGCAGCGCGGAAGGAGCTCGAAGGGATCACCCACCCCAGGATCCGTGCGGCCATCGCGGCCCAGCGCGACGCTGCGGCGACCGCCGGCGAGCCGGTCCTGGTCGTGGAGGCCGCGCTGCTCGTGGAGACAGGGAGCTGGCAGCACTACGACGAGCTGTGGGTGGTGAGCTGCCGACCGGAGCTCCAGCTGGCGCGCCTGATGGCTCGGGAGGGGCTCGCGGAGGAGCAGGCGCGCGCTTGGCTCGCCACCCAGCTTCCCCTGGCCGACAAGGAGGCGGTGGCCACGCGGGTGATCCGGAACGACGCGGACGTGGCGGCGCTGCGGTCCGCCGTTGCCCACGCCCTGCAGGCGGCGCTCAGCGCATCCTGACCATGCACTCGGCCGGCACCACGTGCTCTTCGTGGGTGGGCCGCATCAGCCAGAGCTGGTGGGCGCAGATCACGTCGCCGCCGAGCTCGCCGACCTTCTCTTCGAGGGCTTCCAGCGCCTTGCCGGGCTGCAGCCGGTACACGGTGAGCACCGCAACCTTGAGCTCGTCGAGGTCGTCGCAGGCATCGAGGAAGTCGAGGATCAGCGGGCTGGGTGCGCCCCCCCGAAGCCCCGTGCCGGACACCGGCGCCGCCACGATCAGGCCGTCCCACTCCTCGGGGTCGAAGTCCAGGTCGTCGGGCACCGAGCCGCTGAGCTTCAACAGCTCGGCGTCGAAGCCGCGAGCCTCCAGCATCTCCACCTGGCGGTCCAGGATCTGCTCCACGAGGCCGCCCTCGCCGTCGAAGACGACGAGCACCCGCTTGCGCTGGTAGGGGACCTTGTTCTTCAGCTCGGCGTCGCTCATCGGTCCTCGCACAACGGGCTGCCGACCTAACGGCCCGTCAAAGGTGGGTCAATGGCCCCGGTACCTGGAGGCCTCGGCTTGACCCCTGCGATTTCGGGGGTGTAAGAGGGTCGCTGTACGGAGTATGCCCATGTCTCGTTGGCTCGTCTCTCAAGGTGACCGCCAGTTCTCGGCCCAGGACCTCGAGGAGCTCAAGGCTCTGGCGCGCAAGGGTGAGCTCGGCTCCTCCGACATGGTGCAGCCACCTGGCGCGTCGGAGTGGCTCTACGCCGCCGAGGTGCCGGAGCTCCAAGGCTTGTTGTCATCGTCCTCGTCGGCCCACGACGACGACGACTTCATGCCGCAGCGCTCGAAGATGCCCCTGGCCGTGGCCTTCCTCGCCGTGATCGGCGGTGGCGCCTTCGCGGCGTGGCACTACGCGAACCAGATCCCGGATGCCTCGGAGCTCGACCTGCTGGGCGACAGCGGCCTCGAGCTCACCGAGCTGATCATCACCCAGGAGTCCGCACCGCTGTACGACAAGCCGGACGGCTCCACGGTGACCAACCTGCAGAAGGACACCACCGGGCAGATCCTGGGCAAGCGCGGCGAGTGGTACAACATCCGCCACGCGAACGGGCAGGAGGGGTACGTCAAGTACGACCACGTGGTGCCCGCGTACTTCTTCGCCGACAAGCGCACGCGCGAAGACTACGACCCGCTCTACAACCCGGACCGGTACGTGTTCGTGAAGAACTCGAGCTGGCTGCAGCTCGACCAGAACAACCGGAACCTGACCATCTTCCAGTTCATGCTGCAGAACAAGTCCAAGTTCGACATGACCGACGTCACGCTCCTCGCCACGATCAAGGACAAGGACGGCACCGAGCTCGAGATGGTCGAGATCCCCATCGAGGGTCCGATCCCGGCGCACGAGTTCACGATGGTCGGCACCCTCGAGCCCGAGAAGCGGGTCGACGAAGAGACCGGTCGTCCGATGACCACCAAGATGTTCGAGGAGATGTCCGAGGACGACGAGGAGCTCCAGCTCCGCTGGTCCGACGGTGTCGAGGTGGAGATGTCCACCCAGGGCTTCGCCGAGGCCAACATCGACATCCTCGAGCTCCGGGCTGTGCCGAAGGGCTGACGCTTTGGCTTGGCTCGGACGGCTCGGGGCGCTGGTCGCGGCGCTGACCTTCGGGCTGCTCGCCGGCGGCGCGCTCGCGCCACCGCTGACCGTGCTGTCGGGAGCGCCCTCCGTGGACGCGGGCCGCCTGGTGCTCGGGGCCGGCGACCTGGTCGGCGTCGGCACCGGGCGCACGCTCGTCGCCAGGGGCCTGGCCGCCTCCGGTGGCGTCGACCTCGTGCTGGGTGACCCGGCGGGCCGCCACGTGGTCGGTCACGTCGGCGCCGTCTCCGGCTTGTTCGACGACCGGCTGGTGCCCCTGGGCCAGGAGCCGCCTCACCCTTGGGTCGCGGGCGACGGCGAGTCCACGTGGACCCTGGACTGCCAACCCCCGGTGCGCCTGCTCGCCGGACGGACCCCCTTGGGTACGGGCGAGCCGGTCACCGGGTGCGAGCCACAGGCTCTGGCCATCGGGGCGAGCGGCGACCTCACGGTCAGCGGGGTGAGCGTCGACGAGGTCGCTGTGCCGTTGGCGGCGGTGCGCTTCGTCCCCGAGGTGGCGGCGGCGAGCGCCGTCGGGCTGTTGGTGCTCGGAGGGTTGCTCGGGGCAGCGGGGCAGGTGGTGCTCTTCCTGGCGCCCCTGGCGCTCCTTGGGCCCCGGCTCGGGCTCCCGGGCGTGGCGGTCTTCGCCCTGGTCGTGGGCGCGTCGCTGGTGCAACAGGCGGTGAACGCCACCGGCTGGCGCTCGCGGGTCGGCTGGGTGCTGGCGGTGGTCGCGCTCCCCGCGTCCGTGGTGGCCCTCGACCTGCGTCTCGACGATCCCGGCGAGCAGGCGTGGGACGCGGACCGTCCGGTCACCGCGTTGATCAGCCTCGAGGTGGTCACGCGCAAGGTGGCCATCGCGGAGGCCAGCGCGAGGGCGTTGCTGCGCTCGCGCGACGAGCGCCCACTCGCCGTCGCCTTGGGCAGCTCCTCGACCGGCGGCGACGGTCGGCAGAGCTACTGGCCCGCCGAGGTCCAGCGCACCTTGCCGGAGCTGCAGGTGCTCAACCTCGCTCAAGGTGGAGCGACGAGCTGGCACATGAAGGAGCTCCTCGAGCGGCTGGACCTGCGCCCCGACGTCTGCCTGTTCTACATGGGACACAACGACTCCATGCCGGGCTTCCCCGGCATCACGATCCGGGGACTGGAGACCGGCGCAGAGAGCAGCGGTGGCTGGATCGCTCCGGTCCCCGCCGCCGATGCGCGCGCCAACGTCGCTGCCATCGCGGCCCGTTGTGGCGTGACGCTGGCCATGGCGGAGTACGTCCGCGGCCAGGAGCCGGCGATGGCGGCCTACGCGTCCGCGCTCGAGGGCATCGAGGGCGTGGTCTTGCTCGATGCGGCCGGGCAGCTGGCGTCCCTGCCGGCCCGGAGCGCGATGATCGACACCGTGCACCCCAGCGAGCAGGGCCACCGGGCGCTCGGGCGCTACGTCGCCGGCGAGCTGCGCACCTTGTTGGATCAGGGGGCCGTGGCCCTGCCGTGATCGTCGGCCCGGAACCTCGGCCAGGGGGCGTCCCCGTAGCTCGTCACGCCGGTCGCCTTGAGGGTGGTCACGGTGCCATCGGTGCTCAGCACGCTCACGCCGGCCTTGCTGATGACCGCACCCGCGATGACCGTGCTCTGGCTCCCGAGGCCGTGGTCGGTGGCCGCGCCCGTCTCGCGGTCGACCACGTGCAGGCTGCCAGCGTCCCCGTAGAGGACCCAGCGGTCGTCGGCCAGGGTGGGCGTTCCCGCGCGTCCGGCGCTCGCGCCGTGCAGCAGGCGCAGCGAACAATCGCTGTCCACGCGGTAGAGCGCGGCCTTGTTCCGGTTGTCGAGCGTGGCTGAGACCAGGTACGCCCGGCCGTGCTCGTCGACCACCGGCGCCTGGTAGAAGCTCCCGACCGCCTGGTTCGGCGCCGCGGGCAGGCCCACCCGGCACTGCACCGAGAGATCGTCGGCCGCGAGCCGGACGAAGGGTGCCTCGGCCTGGCCGTCGGTGGAGCCGAGGTGCTGCACGTACAGCGAACCGTCGACGATGGGCAGCTCCCCGATCACCGCCGACTTCAGGCGTCCGAGGTCGCGGCAGCCCTCCACGCCGTCGTCGTAGCTCGCGACCACGTTCAGATCGCCGTCGAGCTTCACCACGGAGCAGGCGCGCATGGGGTTGCCGGCGAGGCTGTTCTGGCCGTCTTCTCCGTTCCCGGTGCCGAGGTAGTAGTGCCGGCCGTCGCTCGTGATGCCGCCGGAGATCCAGCCGCGCAAGCCGCTGGTGCGGTCGGCGGTGTGTTGGAGCGCGCCCTGCGCGTCGATGGCCACCACGCTGCCGCACCACGGCGAGGGGCCGTTCTGGCAGACCGGAAGCGGCACGTTCACGCTCCCCACGACGTACTGGCCGCGCGCTGCGTCCCAGTAGCCGGCGGAGTCGGTGACGGTGTTGTGGGGCTTCAGCCGGACGGGGCCTTCGGCCGACCAGGTGCCGATGCCGGCCTTGCCGACGAGCGGAATCCAGAACCGGCTGCCCGTCCACACGCCGGGCGCCTCGGCGTCGAAGTCTTCGGCCAGCACCCAGGCTTCTCCGGTGACCACGCTCACGGCGTACAGCCCCGACGGGGTCGGGTCGCTGCCGCAGTGGGCGTAGCGCGACGACATCTTGCTGCTCTTCTTGTGCAGCGCGACCAGCAGGTGCTCGCCCACCAGCGTGGGTGTGGCGGTGGCGTAGATGCAGTCGCTGTCGACGAGGCGGGTGACGACCGATGTGTCGGTCGCGGTGACGGTGGCGGTGGTGGCCGCTGCGGCGCCGGAGAGGTCCAGGGCCGCTGCGGTCGCAGCCGCGATCGAGACGAGGCTCACAGGGTGTGTGCTCCAGTCCAGGGGTCGTAGAAGTCCGAGAACATCACGCCGTTTCCGAAGAACTGCGAGGCCTCGGTGTACACCTCCCAGACGACGTCGCCGTCGGGTGTGTATTCGCGCATCACGCCTCCCGAGCCCCAGCTCATCAGCATGTTGCCGTTCTCCAGCTCGCGGAGCTGCCCCAGCACCCGCGCGTAGTCCTGGCGATCCTTGCCCCAGGTGGCCACCTCGACCAGCTCCCCGGCGGTGCTGTCGAGCTCGTACTCGACCCCCCAGGTGCGTTGGTCGTCGAGCTCCGCCGAGGAGGTGGTGAGGCGCAGGCGGTCGCCGTTGAAGTGGGCGTCGTGCTGGAAGTTGAAGGCCTCGTAGGCGTCCCCGACGGGCGTCGCCCCTTCGCTGCCGTAGCTGCCGGCCACGGTCCCGTCCCGACCGACCTCGAACACCGTGTCGATGCCGCCGAGGCTCACCATGTAGGTCTGGCGCGCTTCGCTCCACACCAGCGCGTTGCCGTGCGTCCAGTCCTTGCCCTGTGGGTAGAAGGGGCTGTCCCAGTCCGCGCGGGGCGACGGCTCGAGCGCGTCCCACACACTCCAGACCCTGGTCTCGCCGCCCTCCCAGCTGGTCTCGTACACCGCGTCGCCGACAACGTCCTGGTACAGCTCCGTGGGCCGGACGTCGATGGCGAGGATGGCCAGGGTGCCGTCCTCCAGCTCGTCGAAGGCGTGGTGCGCGTTGGGCGTGGTGAGCTCCGCGCGGCCCGTGCCGTCGAGCCCGAGGCGCACGAGCGCGCCCAGGTCGACCCGGTGATCCTCCGCGAACTGGTTGTACACGAGCTCGTTGGTGCCGCGCAGGAAGCGAACGTCCGAGCCCACGAGCTCCTCGTCGAGCACGAGGTGCCAGAACACCTCGCCCTCGCGATCCATGATGAAGAGCGTGGACGGGGTGCCGGGGAGCACCGCCAGCCAGTAGCGCTCGGCGCTGACGCGATCTTCGTCGTGCACCGTGACGTCGAAGCTGGGCGTGCCGCTTCCGCCGCTGCCGTTGGTGGCCTCGCCGGAGCAGGTGAACCCACCCGCGTCGTCGGTGCCCTCGAGGGTCCACGAGAAGTCCTTGAGGGAGGGCACTCCGTAGAGGGCGAACGCCTCGGTGGCCGCGGCTTCGGGGGCGGTGCCCGAGCGGCCGTCCTCGCTCTCCCAGTCGACGCGCGCCGAGCCGCTCACCTCGCCCGACAGCGACAGGACCGGGATGTTGGCGTGACCCTCCGCCGCCTCGACCGTGACCTCGTAGGGACAGGCCTCGCCGCCGGTGCAGCCGAGGATGGCGACGAGCGGAGTCACTGGCTCAGGTCAGGCCAGATCGGCGTCACGGTGGTGTAGAGCTCGGCCAGGGCCTGCACCTGGGGCGCCAGCCGCTCCCACATCGTGTTCCGCTGCTCCAGCCACTCGGGCTCCGCGGCCAGATCGTTCTGCTCCTGGGGGTCGCTGGACAGGTCGTAGAGCTCGAGCTCCCCCGACCAGCGGTAGAGCAGCCGCAAGGAGCCCAGGTCCAGGGTCTGCTCCGTGCCGTTGGAGAAGAGGTGGATGGCGGTGCGCGAGCGGTCTTCGTCGATGAGCGCGACGTCGGACCCCGTGAAGCTCGCCGGGAGGTCCCACGAAAGCCCGGTGAAGAGGGTGGGCAGCAGGTCGGCGTGGGTGGTCGGTGCCGTGCTGGAGCTGGCGCCGAAGGGGGCGCCGACGAGGGCGGCGATCGCGCCGGCCTCCTCGTCGTAGAGATCCTGCCCGTGGGTCACGCCGCCGTGCTCCATGAACTGTTCGCCGTGGTCGGAGAACACGAGGATCACCGCGTCGTCCAGCGCCCCGAGGGCTTCCAGATCGGCGAGGAAGACCCCGAGCTGGTCGTCGAAGTAGCGCACGTCGCCCTCGTAGCGGCGGTCGATGATCTCGAGGGCGTTCTGCTGCTCGTCGTCGCTGAGCGTGTCCCAGTCCGCCCGCATCGCCTCCAGCCCGACCTCGGTGGCGAGGTTCCACGGCACCGCGTCGGTCCCGGAGAGGTCGAGGTAGCCGTCGGGGGGGTCGAAGGGTGAGTGGGGGTCCATGAAGTGAGCGTGCAGGGCCCACGGCCCTGGCTCCGCCATGAGGAGCTCCGCCTGGGCCATGGCGGCCGCCGCGAGCTGTTCGCCGGTGAAGTCGATGTTGTAGATCGAGCTGTCCCAGCGTTGGCCGTTGAACTCGTCGGTCAAGAAGGGGCTCGTGTTCACCGCCGCTGAGCGGTAGCCCCGCGCCCGTGCGAAGTCGCCGAGCATCGTGATCCCATCGGGGACCGGGACGGGGCTCTCGGTGGGCGTGGCCACGGGCACGAACTCCAGCTCCAGCAGCCCCGAGCCGGTCAGGCCGCAGAGCATGGACGGGAAGGTCCAGTTCGAGCACGAGCGGTGGTTGTCGAAGGACAGGCCCGAGGCCAGCAGCGCGTCCAGGTTCGGCGTGTCGTAGCCGCCGTGGCGGCCGACGGCGTCCCGGCGCAGCGTGTCGATGGAGATCACGACGAGATCGGGGTCGTCGGACACTGGCGCCTCCGAGTCCTCACCGCCGGTGTGGGGCGAGGACGTCTCCGTGCCACCGGTCTCGGTCACGTCGGTCTCGGAGTCAGCGGGTCCCTGGCTGTCTTCGTCGGTGCCCGACGTGCAGGCGGCGATGAGGAGGGAGAGGAGCAAAGATCCATCCGTGGGAGGCGCGCCATCCTACCCGCGAGGCGTGGGGCTCGCAGCGCTCGGTGGCGATTGCTGACAGCGTGCCGACGGCGCCATCAGCCCGGCCGGCTACGACCGAGCAGCCACGGCAACAGGGCGAGCCAGGCCACCGAAGCCGGTGTTGCTGCGCCACAGCCGCAGCCCTTCCCGCTGTCCGCACCCGAGTCGCCTTGGCCGCCGGTGTCGCTGACCGGGCCCGGGGTGCTGCGCCAGGACGGGCTCAGCCACAGGCGCTCCTCGTCAGAGACGCCAGCATCGTGGCACCCACCCCGGGTAGACCACCAGGCAGCGCCGTCGACCCGCACCCGGACGTAGACCCAGACCGGTGCCTTGCCCAGGGTGCCGACCCAGCCCTCGTCGCTCACCTCGGCCGCTGCGGTCTCCGTGGGCGTGATCAGGTCCACACCCAGCACGAAGCTCGCGTGTTCGGTCGGAACCTGCACGTCGACGTGGAGCGGTCGGTCGTGGTCGACGGCGAGGTCGTCGCCGAGTCCGCCGAGCACGGTCTCACCGGAGCGGTAGGTCACGGCGACCGGCAGCACCGGGCCGGAGGTGGCGATGGTGCGCCGTTCGGTCAGCGCGTCGTACACGCCCGTGCGGGTGAGTGGCTCGCCGGCTGGCAGCACCGCCAGGGTGAGGCCGCCGCCGTACTTCCTGTCGCTCTCGTCGACGCAGACCCGGCCGGGCGAGGTGTCGTGGGCATCGGTGGCGCCGATGAAGCCCATGCGGTGGCCAAAGCCCGTGGGGTCGAGCGCGTGCTCCACGGTCCCGGTCTCCACGATCCCGGACATGGGCGGATCGAAGACCGTGCGCTTCTGGGTGGCGTTGCCGTGCCGGGAGTAGACCTCGACGGCGGGTTGCCAGCGGGTGTCGTGGCAGCTCCAGTCGACGGGCATGGGGCTCGATCCCGCGGGGTGGTGCGGGAGCAGGGCGAGCGGCCCGACGCGCTCCTCGAGCGCGTCCAACCAGTCCCATCCGGCCTCGCAGCTGTCGATCTCCACGTCCACGCCGTTCCAGCGCAGGTCTTCGAGGTCCAGGTTGGCGAGCCCTTCGTCGTCGGCGAACAGGTAGAGGTTCTTGTGGCCCAGCGGCGCGGGCTCGGACGTGCCCATGGCCAGCTCGACGCCGGGAACGACCAGCAGCCCGTCGGGGACCGCCCCGGTCTGCGTGGCCCACAGGGTGTCGAAGTCCTCGTCGGCCAGCGCCCACTCGGCGTTGATGTGGTCGGTGATGGAGACGAAGTCGAGGCCGTTGTCGGCGGCGATCTGCAGCACCTCGCCGAAGGCGCCGCAGTCGTCCCCCTCGTTGCACCCGTCGCCGAGGTCCGAGCTCTGCCCGTCGCCGGAGAGGCCCGTGTGCACGTGGAGGTCACCGACCCAGTAGGTGGCGTCCTGGAAGTCTTCGGCGGCCCAGGTGACGGCCGCCGTCGCGAACATCCACATGGCGGGCCGCCGGCGCTACTTGGACAGGCTCTGCAGCGGCGTGGCGTCGCCGTCGCCCTTCATGTGATCGGGCGTGACGTCCTTCACGTTCATGCCGAAGCCCTTCAGGCGCTTCGCCGCGCGGCCGGCGAGCACGCGGGCCTGCATCTCGGCGTCGAGGAACTTCCACCAGAACTTGGACCAGTTCTCGTAGCCCGGCGCCTCGTAGTAGAGCGGCTCGAGCCCCGAGGGATCGTTGGGCAGCATGTCTTCGTGCCCGGTGATCACGCCGTCTTCCTTGGCGATCTTCTCGAAGTGGGTGCGCTCCTCGACCCGGCACCAGTTCAGCATCATGCGCCCCCGGCCCGGCAGGGAGCCGTGGATGTAGGCGTAGTAGGCCAGGTAGGCGAGCTGTTCCTTGTGGGTGGTGCTGGGCGGGGTGGCGAAGAAGCTCCAGCTCGCCTTCATGCCAGGCACCGCGCGGACCGCGTTGATCGAGTTGTTGATCTCGGCGGTGGTCATCTCCTTGCGCATCCGGTCGAGCGACGGCTGCAGCAGGCCGTCCGGCGAGAAGGCCACCCGGTAGCAGCCCGCGTCCTTCATCAGCCCGAGGATCTCCGGGTTCACCTTGCGAAAGCCGAGCCAGGCCACCCAGCGCACCTTCATCTTGCGGCGGAGGATCTCCTCGCAGATGGCGATGGCGTGCTTCGAGTTCAGGTTGAAGCGGCTGTCGGTGAAGGTGAACTGCGGGATGTCGAAGGTCTCCTGCAGGTAGGCGATCTCGTCGACCACGACCTTCGCCGGCTTCCTGCGCAGCTTCACGCCGTTCAGGAAGGGGTAGTTGCAGTACGCGCACTTGCGCGGGCAGCCCCGTGTGGACTCGATGCCGATGTCGAGGAAGAGCCCGGTACGGCGCTCCTCGGAGCGGTACAGGTCCCAGTCCACGTAGTGGCGCTTGGGGTAGGGCAGGGCCGAGAAGTCCGGCATCAACGCGTCGCCGTTGAACTGGAGCTCGCCGTCCTTCCACCAGTAGATGCCCGGCACCTTCTCGGGGGAGCCGAGGTTGTCGGCCAGGTGGACGATCGTCTCTTCGCCCTCGGAGTGCACGCCGAAGTCGTAGCGGTAGCGCTCCATGAAGGTGCGCGAGGACTGGGTGAAGCCGGGACCGCCGATGACCACGGGCACACCAGGAGCCGCCTCGCGCACGGTGTCGAGGGTGGGCGTGAGCTGGGTGTGGAAGACGAAGGGGGCCTTGCGCGTGGTGGAGTCGATGTTGCGCATCGACAGGCCGACCATGTCGGGCTCGAACTCCCGGATCTCGCGCTTGAGCCGCTGCATCGCCGGCTCGGTGCCGACGTTCAGATCCACGATGAAGGGGGTATGGCCCGCCCGATCCAGCGCCGACGCGATGCAGCTCAGGCCGATGGGGTAGACGAGGGCGTCGGAGACACCCTTTCGGCCGAGGAAGGCTTGGACGAGGAGTACGCGCACGGGCGCACCGGTACCCGTGCCTGTGGTGGGTGTCAACCGTTGGCGTGCGCTGCGGAGCGCGCCGGTACGGCCCTTCGCACCGGCGCGATCCACGGCTCACGTCGGCCGACGCGCCACGGTGACCCACAGCCCGCCATCCTCGGCCCGGCCGAGCCAAGACAGCTGCACGAGCCAGTGCTCCAGCCGACTCCCAGCGCCCCGGGGCGCGAACAGGCTCGGCGGGCCTGGTGCGAAGCCGATGGGCGGCTGGGCGTTGACGAACTCCAGGCCGCACGCGTGCACCCAGCCCAGCACCTCGTCGACCGTGTGGCGGGTCTCGTGGGGGTGCAGGTGCTGGTCGTGGTACCAGGCGTCGCCTCGGTCGCCGGCCAGGGCCTCGTGCCTCCGCTTCAACAGGGGGAGGAGCAGCCGTCCCCAGCGGTTGTAGAGCCCGACGACCAGGTAGCCCCCGGGCCGGAGCAAGCCCGCGGCGACCGCGTAGGCTTCGCGGGCATCGGCGGTGTGGTGCAGCACGCCGTTGGAGACGACCACGTCGACAGTGCCCGGTCGGAAGGGCGGGTGGAAGAGGTTGCCGCGCGCGAAGCGCACGTTGTCGAGCCCACAGCGCTCGCGCATGGCCTCGGCCACCCGGAGCGAAGCGCCGCTCAGGTCCAGCCCCACCACGTCCCGGCCGGCCACGCCGAGGAAGAGGCTCATCTGGCCCGTGCCGCAGCCGAGCTCGACCACACGAGCGTTCGGCGGCAGCTCGTCGTCGAGGCTCCGCGTGAAGGGCTTCGAGCGACCGTTGCGCACGAGGCTGCCGCGGTTGTCGTCGGGCAGGTAGTGCGGGAACGGGTGCTCCTCGTAGAAGGAGCGGACCGTGGCGGTCAGGTCGGGGTCTTCGCCCGCCTGCGGGTCCGCCACGTAGAGGTCGGGGATGCCTTCGACCACGGGCCACGTGGCGCCGCACGCGCAGGTGAGGCGCCCGTCGCCTGGGACGGAGAGCGCCTGAAGGCACCTGGGGCAGGCCAGCATCGGCTCAGAAGAGCAGGTACACGAACGGCGACACGGCGGGGACGGCGGCGGCCAGCGCGAGCAGCCCGCCCAGGCCCACGAGCAGGAACACCAGGGGAGCGAGCCACCCCAGCTTCCGGGCACGCAGCCATCCCATGAGCTCCCCGACGGTGCTGCTCCAGGCCTTGAGCTTGCTCATGTGTTGGGCTCCCAGCCAGATCAGCGTGTCACGAGGAAGGGACCGATGGCCAACGCGTCCATGCCGCACCGTAGGAAGGTGCCGTAGCCGTCGGCGGGCGTGTTGACGATCGGCTCGCCCGCCAGGTTGAAGCTGGTGTTGACCACGCAGGGCACCCCGGTGCGCCGCCCGAAGGCCTCGAGCAGGGCCGCGTAGCGCGGCTGCACGTCGGCGTGCACCTCCTGGAGGCGCGCCGTGCCGTCGACGTGGGTCGCGGCCGGGATTGGATCCCCCTTCACGGGCACCGTGCTGGTCATGAAGCGCCGTGTCCAGCCACCGCCGCTGGGCAGCTCGAAGAGATCCGCGCTGGCGCTGGCGAGCACGCTGGGCGCGAAGGGTCGGAACGGTTCCCGGAACTTCACCTTGTTGTTCAGGCGGTCCTTGTCTTCCGGCTTGCGGGGGTCGCAGAGGATCGAGCGGTGTCCCAAGGCGCGTGGTCCGAGCTCGAAGCGGCCCTGCATCCAGCCGACGACCTCGCCCGCGGCCAGGCGCTCCGCCACGGCCTCGTGGATGTCGTCGCCTTGGTCGGTGTGCTCGATACCACCATCGCGCAGGTAGGCGCGGGTGCGGTCGAGGTCGATCGGTGCGCCCCAGCCGGGCCGCGTGAGGGGCTGGCGGGGTGCGTCGGCCGCCAACAGGGCGGCGCCGACAGCGCTCCCCGCGTCGCCCGCCGCGGGCTGCACGAACACGTCCTCGAAGGGACCCTCGCGCAGGATGCGACCGACGCCCACGGAGTTCAGCGCGACGCCGCCGGCCAGGCAGAGCTTCGAGAGGCCTGTGTCGGCGTGGAGCCGCTTGGCCAGCAGGAGCAGGGTCTCTTCGCACACCTGCTGCACCGAGGCCGCGATGTCCTTGTGGCGCTGCTCCATCGGTCCGCGCGGCGCCCTGGCGGGGCCCAGCAGGTCTTCGAAGGCCTGGGTGAAGCTGCGGTCCGGCTCCCGGTGGAAGCAGAAGTAGTCCATGTCGAGCTCGAAGGTGCCGTCGTCGTGCAGACGGAAGACCTTGTCGACCTGCTCGCGGTAGCTGGGCTCTCCGAACGCTGCCAGGCCCATGACCTTGTACTCGCCCTCGTTCACCCGGAAGCCCAGGTACGCGGTGAAGACGGAATACAAGAGCCCCAGCGAGTGGGGGAAGTGCTGCTCGCCCAGGTGCTTCAAGCCCTCGGGCCCCGCTCGCCAGCGCGTGGTGGTGGCCCATTCTCCGACGCCGTCTACGCACAGCACCGCCGCCTCCTCGAAGGGACTGCAGAGGTAGGCCGAGGC
The DNA here is from genome assembly GCA_964604675.1 of uncultured Enterobacterales bacterium. Taxonomy (GTDB): domain Bacteria; phylum Myxococcota_A; class UBA796; order UBA796; family CAJQPC01; genus CAZSAT01. The sequence goes on from CAZSAT010000041.1 coordinate 30,478, forward strand.
CGCGTGCGACGCGTGGTGGTCGCTGAACTGCACCACCCCGGGGTCCACGCCGAGGTGCTCCACGATGTGGCCCTTCACCCAGAGCTTGTCGCCGAACATCGAGACCATGGCGCGGCGGAAGGTGGTGGCGGAGCGCGGCCAGGTGCGCAGGCTCGTGAGCAACACCCGCTCGAGCTTCAAGAGCGGCTTCTCGTGCCACACGACGCTGGTGAGGTCGCCGACCTCCAGCCCGGCCTGCTGCAGGCAGAAGCGCGCGGAGCGCAACGGAAAGTTCGCGTCGTTCTTGCGGCGGCTGAAGCGCTCTTCCTGGGCCGCCGCCACGAGCTGACCGTCGACCACCAGGGCCGCGGCTGAGTCGTGGAAGTAGCCGGAGAGGCCGAGGACGGCGGACATCGACCCGATGCTACCAGGGTCGCGCGCTGCGCTCGTCGTCGGCGTGGGCGATCCAGATGGCGACCGCAACCAGGGCCGCATTGGCCACGTCCATCGCGTAGGGCGTGCTGCCGGGGTCACGGGCGCTGACGAGCAGCGTGGCGGCGTAGGCGAGGGCCGCGGCGAGGAAGCGAGCGTCGATCGTGCAGGCCAGGGTCCCCACCACCACGAAGCCCATGTAGCTGTGCAGCGAGCGCGCGGTCTCGAAGGGGAGGCCCGCCAGCTCGCAGGCCACGTCGAGCATGGGCTGGGCGGCCATCGCGAACACCAAGGTGGCGATGAGGCCGCGGCTCACCGCGCTCGAACGCCACGTGCTGCGCCAGGCCCACGCCACCACCAGCGACGCCGCCAGGAAGGCGCCGGACTGGAGGTAGGTGTTGGCGTAGCTGATCGGGATGCCGAGGGCGTCGCGCAGGGTGGGCAGGCCCCACCAGAGCAGCATCATCCCCGAGAGGGCGAGGGCGCGGGGCAGGCCGCCGCGGCGCGGATCGACGCTGCGGGCGAGCGCCTCCAGGCGGCCGAGGCGCTCCGCCTGTTCGGCCTGGTCCGCCGCCGCCGCGATCAAGGCCTCGGCGATGTCCGGCGGCGGGGCAGGAAGCTCGGCCGCGTGGGTGAGCGCGCTGCTCACGCGTCCGGCACGGAGCTCGTGGCGGACCATGGCGGCCACGGTCTCGTCGAGCTCGGCGCGGGCCTGTTCGTTGTCCGGCCAGGCTTCCAGGGCGCGCCGGTAGCCGAAGCGCGCGGCCCCGAACAGGCGCTGAACGTCCTGGCTGTCAGGATCGGAGAAGGTGGCCTGGAGCGCACGGAGCTGGGAGGCCGCCTCCCGTGCCAGCGCGCGCGAGCCACGGTGAGCGAGGAAGTCGCGGAGCCGCGCGTGGAACGCCGACGCGTTTCGGGGGCGCTCCTCGGGGTCCGGATCCATCGCTCGCAGCGCGAGGGCCATGAGCTCGGGGTCGGCGCCCGGAACCGGGGGCGGCGCCGACCGGAGCGCGCGCTCGAGCACCGCCTCGAGGCGGTCGGTGCCGTGGGGCGGGTGGCCCGTCAAGAGGTGGTAGAGGCTGGCGCCCAGCAGGTAGACGTCGGTCCGCACATCGAGGCGCGCGTCGAGGGTGGCGAGCTCGGGCGCCATGTAGGCGGGGGTGCCGGCGAGCACGGCGGTCGTGTCCTGGCGCGGGAGGTGTTCGCCCAGGCCGTCGTGGAGCGCCGTGGCGATGCCCCAGTCCACCAGGTACGCCTCGCCGAAGCGCCCGATCATCACGTTCGCCGGCTTCACGTCGCGGTGCAGCACGCCCACGTCGTGGGCGGCCTCGAGGGCGGAACACACCCCCATGAGCACGCGCACGTGCCACTCCGTGGGATCGGTCCGGAAGCGTTGCCGCACGGCTTCCGGGGTGTCGATCAGATCGTGCCAGCAGGCGCCTTCGATGCGCTTCAGCAGGATCTGCGGCCGCCCTTGATCGTCCCAGATCAGGTCGTGCACGGGGACCACGTTGGGGTGATCGATGCGGCTGGTCAGCCAGGCCTCGCGCAAGAGCTGCAGCCGGGCCTGCGGGGTGAGGAGGTCGTCGCGCAGGCGCTTGAGCGCGACCTGGCGGTCCAGGCTGAGCTGGCGCGCCAGCTCGACCACCGCCGAGCCGCCTTCCCCGAGCTCTCCCTCCACGGTCACGCCGCTCCGGAACGGACCGTGGAGCGCGAGCGTCGCCTCGGCGTCGGCGAGGTGGGGCCGCACGGTGGTGACCGCGTCCCACTCGCCGATGTAGGGCGCGAGCGTGACCCGACTCCCGGGCAGGACCTCGGTCGTGTCGGAGGGGTCGTCAGCCATCGACCGCACGGTACCGTGACCGGCCGTGGCACCGGGGACGACCTGCGGATCGCCCCGATCACGCCTCGGCGCGAACCGCCGGTCCGGGCAGCTCCTGGTAGCTGGCGTGCACGATGCGGTTGTCGGCATCCACCAGGACCACCCGCGGCTGGAAGGCCCGTGCCTGCGCGTCGGGCAGCTTGGTCCGTGTGGCGAGGCGGATCAGGTCCCCCAACGCGAACCCCCGACGAGACGCGTCCGAGCTTGCTCAGGCCTCGCCCGCAGGTGCCGCGATCGGGGCGATCACGACGAAGGGCTGCACGATCGCCGCCGTGAAGCGGCGACCCTTCCACGCCGCCCACTGCGCGTCGTCCACCTTCACCAGGTGGCCCGACCCCAGCCAGGCCGCCACCACGGCGGTCTGGTTCGACGCGATCGCGAGCGCCGCCTCGACCACGTCGAGATCGCGGTCCACGGCCACGAGCGCCCCCCGCGCGTGGTGCGGCGCCAGGTGATCCCAGCTGGCGGAGAGCAGCTCGGCTCGGATCGGGTCGATCCGCTCGCGGTGGTCCGGCACGACCTTGCTCTACGCGGCTATGTTCGCGGGCGCCAGGAGCCTGCCATGACCTTGACGACCTTGTTGCTGCTCGCCTGTAACGGGGACGAGCCGAAGTCGGACGACACGGCGCCACCCGCCGACCAGGAGGACACCGAGGTGCCGGCGGGCGACGACAGCGGCGACGCCGGTGGCGACACGGATCCGGGTCCCGACGACACCGCGCCCGACACCGCTCCGCCCGACACGGCCCCGCCGGACACCGGCGACACGGGCGACACGGGGGAGCCGCCGGAAGCGAGCACCTGCTCCGACGGCTCCGAGGCCGTGGCGTGGATCGAGGGCGGCACCGGCGGCGACTGGGGTTCGGTGCTCGGCGACTTCACGGTCGACACCCGCGCCGGCGCCTGGACCCTGTCGGACCACTACACCGGCTGCGAGAACCTCGTGTTCTTCAACTACGCCGACGGCTACTCGCTCGGCTCGCTCTACGGCAGCGGCTTCGGCGACTTCCTCGAGGCCCTCCCGCCGGAGACCCACGTCTTCCTCACGAGCTTCGAGCAGTCCCAGAGCGCCATCGACGAGGACCTCGACACGATGGAGGTCTTCGTCGAGGTGGGCATGCTCGGCATGGACAAGGCCGACCAGGCGCACTGGCTCGATCGCGTGCACTACGTGACCGAGACCGCCTGGGACGTGGGCGGCGGGGTCGGCACCTTCTACCAGGACGTGGGCGGCTACTTCTACCTGGGCATGGACCGCCACCAGGAGCTTCGCGGCTTCGGCTACCTCGCGGATCCGCTCACCGGCTGGGCCACCTACGACCTGATGTATGCCGCCTACGAGCCCGTCTACTGGAACTTCGAGGTGCGCCAGGAACAGGATCTCGAGGAGGAGGAGGCCACGGTCGTGCGCATCTTCGACGCGCAGGTCATCAGCGACACGGGCTGGGCCGGCCAGCGCGGGGAAGCCGACGTCGACCTGCCCACTGCGAAGGAGATGGCCGGCTTCGACACCCTGGAGCTCGACCTGACCCTGGACTGCGCCGACTTCGAGGACTGCGGCGAGTGGGACTACCTGGTCTACGCCTACCTCTGCGAGGAAGGCGACGACGACGACTGCCGGCAGATCGGGCGCTTCATCACGACCTACTGGCGCCCCGGCCGCTGGGTGGTCGACGCCACGCCGTTCCTCGCGCTGATGAAGGAGGGCGGCAACCGCCACTTCGAGTTCTACACGACGCAGGCCTACACCGTGACCCTGGACGCGCGCTTCTCCAACCGGGGCAAGGGCTACCGCCCGAGCGCGCTGCACCCGCTGTGGACCGGCGGCACCTTCGACGCGGACTACAACAGCAACCAGGCCGACGTGAGCTTCGACGTGCCCAAGGATGCGGCCGGCGTGGACCTCTGGATGGTCATCAGCGGCCACGGCTACGCGTCGGACGAGGCCTCGTGTGGGGAGTTCTGCAACCACCAGCACGAGGTCACGCTCGGAAGCGGCGACCAGTGGTTCCACGAGTACCCCGAGGCAGGGACCGCCTACGGCTGCATGGACCAGGTGGCTGACGGCGTGGTGCCCAACCAGGGCGGCACCTGGGTGTACGGCCGCGGCGGGTGGTGCCCGGGGCTGGAGGTCGAGCCCTGGGTCGAGGACCTGTCCACCGGCATCACCTTCGGCGCCGAGAACACCCTGAGCTACCGCGGGCTGCTCGACGGTGCGGAGCGCACCATCGAGAGCACCGACGGCCGCATCGAGGTCACGAGCTACGCCGTGGTGCACGAGGCGATGTAGCTCAGCGGAGCTCGTCGTCCGGGAGCCACCGGGCCCGGCGGTGCTTGGGCTTCTGGGGGCGCGCCTCCCGGGTGCACCACGAGCCTACCCGCGCACGAGGTGCGAGCCCGGCGCTCAGAACTGGCGGTCGAGGTCGAGCTCGCCAGCGCTCTGCCAGCCGCTCCGGAACCGGCCGGCCAACAGCGAGAACGGTGCGAGCGCCACCGCGTACAGCGCCGAGAGGATGATGCTGCTCATGACCCAGCTGATCCGAGACGCGAACCACATCCAGGTGTTGTAGAGGCGACCCCAGCGGAAGCTCCGGAGCGCCTTGTCCACCTCCGCGCCTCGGCCTTCCTCGCGGTAGCGCTCCAGCGCGTGGCCGGTCCACGCCACGTGGCGCTTCTCGTCGGCCATGATGCTGTCGAAGAACTCGCCCTTGTCGCCCAGCGCATCGCGGTGGAGCGCGAACTCCTCGGTGGCGCGCTTCTCCGCTTCGTGCACGAAGGCGATGAAGCCGACCTCGCCCATGTCGTCCATGTCGACGGCGCCGTCGGCGACGGTCTCGCCGGCCACCGACGCCCCCAGGCCGCCGGACTCCGGGGCGGGGGCGGTCATCTGCTCCTCGAGCAGGAAGGCGTGCCGAACCTCGTCCTGGGCGTGGCGGATCAGCTGACGTCGCAGCCATGGGTCGGTCACCTGCTCCGCGGCTCGCGCGAGATCCCGGGCACCGTAGGCCTCGGTCTCCGCGAACTCCTTCAAGCGCTCGTCGGGCTTGCGCCAGAACATCAGGCGGGCGATGGTGGCGTTCACGGTCGTCTCGGTCGGGGCAGGGTCCGGAGGCATGTTCGCGTGATCACGCTCATCTTGTCCACCACGCTGATGGGCTGCGCCGGCGGGGGTGTGCCCTGGGTCACGCCCGAGCCCAGCGACCCGGGGGCCCAGGCGGTGGCCGTGGCGCGCACGGCGCTCGTCGCCGACCTCTTGATGGCGGAGTTCGCGAGCCCGCTCATGGGCGACGTGGAAGGCGGGAGCTGTCCCGAGATCCGCCGGGTGCGGGATGGCGACGAGACCACCTGGGAGTTGGCCTACGGAGAAGGCTGCGTGCCGGAGAGCGGGCTCTTGGACGTCGAGCTGGCGGGCACGGTGGCGCTGAAGGCCGAAGAGGACGTCGCGTCGGTGGGCTTCGACGGCTTCGCCATCGACGGCCTGGATCTCGGGGGTGCCGGTCTCGGCCAGATCGACGATCGGGGTGATGGCGAGCTGCAGGCGGCGCTGGACCTCGAGCTCGGCACCGACGACGGCGACTTCGTGCTCGTCCGCACCCTCGATCTCCGCATGGAGCAGCTCGGTGTGACGCTCGCGGGCTCGGCGGGGCTCGGCGTGGGCGGCTCGGAGACCACGCTGGTGGTGGACGGGGTCGGCGTCTACTACGACGACGTGGCCGATGGCTGTGCGATGCCTTCGTCCGGCGCGATCACGCTCGGCGGCGCGACCGACGGCACCCTGTCGTTCTCGGCCACGGCGGCCTCCGAGGGGCTGGTGACCGTGGAGACCTCGGGGAGCGTCGAAGAGGTGCGCTACTGCGCGATCGAGACCCTCTTCTGAGCCCACCGTGAGGTCGTTCGCTGAGGTCGGCGTGCCGGGGTTAGGGTGGGGGATGCTTCTGCTCTGCGCGATCGCCTGCAACGGCGAGGATCCCAAGGTCCAGGACAGCCAGCCCGAGCTGGTGGACACCCAGGTCACGCCCGACACCGCCTTCGAGGACTACGACCTCGATCACGATGGCTGGGCCGTCGAGCAGGGTGACTGCGACGACGACGACGGCGACGTCCACCCCGGGGCGGACGAGGTCTGCAACGGGCTCGACGACAACTGCAACGGCCTCACCGACGAGGGCGAGTCCGACGTCGACGGCGACGGCACGGCCGACTGCGTCGACGAAGAGACCTGCGACGGCGTGGACAACGACGGCGACGACCTGGTGGACGAGGGAGCCGAGGACGTGGACGGCGACGGCGAGCCGGACTGCGTGGACACGGAAGCCTGCGACGGCGTGGACAACGACGGCGACGACCTCGTCGACGAAGGCTTCGACGCCGACGGGGACGGCTTCCTGAGCTGTGGCGAGGATCTCGACTGCGACGACGACGACGCGGACGCCTTCCCGGGCGGCACCGAGCAGCCGGACGATCTCGTCGATCAGGACTGCGACGGGCTGGTGGACGAGGGCTACCAGGTGGCTGGCGACCTGCTGGTCACCGAGCTCATGGTCAACCCGGATCGGGTGCGCGACCCGGACGGCGAGTACATCGAGATCGAGAACGTGTCGGCCACCGACTACACGCTCAACGGGCTGGTGCTGACCGACGACGGCGACGACTGGCACCAGATCACCAGCACGGAGCTGATCTGGCTCGCCCCCGGCGAGATCGCGGTGCTGGCGCTCAACGGCAACTTCGACGACAACGGCGGCGTCACGGCGGTCTACGACTACGACGACGTGAGCCTGTCGAACGAGTCCGACAGCCTGTACCTCATGGCCGGCGATGTGGTGCTCGACGCGGTCTCGTGGGACGACGGCGACACCTTCCCCGACGACGTCGGCGCGTCGATGACCCTCGACCCCGAGTACCACTCGGCCGAAGACAACGACGAAGGACGCACCTGGTGTCCCGCGCCCGAGGCGTGGGGTGTGGCCACGGACCTGGGCAGCCCGGGGGAGACCAACACCCTCTGCCCCAGCCTCGATCGGGACGGCGACGGCGTGACCCCCGAAGAGGGCGACTGCGACGAGAGCGACCCGGAGATCTACTACGGCAACGACGAGACCCCGTACGACGGGATCGACAACGACTGCGACGAGCTGACCCTCGACGACGATCTCGACCAGGACGGCTACGGCATCGCCGAGGACTGCGACGATCTCGACGACACGGTGAGCCCGGGGCTGCCCGAGGTCTGCGACGACTTCGACGTGGACGAGGACTGCAGCGGCAGCGCCGACGACGACGACCGGGGCGTGACCGAGACCATCGACTGGTACATCGACGTCGACGGGGACGGCTACGGCGACGAAGACGGCACGCCCATCGCGGCCTGCGAGGCGCCCAGCGGCTACGTCGAGTCGTCCTCGGACTGCGACGACACCGACACCGCGTTCCACCCCGCGGCCGAGGAAGCGTGCACGATCGAGATCGACTACAACTGCGACGGGGTGTCCGGCCGCTGCGACGAAGACGGCGACGGCTTCGGCAACGACGACTGCGACGACGAGGACCCGCTGGTCCACCCCTACGCCTACGAGGATCCCGACGACCTGATCGACAACGACTGCGACGACCTCGTCGACTCCGACGACACCGACAGCTACACCAGCTACAGCTTCAGCGACGACTCGACGAACGTGGTGAACATCGCGGGCTTCACCTTCGACTTCTGTGGCACGAGCTACTCCAGCTTCTGGGTCTCCTCGAACGGTCGCATCACCTTCTACGGCAGCGACACCGACTACTCGGAGTCGACCACCGAGATGAACGCGGACCGGAGCGTGGCCGGCCTCTGGGACGACCTGTACCCGCCGGGTGGTGGCAGCGTGTACGTGCTCGAGCACGACGACGCCATCGGCGTGTACTTCCGCGACATGGCGGAGATCTCGACCTACAGCCCGAGCACCTTCTCGATGGTGCTCCTCGAGGACGGCCGCGTCCTGCTCGACTACGCCGAGGTGGGCATCAGCGACGGCCTGGTGGGCTGGAGCTGTGGCAACGGCTCGTCCGGTGTGACCACCGCCGACCTGAGCGCGTCCTCGATCGAGGAAGGCGCCGCGGGCATCGGCCAGGGCACCGAGGACGGCTACTACGAGTACTTCACGTCCGGGAACGACGTGGAGGGCCACACCTTCATGTTCTGCGTCAACAGCGGCGACGACAACGACGGTGACGGCTGGACCGACGAATGTGGCGACACCGACGACGACGACGCGACGGTGTCTCCCTGAGCGGCGCCTCACGGTAGGGTCGGGCTCCCGGAGGCTCCGATGTCCTGGTTCTTGCTGCTGGCCTGTTCGAAGCCGCCCACCGTCAGCCTGGTGGACCCGGCCACCGGCCAGTCCGGCGACGTGGTGCGCGTCGTGGGGTCCAACTTCGTGGACGGCGCCACGGTCAGCCTCGGCGGCCAGCCGATGTCCGGGGTCGAGGTGCTCGGGTCGGCCGCGCTGGAGGCCACGGTGCCGGCGGGTCTCGAAGGGCAGCTGGAGCTGGTGGTCACCCTGCCCGACGGCACCAGCGCCTCCGGTGCCTTCACGGTGGCCGTGCCGCAGGTGGCCGACGTGGGGGAGCCGTGCGCGGGCCCGTACACGGCGTTCTCCCAGCTCGCGCTCGGGCGCGACCTGGTGGTCATCGATCGGCAC
>CAZSAT010000041.1:39460-53643 GCA_964604675.1 uncultured Enterobacterales bacterium
CTACAAGGAGCCCAAGGACAAGCGCGAGACGCTGCGCCTGGCGGTCGGCGACGTCGAGCGGGTGGAGTTCGGCCGCTACGTGTGGGAGGACGACGGCACCTGCAGCGCCATCTTCCTGCGCATGAAGAACGGCGACGTGCACCTCTTCGATGACGACACCGAGGAGGACCTGCTCGAGCGGGCCCAGGAGATGGCCGGCGGGATGCAGAAGCCGATCGACATCATCGCCGACGTGAGGCCGGAGGAAGCTGGTTAGTTGGGCGGTTCGTTAGTGACGAACCGCCCCCGCGCGCACCGCGCGCGGCGGCCGAAGGCCGGGGGGAGCGCGCCCAGCGCGCGGTGCGGGGGCTGGCCCCCGCAGGAGACAGTAGTTGAAAGGGCTCGTTACTTACGAGCCCGTCAACTACCGCCAGCGGCCGCCTCGTCGCAGGCATCGAGGAAGTCCTCGATGCCGCTGCGCAGGATGCCGATCTTGATGTCGTCGTCGGCGCCCGAGAACTCGCTCTCGGCCCAGGTCACGTACCAGCGCAGCACGTGGCCGTTGGCGCTGGGCAGGTAGACGTCCAGCGCGTGGTTCTGCCAGAGCTGGTTCTGGCCGCTCTCTCCGGCGAAGCTCTCCTCGAACCAGGCGCGGGCGATCAAGGCCTGCTGCCCGTCGGCCAGCACCACCCAGCGAAAGTCCTTCTCCAGGGCGAGCTCGACCTTGATGAAGACGGAGTCCTTCTTCAGCTCGTCCGTGGCGCGGGCCACCTCGCAGCTGGCGTCGGGCAGGCAGGCTGCGCCGTCCCCGTCGAAGTGGCGCCAGTGGTACTCCGAGAGTGGAGACATGGTCAGCTGGTCTTCCCAGACCACGTAGGCGGCGTGGTCAGGCAGCGCGTAGGGGCTGTCGTGGGCGATGCCGAGGCCGAGCAGGTCGCTCAACGCGCGGCCTTCGGGGCGGGTGAGCCCAGCCACGTCGTCCTCCTGGAGCGGATCGAGGCTGTAGGTGCGCTCGTTGGTGTCGACGGTCAGGTCCAGCTCCCCGAGCCACGCCCCGAGGTTGTCCAGGCCGGCGGCGAGGGTGTCCGGATCCTCCGCCTCGAACTCCCGGTAGAGGTAGCGCGAGAGCTCGTTCAGCTCGGTGGGCGCTTCGATCGGGGGCGTGCAAGCCAGCACGTACCAGAGCATCGGCTCTCCTGCGGGGCGGCCAACCTATCCGTGGCGAGGTTAGGTCAGCGACATGGAGAACAACATGGTGGCACGCGCCTGGGCCCTCCGTACGCAGTGGGTCGTCCTCGCTCTCTTGGCTGGCCTGGCGGCCTACATGGGGTGGGCTCACCTGCAGCTCGCCCACGGCGCCGGCACCTTCGAGAGCCTCTGCAACGTCGGCGGCTCCTTCGACTGCGACGAGGTCAACACCTCGCGCTACGCCTCTCTGTTCGGCGTGCCGATCTCGCTCTATGCCCTGCCTCTGTACGCGGGCATGGCGTGGCTGACCTGGTCGGGACTGCGCAACGACGAACGCGGCGCTGCAGCGCGAGGCTGGCTGACCTTCGTCGCGATCTGGAACGTGTTGGTGAGCGCCTACATGGGCTGGGTCAGCGCCACCGACCTGGGCTTCTTCTGCCTCTTCTGCATCTCGATGTACACGCTCCACGCCATCTCGTTGGGCCTGGCCCTGGCCTCTGGCCCGCGCAGCTTCCAGCTCACCTGGGACGCGCTCGTCGCCGACGCCTTGATCGCGGCCGTGTTCGTGGTCGTGGCCCCGCTGTCGTTGCACCTCGGGAGGCAGCTCGACGCGGAGGTGGTGGCGGCGGTCGAGGCTTCGGCGGCGGTCGAAGCCGGCAGCCCGGAGGGCACGGCCCTCGCCACCAAGCAACGCGCTGCCGGTCGCGTCACGCTGCCCAACGTCGTGAAGGACGTGCCGATCTCGGGCCACGAGCCGACCTACGGGCCCGCGGACGCCACGGTCACCGTGGTCGAGTTTGCCGACTTCGAGTGTGGCTACTGCAGGAAGCTCAGCCACACCATGGACGACGTGAAGGCGCAGCATGGCGACTCCGTGCGCTTCGTCTTCAAGCACTTTCCGATGGACAAGGACTGCAACGACACCATCTCGCGCACGCACCACAAGCGCGCCTGCGAGGTCGCCATCGCGTCCCAGTGTGCACACCATCAGGACCGCTTCTGGGAGTTCCACGACCTGGTCTTCCGCAACCAGCAACACCTGGACGACCACGACCTCCTCGCCCATGCCGAACGCCTCGGCCTGGACGTTCCGGCTTGGCAGGCGTGCCGAGGGAGCGACGCCGTGGGGGCGGAGATCGCCGCCGATGTCGCGGCCGCGAACAGCCTGGACATCTCGGGCACCCCGCGGACCTACGTGAACGGCCGGGAGTTCAAGGGCGCCTCGAGCGAGGCCATCCTCGATGCGGCCATCCGGGTCGCTCAGGGCGCGGTGGAGCTCGATGACGAGGGCAAGGTCGCCGCCATGCGGACCGTGGTCGCGGAGCCCCCGCCCGAGAAGGGCACCATCGACATGGTGGCGGTGGGCGACTTCTGGATCGACGCGGTCGAGGCCTCGCGCTCGGTGGAGGGGGTGGCGGTCTCGGAGGTCGGCGCCGCGGTCGCCATCACCAACTGGTTCGACGCCAAGCGGGCCTGCGAGGCGGCCGGGAAGCGCCTCTGCACCCACGACGAGTGGCTCACCGCCTGCCAGGGCGTGCCGGGCGTCGATGACGACGGCGACGGACGGGTCGTCGGCGACGTGCTCGAGGGCCGCGCGTACCCCTACGGCGAGCGCTACCGGGCTGGGGCGTGCTGGGACAGCGGCCACCGGGACCGCAGTGAGCCGCAGGAGGCCGGTCGCCGCGGCGGCTGCCGCAGCCCGGAAGGCGTGTACGACCTGACCGGGAACGTTCAGGAGTGGGTCGGCGCCACCGAGGCCGACGCACTGCTCATGGGAGGCGGCTGGTACCACGAGGACAAGGCCAGCTGCGGCCAGGCCTGGGACACCTTCGGGCCAGGCATCGTGAGCCAGAACACCGGCTTCCGCTGCTGCGCGGACAGCCAGGTCGAGGGGGTGTTCGCCGCGGCGGTCGCCGAGGCCACGCCAGAGGACAGCGAGGACGTGGCGACGGAGCCGCTTCCAGCGTTCGAGGGCTCCGAGGCGTTGGAGGGCAAGGTGGGGCTGGTGAACTTCTGGGCCACCTGGTGCGCGCCGTGCCGCAAGGAGCTGCCGGCCCTCGCGGAGCTGCAGAAGGAGCTCGAGGACCGTGGGCTCGTGGTGCTCGCGGTCAACGTCGACCGGAAGGTGGAGGACGCCCAACGGGTGATCGATGCCTCGGCGTTCCCGTTCCCCGTCGTGCTCGACCCGGAGTCGAAGCTGTTCGGCCAGTTCGGCGTGAGCGCGATGCCCTTCTCGGTCCTCGTGGACCGGGAGGGCAAGATCGTCGCGCGGCACACGGGCTACTCGGAGGAGTGGATGGTCGAGCTCAGGGACCAGATCGACGAGCTCTTGTAGCGAGCCGTCCGGCGCCTGGCAGCGCGCCGCAGCACCTGGGCTCGCGCGCTACGCCGGGACGAGGGCCAGCTGCTCGGCGCTCGGGAGGCGCTCCAGGAGCTCCTCGGCGCTCGGAAGGCTCTCGAACCACTCCTCGAGCGCCGCTTCCATGGCCGCAACCCGTTCCCGCATCTCGTCGGGCAGGTCGGCCATGACCACGCGCACCTCGTCGACCTTGGTCCGGGCGTCGTCGGGCAGCGAGGCGAGCACGCCGTGAGCGTACTCGAGCTGCTCCGCCAGCTCGTCGGGCAGGTGCGGCAGGTGTTCGCGCAGGGTGGCTTCCGCGTCGAGGGCCTCCCACCAGGCGGCGGCGGCCGCGAGGCGCTGCCAGGCAGCCATGTCGCGGCTCGCGGCGGCGAAGCGCTCCTTCAGGTCGTCGAAGGTCGGGCGCAGGATGCGCTCCGGCGGGCGACGCAGGTCCCAGACCAGGCCGACCGAGCTCATCGCACGCAGGGTGTAGTAGCTGGCGTCGATCTCCCACCAGAAGAAGCCCTGGTTGGCGGTGGACTGGTAGTGGTGGTGGTTGTTGTGCCAGCCCTCGCCCATGGTGAGCAGCGCGAGCATCAGGCTGTTGCGGCTCGTGTCGGACGTGTCGTAGCGGCGGCTGCCGTACACGTGCGCGAGGCTGTTGATGAAGAAGGTGCCGTGCCAGAGCGCCACGGTGCTCACGAGGAAGCCCCAGACGAAGGCCTCGAGGCCGCCCACCAGGTAGATCACCGCACCGAAGATCGCGGGCGGCACGAGGTGCCATCGGTTGATCCAGCGCAGCTCCGGGTACTTCGCGAAGTCCTTGATGCGCTTGAAGTCGGTCTCGTTGTAGCGGTGGGACAGGATCCACCCCAGGTGGGACCACCAGAATCCGCGCTGCTTGGGGCTGTGGATGTCGTGCTCGTCGTCGCTGTGGAGGTGGTGCCAGCGGTGGTGCGCGGCCCACCAGAGCACGCCCTTCTGCACCGAGGTGGTACCGAGGAAGGCGAGCGCGAACTGCACCGGCCGGGAGGTCTTGAAGCCGCGGTGGCTGAAGTAGCGGTGAAAGCCCGCCGTGATGCCGAACATGCGGAGGTAGTACATGCCCACGGCGAGGGCGAGCCCCCACCAGCTGAAGCCGACCCAGCACACGCCCGCGAACGCGAGCAGGTGGATCGCCCAGAAAGGCACCTGGGACAGGGAGAAGCGTTCGTTGGCCGCATCGCGCATCGGGACTCCGGGCGGTTCCGTGGGTCACCGCTAACGCCTGCGCGCAGGGATAGGGTCCCCGAATGTCTGCAACGCTCCAGAACCGTCTCGCCGTCGTCACCGGTGCCAGCCGTGGCATCGGCCTCGCCACCGCCAGGGCCTTTGCCGCTGCGGGCGCCCACGTCGTGCTCGTGTCCCGCAAGCTGCCGGCTCTCGAGGAGGCTGCTGCGGCCATCCGTTCCTCGGGGGGCGAGGCCACGCCGATGGCGTGCCACATGGGCGACCCCGCGGCCATCGCCGCTCTGCTGGACGCCCTGGATCCGCTCGGTGTGCCCGATGTGCTCGTGAACAACGCCGGCACCAACCCCTACTTCGGGCCCATGGTGGACGCGCCGATGAGTGCCTGGCGGAAGACCTTCCAGGTGAACCTCGAGGGGCCCTTCGAGCTCGCCCGGCAGGTCGCGCGGCGGATGATCGCAGCGGGACGTCCGGGTTCGATGCTGTTCGTGTCCAGCATCTACGGCATCGCTGCCGCTCCGGGGCAAGGGATCTACGGCATGACCAAGGCGGCGGCCCTGTCGTTGGTCCGCACCCTCGCGGCCGAGTGGGGTGGTCATGGCATCCGCGTGAACGCGGTCGCACCCGGCCTGATCGCCACGCGCTTCGCGCAGGTGCTGATCGAGGACGAAGCCTTCCTGTCGGCCTACAACGCGCGCGCTTCGCTCGGCCGCCACGGCACACCCGAGGAGATCGCGCAGACCGCCTTGTGGCTCGCGAGCGATGCTTCGAGCTACGTGACCGGGCAGACCATCGCGGTCGACGGCGGCTTCCTGACGCGCTGAAGCGGCCTTCGGGTGGCGCCCGCCTCAGGCCTTGGCGGTCTTGTCTTCCTTGCGTCGCCTCTTGTGGCGCCAGCGAGCGTTCTTGTTCGAGCAGTCGCGCGAGCAGTACTTCGACCCCGGACGCGTGCGGTTTCGGCTCTCACCCGGGCCCTTGTCGCAGAGGTGCCAGGAGCAGAGCTCGTCTTCCGGGATGGGCTCGGTGGGGCCGGCGGGCTTGGCCGGGGCGCTGGCCGCAGCGGGCGCCGCGGCAGGCGCGGGGGCCGGGGTGGGCGTGGGTCGGACGTGGCCGGGGGCGGGGGTGACCTTGATGCGGGTGCGCGCGCGCTTCTCCGCCTTCTCGCGCTGGGCGCGGGCGAGGCGTTCGCGCATCTCGTCCTGCCGTCGGGTGCGAGCGGCATCGGCTTCGGCCGCCAGGCGCTCGCGCTCTTCGCGCGCCGCCTCGTACTGCTCGTTGTATTCCTTCTCGATGGCCTCTCGGCCATAGATCCGGTGACCGCACGTGTAGCAGACCAGGATCAGGGAGTCCTGAGGCGCGTAATGGGAGCGATCGAACTCCGTGTGGAGGTTCTTCCCCTCGCACTTGGGACAGCGCATCCGCCAGCCCGCCGCCATGCATGACTCCCTGTCGTCCGTGGGACGTGTTTGGAGGACCCCTGCTAATGCATCCCCGGTGTCCGTACCAGCGCGGACCACGTGTTCGGGCGTGCCCGTCACCAGGATCTGCCCGCCACCGGCGCCGCCCTCGGGGCCGATGTCGAGCACGTGGTCCGCGTTCTTGATGAGGTCGGGGTGGTGCTCGACCACGATGACCGTGGCGCCCCCGTCCACCAGGCGGTGGAGCACCTCGACCAGCCGCTCCACATCGGCGAGGTGCAGTCCCGTCGACGGCTCGTCGAGCACGAAGATGGCGCCGTCGGGTCGGCCAGCGAGCTCGGTGGCGAGCTTCACCCTCTGGGCCTCGCCCCCTGAGAGCGTGGTGGCGGCCTGGCCGAGCCGCAGGTAGCCGAGGCCGACCTGGTGCAGGGACGTGAGCAGCCGCTTCAGCTTCCTGTGGTTGGCGAACAGCTCCAGGGCGTCGTCCACGCGCATGTCGAGCACGTCGGCGATGCTGTGCCCCTTCCAGCGCACCTCGAGCGTGGCCTGGTTGTAGCGGCGGCCGTGGCACTGGTCGCAGGTGACCCACACGTCCGAGAGGAAGTGCATCTCCACCAGGACCGAGCCGCGACCTTCGCAGTGCGGGCACTGTCCGCCGCCCATGTTGTAGCTGAAGCGGGCCGCCCGGTAGCCCCGCTCCACCGACAGCGGCACGCGGGCGTAGAGCTTGCGCAGCTCGTCCATCGCCTTGGCGTAGGTGGCCGGCGTGGACCGGGGCGTGCGCCCGATGGGCCTCTGGTCGACCACGACCACCTTCTTCATGCCGGCCTTCTTCGGCACCTTCACCTGGGCCGGCGGCACGAGGTCGGGCTTCAGGCCGAGCTCCCGCTGGAGGGCAGGCACCAGGCAGTCCATCACCAGCGTGGACTTGCCGGAGCCGGAGACGCCGGTCACCACGGTCAGCGCCCCGATGGGGAAGTCCGCGGCGACGTCGCGCAGGTTGTGCAGGCGCGCGTCGCGCAGCCGGAGCTTGCCCCGGCCCCTGCGGCGCTTCGCGGGGACCGGGATGGCCCGGTCGCCGCACAGGAACGCGCCGGTCACGCTGAGCGGGTTCGCCGACAGCTCGTCGTAGGTGCCGCGGGCCACGATGTGGCCGCCGTGCTCACCTGCGCCCGGGCCGAGGTCGACCAGGTGGTCGGCCACGGCCATGGTGTCGACGTCGTGCTCCACCACCAGCACGGTGTTGCCGAGGTCTCGCAGGCCGAGGAGGGTGCCCAGCAGCCGTTGGGTGTCGCGGGGGTGCAGGCCGATCGTCGGCTCGTCCAGCACGTAGATGCAGCCGGTCAAGCCGCTGCCGAGCTGCGAAGCCAGGCGGATCCGTTGCGACTCGCCCCCCGACAGGGTGCCAGCCGACCGGTCGAGCCCGACGTAGCCGAGGCCCACCTCGGTCAGGAAGGCCAGCCGCTTCGCGACCTCGCCGAGCGCCTGCTCGCCGATGGTGCGGGACACGGGGTCCAGCTCGAGGGCACCGAACCAGGCCAGGGCCTCGGCCACGGTGAGCTGGCAGACCTCGCCGATGGCCGCGCCGCCCAGCAAGACCGCCTGCAGCTCGCGCCGGAGTCGGCCGCCGTTGCACGTGGTGCACGGGCGCTCCCTGCGCAGCCACGTGAGCGGCGACGTCCATCCCTCGATGATGCCGAAGAGCCCGTTCCAGGTGAGCTCCTCGTCGACCGAGTGGCGGGTCTGGCCCCACTTCTTCGACCAGCGGACCTGCATCGTGCGAGCGTCGCCTTCCAGCAGCACCCGACGTTGGTCAGGTGTCCAGGCGTGCACCGGCGTGTCGACCGAGAACCCTTCGGCCTTGGTGAGCTCCTTCAAGAGGGCGCGGAGCCGGGCCGAGCGGGTGACCACGGCGGCCACGCGCTTGTCCATGGCGTCGTAGAGGCCCTGCTCGGGGTGAGGGAACAGCCGATCGGGGTCGAGCTGGAGGCGCTTGCCCAGACCATCGCAGCTCGGGCAGGCCCCGAGCTGGCTGTTGAAGCTGAAGTGCCTCGGTGTGATGGCCTCGGGGAGCACCTTGCCGTGATCCGGGCAGGTGGGCAGCTCGGTGAGCCTCACGGACGTCCCGCCACGGATCTGCCAGATCGCCTCGCCGCCGCCGAGCCTGTACGCGGTCTGCAGGGCCTCGCTCAGCCGCTGCGCCTCGGTGCGTGCCGGCCGGACCCGGTCGACGACCAGGGTGGCGCCCGCCTCGAGCAGCGCGGTGCAGGCCTCGTCCTCCAGCAGCACCTCGTGCTCGTCGTCCAGGAGCCGGAGGAAGCCGGACCGCAAGAGCTCCGTGCGCCGCTCCGCGGCATGGTCGTCGGGGGGGAGCACCGCCAGGAGCCAGCCCTGCTCGTCGCTCTCGGCGCGCAGTCGGTGCGCCCCCGCGGACGGGCTCCACCCGCGGACAGCCTGCCCGCACGTGGCGCAGTGGGGCACCCCGATACGCGCCCACAGGAGCCGAAGGTAGTCGTAGATCTCGGTGACGGTGGCCACCGTGCTCCGCGGGTTGTGGCTCGCGGTCTTCTGGTGGATGGCAATGGCGGGCGCGAGCCCCTCGAGGCTCTCCACGGGGGCGCGCCCCATGCGGCCGAGGAAGCGCCGGGCGTAGGTGGAGAGCGACTCCACGTACCGGCGTTGCCCCTCCGCGAAGACCGTGTCGAAGGCGAGCGAGGTCTTGCCGCTGCCGGACACGCCGGTGAGCACGGTCAGGCTGTTGCGGGGAACCAGGAGGTCCACGCCCTTCAGGTTGTGGCAGGTGGCGCCCTTGATCTCGAGATCGCCCGAGCGATGCTTCTTGCGGCGCTTCCTCGGTGCGAACACCACCGGCGGACCGCCGAAGTCCGGCAGCTCCGCGAGCACCACGCCCGTGGGCGTCTGGCGCCGTGCCACGGCCTCGGGTGTGCCTTCCGCGACCAGCAGCCCCCCACCGTCGCCCCCGTCGGGGCCCAGCTCGATGACGTGGTCGGCGACCTTGATGACGTCGGTGTTGTGCTCGATCACGACCACGGTGTTGCCGGCGTCGACGAGGCGTCCGAGCGCGGCGAGGAGCGCCTTCACGTCCTCGAAGTGCAGGCCGGTGGTGGGCTCGTCGAGCAGGTAAAGGGTGCGCCCGGTGGCCGGCCTCTGCAGCTCCTTGGCCAGCTTGACCCGTTGGGCTTCGCCGCCCGAGAGCGTGGTGGCCGGCTGACCGAGCTTCACGTAGCCGAGGCCCACCGCCTGCAGGGTGCCGAGGATGCGCCTCAGGGTGCGGTGGTTCGCGAAGAAGGCCACGCCTTCCTCGATCGACAGGTCGAGCACGTCGGTGATCGACTTGCTCCGGTAGCGCACCTCGAGGGTCTCGGGGTTGTACCGTTGCCCTTCGCAGACTTCGCAGGTGACCTGCACATCGGCGAGGAACTGCATCTCCACGGTCTTGAGGCCGGCGCCTTCGCAGGCCTCGCAGCGCCCGCCCTTGACGTTGAAGCTGAAGCGCCCCGGCTTGTACCCGCGGGCCTTCGACTCCGGCAGCTTGGCGAAGAGCTCGCGGATCGGCGTGAAGGCCCCCGCGTACGTGGCGGGGTTCGAGCGTGGGGTCCGGCCGATGGGCGACTGGTCGATCACCACGACCTTGTCGAGGTGCTGCAGCCCCGCCACCCGGTCGTGGTCGCCGGGCTTCGCCTTGGCGTTCTTGTAGAGCGTGGTCTGAAGCGTCGGCCACAGGACGTCCATCAGGAGCGTGGACTTGCCGGACCCCGACACGCCGGTGAGCACCACGAGCTGCCCGAGCGGGAAGCGGACGGTGAGGTCCTGGAGGTTGTGCTGGCGGGCGCCGTGCACGACCAGCGCCTGTCCGTTCCCGGCTCGGCGCGCGGCCGGCAGGGGGATGCTGTCTTCGCCCCGGAGGTAGCGAGCGGTGAGGGAGCTCCGCTTGGCGAAGCGGGAGGGGGCGCCCTCGGCCGCGACCTCTCCGCCGAAACGGCCGGCCCCAGGTCCCACGTCCACCAGGTAGTCCGCGGCCTCCATGGTCTCACGGTCGTGCTCGACCACGAGCACCGAGTTCCCCTGGTCGCGCAGGCGGATGAGGGTGTCGAGCAAGCGTCGGTTGTCGCGGGGGTGCAGCCCGATGGAGGGCTCGTCCAGCACGTAGGTGACGCCTCGGAGTGCCGAGCCGACCTGCGCGGCGAGGCGGATGCGCTGGGCTTCGCCCCCTGAGAGGGTCGCCGCCGAACGGTTCATGGAGAGGTAGCCGAGGCCGACCTCCACCAGGAAGCGCAGCCGGTCGCGGATCTCGCGGACCAGCTCCCGCCCGATGCGGGCTTGCTTGCCCCGCAGCCTCACGCCGGCGAAGAAGGCCTCCGCCTGCTTCACCGTCATCCCGGACAGCTCGCCGATGCCCTTGTCGCGAAAGGTGACGGCGCGGGCGATCGGGTTCAGGCGGGCACCGCCGCAGTCGTCGCAGCGCGTGGTGGCCCGGAAGGCGTCGAAGCCGTCGTAGTTCGGAACCCAGCGCAGCACGTTCTCGATCGTGGCCATCAGGCCGCGCCAGGCCCGGGTCTGGCGGCTCTTCTTCCCGCCGCGCTCGCGCTTCACCACGTACTGGACCGTCTCCCCCTCGCCGTGGACGAGTCCGCGTTGCACGGCCTCGGGCTGGTCCTTCCAGCGCTTTCGGAGGTCGGCGCCGTAGGCCTTCGCGACCTGCTTCACCACCTCGTCGTCGACGCTGGCGAAGGGGAGGCCGACATCGCGTCGCACGGGGAGCAGGGCCTCGGGCAGCCGAGCTTCGGGATCGACCATGCGGGCTGGGTCGAAGCGGGTGAGCTCGCCCAGGCCCTTGCACGCCGTGCACGCGCCCTGGTGCGTGTTGAAGCTGAAGAGCCTCGGCTCCAGCTCCGGGATGCTGATCTCGGGATGGTTGCTGCACGCCCGCGTCGACGACCAGGTGTGGTGCTGGTCGTCGATGAGCGCGCTGACCACGCCGCCGGCCAGCTCGAGACCCCGCTCGACGGCCTCCACCACGCGGCTCGTGTTCTCGGGGACCGCCTTCACGCGGTCCAGCACGATCTCGATCGTGTGCTTCTCGTAGCGCTCGAGCTTGATGGGCTCTTCGAGGCGGCGGACCTCGCCATCGATGCGCGCCCGCACCCAGCCATCGGTCCGCAGCTGGTCGAGCTCCTTCTTGTACTCGCCTTTCCGGTCCATCACGATCGGCGCGAGCACCAGCACCTGGGTTCCGGGCGCTTGTTCCAGCACGCTGCCGGCGATCTGGGCAGGGGACAGGTCCGTGATTGGCGCGTCGCACCTGGGGCAGTGGGGCGTTCCCAGCCGCGCCAGCAGCAAGCGCAGGTGGTCCATGACCTCGGTGACCGTTCCGACGGTGCTTCGCGGGTTGCGGTTGACGGTCTTCTGGTCGATGGAGATGGTGGGGGAGAGGCCGGACACGAGATCGACCTGGGGCTTCTCGAGGCCCCCGAGGAACTGGCGCGCGTAGCTCGAGAGCGACTCGAGGAAGCGGCGCTGCCCCTCCTGGAAGATCGTGTCGAAGGCGAGCGACGACTTCCCGCTCCCCGACAGGCCCGTGAACACCACCAGGCTGTCGCGCGGAATCGTGAGATCCACACCCTTCAGGTTGTGCTCGCGAGCACCCACCACGGTGATGGTGTCGGGATCCCGGTTGGCGGCGCCGCTCATGGCTGGCGGGTAACACGATGCTGGTCAGGCGTTCAGGTCATGCTCGCAGGGGGAGTCGGGGTGGATCGGATAGGCAACGCGCATGTCCCGCGCGCTCCATGCAGTCCTCGGCGTCCTGGCGGTGGCCGCCCTGGCGCTCATCACGTGGCAGATCGAGTCGCCCACCGAGATCTGGCCGCCCGAGGAGGCCGACTGCAAGGAGCTCCCGGAGCACCGCGGCAAGAAGGGCACCCAGGGCTGGCGCACGTGGTCCGACGAGGGCCTTCGGGCCTTCGATCACAAGGGTGCGTACCACTGCGTGCCGCAAGGCTGGAGCCCCGTCGGCACCCTGGACCACGTCGGGCACCGCGCCCGGTGGAACAAGAAGCAGACCGCGGTGCTGGTGGCCGACAAGGTCTGGAACGTGGGGGCTCGGAGCTACAGCACCGACTTCGAGGTGCGTCTGTTCTGGCCCAAGGCCCTCGGCGCGAAGCTCTTCGAGCAGACCGACGCCCTGCTCGCGCACGCCTTCGAGGAGATCGGGAGGCTCTTTCCGCCGCTCCCGGATGCGCTGAAGAGCGAGCATCACGTGCTGGTCACCGCTGGCCACGCCGGCCACACCCGCTCCTACGACACACGCATCTACCCGGAACCCGGGCCAGACCTGTCGGTGGTGGTGCGCGATCCGCAGCAGTCCCGGGGCCACGAGCTGACCATCCACGCCATCGCCCACCTGCACAACCGGCACCGGGTGGGCCGCGCCGACGGCGTGGCGCCGCCGATCCCGCAGAAGGACTGGGAAGAGCTCGTGGCCACCTGGACGGAGACCGCCTTCATCCGCTCCCACCGTGGGCGCATGAAGCGGCTCGAGTACCTGTACAACGTGCACACGGCGGTCCAGACCGGAGACCACGACCTCATCACGGGACCCCCCTTCGACGACGCCGAGCGCTTCTGGCAGATCACGCCGAACGTGGTCGTTGCCGCCGGGCAGCCCAGCATCGACATGCAGTACGGGCACTACATCCTCGCGCCGCTGGCGATGGTCGGCACCGAGGGCCTGCTCGCACGGGCTGGCGTCGAGGACACGATGGTCGAGATCCTGCGGGACACCTTCCACGGGTCCGAAGACTTCTTCGGCGAGGTGGAGGAGCGGCTGGGGCCCGCAGGCCTGGCCACGCTCGAGGGCTGGCTGCACGGTGGCGAGACGATCGATGCCGATCTGGTCTGGGCGGGTGCGGAGCGCTACCGCGACCGCTACCAGCGCGTGGGTTCGCCTACTCGGTGAGCACCGCGTAGAGGTCCTTCAGGGTCTCGGCCATGGCCGACTTGACCTTGTTGTTCACGAGGAAGCTCGGGGTCGGGATGTCGGGGTCCACGAGCACCCGGTAGACGATCTCGGTGCCCGTGGCCGTCTCGGCCAGGTGCCACTCGGTCTCGTTGGCGTGGAAGTCGTCGCTGGCGATCATGCGCTCGGCGAAGCCATCGACCGTGGCGCAACGCCGCACGGTGTAGGTCATCGGTCCGATCGGGCCGGGCGTCTGGATCTCGACGACCTCGCAGTCGCCGTCGGGCTTGAGGCTGAGGATCTCGCGCTCGCCACCGAAGGCCATGACCTCGGCGGCGCTGTCGATGGCCTTGTGCACCACGCTCATGGGCACCTCCATCGCCATCCTCATCACCACCCAGTCGCCCTCGACGACGGTCGATGGCTGTGGGTTGGCCAAGGCAGCGGCGGCGAGAAGGGCGAGCGCGCTCATGCGGCCTCGGGTGCCTGGGGTTCAGTGCCACGAATGTAGAACGCGTTTCAGAGGTGCGCAAGAAACTTCGCACCTGGGGAGGTTAGCGAGGCGTCATGCTGTTCTCGTACCTGTCCGCAGCCCTCGCGGCGTGCCCGGTCATGCCCTGGCCGTGGGACGACTGGCACGCGTCGGAGGCGTCTCCGGACACCTCCGCCCTGGAGGCCTACGCCTTCACCCCCGTCCTCGACGACGAGGAGCGCGCTGGCCTCCGCACGCAGAGCGTGATCGTGGTGCAGGGGGGGCACATCGTGTTCGAGCGCTACGACCGCGGCGTCGGCCCGGACAACCGGCAGCTGGTCTGGTCGGTGTCGAAGACCTACACCGCCGCCCTCGCGGGCATCGCGGTGCACGAAGGACGCCTGTCGGTCGACGAGAGCATCTGCACTTACCTGCCGGATGCGCCCGCGGAGCACTGCGACATGACCGTGAAGCACGTGCTGGAGTGGGGGAGCGGGCTCGACTGGAAGGAGACCTACGAGAACGAGCCGCCCACCACCTCGTCGGTCATCGCCATGATCTACGGCGAGGGCCGGTCGA
>CAZSAT010000042.1:0-53602 GCA_964604675.1 uncultured Enterobacterales bacterium
CCAGGACGCCAGGACGGAGCTTTCTCCGGTCTGGCACGTATTGGCTCCCCGAGACTCGCCTGATAGCAACGACCCGTCGCTGACCCCCGGATCGGCTTCCAGTGTGGCGTCCAGCTCGTCCGTGAGGAGCTTGATCCCCGCGTTGTCGATCGGCACCCGGAGGGTGACGTTGAGGCTCCGACGGTCCACGACCTCGATGCTCTTGATGAAGTAGAGCACCACCTGGCGGCGGACCCCGAAGGCGAGCTGGTCGAAGCCGTCCTCGAACTTCGCGGCGAACTGCCGCAGGAGCCGGAGGTTCTTCTCCTTCGCGGCCTCGTAGTAGTCCTGGTCCTGCAGGATCGCGGCCTCCGCCTCCAGCCGGGCCTTCTTCTCGGCGAGCGCGGCGATGTGCTCGCGGCAGGTCTTCGCGTCGACGCCGTCGCCGATGGCCTGGAAGTAGTTGGCGATCCGACGGTCGCAGTCGGCGACCTTCTGGTCCAGCGAGCGCCGGCTGTCGCCGTAGACCTTGCGGCGCGCCTCGATGCGCTCGGCGATCCGCTGCTCCATCTCCAGCAGCCCGCCCTTGGTGCCCAGGCGGGCCTGGATGGCGGTCAGGACGAAGTCGTCCGCCCAGTCCCGGTCGATGCCCAGCGGTGGGCACACCGACGGCCCCTTGTTGAGGTAGGAGCCGCAGTAGTAGCGGTAGCGGTAGGTGACCTCGCCGGTCTTGCGGCTCGTGTACTTGTGGCGTCGCCCGACGAAGTTGGCGCCGCAGTTGCCGCAGACCATGAGCCGGCTGAGCAGGTACGACACGTGGCGGCGGGGCGAGTCGTGCTTGATGAACCGGCGCTTCGCGGCGAGCTCCTGTCGCTTGTCGAAGATCGCGCGGTCGATGAGCGGCTCGTGGGCGTTCTCGGTGATGATCCACTTCTCCTCGGGCTGCTTCTGCCGTCCGGCCCGCCCCTTCTTGCGGCTCTTCGACCAGACCTGGTCGCCGACGTACACGCGGTTGCGGAGGACGTGGGAGATGGCGGAGCTGTTCCACAGGCGCCCCGTAGGGCCCGGCACGCCGCGTGCGTTGAAGTCGTTGGCGATGGCCTTGATGCCCATGCCCTCGTCGACGGTGAGCCGGAACATCTCGCGGACGAGGGCGACCTCCTCGTCCGGCCCGGGGACCAGGCGCTTGTGCTCGCGGCTGCCGTCGGTGACCTTCTCCAGCCGATAGCCGAAGGGCGTCCGGCCCCCGTTGTGGTAGCCGCGCTCGGCGTTCTCGCGCATCCCCTTGAGGGTCTCGGTGGCGAGGTTCATCGAGTAGAACTGGTTGATGACCTCGATCATCCCCTCGTACAGGAAGCCCTGCGGGGTGTCGGGGTCGTAGGTCTCGGTGATCGACTGCACCTTCACGCCGTGGCGGCGCAGCAGGCTCTTGAAGAGGATCGACTCCTCCCGGTTCCGGCTGAACCGGTCGAGCTTGTGCACGAGGATCATGTCGACGTCGTGCTTGCGGCAGAAGGAGACCATCTCGCAGAAGCCGGGCCGCTTGTCGGCGGGCGCGTAGGCGGAGATCCCGCTGTCGACGAAGTCGCGCACGACCTCGAGCGTGGGCTGCTGCGCCGCCCAGCGGTGGATGGCCTTGCGCTGGGCCGGGATCGAGATGTCCTTGAGGGCCTGCTCCTCGGAGGAGACGCGGCAGTAGCTGATGGCCTGGGGCATGGGGGTCCTTCTCCGCTGGGGTCGTCACGGCCGAGGCCGGGTCAAGACGTCGACTGCAACACCGGTGCCATCCGGGGCTCCTGTCAAGGAAAGACCGCCGCGAGCGCTGTTCAGGCCGCAGACCTCGCAGACCTTGCAGACCTCGCTCGCATCGCAGGTCTGCGATGGATTCTCCTGTACTCACGCCAAGTTCGAAGGTCCTGCAGACCTCCGAGACCTCCCCTCCGCCGACTACGCGTGAGGGTGGATCTCACACGCTGACGGTATCGAACCGCTACCGGAGCGTGAGGTCCGGAACCCGGGATCCGACCAAGGGGAGCGGGGGAGAGGTCTGCGAGGTCTGCGGGCGGCCGCAAGTCCTTGTGGCATAGGCGCAAATCGCGTCCGTCGAGGTCTGCGTCCCAGGTCTGCGAGGTCTGGGAGGTCTGCAAGACGCGCGGACGCGCTCGCACGCGAGGCCGATGCGCGCCACCTGGGGCGCGCCAGCGACCCGTCGGGGTCCGCCTCTCGACACGAACCGCGCGCCGCCGGCCCGAACCGCGCCGCTACCGACCCAAATCGCGACATCGTCGACCCGTTCCGCATTCCCGTCGACCCAGACCGTGAGTTCGGGCTCACGCCACCGATGCCTGGAGGCGCAACCGCCCATCAGTACAGCGTTTTCGAGAGCTGGCACGACTGCTGCTCATGGGACCTGGCGAGCCCAATCCCGGGCTGAGCGAGCCAGGAGTCAGCGGTCGTGGGAGTCACCCTTCGAGGCGTCATCATCGAGGAGCCCGACCCCGAGGCGGCCGCCGCCTGGGACGCCGCCCTCGATCTCATCGCCGACGCCTTCGCGACCCAGCTGATCGCCGAGGCTCGCGCCGATGCCGCCGCCCGGCTCGGGCTCAGCGAGGAGGCCCTCGACCACGGGCGTGAGTCGCTGACGAAGGAGGCGCGCGCCGAGCTCAGCCTCCTGTCGGGAGGCGCCCGATGACCGACCTCATGGACGTCTTCGGCGCCGGCGGGCTGCTGGCTCAGCACTTCGATGGCTACGCCCCGCGTCCCGGACAGATCGAGATGGCCCGCGGCGTCGAGCTCGCCATCGACGACGGGCGCCACCTCCTCGTCGAAGGGCCGACCGGGACCGGCAAGAGCCTCGCGTACCTCGTGCCGACCATCCTCGACGCGGCGTGCACCGGGCGTCGGGTCTTGATCGTCACAGCCAACATCGCCCTCCAGGAACAGCTGGTCGGCAAGGACCTGCCCCTGCTCGCCGAGCTGCTCCCCGTCGACTTCTCCTTCGCGCTGATGAAGGGGAGGAGCAACTACCTCTGCCGACGGCGGCTCGAGCAGGAGGAGCAGGGCGGCACCCTCGGCGCGGCCTTCGAGCCCGACCAGGCCGGCTGGGTCGAGCAGCTCGTCGACTGGGCGCGGACCACTGTGCACGGCGACGTCTCCGAGCTGCCGTTCCAGCCGGACTACTCGCTGTGGCGGCGGTTCTCGGTCCGGTCGGAGGACTGCCTCGGGAGCGACTGTCCCCAGCACGGCAGCTGCCACCACCGCCAGGCCGCAGAGCGTGCCGCCGCGAGCACCGTGGTCGTCGCCAACTACCACCTGCTGTTCGCCCACCTGGTCGTCCGCCACGCGACCGGCGAGGACATCGTGCTCCCGCCCTTCGACGTCGTCGTCCTGGACGAGGCCCACAAGGCCGCCGACATCGCCCGCGACTTCTTCGGCTTCCGCGTGAGCTACGCGTCGCTCCGACGGCTCACGGCGCCCCTCGAGGAGATCGCGTCGAGCAGCCTCCCCGAGATCCTGCGCCAGTGGTCTGTCGCCTTCTGCCGTGACCTGGGCCAGCTCCGTCGTTCGCACTCCTACCGAGTCCGACTGCGCACCTCCGGCGCCATCCGCCACGCCGAGCTCGTTCAGCGGCTGCACCAGGCCTCGAGGGTCTACGCCGCCGCCGCCGAGGGCGCGGACAAGGCCGAAGCGCGCCGGCTCACCCGGCTCGCTGAGCGGTGCGGCGAGACGGCCGAGCGCATCCGGTCCGCCCTCGCGCTCGACGACCCCAACGCCGTGACGTTCATCGAGGAGGACCGCCAGGGGCGAGGTGTGCTCTGCGCCAAGCCGATCCAGGTCAGCCACCGGCTGCGGCTCCTGCTGTTCAACCAGGTCCACGCCGCCGTCGTCACCTCGGCCACGCTCTCGACGGACCGGTCCTTCGAGATGGCCAAGGCCGAGCTGGGAGTGCCCGAGCCGCGGGAGCTCGTCGTCGACTCCCCGTTCGACTTCGCGGAGCAGGCGCTGCTGGTGGTGCCTCGGGGCCTGCCCGATCCGACCGATCCGGTCTGGCCGGCGAGCGTGGCCTCGCACGTGCTGGAGTCGATCCAGCAGGCGGGCGGGCGGACCCTCGGGCTGTTCACGTCCTACAGGAACCTCGACCGCGCCCACCGGCGGGCGGCGAGCTCCGACTTCCGGGTGATGCGGCAGGGCGAGCAGCCCCGGACCGCGCTCGTCGCGGCGTTCCGCGAGGACGTGGGCTCCGTCCTGCTGGGCACGGAGTCCTTCTGGGCCGGCGTCGACGTGCCCGGCGAGTCGCTGTCCTGCGTGGTCATCGACCGACTGCCCTTCCCGAGCCCCGAAGACCCGGTGCTCGACGCCATCCGAGAGCACGACCCCCGCTGGTTCCTGCACCACGGCCTGCCGCGTGCCGTGCTCGCCTTCAAGCAGGGCTTCGGCCGGCTGATCCGCGGATCGGGCGACCGTGGCGTGGTCGTCGTGCTCGACCCGAGGCTCCTCACGCGCCCCTACGGACGCCTGTTCCTGCGGAGCCTGCCGCGCGTACCCCGGAGTCGAGACACCGCCGACATCGGCCGCTTCCTGGCGCCGCCGCCCCCAGCGGAGCAGGCGTGAGCGCCGCGCCCCAGCTGCTGCTCACGCCCGCGCTGGAGGGCGGGCTGCTCAAGGCCAGCGCGACGGTGCAGGACCCGGACGTCCGCCTGTCCTGCTGGGGCGGCCAGATGCCCGTCCTGACCATCGAAGAGGGGGGCGTCGTGATCGAGGTGGAGTTCGCCGATCGCGAGGCCCTGCTGCGCTTCCAACACCGCGTCGCCGCCCTGTCGGTGCCGTCCAACGTCCCGAGGAGGGAACCATGAACCCGCTCATCCAGCTCAACAGCGACTTCGAGGGAAGGCCGCTCACCACCCTGACCTGCAAGGGGCGGCCGTCGTGGGTCGCGCGCCAGGTCGGCGCCGCCCTCGGCTACGCGAACGCCGGCAAGCGGCTCGCCAACAAGATCGCCGGCGACTGGGCCGACGAGTTCATCGAGGGCCACGACTACCTCGTGCTGCGCGGAGAGGACCTCGCCGCCTTCAAGGAGCTCGCCAAGGACAGCCCCGTCGCCGTGTCGAGCCGCGTGAACCGGGGGCTGCTCATCCTGTTCGAGACGGGCCTGCACCTGGTGCTCGCCAAGACCAGCAAGCCGGTCGGCAAGCGGCTGCGTCGGTTCCTCGTCGACGAGGTCATGCCGCAGCTGCTCCGTGACGGGCGGTACGACCCCGGGCGCCGCGTCGAGGGCGACGGGTTCGTTCAGGTGGAGGTGACGTCGACGACGACCCTGGTGGGCGATCCGCGCATCGATCGGGAGCGCCGGCTCGCCCGCAAGCTCGAGCTGGACGACCGCAGGTTCCGCACCCGGAGCCTCCAAGAGACCCTGGACACGCTGTCGGGGCTCGGCCAGATCGACGACGACGTCCGCGCGGCCTACGAGGTCTCCGCCTGCGAGATCGCGTTGGGTCAGACCCTGCCGGAGCTGCGGCCGACGGTCGAGGACGGTTGGCTGTCGCCGACGGAGATCGGGCGGCGGCTGGGGGTCTCGAAGCAGAAGATCGGTCGGGTGATCACGCGGCTGGAGCTGCGGGGGAACAAGCCGGGCCTGGCCCGGGCCGTGCTGAACAAGGCGCAGGGCTCCAACCGGACCGTCGTGACCTACCTGTACTCGCCGGCGGCGGTCGTCCGTATCGAGGCGACGCTGACCGGCCGCGCCTGAGCCGCCCGAAGAGACCGAGCGTGGCCCCACCTTCCCCGACCGAGACGTACCTCGCCTCTCCCTGGGTGCGCGAGCACCTCCGGCCGTTCCTGCGCTGGCTGCTGGCGAGGCACGCCGCGCTGGGCGGGGTCACCGAGGTCCGCGTGCTGCGGAAGGGGGGCGGGCGGGGGACCTGGACGGGGTACTTCGGCCCCGACGAGCTCGACGCGCTGGTCCTGGCGGTCGCGCCCGTGTCGAAGGCCCCGCGCAGCCGCATGTCACGGGGCGACCATCCGCGCGTCGGCGAGGCGAACATCTACTTCTCGCTGCAGGCGGTCCAGTCCGACCTCGCCGATGGGAAGCGCGGCGCGCTGCAGCGGAGCCGGACCGCGACCCGCGACCGGGACGTCCTCGCCTACACGCTGTTCGTCGTGGACGTGGACCCCGAGCGGGACCCGAAGGGGATCTCCGCGACCAACGAGGAGAAGGCCGCTGCCCGAGCGGTCGCGGACGCGGTGCGGAGCTGGCTGGAGGAGCGCGCCGTCCGCTCGCTCCTGGCCGACAGCGGCAACGGCTACCACCTGCTGGTGCCCCTGGTCCCGGCGGTCGGCCCGGCGGTCGAGGCCGCGGCCAAGGACGCCCGTGACCTCTTGCGGCTGCTCGACGATCGGTTCAGCACCGACGCCGCGAAGGTGGACACCTCGACCTTCAACCCGTCGCGGATCCTCAAGTTGTACGGCACCAAGGCGGTCAAGGGCGAGGACACCTCCGACCGCCCGCACCGCTTCGCCACCATCGACCTGTCGGAGATCCCCGAGGACGTCGACCTGTTCGCCGCGGTCGCGGCCGACCTGCAGGAAGCTCGACGCCCCCCGAGGCGAGCACAGCCGACTCCTCCCCCTCGAGGACCTCGTCGAGGCCGGTCCAGCACCAGCTCCGACTGGGCCGACTGGCGGCGGCGTGCCCTGGATGCCCTGCCGCTGGAGGCGGTCTACGGTGAGCTGCTCACCGGCAGCCGCTCGGGCGAAAGCTGGCTCCAGTGCCGCGATCCCGACTCGGCGAGCGGCGACAAGCACCCGTCGGCCGGGGTCGCGGACGGTACGGGCGAGGCCGAGCGGGGCGCCTTCCACTCCTTCCGCACCGGCGAAACGGTCAGCGTCTTCGACTACCTGGTGCGCGCGGGCCGCGCCGTCGACTTCAAGGGGGCGTGCGCGCTGGTCGCGGACTGGTCGCGGGTCGACATGCCGGGGACGGGGGCGCCGCCGCCGAGTCCGCAGGACGTCGTCGGCCGGCTGCGCGTGCGCTGCGAAGGGGTGGGCGACGACGCGCAGCGCATCGAGCTGGTGCGGGAGGCGATCGCCGCTCTGCTGGAGGTTTCGGCCGCCGAGCGCGAGCCGGCCTTCAAGGAGGTGCGGGCCCTGTCGGGGCTGACGGTCCGCGTCTTCCGGGAGACGGTGACGGAGGTCCGGCGGGAGCTCAAGGCCGCCGCCACGCCGGCGCCGCCGCCCCCGCCGCGTCCGGGTCGCGCGGTGGTCGAGTACATCGTGAACCGGGAGACGGTCGCGGGGCTGTTCGACGCGGTCGTGGCCGCGGTGGAGCCGGCGCGCCGCTTCTTCCGCACCGAACGCGACGTCGTCTTCGTCCGCCGCGGGGTGGGGCCGGTCCTGGTCACCGACCGGAACCTCGCGGGGCTGCTGTCGGCCCTGCTGGAGCTCCGCTTCGCGCGGGAGACTGAGGACGGCCTGGTCTTCCAGCGCTACGGGGTGCTGCCGGGCGAGCTGGCGCGGGCGTTCGTGAGCGATCCCCGGGTCTGGTCGCGCCTGCCGGAGCTCAAGCTGTACTGCCGCTCGCCGCTGTTCGACGCCGACTGGGGGTTCATCGGCCGGAGCGGGTACCACCCCGGCCCGGCGATCTTCTACGACGGCCCCGACGTCAGCCCCACCGACTCCGGCTCGCCGCTGCTGCACAAGGCGCTCGAGGGCTTCCACTGGAAGGCCGAGCCGGACCTGGTCAACTTCGTCGGCGTCCTGCTGACGGCGCTGACGATGCCGCACTGGGGGCGCGGTCACCCGTTCTTGGCGATCAACGGCAACAAGCCGGGCGTCGGCAAGACGACCCTCGCCCGGGTGCTCGGTGTGCTGGTCGAGGGGAGCGAGCCGAGCACGGTGTCGTACAGCGCCGACGACGCGGAGTTCGAGAAGCAGCTGGCGACCAGGGTCGAGGCGGGCGACCGGATCATCGTGGTCGACAACGCCAAGACGAGCCGCGGGATCGAGAGCCCGGTGCTGGAGCGGTGCATCACGGACAGCCGGCTCAACTTCCGGCGGCTGGGCAGCAACTCATCGATCAGCCGGCCGCAGAACGACATCCTCTTCTGCCTCACGATGAACTTGACGACGCTGGGTGTGGACCTGCGCCGTCGCGCTCTGCCGGTGAACCTGGTGCTCGACCAGGACGTGCAGCGGACGACCTACCCGATGGCCGACGTCGTCGGCTTCGTTCAAGAGCATCGGCTCGAGATCGTTGCCGAGCTCGCCGGGATGGTTCAGGCGTGGCTGGACTGCGGGCGCCCCCGCTGCGAGCAGCCGGCGAAGCACAGCACGAGCCAGACCTGGGCGAGCACGATGGACGCGATCCTGCGGCTGTCGGCGTTCGACGGGTTCCTGACCAACTTCGAGGAGTCGGCTCACGCGTTCGACCCCCGCTACGAGCTGATGCTCGACGTCGTGCGTGAGCACCACGGCGGGTCAGCGGCATCGGCGGCGGAGTGGGTGAAGCGGCTGGAGGAGCTGCTCGGCGACCGCTTCAAGGACCGCCGTGGCAACCCGAAGTCGGCCCGGTCGAAGTCGACCATCGTCGGGAACCTGTTCCGCGAGTACCTGGACACCCGGTTCGTCGTCGACGGCACAAGCTGGCGCCTGGCGCGGAGCTACCCCGAGGGAGAGGGCCGCAAGCCGGTTTACGAGTTCGAGGAGGTCGAGGCGTGACCCCGCGCGTGCTGGCGCTGGGAGCGGCGGAGGCCCGCACGGCGGAGGAGCGCCGGGAGCGGGCGGTGCGGCTGCGGGCGGCTTTGAAGGAACCGGATCGGGTCCTTCAAGCGGCGGGACTGCCCGAGCGGTGGGACGCCTGGCCGCCGGAGTGGCGCGAAGCCGTGGAGGAGCGCGCCGGGATCATGGAGTTCGACGGGCGCCTGCCGAGGCAGGTCGCCGAGCGAGAGGCCGAGGTCCTCGTGCGAGCTGAGTTCGCGCGGCGGGTCGGAGGGCCTCGTCGATGATGTTCACCCCGAGGTCGGCCGAGCTGTCGCAACCTTCGCAGGCTGAGGGGTGGGCCGCGCCCGGTCGTCCGAGAGGGCGACCGGGTGCCGGCGGCCTAGCTCTGACTGGCTCTCCCCCGAACGGTTGCTTCGATCCGGTCGGCGGCTTCTTCAGGTGCCTCATGCTCCCAGACGCGCACCACCGCCCAGCCGGCTTCGCGAAGCGCTGCGTCTACCCGTCGATCCCGGGCGACGTTTGCCTCGAGCTTCGAGCGCCAGAACTCCGCGTTGGTCTTCGGCCAGGTCGCGTGCTGCGGACAGCCATGCCAGAAGCAGCCATCGACGTAGACGGCGACCCTCTCCTTCAGGAACACGAGGTCGGCGCGGGTGCGCAGGTCCGCTGTAGGTCGACGGTTCTTGCGGTAGCGCAGCCCTCGGCCGAACAAGATCCGGCGAATCGCCATCTCGGGGTCGGTGTCCTCGCGCCGGACTCGTTTCATTCGACGTCGAGTAGCGGATGACGGAGGGGTCGTCGTTCGACTTCGTGGCATCATTCGGTGATTCCGCTCGCCGCCTGGCGGAGCGTGGTAGGCAGGGGACATGGACGTAGCACAGGCCGCACAGCGACGCAGTGATCCAGCGCCTGCCCGTCGTGCTGCGACCGAGAGGCAGCGCGACGGGCTCAGCGTGGTCGGGCTCTTCGCCGGTATCGGCGGCCTTGAACTCGGTCTGGAGCGGGCCGGGCATCGAACCGAGCTCCTTTGCGAGCTCATGCCTGATGCTCGCGCGGTGCTGGAGGCTGCGAGGGAGCGCCGAACTGAACCAGCGTTCCCACACGCGAAGTTCGAAGTCGATGTCACCTCGCGTGCCCTCGAGAACGCTCTGCCCGGGAGGTTCGACCTCCTCGCGGCCGGCTTCCCCTGCCAGGACTTGAGCCCCGCCGGGTCCACTGCCGGCATCAACGGCAGCCAGTCGGGCTTGATCGGTCATGTCTTCGAACTCCTGAAGCGACGTCGTCCTGCCGCCCGGCCAACCTGGGTCGTCCTCGAGAACGTCTGGAACATGCGCCACCTCGATGAGGGGAAGGCCATGAAGGTCGTCCTCTCCGCTCTCACCGGGCTGGGCTACTCATGGGCGTACAGAGAGGTCGACTCCCTCGCTTTTGGACTCCCGCAGCGACGAAAGCGACTGTTCATCGTCGCTTGCCTCCAAGGAGCGGGAGACCCCCGCCGCGTCCTTCTTGAAGGCGATGTGCCTGCCTTCAAGCACGTCAAGGAGCCGGCCTGGCTCGGCGGCAAGGCGTGCGCGTTCTCGTGGACCGAAGGGAACCGGGGAGTCGGCTGGGCGGTCGACTCCGTCCCGACCTTGAAGGTGGGATCGGGATTGGACATCCCCTCGCCGCCCGCGATCATCCTGCCGCCCGACGGCCGGATCGTCGTGCCGACGATCCGCGATGTCGAGCGCCTGCAGGGCTTCCCCCGTGGATGGACGGAGCCAGCGGCAGAGGTCGACCCTCGAAACGGGAGGTCCCGCTGGCGACTCGTCGGCAACGCTGTTTCGGTACCGGTTGCGGAGTGGATCGGCCGACGTCTCGCCGAGGCGCATCGTCCTCTGCCGCTTCCTGAGGGCACGACCCTGGACGCTGAATCGAAGTGGCCTCCAGCGGCTTGGCAGATCCCCGGCGGTCCCCGCCACGCCGCAGACCTCGGGACCTGGCCTCTGGCAGCGCCCCGAACTCCCCTTCTCGAGTTGCTCGACGAAGAGCCGGCAGTGCGTGCTCTGCTCTCCAGCAAGGCCGCCTCGGGTTTCCTGCGGCGCTTCCAGGCCAGCAACCTCTTCAAGCGCGCGCCCGAGCACCGAGCCGCGCTCCTCCGAGTCCTCCGCGAGCATGTCGATCGCCCCGCTCCAGTCTGACGATGCCTGGTCGGTCCTTTGGAGCGGCCTGGTCGAACGTATCGAGGCCATCGACCTGACGAGTCGGAGTGCGACCAAATTCCATTCGCTGGCGACCTGGTTGGCCCACGAGTGGAACCTCAAGGCGGGCGAGGTCGTCTGCAAGTACGTCCAGCATTCCAAGAACCGCTGGAATCGACTGCGCGAGGCCCTCCGCCGCAGGCCCTCCGCGATCCTGCTCCTATTCGAGGGCGACGGATTCGGCGAGATGGCGCGTCATTTGGCCGAAGGTGCCGCAGCATGCCCCGAGCTGCGCTTCGTGGTGGTGCTCACCCGAGCTCGGCAGGATTCCTGGCAGCTCGGCGGGCTCTTCGTGGAGAAGCTGGCCCTCCTTCCCGGATCGCTCACGACGGCCGGAGTGTCGGTCTCAGTCCAGAGCTTCGAGAGGAGGAAGGGAGTGCGTCTCACGATGCCTACCGGTGCCGCGTCCCCCAGTGCTGCGAAGGCGCTGCGCGAGGCCCTCGAAGGGCTCGGTGTCGCTTCGGGAGATCCCAATAGTCCCTTCAGGTCGGTAGCCACCGACGCGCTGGCTTCGCTCGCGGGCCTCCCCACGACTCGAATCGCGTTCAAGACGATCCCCACGACGAAGAACCTCGGGAACCGACTCGGCGAGGCGCTTGCGCGGGGGCCGGCCGCTCTCGGCGTCATCTGCCCCGAGGG
This sequence comes from uncultured Enterobacterales bacterium, assembly GCA_964604675.1. Lineage (GTDB taxonomy): Bacteria > Myxococcota_A > UBA796 > UBA796 > CAJQPC01 > CAZSAT01. Next base: position 11,571 of record CAZSAT010000042.1, read on the forward strand.
ACTCGGCGACCGCGTCCTCGAGGAGAGAGAGCGCTGGCGGGGGGCCGCCGACACCACGTTCATCCTCGTTCTCTGCGGCGAAGAGACGAGCTACCGAGTCGAGGGACCGGTTCCGGCCCTCGTGGAGCGTCTCCGTGAGGCACTTCGGCCGCCCCGAGGTCGAGACGATGCAGCGGCGTTGATCTCCAGACCCACCGGCGATCCAATCACGGCGCAGCCCCCAGTTCCCACCAAGTTCTGGCGCAAGTGGTCCTATGCCGACTGGAACGAACGCCTCGTCGAGTACTGCCTGGGCGAAAGCGCTGCGGGAGCTGGTCCGGTGGAGAGGCTGGCCGCCACCCCGGAGGAGCTGCTTCTCCTGGCGAATGCGAGCGTCGAGGACCTTGACCAGGTCGTCCAGGCATTCGTCGACGCCTGTACGCGCAATGTTCCTCTCGGGACCTCGTTCTGCGGGTTCTGTGGGGACTACAAAGGCCGTGCCCCGAGGTCCTCCAACCCGTGGAGGACAGCATCCGTCGAGCCCCCCCACTTCTTCGCGATGCTGTGGTTTACCTGCTTGGTCGCATACGGCCACCCGGACGCCGCCGGTGGCTTCTACGAGCGTTTGTGGAGGCTGGTGGGCAACAAGGACCACATCAAGTGTCTCCCAGAGCTCTGGCGCGATGTGCGGGACTGGACCTTCCGCGCACGAGCGACCCATCGCCCGATTCGCGAGCTCGTGCTCCCTCCACTCGATGACTACCGGACGACCATCGGCTTCTCCCACTTCCTCGCGTTTCCCCACCAGCATGATCGGCGCCTGATCGCTCGGGTCCTGGTCGAGGCAGACTTGGTGGGCTTCGAGCCCCCGATCACCCCCGTTATCGCTGCGCTTCAGGCGGAGCGGGACCGCTTCAGTCGTCTCTTCCGCGAGGATCTCGACAACTTCGTCGAGCGGTTCGTCGCCGGAAGGCGCGATCCTCGCGAGAGCGCCTTCTGGCGGGCCATCCGGCAGGAAGCTCTCGAGCCGTCCTACAGCCCGGGCTCTCGCCGAGCCCGACGCGGACTCACGACCGTCCTGGCGGTCTTCAATGACGAAGGCCTCATCCCGCTTCTAGGTTGTTCAGTCGAATGGTCCCCCCCGGCAGGCTATCGCGTCGGTCGTTTGGACAACGCCATCGGCAACTACGAGCACTACGCGGAGGCGGAGGTCGGCGGGCTGGACGGTGTGCTGGACGTGATGTTCAGCTCACTGGCCCTCCTCGGACCCGGTCCCAGGGCTCTGATCAACCAAGGTGTCCTCGTCTTTCAGGAGGACCAGTCCAACGAGTTCTATCTTGCGACAGGGCATGACATCAGCGGAGCCGACGTAGCGCTCGTACGGCACGATCTGGTCCAGGGGTTCATCGACGCCTTCGGCGGTGAGCGGGAGGCATCGCGAGTCGATGGGTGGACCGAGGTCACGGGGTGCAGCGTGCGCCCGCTGGACGATCTGCCCGAGTCGTTGTCCAGGGCGGTCCAACTCCAGCGCACCATGAACCCGCCGACCCTTCGCTTGGTGGGAGGCATCAAGGTCCCTGGTGGTTTCCTTGGCTTCGATGGGTTCCTTCCGCGGGTTCGGGCGCCAGGCGTCGAGGACGTCAAGGTGAGGCTGTCCAGCGAGGTCGAGCTTCACTGTTCTCAACGAGCTGATGGCGACTGGACGCTACCCGGCGAAGCCACAAGGGAACTCCCCACCCGCCTCAAAGTCGTCGCGAAGTGGCCACTCGGAGAAGGAAGGAGTCGCGAGAGTGAACGGTCCGTCAATCTCCGCCGCGCTGCGGTAGACGACAACTACCGGGCGCTCGTCGGTAGACGCTACTTCCTCGAGAGCTGTTGCCCCGGCCAGAAGTCCATCGAGGCCGGCAGTCCGATTCCGTCGGGCATCACGACCGCCGATCCAGTCGGTAGCTACGACCTCCTCGGGTGCGAACCCTCAGCTCGGTTCCTTGGCCCTGGCTTCGGCGAGATGTCGCTCGCACCCCGTGAGGGGTTCGACTGGCTCGTAGTGGGGCACAAGGGACGGCCGGAGCTCCTCGTCTTCGTCGGGGACGTCAACCAGCCGGTGCCCCCGGCCAACCGTCGATCACCATCGGCCGGAGACCGAAGGCATTGGAAGGCCGCGTTCACCAAGGCGAAGTGCGTCCGGGTCCGTGGACCGGATGGCACTTACCGCGAGATAGACGGATTTCCCCAGGTGGCCGAGGCGCTCCGCCGCCTCTCCAGGCACAACCCGCCAGTGGAGGCGGAGACTTGTGCGGAGACCAGACTGGACACGCTCTCGATGAGTCCCCCTCATCGAGCGCAGCCCGCTGAACTGACGCTCTCACTCGTCGATGCACTCGCGGCCCTTTCGACCGGCCGAGGGGGACTCAGGTACCGGACTGTCCAGCAACTCTTTGCCGAGATGACTGGGCAAACGGACTACCTACTCCACCATGAGCTGATCCGAAGCCTGTGCGAGGCGGGAGCGCTGGACCTGGTTCGTGATCAGGCCTACAGCTCGACCCGGCTGGTGGCTCGGCGCCCTCGCTTCGTCGCAGTACGACGGGGCCCGGCGGTTGAAGCCTCCCTTATCGGTCTGTCCATGCAGAGTCGAGTGGCTCAGGTGCGGCTAGCAGCCGAAGCTCGCGGGCTGGAAATGCAGGAGGTGGAGGCGGGCTGCCCCTGGCAACCGACGATCCTGCGCGTGCGTGCCTCCGAGTCAGCTCTGGCCGAAGTTCAAGCGACAACCGGCCTCGAACCCACCGAGTGGCTCGCCTGGGGCGAAGCAGGTCAGGTCCCTCATCACCTCCATGCCGAAGTCGAGCGTCAGGAACTCTGGACCGACGTTCCGCCAGAGGGCTTCGTGACAGCGAAGCACTGGCGTTGGAACAGTGCCGAGTTCCGCCGTGGATCCGCACCGGTTGACGAGGCCGTCCGGGTTGAGCAGCGAGTACACCGCACGAGCTGCTCGATCTACGTGGTCCTGGTCGACGAGGAACCGGCTTTGTGGACCTACATCCGGAACTGGGCCCTCCTCTATGCATACTCGACCGCCGGCAAGGCGCCGTTCGCGCTTGACCGGCAAGGTTGGGTCTCGATGACTGGCCGATCCCCGGTGCACCTGCCGTTGCCGCTCGGGCGCCTCTGTACAGTACTCGGCGAGGGTGCTCCGGGACCAACGCTCGACGTTCGCACAAAGCGGGTGGAGGGCTACTGCTATCCCTTCGGTCGAAGGGTTACGGAGCTCGTGAGCAGGGTGATCCCCGCGTCCTGGATGGTCAAGGGGTAGGAGAACCGATGCAGGATCCGATCGGAGCGTTCGAGCGAATTCGAGAGCTCTACTTGAGCTACCTCGACACCGCCTTTCGCCTCGGCGACGAGAGTGTCGCTGAGGAGCGACGGCTGTTACTCCGGAGTCCTGGGAAGCTCTGCACGGAGCCGCTGGTGGAGCCGATCCCGAGGTACGAGGCCGCCGCCGTCGGCTTCGAGGAGATGCTCGCCGAGAGTGGCGCCGCCGCCGTCCTCGGGACCATGTCCGATGCTGCGCGGCGCTCGTTCGTTGAGCTAGCCCTTGCCGGTCTGTTCCCCTCCCGAGCTCGAACCGCCGATGACGGTGAATGGCCGCTGACCCGTGTGCCGAGGTTCAAGCCCTACTCCCACCAAGTGGACATGCTCCGGCGTGGGCTTCGACCCACTACGCCCGGTGTCGTCACGTCGGGAACCGGCTCCGGCAAGACCGAGTCGTTCTTGCTACCGCTCCTGGCCCGCATCACGGCAGAGGCGGTGACCTGGCCCGAGCCCGATCCAGCCTTCCTTGGACGCCGCTGGTGGCACGCTCCCGACGGATCCGCGTATACGCGGACGAAGAAGGACGGCAAGGTCGTCGTCAGCTTCTCAGCCATCCCCAAGAACGCGAAGGAAGCGTCGGCGATCGGTGAACCTGACCGCGATCCTGCGACGTTCCGCCCTACGAAGACCCACGCGACGCGGACTCCGTTCCAGTCACATCGAGAGGGTGAGCGCGTCGAGCGGCCTGCAGCCGTACGAGCCCTGGTCCTCTATCCGATGAACGCCCTTGTCGAGGACCAACTCGTCCGACTGCGCAAAGCTCTCGACTCCTTCGAGGCCAGGGCCGTAATGGACAGGGCTTTCGGCGGGAACAGGATCTTCTTCGGTCGGTACACCGGGGCGACCCCTGTCACGGGCCATGAACTCCACCCAGGTCTCCGGCGTCTCCTAGAGTCGCCCGCCAAAGCCCTCAAGGGTCTGCCTCCTGTCTGCTTCCCCGAGCACAAGAAGGCGGATGACAACGGACTCGTACAGCTCGAGGATCTGCGGGCCGCGGAGCTGCAGCGCCGCCAGCGCAAGTTGACGGAACTCTTCGACTACATGGTCGATGCGGAGGAGGGGCAACGACAGGCGAGGCTCCACGCCATCGAGCGCGGCTCGCTTTCGGTGCTGGCGGACTCCATCGCTCCCCAGGAGGACGCGGCGTTCATCAACGCGAGCGACTTCGTCGGCTTGGCAGCCGATGCCGGGCTGTTCAGCGAGGACACGCTTGCCAAGGAGTTCGTGGCCCACGTAGGCCGAGAGTGGACCGAAGCCGAGAGAGCCGAACTCAGCTCGCAGTTCATCACCGAGTCGATCGACACGGGGACCGCCGCGAGTAGTGAGGGTGACGACGCGCCGTTCCTGTTTCCCTCGGTGGACGGCGCCGAGCAGGTGTCCCGCTGGGACATGCACCGGCACCCGCCCGACATCCTGATCACCAACGTCAGCATGTTGAGCGCAATGCTGAACCGTGAGGTCGACTCCCCGATCTTGGAGAAGACCCGGGCCTGGCTCAAGCGTGATGACGCCTACTTCTACGTCGTGCTCGACGAACTCCACCTCCAGCGTGGGGCAGCCGGTACCGAGGTCGCGTACCTCCTCCGGCTGCTGTTCCACCGTCTCGGCCTGACAGCTCCAGAACAACGGCGGAAGCTCCGCGTACTCGCCTCGAGCGCCTCCCTGCCGGCCAACCCGGACGACGAGGCGGCGAAGAGCGCCTCGTTCCTCTGGGACATGTTCGGACGATTCGGAATCGACCCGGAGCTCGCTGAGGAGGACGCAAAGCAAGCCTGGCTCGAGGCCATCGTCCCTGGTCATGAAGTGCCGGGGCGATATGGATCTGACGGGCCCTCGGGCCACGTCGACGCTGGCCCTCTCCTGGCAATGCTTCGTGCGGGAGTCGAGGTCGAGGAGGCGGATCCTGACCTTCCACTCGCGAAGCCGGCGTTCATTCCGTCGCCGAACCGACCCGACTCTCCGACGCTCTGGACTGGAGTGGCCCAGGCGCTTGGGCTTGATAGCGGGGTCAGTGGACCGGACCACACGAGCGTGGTGCGTCGCTGTGTCCAGGAGGCAGCAGACCGGCTCCTGTGGGCCTGCTGGGAGGAAGACCCGCACGACCCGTCCCAGGGCCGTACGCGTGCAACCCCGGTGGCAGAGTTGTGTCGAAGGATCTTCGGCGGTGAGTCAGCCAGCTGGAGCCCTCAAGAGCAACAGGCAGCTGTTCGCGCTCTCCTGTTCATCCGCGGCGCCGGCGATGGGCTGGTGTCGTACCTTGGCAGATGGGACGTCCCGCCCCCGTCATTCCGCGTCCATACGTTCTTCCGCAGCATCGAGGGGCTATACGCGCCAGTGTGGCGGGGAGCCGGATCGCCCAAGACTAGGGCGATCCGCGAGTCGGAGATCGGCGTGCTGTCGATCGAGCGCGAGCCAAAGGTGGAGGTCCAGACCGAGGCTGGTCCTCGCTCGCTCCGACTGTTCGAGCTCGTGTACTGCGAGTGCTGCGGGGAGGTGATGGTCGGTGGATTGAACGCTGATCTCGGGGGGCGGCGCTCTGGCTATCTTGCGGAGTTGCTCCCGCACGAGCCCCACCTCGATGGGCTACCGGACAAGAGCGCGTCCCAGCGATTCGAGGAGCTGTCGTGGGAGCAGTACGGGCTGTTCTGGCCCAGGTTCGTCACCGACGACGAACTTCAGGTCCACAGCGACGACAAGGGCACCTGGATCCCCGCAGCACTGGAGCGGGCGACTGGCGGAATCGTGAGGGTCAAGACGGGCTCGGGACCGGGAACCGGGGTTCGCATCGACGATGCCCAGGACAACGACAGGCTGGTGGTCGGACGCTTCTACGATCGCGGGAAGACCGTCGATCGGCACAAGCGCGGTCCCCGGCATCCGGGGACGAACGTCCCGTATTCCTGCCCCAAGTGCGGGACGTCCTACTCCAGGCGAACCGCGGCGTTCAGGCTGTCCCCGATTCGGAACTTCAGAGCCGGCTTCGGCAAGACGACCCAGCTGCTGGCAACAGAGCTGTTCGATGCCCAGAGACTCGCCAACGACGCCGAGCCGGCCAAGCTCGTGTCGTTCTCAGACAGCCGCCAGGACGCGGCGAAGGGGGCGCTGTCGATCGAGCGCAACCACCACCAGGACATCCGGCGGGAGTTGCTCGTGCTCTGCCTACGCAGAGTGCTGGCGCGACGAAGATCCGCTGAGGAGGTCCGAGAGCAACTGGATCGCGTGACTGCCCAGCTGATGGAAGCCGTCTCCAAGGATGGACCCATCACCCAACTCGCTCAAGCGAGGGATTCCCTCAAACGGGAGCTCGTCGAGGCCGGTGAGACTTCGGTCGCTCTTGACGAGATCCTCGAGGAGCCCACGACGGATGCGCTCGGCGGAACCGAGCGAGGTGTTCTCTCCTTCATCGCCGAACATGTTCTCAAGGGGGTTCACCCCTACGACGACGCCGGTCAAGTCCGGCCACGAGGGATCCAGGACGGCACCGATCGGTACTTCGACTGGACGCATCTCTTCGAGATCCAGGACGGGTCGGTCCACTGGCGTGATGACGTCCTGTTCCAGAGTGCGTTGCAGTCAGCTCGCCAGAACGTCGTGTCCGCGGTCCACCGAGCGTTGACTGAGGTGGTGTTCAGCAAGACGTACTTCTCGCTCGAAGAAGCGGGCCAGGGGTTCGTCACCGTGGCGGTCAAGGACCTGCCGGAGGGATCGAGAACGCCGGAACGCGTCCACCAGCTCTCGGGCGTGCTGCGAGTCCTCGCCGACAGCTACCGATACTGGCCGAGCCCGTATCGCGATGACGCGGACGACTACTTCAAGGCCTGGAAGACCTGGGGACAGGCCAACACCCGCCTTCAGGAGTACGCGCGGAGGTCCTGGCCGGCAGACCACGAGTCTGAGCTCGAACGGGCGTTGGCCGAGCTGGGTAGATGCCAGCACGCCCACGGCACGATCAGCGTTCCGCGGATCCGGTTTGAGCTCGTCGATGCCGAGTCCAAGTTCCTGCGTTGCTCCAAGTGCCAACGCGTGCACCTCCACCCGGGGACGGGCATCTGCACCCGCTGTTTCGAGTCTCTAGCTTCGGCTGCGAAGGGCTCGGTGCGACAGCTCCACATGAGGAGCTTCCTCGCGCGCAGAGTCGCTCGCACCCTGGAGCAGGCTGGGCCGGACCTCGCTGCGCGTGGCTCCTATCGGCTTCACTGCGAGGAACTGACCGGGCAGACGCAGAACCCGGCAGTCCGCCAGCGGGAGTTCAAAGGCATCTTCGTTCCGAACTGGGTAGAGGTCGATCAAGATGCCGATGACGGCACGACGGAAAGACTCCTCCGCGGCGTCGAGAAGACGTTCCGTGCAAAGGCGGAGATCGACCTGCTGACCGTGACGACGACTATGGAGGTCGGCATCGACATCGGGCCGCTCCAGGTCGTCTTGCAGGCGAACATGCCACCTCAGCGCTTCAACTACCAGCAGCGGGTTGGGCGTGCCGGACGCCGCGGGCAAGCCTTCTCGATGGCCCTGACCATCTGCCGCACTCGGAGCCACGACCTCTACTACTTCCATCACCCGAAGCGCATGACCGGCGATATTCCCCCGACGCCGTTCCTCACGAAGGGTATGGACGACATCGCGCGGCGCTTCCTCCTCAAGGGGTGGCTCTCGGAGGCCTTCGGAGGCCTCCGAGACCAGATCCGTGAAGACGGCGGACTCTTCCCGGGCGACCTTATGTCGCCCCCCGACATCCATGGAGAGTTCCTCCCCTCGAGCTTCTATCCCAAGTCCCCGGACGGGGTCGACTGGGCAGGGCGGGCGCAGTCTGCGATGACGGAGACGATGGGGGAGGCGGCCGAGCTCGCTGCTGTTCTCGTCGAAGGAACAACCCTCGACCTGGGCGACACCCTCGATTCCGTAGCGGTGAGGGAGAGGGTGACCGCCTTGGTCTCCGAGCTGCGCGAAGCGGGGTTGGCCCATACGCTCGCCGAACGCGGGTACCTGCCGATGTACGGCATGCCGACCCGGGTTCGCGAGCTCTACCTGCGGCTGGGGAGGAACAAGGGGCAGTTCGAGTGGAGCACCGTCGGGAGGGACCTCGATCTCGCCATCTACGAGTTTGCCCCTGGCTCGTCGGTTGTGATCGACAAGAAGGAGCATCTCGCTGTAGGGATGACCCCAGATCTTGCGCCTCCGCTTCCCGGTCGGCGCGATCGGCCCCATCAGGTCCTGCCGACCTTCCAGAACGCGCCCTTTGGCCAGGCGGTCTGGATGCTCGAGTGTGGACACTGTCACGCCTGGATGGAGAGCCTGAAGGCTCCCGACGAGGCGTTCGAGGTCGAGTGCCCGTCGTGCACCCGAATCCTCTCACCCGAACGTGGACACCTCTGCTGGGTGCCGAACGCGTTCCGCACCAACTTCCGGCCCCGGACCAGACAAGAAGACGCCGACTCCGGGGTCCGCCATCGCTCGATCCAGGCGGAGGGGAAGGCGCTCGACTTCGAGCCGCTCACGGCGGCGCTGCGACCGGGAGCCCAGTTGAAGGTCGAGCTCGCCTTCGATCCGACCAGTCGGACCTATCGCCTGAACAGGGGGCCCGAGCATGACGACGGGAGTATGGGCTTCGACGTCCGTACGGGGTCGCAGCGCCTCCCTCTCGCCTGGCGAACGCTCGAACTTCCCGAGCAGGCCATCTCGGCCCGTCCCCGGCTGGAGCGCACGGTAAGGCAGTTCGACGCCTCCAGCGACATCGAGCGCGTTTGGCTCGCAGCACCCAAGACGACGGACTCGATGTTCCTCCGACCTACGGCGAATCCGCGCGGACTGAGCCTGCACCGATTGCCGAGCCGGTCGGACGACTCGGACCCGCCCCTTGGGACGGTTCGATGGCTTGGGGTCCGAGCGGCGGCGCTGTCTGCGTCGTATCTGCTGGTCAACCGGGCCTCGCTCGATCTGGACATCGATCCTGAGGAGTTCGACGTCCTCGAGCCCCGGATCTACGGCGGCGCTGGCGCGCAGTTGCCGCTGTTGCAGATCACCGATCACCTCGTCAACGGCGCAGGCTTCTGCCGGAATCTCTCTAAGACTACCGGCTCCGAGCCACCGCCCATCGCGGCGATGATTGGGTCCATGCTCGGGGACTGCGGTTCGGTCGCGAGCATCCTGGCCGGAGTTGGTGGCGACCACGAGAGGCTGCAGTACCCCCTGGGGGAGTTCCTGGCTCCTGGGCACGAGAACTGCGACACCGCCTGCTACCTGTGCCTGCTTCGCTACGGGAACCAGCCGTTCCACGGGATTCTGGACTGGCAGCTCGGTTCGGCATTCCTGCGGGCGCTCGTCGATCCAGGCTTCCGGTGCGGTCTCGACGGTGACTTCAGCTTCTGGGCGATCGAGCGCTGGCACGCCATCGCGTCAAGGCTCGCTGGAGAGATGGCCGAGCGGTTCTCTGGTGACGCGTCGGAGTTCGCCGGGGTTCCCGCGTTCCGTGTGTCCCTGGGGCGCAAGCGACAGAGCCCCTGGATCCTGGTCGCTCATCCTCTCTGGGACTGGGACGACGAAGCCGACCTTGACGACGGCGGCATCCTTGCTGAGGCAAGGGAGCAGGCGGACGAGTTCGGCGACCCTCGGTGCTGGGACACGTTCAACCTGGCGCGCCGCCAGGTCCGGGTTCGAGAGTGGATCAGGACGACGGCGTGAGCGGGTGGCAGGGCGAACTCCCGGAGCCGCTGAGGGAGGTCCGTGTTCCGCGGTTCCTCCACCCATCTGCGTTTTCAGATCTGGAGCGCTGTCCACTCAAGGTCATCGGGTCGAACGAACGCGGGCGAGACCCCGCCAACGCGCTTCTCACCGCGGTCCCCGAAGCACTCCTGGGGTCACTGCTGCACCATGTGCGGTCAGAGTTGTTTGCTGGGCGTTGGGGTGGTCTCCAGGAGGGCCGAGCCGCTGCAAGAAGTGCCTTTGACCAGTTGCTCCGCCAGCTGGAGGCCCGCCTCAGAAGCGACCCTGAGCGAGCTGGTCTGCTGCCGCTGAGAGATGCCGTCGGCCGCCGCAGATGGCAGGAGCGGACGGCTGGCTTGTTCCAGTGGGCGATGGCCCTCGACTCCAACCTGGCCAGCCCCGAGCACCCACGAGCGTTCGAGCGCGTCACTCCAGAGCCGACTGGTTCGAGAGTGCGTGCTCGAGGCTCCCTTGAGCCGGGAGCGGAGCGAGCACTATGGAGCGAGAGCCTTCGGCTGTGGGGCCGACTCGATCTAATCGAAGAGGCAAGCGACGGTGTCTGGGAGATCGTCGAGTTCAAGAGCGGGAGGCTTTTCGCCCAACAGAGTGCCGACGACGAGGGCGACGAGCCCGACACGCCGACGCTCATCGACCGGCATGTGGACCAGGTTCGTCTCTACGCACTGTTGGTCGAGGAGTCCATGCCTGGCGTTCTGCTCAGGCTCTTCGTCGAGGGGACTGAGAGGCACGCGGTTTCCTGGACCGATCGCGATCGCGAAACGCTCATCGAGCGACTCGAAGAGGTCAGCGCGCGGCTGCCTCCCGACCAGGTGCTGGCTGCCGAGTCGCTCGCCATGCCGGGCGCAGCGTGTCTGACGTGTCGGATTCGGCACAGGTGTACGTCGTACCAGCGCGAGGCACCGAAGTGGTGGCGCGACCTGCCCGGGTGGCGGGCGGCACCGATGGATGTCTGGGGGGTGGTGTCGGAACGCGGTGCGGAAGAGGGGGGTGTTTCGCTCACTCTGACCGACGCCGCTGGCCGCCGGGTTCGAGTGACTGGTCTGGAGGGCGAGGCAGCGCGAGCTCCCAGCCTGGGGGCTGAGGTCTGGCTCTTCGATCTCCAACCATCCGAAGCAATCTCCCAGCACGGTGGTCGGCGGCAGCCCCGCAACTTCCACCAAGTTCCTCCCGGTCCACGTTGGTCGAGGGCCTGGACCCTGCGGTTCTTCATGGGGCGTCGGTGGCGGGGGCCGTACCTCACGAGTCTGAGCGTCGCCAACCTCAAGCTGCTCGATGTGCGGGAGCCTCTCACGTTCCGCGGCTCCCAAGGCCAGCCTCGGATGTGGACTGTGATCATCGGTGAGAATGGCACCTGCAAGACGACGTTGCTCCAGGCTATCGCCTTGGCTGCGGTCGGCGCCAAGACGGCAGACGAGCTCAGCGGGAACGTCAGATTCGCACTTCGAGACCGAAGGCAGGGGCCTGACCTGGGCTCTCTCGAGATCGCGGCGACATTCGAGTTCCTCCATGGCGGGCCAAGAGCTCGGACATTCCCGTGCTATGAGACGACCCTTCCGGGCATCGGTTCCGTGGAGGTTCGGTCATCGCTGGCGATGTCGCCGACCGGAGCCTCGTTCCGGGGAGGCTCGGAATACACGGATCGAGGTCACCCGAGCCGAGGCCCTGGTGACCCACTGTTCGAGGCCCGCGACGGCAAGCTGCCGGGCTGGTTCGTCGTGGGGTACGGCGTGTTCCGACAGCTTCCCAGTTCGCTCGCAGAGCCCGAGGTCGGCTCGAATCCATCGGTAGCCCGGTTGTCCTCCCTCTTCCGAGTCGGTCGTGGTCTCGTGGCCACGAGATTCGAGGGGATGGAAGGCACGAAGGGGCAACGATTCCGCAAAGTGCTCAACCTCGTCCTCCGGCAGCTTCAGCCTCTACTGCCGAGAATCGTCCGGGCCGAGTTCGTCGATCATGGCGAGCCCGACGAACTCCCCGAGGAGAGGCACCGCTTCGTGCAAGCAGTCGGAGCGGTCGAGCTTGAGCTTCCATCGACGTGGCTCTCCCACGGCTACCAGTCCACGATCGCCTGGGTCGCCGATCTGATTGGTCGCTTCGTTGCAGAGACGGCCGACGACCTTCTCCCGGCCGACATGGATGGTCTCGTCCTCATCGATGAACTCGACCTGTTCATCCACCCGACGCTTCAGGTGCAGGTCGTTCGCGCACTCAAGCGGACATTCCCTCGACTCCAGTTCGTGGCTACGACTCACTCACCGCTAGTCCTTGCGGGCCTGCGCCCCGACGAGGATGAAGTGGTTCGGTTGGTGACGAACGAAGCCGGAGGGGTGGTCGTGCGGGACATGCGCGATGGACGCCCCCATGAACCCGACGCCCGGTTGATGACCGCGACCGAGATCGTTCGTTCCTACTTCGGACTGGAGCAGCTGTACCCCGGACGGCTCGGCCGTCTCCTGCGGGAACACCGGTATCTCGCGGCAGACCCCTATCGATCGGAGGAGGACGAGGCCCGCCTGGACGAGCTCGAAGTGGCGCTGCTGGAGGAGGGCGCCAGTCCAGACTTCCCTCGGGAACCTCGAACGAGGCTCGTTGAGTGATTCGCGTCGCCCGTGGACCGGAGCCTTCGGAACTCCGGCGATCTCGGCGGTGGCGGCTGGCCCGCGCCGAGATCGCAGTTGCGGAGGCCCGCACCCCCGAGACCGCCTCCGGATACCGCCTCGGCGGCGTGGTGAAGGCTCAGCTGGTTGAGCTTCCGGGGGAGGTCTGCGCGTTTTGCGAGATGGAGATCTACAAAGAAGGCAGCCCAGTCGAGCACTTCCGTCCGCGAACCCACTACTGGTGGCTCACATGGACGTGGGAGAACCTGCTGCTCGCCTGCGGTCGCTGCAACGGACTGAAGCTGCACTTCTTCCCGCTTGAGGACGCTGCCGCTCGAGCAAGCGGCCCCGAGGATGATCTTGCGACCGAACAGCCCCTTCTCGTTGACCCGGTTGGCGATGACCCCCGTGAGCACATCCGATTTCGCCTCTCCGAGCGGGACGGTCGTCTGACTGCCAAGGCGTTTGCGGCGAGCATCCCGGGGCGAGGGCGTTCGAAGCGGGGAGCGAAGACCATAGAGTGGCTCAAGCTCGACCAGAACGACCACCTCAACGAGCACGTGTCTGATCTCCTCTCGGATGTCGTGGATCTGCAGAGCTTCATGGCGACCGGCCAGCAGAATGAGGTGCGTAAGTGTTGGCAGCGCCTCCTCACAAAGTACCTCCGAAAGGGACGCCCGTTCCGATCCGCAACCTGGGACGTCCTGGCTCAGGTCGTTCCTGCGGAGGAGCGTGCACTCTGGGGATTGGAGAGCTTGCCTAGCCTCGGCGACGAGCCTGTCTTCCCGCCGTCAGTCGAACTGCCCGATCCGCCCGGGATGGACACGCTTCCGCCAGACTTGGCCCGCCAGGTTCGCGCCCTTCTATGCAGGGCGCCGTGGGACGAGCGCGAGCCAGTTCTTCGGGCCATCTTCGCGCTTCGTGACTTCTCGGCCGCAGAACTGGCGGAGCTCTTCGAGTGCAAGCTTGCGACCGCCCGGCACTGGAAGAGACGGCTCGCGGGCGGCGCTGCACCGGGTCCTCCGGGCTAGCCGTGGCTTGAGCCAGCTGATCCCCGAGAAGGTAGATGCAGCCCAGCTACCCTCGAAACGAGGATCCGGACTTTGGCGGCCCGCTCGTTCCCGTAGTGGAGCTCACGGTGGCAGTTGGGACAGAGAGCGACGGCGTTGTCTGGCGTGTCAGGTCCCCCTTCGGCGAGCTGGTGGATGTGGTGGACCTCCAGAAACGGCTCTCCCTCGGGGGTGAGGAATGGTACGCCGTCGCAGAGCTCGCATCGTCCTCCGGCCCGACCGAGGGCGTAGGCTACTACCGAAGGGAGGCGCAAGTAGCGGCCGCTCGCCGTGGGACTCCGCTTCGGCGCCGGATTCCCGGTTGGGCGAGACCGCTGACCTGATTGCTTCTGTCGCTTCAGTATTCTCCCAGCACGTTCTCGGAGGATCACGGGGTCGTCGGTAGGGAGCAGGCCATCACCACCGGTGGCCAGCATGAGCTGGACATCGCTGGCCGAAGCACCCGCTCCGAGGCCATCACCAACGCGGAACTGGATCTCGATGCTGCGCATTCGGTTGCCGTGTTTCGGGCTACGTCCCGATGCGCTTGCGACGTTCTTCTGCGACTCCGAGATTGCTCGGCGGAGCTGATCGACATCGTTTACCTTCGCAAGCGAGATGGGACGCGCGACCGTCGAAGGTAGCGTCAGTCGGCGTTCAGAAGTCGGGAGCTTGCGCGCGTTCCGGGAGTCCAAGAGCACGTCCAGGATAACGGCGTTCAACAGCTTCATCCGCTCGAGTAGCAGCGTCAGCCCGATGTGGTACTCGGTGTTGCGTGCGCTGGGGGTCCCTTTCGTTCCGCCGCGCGATGCGTAGTACAGCCGGAGCTGCCCACCGTCGCCGGTTACGCAGAAGGAGGCGTCAACGGTCCGACCTGCTGCATCGGTCGGCTTGACGAGGTCGTTCACCGCCTCACCCTACCCGACGTCGACTTCGCCTCACTGCTCCCGGGCCCCCTTGAATCCGGAACCGTCGTCAAGAAGCTACTGGTTTTGGCCCGGAGGTGCCCCCGGCCTTCTGGACCCGCGATGACGGGACTGCTGGTGCGCGCTGGCCGATGGGCTTCTGACCCCGACCGATGAGATGAGGCGCGGTGGGCGAGGGTGAGTCAGCCGAGCTCGGCCAACACGTCCTGGGTCCATCGCAGAACATCCGAGGCCGGGGGGACCTTGCCGAGGTTCTTGCCCTCGCGCGTCTCGAAATGCACCGCCACATTCCGGGCCCTCCGCACACGGTGGGCCTTTTCGGCGAGGGCTTCATCCAGGACCCCGGCCCTGAGCAAGCGTTCGATCAGCCACACGGCCTGGCGCCATACGGACTTGGCGTCTTCATCTGGCAGTTCGCCGCTCCAGCCAGTCGCGAGGAAAGCCGACACGGAGCCGCCGATCAAAGGGGGCAGGGGGCGAGGCCTCCTCTCGCAGCGCCTCAGGGCAGCCGCTTCGATCGACGAGCCGCACAGGATCACACTTGCCCGATCCTGACCCAGGAGGTAGCAGCGTACGGCTTCACAGTAGACGTCCTGCGTCTCTCGGTCTGGCAGGGACCTCTGGGAGGCGGGAGGCAGCGTAGGGAGCCGATCGAGCCAGCTTTCGGGGAAGTCCTGGAGACGCAGCGACAGAGACTCCTGCATCTCGTTCTCATAGCCACCGACGGTGCCGTACACGGCGACCTCGGCGTGGCCAGCGATGCTCTCTAATCGCGGAGAAACGAGACTCCACACCGCCTGAAGGAGGGAACGATGTTCGGTGCTGTCGATTACGTAGAGCAGGTCTGGGTTCTCCGCGTACCAGAGCACCAGCCTGTCGAGCGCGTCGTGGTCGTCGTCACCCAACTGCTCCGCACTCGTCTTGAGCTGAAACTCCCCCTCGGGGCCACGAACCACGAGGGAGTAAAGGGCGTCGAACGCTAGGCTCTGGAACTTGCGGCGCATGGACACCTCCTTGACCCTGGCGGGCGGTGAGAGCCTACGCGCGGGTCCGCGTCGAAGGAACCGATTCGGTTCCATCGGCCGGCTGCGCGGCCACTGCCTGGAGCGGCCACGCGCCCCCCTCCCGCAGCCGCCGTCGCAGCGTGTTTCGACTGACGCCGAGGATCCGGCTCGTCTCCTTGAGCGACCGTCCCTCCTTCAGCAGCGCCAGCGCCGGCCGCAGATCCATCTCCACCTTCGGCCGTCCACAGTGCTTCCCCGCCGCCTGCGCACGCCGCACGCCGGCGATCACCCGCTCGCGGGTCGTCTCGCGTTCGAGCTCGCTGATCGCGGCGATGATCGTGAACACCGCCCGCCCCATCGGCGTCGAGGTGTCGACCTGCTCCCGGAGCGAGAGGAAGTCCACGCCCAGGCAGCGCAGCTCGTCGAGCGAGACCAGCAAGTGCCTCGTGGAGCGGGCGAAGCGGTCGAACCGCCAGACAGCGACCAGGTCCAGCTTCCCAGCGCGAGCATCGGCCATCATCCGGTCCAACGCGGGCCTGCTGTCCTTGCTCCCGGAGATCCCGTCATCGACGTACTCGGTCGGAGTCCAACCCCGCTGAACGGCGACCTGGCGGAGCTCTTCGAGCTGGAGCCCCACGTCCTGGCCGTGGTTCGTCGTCGAGACCCGGGCGTAGAGAGCGGCGCGCTGTGGTCGATCGGTCATGGTGGGCTCCTACGGGTGGGTCGGCACGGCGACGGCGTTCCGGCGCAGGGCCGCAGCGAGGGCGGTCAAGTCGTGGGGGACGAGGCGAGCGAGTCCTCGATGTGCGAAGGCCACCGCACGGCCGACCGCCTCGGCCAGCTGCGGCGGGACCGCGTTGCCGACCTGGACGTAGCGGTCGTGGATGGAGCCCTGCAGGGGCCAGTCGGCGGGCAGGCCCTGGAGGGCAAGGCCCTCGGTGAGGTCGATTCGGCGGATCCCCGCGACCAGGAAGGCGGTGTCGCTGGCCCGGTCGGGGCCGCCGTTGAAGGTCCAGTCGGGGCCGTGGGCGCGGGTGCCCTTCTCCTCAGTGGTCGTGACCGTGGGCGCGGGCGCGTCGAGCCGCCAACGCTCGGCACAGGCCCGGCCGAAGTCCTCGTCGCAGGGGTAGCAGCGGCGGTGGTCGCAAGTGGCGGGGTCGAGCAGGGTGTCGCCGATCGCCTCGCCCATCGTCGCCCAGGGGAGCCGGCCCAGGATCGCGGCGTCCTCGTCGGTGGGGTCCGCGTGGGTCGGTCGGGGCGGCGTCCCGCTGAGCGGCAGGGGTCCAGCCCAGAGGATCACCCGGCGTCGTCGTTGGGGCGTGCCGTAGTCGGCCGCGTCGAGGCGCCAGGTCCCCACGAACTCGAAGCGGTCCCGGAGCTGGGGGAGGATCCGGTTCGCCCAGTAGCAGCCGACGCAGGCCACGCCCCGGCCTCGTCGACCGCAGCCGCGGCGGTGTCGGGTCCAGCCGAGCACGTTCTCCGCGAGCACCCAAGTCGGACTCAGCGCGTCGATGGCGGCGAAGGTCGCGGGCCACCCGTCACGGTTGTCGGTGGCCCCGCGTCGTCGCCCCGCCTGGGAGCCCGGCTGGCATGGCGGTGATGCCCAGAGCAGATCGACGTCCCCGACCCACGGCGACCAGTCGACCTCGTAGACGTCCGCCTCCACGGCGGGGAAGCCCGCCTCCCGCAGCGTGGCCACGGCCGCAGGCATCCGGTCGACGCAGGCCAGATGCTCCCAGCCCACCCGGTGCAGGCCGAGCGCTGCACCGCCCGCGCCGGCGAAGAGCTCCAGCACCGAGCCGACGGCACCCTCGATCACGACTGGGGTCTTCCGCGTCGGTCCAGGGCACCCTGGACCAGCCCGCGCAAGTGCCCGCGATGCCGCCCGACGAAGCCCACGAGGTAGTCGGGGTCGATCCCCTCAGGGGGCGCGGATCGGACCGAGGCGACCGCCAGGTCGATCACCCGGTCGGCCGTGCTCCCCCCGCCTGCCCGGCAGTTCGGGCACCGGTCGTCGGCCTCGCTCGCCACCCGGGCGCTCTCTTCCCGGGCGACGATGAGCTCCGCCCGCGCCGCCTCGAGCTCCACGATCAGTCTCTCCACCTCGCCTCGCGCCTTCGCGTTCCGGCTCGACTTCGCCCGCGCGCGCTCAAGCTGCCGCTCCAGCTTCGCGATCTGCTTCTGATCCTGGCTGGGCTTCAGCTTCAGCCGGAGCACCTTCGTCACCAGCACCGCGATCGCGGGCAGCAGATGCCCCGTCGCGTGGCCAAGGTCCTCCCTCGCAGCCACGAACTCCTCGCTGTGTCCCTGACCCATTCGTCCGTCGAGATGCGTCAACTCGTGGCAAGCGATGCCGTGCAGGAACGCCGCGATGGCCAGCGGGCGCTGCTTGTGCGCCTTGACGACCTGGGCGAAGCGGTCGGGGTGCAGGTAGACGACGTTGGTGCCCGAGGTCGAGCTCGTCGTCAGCCCGAGCAGCTCGTCGTCGAGCACGAAGCCCGGCTTGAAGCGGCGGCGGATCCGGGCCTCGGCGGCGACCAGGCGCAGGGTCGCGTCCCACGCCGTCAGGTGCGGGATCCACCGCTGGAAGCTCTTCTTGAAGCGGCCAGCGCGGCGGCGGTCGTAGTTGCGCTTGCTGATCCGCAGGCCCGCGAGCCCCCCGAACGGGTTGCGCTTCCGCTTGCGACGACGTTCGCCTGCCTCGCTCACCGGCGCCAGCACCAGGACCTGCTCGCCCAGCCGTGCGGTGGCGGCCGCCTGCACCAGTCCGCCGCCTGCGGCCCCGAGCGCGATCTCCCCCGCGCGGGTCATCGCTCCCTCCAGCGCGGCGACGTCGTGCTCGTCCAGCGGCGCGCCCGACTCCGCACGATCGAGCGCCCGCTCCACCCAGGACGAGACCGAGCGCCGGGCCTCGTCGCCTCCGGCGCCGGTCCACGCCTCGTCGGCAGCGGTCAGCAGGCCGCGCAGCTGGCGAGCCGCGTCGGCGGGGGACGTGGGTGAGGTGATGTCCGACGCGATCGCCGTTGCAGGCAGCGTGATCCCAGGAGGCAAGACAGCGCCGCGGGTAGGTGCATCCCCCGCGCGGGGTGCCTTCGTGCCGGCCGGTGCCGCCGAAGCGACCTCGGGTTGCACGCCGGGGTCCTTCGCCCGCTCGGCGTAGAAGTCGGCGACCCCGCCCGCCGCGTCGGCCAGCGCCCGCTGGAACGCCTCGTCGGCGAACGCCTCCGCCGCGCGGTCGGCCAGGTCCCGCGCCCCGCGCCGCTCGGCGTCGTGCTCGCTGTCGGGGTCGAAGACCTCGTCCTCCATCGAGCGCCCAACGCTCTCGTTCTCTCGCTCGACCTCCTCGACCAGGTCCCTGAAGGCCCAGCGCGCCCGGTCCTGCAAAGCGTCGCGGGCCGCGTTGAAGGGGTAGCCGCGCGCTCCGGGGCGCACGTTGGTCAGCAGATCGAGGACAACGTCGGCCTTGAGGTTGCCGCGCTGCGCCGGGGTCCGAAACTGGAACAGCCCCCCGAGCCGCAGGTAGTAGGCCCCGCGGCGGTCGCCGGGCGGACGCCGGTACGCCTTGACCGTCGCCGTCGTGCCGCGTCCCCAGGAGCCCTCCAGCTTCACCTTGCTGCCCGCGCGCCGACTGAACATCGGGCCGACGGTCTCGCCGTCGAGGACGAGCTCGATCCCCCGGAGGTCGTTGGCCGCGAGCAGCTCGCGCAGCCGCTCGGTCAGGACCACGGTCTCCTGGCGGGCGTAGTCCCAGGTCGCGTCGAAGTCCTCGGCGACGTCGAAGATCGTGATCCGGGTGCCCTGCAGGAAGGGGGCGTCGTAGATCCGCACGTCCTGATCGGCGCCCTCGCTGACGGCGAGGTTGTCGCGGGTGTGCAGCTCCCAGCGGAAGGTCGGGCTCGTCCCCAGGATCACGGCCTTCGCCACGCCGAAGCCGCCGGCCGCCTCCTCGCTGTCGCCGGCGCCGCTCTTGCCCGACTCGCCCAGGGACAGGAATTTGCCGAGGATGGTCGGCGCGTCCATGCCGATGCCGTTGTCCTCGAAGGTCAGGGCTCGGCGAGCCTCGTCCCAGGACACGGCGAATCGGCCGTGGCCGGCGCGGGTCTTGCGGGCCTTGATCGCGGCCTTGATGGCATCGACGCCGTTCTGAAGGGCCTCGCGTGCGGCGAGCACCGGCAGGTCGCCGGATTGGTAGACCGACGTGGTGAAGTAGCGCCACATGACCGAGGCGTTGGCCCCCGGCCGCCCGACCGCCTTGGCCTCCATCGCCTCGACGAGCTCGCCCCGTCCGCCGAGCGCCTTTCGCAGCGAGCGCTTGTCGATCCGCAGCTGCCCCCGCGCGGTCGCCGGCCCCGTCGAGGCCAGCGCCCGCATCGTCTCCCGCTCGAAGGCGGCGTGGTCGGCCGCACGGCGGCAGGCGCAGCTCGGGGCGCTCTCCACGGATCAGACCCGCGCCGCGTCCGAAGCTACGGCCGGCGCGTAGGCCAGGTAGCCACCTCCGGCCGGAGCGTGCATCGCTTGCCGCCGGTTCGTGCGCTCGCGGGTGTAGCTGAGGTGGACGTGCCCGCCGCGCTCCGGCGCGTACCAGATCACCTGGTCCACGGGGAGGCCCGACCGCAGGATGAACGTCGCCAGCTCCTTCGCGCTCACGCCGTCGACCTTGATGTCCACCGCCTCGCCGCGCATGTGCTGGGAATGCTCGGCGCCGTCGATGGCGCGGTTCACGGCCGGAGCGCGGTAGCCGCTGCTGACCCGGATCGGCCGACCGAGCATCCGGCGCAGCGGATCGAGCACGTCGGCGACCAGCGCCTGCATCGCGGCCTGCGCTTGGGGCGTGGGGGTGTTGTCGATCCCCAGCCGTCGCGCCGTGGTGCTGGCGGTCAGCTCCGCCCAGCTGAAGAACCGTCCGAGTCCCTGCTTCATCGTCTCGCCTCCCGCCGCCGCGACGGCGATCACGCCGACGCCGAGCACGCCCAGGCCGAGCAGCAGCCCGCCCCGGCTCACGCTGCGCCCTTCGTCGCCGAGAGCACGTCTCGGGGCAGCTTGTTGTTCCACCAGTACTCACCGGCCTCGGCGAGCTCGCTCCACTTCAGCCCGCTGCTGGGCGCCAGCTCGAGGAAGCGGCGCCAGCCCAGCTCGGTCGGGGGCAGCACCTCGCCGCGACGGAGGGCATCGCCGCCGGCGACCCTCAGCGCCCCGGCGACCAGCACCGGGACCTTCTGCTGCCGCGCGTACCAGCCGGCCGAGCCCGCCAGCTTCTCGACGACCTGGTGCGCCACGCGAGGCCACCACTTCTGGACGAACGTCTGGGAGGCGCTGGCCCATCCGAGGTCCCGCCAGTCGCCGTAGAGCCGCTGGATCCGGGCCTCGAGGTCTGCGGCGACTCCGGGCTCGTCGGACTCCGGCCAGGGCAGCGCCAAGTGCTCGGGCTCGACCCCGAGCGAGGCGACCCGATCCATGTCGACGAGAGTCCAGCCGGCGCCGCCGGCCTCGCGCACCCCGATGCTGGTCCCCGTGATCCGCCCGAACTCGGCGTGCTCGACCCGCTCGGGGTTCCACTTCGCAGGCACGCCGACCCTCAGCCCCGCGAACACCGGCATCGCGCCGGTCATGGGGACCAGGAGCTCGCGCTCGCGGACGATGATCGCCAGCTCCAGCCACGGCCACGCCTCGGCATCGACTCCGGACAGGTCAGCCAGGCGGTCCTCTGCCTCCAGGCGCAGGCGCTTCGCGTCGAGCGGATCGGCGGCACGCTCGGCCTTGCGGAAGCGGGCGTTGATAGACCGGAGCAGCCGGGAGGCGTCTTCGCCGGCCTTCGCTCGGGCCTCGGCCTGCTTCTTCGCACGGATCGCGGTCAGGCGCTGCCGTGTCTTCTCCGGATCGCGGGAGATCAGGAGCAGCAGCTCCTCCGGCCCCATCTCCATCTGCGCGCCGGGGTTGTTCGTGTCCCGAGCCTGGCTCCTCAGCAGCTCGGTCATCCAGCCGAGCTTCCCCTGGATGAGGTTGAACCTGAGCCCGTCCTGGGAGCGGCGCGCGAAGTAGTAGTTGATCTCGATGACGTCGAGCGTGTTGCCCTGGCGCACCCCGCGCCCGTTGCGCTGCTGGAGGGTGGCCGGCTCCCACGGCAAGTCCAGGTGGTGGATCGCGCAGGTCCGCGTCTGCAGGTCGATCCCCTCGTAGGCGATGGCGTTGGCGATCACGACGTCGTACTTCGGCAGCAGGCCCGAGGCGGGGTCGCCGTTGAACTCGCGGGCGATGCGCTGCCGATCGGCTGACGCCTTCGCCGTCTTGGCGTTCAGGACCGCGATCCGCTTCTCGGGGATCCCGGCCTCCACCAGCACCCGGCGGGTCCAGACGTGGGCGGCGATGTTGTCGACGAAGACGATGTGTCCGCAACCGCGGTTGGCGAGCACCCGCTCGGCCAGCGCGTCGAGCTTCGGGCTGTGGGGATCGACGTCAGCCGCGCCTGCGGTCTTCCAGCTGTGCCCCTCGTCCAGCTCGGCGTGGATGGCGACCAGCGCCATGCGGGCGAGCAGGCCCAGGATCTTCGCCTTGTCGCTGATCCGAGTGGACTCCAGCGCCGCCTCGATCTGCCCGACGTAGCTGTCGTACTTGGCGTCCTGGGCGGCGTCCATGTCCACCTCGACGACCTGGACCTTCGGCTCGGGCAGCTTGAGCCCCACGTCCTCGGCGGTCTTGAACTCGCCGTAGCGGAAGATGACGTCGCGGAGCTCGTGCAGGTTCGTGAAGCCGACGACGGCGGACCGCTCCTCGACGTCCATCTTCGTGTTCACGACCGGCTTGATCTCGATGCGCAGGTAGCGGTCGATGAACTGCTCGGGGTCGCGGATCCCCATGCGCGACCAGGCGTCGTGGTCGACGAACTGGACGAGGTTGTAGAACTCGAGCGGGCTGTTCTTCGCCGGCGTCGCCGACAGGAGCACGATCCCCGCCCCGCCGGTGTGGGCGCGGACGGCCGCGCAGCGGAAGTCGAGCTGCCACGCGCGGTTGCTGCCCTCGCCTGCGTTGCCCATGAACCGGGGCACGCCGCCCTCGCGGGCCTCGGGCATGTAGAGGTTCTTGAAGTTCTGAGCCTCGTCGATGATCAGCAGGTCGATGCCGAGCTCGTCCCAGGCGATGCCGGGGTCGTAGTCCCAGCCGGACGGCAGCTCGAGCTTCTCGGCGACCCAGGCGGCCACGCCCTCCTTGAGCACGGCCTTCTGCCGCTCGGACAGCCGCTTGCTGCCTCGCGCGTTGCGCTGGCGGAGCTTCACCTCGCGGCGGATCGCCTCGGTCTTGTCTGCGTAGGCGCGCAGGGCGGTCTCGTTCATGCGCGTGCGGCCCAGCGCCGTGTAGGTCAGCAGCACGACGTCGAACTGCCCGGCCTGGAACGCGGTCCACTTCCGGGCGCGCTCGGCGGGGCTGTCGGTCTCGGAGGTGAGCTGTCCCTTGCGGACGCCGCGCGTCATCAGCTTCCTGCGCGAGCCGATCACCGCCACCCGGTAGTCGGGCAGGACGCGGCGGACGTCGGCCTCCCACTTCCAGACGATGGAGTTCGGCACCAGGATGACCGGACGGCGGACCCACCCCTCCTGCCGGGCCCGGCCGAGGATCCCGAGCGCGGCGTAGGTCTTGCCAACGCCGACGTCGAAGGCGACGAGCCCGCCCCGGTTGGCGAGGACCCGGCGGGCGCCGGCGGCCTGGTGGGGGTGCAGCTTGACGCCGTCGTCGGTCCAGCGGGCGATGGACAGCGGCTCGGGGCTGAAGGTCGGTGCCACGAACCCGCGGAAGGCCCGGTTGTAGGCGTGCTCGATCCGGGCGCGGCGCTCGTCGTCGATCGCGACCCACGCCCGGAAGCTCGCGTCCCAGCGGCGGGCGTGCTCCAGCCGGATCTCGTCGAGGTTCTGCTCACGGCGCTTGCGGGGCCGGAACACGGTCTTGTCGTGGTTGATCCAGCCGACGCACCAGCGCGCCTCGGGGCGCAGCGTCCAGTCGTCCTTGATCTCCTCGTAGTCCGACGTGGCGACCTGCACGAGGCCGGAGCGACGGACCAGTTCGACCTCGCGGCCGGCGTTGAGCGACTCGGCCATCCATCCGGCGACCAGATCCAGGGGGATCCAGCCCTGACGGGGGGAGACGCCGTCGACGTCCTCGTAGACGGCTGGCTGGATGACCTCGAGCAGGCGCTTGGCCTGGGCAGCGGCGGGCACGTCCCCGTCGTTCGCCTTCGCGGCGGCGCGGTCGTACTTGGGCCACAGGTGGCCCGAGAGGTAGTGCGACCCCGGCACGAGCTGGTCCCAGTCGTCGCCGTCCAGGAACCACCCGGCGCGGAGCAGGCGGGGGACGAGCCGGCGACGAGTCAGCGAGCCGCCCTGCTGCTGGTGGAAGGCCAGGAGTCCGTCGATGGACAGCGAGCGCCGCTGCCTCCAGGCGAGCTCGGCTTGAGCGACTACGTCGTCGGCGCCGCCCGTGTAGCGGGGGACGTAGACCGGCTTGCTGCGGAGTCCTGGGATGAGCGCGCCGGTCTTCGTGAACGCAGCGAGGAACCGCTCGGCGCCGGTGTGGCCGGTCTTGACCAACCGCCGCAGCGGGCGGTGGACGTGGGGGCTGCCGTGGGCTTCGGTCCAGGCCAGCAGGCCGGTGTGCAGCTCGCCCCACAACTGGACGGGCTCCTCGGAGTTGCCCGCGGCGACGGAGGCGAGGAAGCGATCGACGCGCAGGCCCAGCGATGCGGCGACGGCAAGCTCGGCGGGCAGCGCGTCGTCGGGATCAGCGACGTGTCGGGCGAGTCCCTGGCGGGTCTTGCCCCGCTTGGCCGCCCGGAACTCGGCGAGGTTGCAGGACGTGCAGAGCGGGCGCTCGACGAGATCGGGCAGGCTCGTGAACTCGCCCTGGATCTGGTACCCGAACCGCGGCTTCTTGGTCTGGTCGTCACCTCCGCCGTCCTTGCCGACCTCGGTGCCGAGGATGTGCTCGGGCAGCTCGTCGAAGTAGCGCCCCTCGGCGATGAAGGCGTCCTCGGCCAGGACCTGGTCGATCTCCCCGCCACGGGCGCGGAAGAAGAGCAGATCGGTCACCAGCATCGCCCCGGGGAAGAGCTTGCTGGGGAGCCTGTAGGCAGCGGAGAGGTGGTGACGCCGCAGGACCTTGTCCCGCAGCCGCTGGTGTTTGACGGCGCGGCCGGTCATGAAGCCGCTTGGCACGAGGAAGACGCCGAGCCCGCCCGGCGCCAGCAGGTCGAGGGCACGGCGCAGGAAGTAGGCGTAGGCGGCCTTCTCCCGGTACTTGCGGTCAGGGTCCTCAGCAACCGCCGCACCCCTGGCCCCGTAGGGAGGGTTGGCGAGGACGAGGCGGAGCCGACCAGCCTGCTCGGCGCCGTGCTCGCGAACCCACCGCTCGAACGGGCCTTCGAAGACGTTGAGGTGGGGCATGGACGCGCGGAGCATCCGAGAGCTGAGGGCCGACCACTCGATGGCGGTCCAGCGCACGCACTTGAACGAGGGCGTCGCGGTGGAGCGCAGGAAGCGGCCGATCCCGGCGCTCGGCTCCAGGGCGGGCACGAGGCCCGACTCGTCCTTGAGGCTCGGGATGAGCGGCTTGATGACGCGGGCGACCTCGAGGGTCACGCGGGTAGGCGTGTAGTACTCGTGGATGAGGCCGCGCGCCTCGGGGACCGAGAAGCCCTCTGGGAACTTGCCCCGCACCTTGTCGATGGAGAGCCCGCCCCAACCGGAGTACCCAGCGAGGACGAGCCGGTCGGCGGCAGTCATCGCCTTGGCGGCCTTGCTCGCGGCCAGCTCCATCGCGGCGAGGTTGGCGCGGGTCCGCCGAGCGGCGGTCCACTCCTCGGGCGGCAGCTCGTGAGCGTCGGCGAAGGGGGCGGGGGGCGAACTCGCCGTCCTGCCTGCCAGGTGGCGGGACAGGATCGAGACCAGCACCGGGCGTTGCCGGGCCATGAAGGCGTCGAAGTAGCGGGGCGTCACCCCCGTGGGGAGGTGGTTGCGGACCACGCCCGAGACGCGGTCCAGGAGGACCTCGGCGGAGTGCGACATCAGGCCGTCCCCTCGCCGAGCACCTCCGCGAACGCCTTGCTGAAGGCGTCGATGAGCGCCTTGTCCTTGTCGGCGTCCACGGGACCGGTCGCGGCCGGAGGCTTCTTCGGCGCGGGAGTCTTCCGCGTGCGCCGCTTCTTTGGGGGTGGGGGCGCAGCAGCCGGGCTGGGCGGGGGAGCCGCAGGTCGCCGTCTCGCCGTCGAGGGCTCCACGGGGACCGCAGCCTTCGTCACCTTCGGCTTCGCCTTCCGCGTCCGCGTCCGCGGCTTCTTCGGCTTCGGCTCCTTGAGCCGGTCCGTGGGGTTCCGCTTCGGCTCCCGCTTCCTGATCGGGTGCTTTGTCGCGTAGTCGTCGTCGTGGGCAGCTCGCCGGTGCGTGTCCCGGAACGAGCAGGCGTCCTTCACGAGCGTCATCGCCCCGAGCACGGCGATGTGCACGGCGCCCTGCAGCGTCGGGAGGCCCTGACCGTAGGTGTCGCCGGAGCCGCCGAACCACTTGCTGTCGCGCTCGAAGGTCCAGGCCCAGCCCTTGCCCGGCGTGCTGAACACCCAGAGCGTCCCGTAGGTCGCCAGCCTTCGCTTGAGCTCGACGCGGGGGGCGCCCCCCTCGCAGTACAGGTAGCCGGTCCAGCGCCCGCGCAGCGTCACCGGCCCGACCTTCGGGGGCGCCTTCTGCTCCGCCTGGACGGCCTTGACCGCCTCGGCGGCGCTGACGTCCACCTGCGGGGCCTCCGGCGCGTCGATGCCGGGGTGTCCGCCCGGCAACTGCTCGGCGAGGTGCGCGAACTGGTCGTCGGGCTCGAATACGACCTGGACCTCGTCGCCGTGCTCGTAGCTGTTCACCACCTCCTCGTAGGCACCGAAGCTCACGCCCGCGTACTCGCCGTCGACGATCCGCAGCTGGACCTTGTCACCGCGGACCACCTCGGCGGTTGCTCGTTCCTGTCCGGCGACCGACAACGCGGCCTCCCCGGAACGCCAGACGTACGCGCCGTCCTTCTTCGTCACCAGGACGAGCACGCCGCGCTGCTCCGGGGGCCGCAGGACCAACCCGAACTCGCCTTGGCAGGCCCGGCCGTAGGCGCGCACGAGCCTCGGCATGTCCTCGTCGGCGCCGACGATGGACAGGCGGAAGCGCTTGTAGCGTTGCCCCTCGGCGGGAGGGACGAGCCCTGGTCGGACCGGCTTCTTCACTGGCGGCGCTCCCTTCGGCCGAGGGCGACGGGCGCCAACGGCGGAGGAGCTGGGGCGGCCGGCGGCACGTCGTCGTCGAAGTCGTCGCTCCGTCCGAGGTCGACGCGCAGCGCGCGCACCTCGAGGCGCACGTCGTCGATTCGGTCGCTCAGCCGGTCCAAGGCCGCGAGCAGCTCCTTCCGGGACTGCATGCCGATCCACAGCAGCACGGCCACGATGGGCATCTGGCTGACGAGCTCGGGCGGGAGGTTGGAGAAGTCCATCGCGCCCTCACGCCCGCTTCCACTTGCGCTGGAACGCGGCGACCGCGATCTCCACGAGCACGCCCACCAGCATCCGGGCCAGCGCCTTCAGGAACGGCGCGCACGGCCCCTTGATGGGCAGCGAGTTCACGATCTCGCGAATCACCTCGCCGCGCTTCTGGGGACCGAGCCCGGCGCCCGGGTTTCGGATTTCCGCCGCCTCGACGGCGCGGGCGATGGCCTCGCCGATCACCTGCTGGTCCGCGATCTTCAGCTTGTTCTTGTTCCGTCTCCGCTTTGGCATCACTCAGCTCCTCTTGCCCTTCATCAGCACGGGGACCGCCACAGCACCTGCGGCCAGGACCAGGCCGCCGACCAGCAGCCAGCCCACGCCGTCCTTCTTCTTGGTGGGCTCCGGCAGCGTCGAGGGCTGCAGGGTCCGGCCCTCGCGGCTCGCCTCGACGCGGGCGCTCAGCTCGCGGTCGGCCAGCGCCGTCTGCTCCCGGAGGTTCTTCGCGTACTGGTTGGCCGCGACCGCCCAGGCGACGGCCGCGACTCCGAGCACGACACCCGCGACGACCAGCAGGGGAGCGACCCCGACCTCGGCGCTCGCGGGGCGCGCGTCGGCGTAGATCCCCGCAGCCAGCTCGTAGTACCGAGCCGACATGCGGCTGAAGCCGCTGATCGTGCGCTGGTCCTCGGCTGTTTCGATCCGCTTCGGCAGCAGCGGCTTCATGTGGTCAAGGTGCGCGCGAGCCGCGGCGAGCTCCTGCATCGTCGCGGCGACCTTCGGCGCGAAGTCCTCGGGCCTGCGGCGTATGGCCGAGCCCCACTTGTCCAGCGCGGACTGCTGCAGCGCCGTCCAGCCCGAGGACCAGCTTGCCTTGACGTCTGTCCAGGAGGTCATCGCCGCTCCTCCTCGGGGATCCGGTAGGTGGTGTAGTCGTCGAAGTCCTCGTCCAGCCAGCGCGCCGCGCCGCGGGGCAGCGACGACTGCTGTGGCGCCGGGAGCGCCTGCTGCGTCTGGGGTGCCGGCAGGGCGCGCTGGGCCCGGGGCGCCGGGAGAGCTCGGGCACGCTGAGCGGCCTCACGCTGCTCACGCTCACGGATGGCCTGCTCACGCTCACGGCGAGCGAGAGCCTCCCGACGCTTCCGCTCGTCCCGCTCGCTCTGCTTCTGCGCGCGGCGCCGAGGGAAGATCGCGTCCAGGGCCTTGTCGGTGACGCGCACGATCTCGTCGGTGACGTCCTTGACCTTCACCTTGCGACCGAACTCGCCTTCCATGCCCTCGGTGCGGAGCTCCGCCACCAGGTACAGCCCCGGGCGAAGCTCCATGAAGGCGCCCCGGTAGCCTTCGGCCGCCTGGATCCGGATGTTCTCGCCCAGCGGCACGGCCTCGCCCCACAGGCGCTCGCGGACGCGCTCGGCCCGCTGCCGACGCCGCTGCTCCCGAGGTGCCGGGCGCTTCGCGGGGCGCTTCTTGGAGGACGGCCGACGCCGACGCCGACGCGAACGGGCCCCGAAGTCGTCTCCGAGGTCGGCCTTGCGTCGTCGACGCCGGAAGGTCTTGAGCGAGGTGGCGCGCTTGAGCCTCATCGCGGGTACTCCCCGGCTACCTGGAGCAGCCGACCCGAGACCAGCTCTGGGAAGTCGCCGCGGTCCCGGACCGGAGGCTTGCGGTCGTACATGCCCAGGCGTGCGCTCGGGTCGTCCCGGTACCAGCGGCGGCCGATCCGGTAGCGGACGATGCAGTGGTACAGCCCGATCTCGTCGGGGCGGGCGCGCGTCCGCAGCATCACCTCGGCCTGGATGGTCGGGAGTCGCCGCCGCTTCGCGGCCCGGTGGCCGGGGTCACGCGGACCTAGGGCCTGGAACCCGCGCGCCAGGAGCTCGCCGGCCCGCGCTGCGGCAAGGCCGTCGCAGTCCTCCCAGCCCTGGGCGAGCAGGTTGATGTAGTCGCACCAGGTCTCGTCGACCTCGCGCCGGTACACCACGCCGGAGTCGTACAGACCCGGCAGCTCGGGCCGGTCCCGCAGGATCCGGGCGTTCTCAGAGGCCAGCCAGTTGAGGAGGCGCAGCGCGCCCCGCTCGTCGAAGGCCAGCTTGACGGCGATCTTCACAGCGGCCTCCGCTCAGGCGCCGGTGTCGGTCAGGGTGTGCAGGCCGTTGCTGGCGAGGGTGACGATGGCCGTCGAGTTCGGCTTGGTCGCCCCGCCGAGCACCTTGCGGGCCCGCAGATGCGGACCGAGCGCGCTCAGCTCGACGAGCTCGGTGACGTTGCCGTCCCCAGTCAGCTGCGTGATCTTCGCGACCTGTGCCCAGCTGGTGCCACCGTCGAACGAGGTGTCGATGAAGACGTCGGTCGTCGGGCTCGTGACGCCGCCGCTCTGGGTGGCGACGACGAAGACGTGCCACTTCTGGTCCGCGTCGGTGATCCGGTCGGCGTCGGAGGGGACGACGGTGTGGACGTTGCTGGTGACGTCGCCGTCGTTGGGCGTGTCGTCGGAGAGGAACTTGCCGAAGTGGCGCAGGTAGGACATGGGGCTCCGTTTCAGAGGCTGAGGTGGAACAACGCGCGCCAAGCGACGCCGTTGGGGACGTGGACCAGGGCCTTGCCCGCGGCGCCGAGGGAGATCCCGGCGCCCTGCTTGTTGCCGGGGGTGGCGGAGTGCCGAACGTCGAAGCCGTCTTCAAGGAAGATCGAGGCGTTGGGCAGCTGCGCGTGATCGGCGAGCTCGAGGTGCAACACTTCGGCGTAGGCGGGGATCGCCAGCTCTTGGTCCGCTCCGGTACCGGTGCCGGCAACCTGTCGGGAGTTCCGGCTGATCAAGAACCCGTCCGAGACGGCCAGGCCAACCGCGTTCTCGAGCTTGCTGGTGTTGCGGACCTTGATGACCAGGGTCCGCGCGAAGACCCCGAGGCGCGTGCCGCGAGAGACTGACAGCTCGGCTTGCTTCGGCCGGGAGGCGCCCGCGCTCCATGCCACCGTCGCGTCGAACGGGGCGTCACCCCACAGCTCGACGATCCGGTGGGCAGGCCGCGCGGCCTCGGCGGCCAGGATCTCGATCGGCTTGCCGCCCGGAGCGGAGGCGGGAGGTAGCCTCTCCCTCGCGAAGCGCAGGCTCAGCTCGCAAGGTTCGACCACGCTCCCGCCTCCAACCCGGTTCAGTTGCTCAGCAGGCCATCACGGGCTTGAGGCCCACGACGGTCGCCTGGAGCGTTCCGGCGCCGGCGAGCGTGCCCGTGATGTTGATGTCGAGGCCGGCCGACAGCTCGTGACCCGCGACCAGCTTCCGCAGGAAGCCCGTCGAGGCGAAGACCGACACCGGCACCCCGGCGCTGGACTGGAAGACCAGCTTGTCGCCGAAGAAGATGGTGTTGACCAGGCCGCCGGCGGCGGAGCCCTCGAAGGTCACGTCGTCCGCCTTGAACTGGTGCTGCAGGCGGATCTGGATGGACGCCTGGCCGGCTGCGGCCAGCGTGTCGGAGCCGGACACGACGGTCTTGCCCCACTTCACGGCAGCCTTCCGCTTCGGCTTCGGGCGGCGGCGCTTGGGCCGACGGCGCTTGGGCCGCCGACGTCCGCGGCGTCGGCCACGGGGGCCGCGTCGTCGGCGTCGGCGCCGGCGCCGGCGCTTGCGGCGACCGAAGTCGTCCTCGCCCTCGATGCCGTCGTCGTCGTCGTCGTCGCCCTCGAAGTCGTCGTCGCCCTCGAAGTCGTCGTCGCCCTCGAAGTCGTCGTCGTCGTCGCCCTCGAAGTCGTCGTCGTAGTCGCCGAAGTCATCGTCGTCGCCCTCGAAGTCGTCGTCGTAGTCGTTGCCGAAGTCCGCGGCGTCGTCGCCGAAGCCCCGGCGCCGCAGCGTGTCGGTGTCCACGACGACCTCGCCGGTGCGTCGGTGTCGGAAGACCCGGCCGTAGCCCAGGGGAACCAGTTGGTTGGTGCTCATCTGCTCTCTCTCGTGCCTGCTTCGGGTCTGTGGATCAGTCGGTGCGTGCGCGGACGAAGCGACCGTCACGCTTTGGGGTTCTGGAAGGGACGGCGGGCTCGGGGGTGAGCGTCACCTCGCGGACGGGGCCGGCCAGGTCGGCGATCACCTCGGGCGGCGCCGGGAGGACGGCCGTGGGGGTGACGCCGGGGAGGTCGCCCTGCATGGAGGCCGGCTCGGCGGGCAGCTCGCCCTGCATCCCGGTGGGGGGAGGAGTGCTGCCCTTGTCGCGCAGCTTCTGGCCGGCCTTGACCGCGACGGACGCGAGCCACGAGCCCATCAGGCCGTTGCCGATGGCGAGGCTGTGCCCGCCGCCCTTGCCGGCCATCGACTCGTAGAGCCCGTAGCCCTGCGCCGCGAGGGCGACCGGGGCGCGCAGATCCACGCCTCCGAGCTTGAGCTTGTCGCCGCCGAAGTAGCCCTCGGCCATCGACGCCAGGAACAGCGAGCCCTGGGTCTCGGCGGTGTGCACGACCTTGGCGCCGGTCTCGGCGACCACGGCCTTGGTCTTGTCGGCGCGACGGGTGAGGCTGGCGATCTTGTCGACCGCCTGACCGAGGGCGCCCTTGGTCTGCCTGTCGGGCACCTTGTCGGCGCCCTTCTTCATCGCGGTCTGGAGTGCGGATGCGGCCATCGAGATAGCTCCTGGGTGCAGTTCGTCGGTGCGGTCGGGCCGCTCCGTCGCCGATGAACGTAGAGGCGGAGATGGGGCTGCATCCAGCGTTTGCGGTGTCCGCCGGGGGCGGATAGCGGGGTTCCGCAGGGGGACGAACGGGCGGACAGCGACGCGGTGCGCGCATCGCCTGGCGGACACCGAAACCGGCGGATCGGCCCCCTCGCGGTGAGGACCTGGCGGGCTCCGCGGGAATCGGGGCTCAGCGGGGAGCGTGAGTGGCCGACTGCGGCGTTGTCCGCGCTGTCCGTGGGCGGCTTGTCAGGTGTGGCGGACAGCCGGATAGCCGCCACGGACAGCTCGGATAGCCGCCACGGACAGTTCCACTATCCGTCCGATCGCCAGACGGATACCGATTCTGGAGCGAGAACGCTTGTTCAGTCAGGTCCGGATTGCGATGATCCTGGGGCGACAGCGGAAGGAGGTGCGTGACCTACGGCGAGCAGTTCAACTTCGAGGGCTTCGGCCCCATCGAGCAGCGTTTTCTGGCCCGAGTGGAGGGCGCTGTCTATCTGGTCGTCAAGGACCGCACCGTCAGCGAGCACGAGGAAACCCTCGGCCGCCTCGACCTGACCCCCGAACAGGTCGCGCCCTACCTGCCCGAGGCGCAGCTCGCCTCCGCGCTGGCCGGCGAGGCGTGGGACGAGGACGGGCCCGCCGAGGCGTGGGAGCCCGAGTCGCCGGCGGGAGAGCCCCCCAGCCCTGTCGAGATGATGAAGGCCGCGCTGCGCTGGGTGCGCGAGGTCGCCATCCGCAACACGACGGGCGAGGAGTACCGGCGCTTCCGGGTCAAGCTCTACAGCGGCAAGGCCGTGGACGTGCTCGCCAGCGGCCAGTTCGTCTGCCGCAACGACCGCTTCGACCTCACCGAGTACGCGAC
Source organism: uncultured Enterobacterales bacterium (assembly GCA_964604675.1). Taxonomy (GTDB): domain Bacteria; phylum Myxococcota_A; class UBA796; order UBA796; family CAJQPC01; genus CAZSAT01. Next base: position 44,241 of record CAZSAT010000042.1, read on the forward strand.
CCCCGCGACTCCGCCGCCGATCCCCGTGCCGACCTTCGATGAGGCGGCTCAGAAGGGAGCGGTCAAGGGGCTCCAGGCGCTGGGCGACTACTACGCCCAGTGGGGCTCCATCGTGCTCGGCTCGGTCGGGCAGCTCCAGGGCGTCAACAACGCCATGCTCGCCCGGCTGCACCGCCAGCTGCAGGAGAGCCGAGACCAGGTCGACCAGCTCGTCGCCTCCATCCTCGAGTACCGGGTCAAGGAGCTCGAGGTTCAGGAGGACCGCGCCGCGGACGAGCGTGAGGGAGACGCGCGCACGGCGCTCGCCCGCGAGGCCCTGGGCCAGCTCGGTGCGGCGGCCAACACGTTCCTGGCGAGCCGCGGCATGACGCCGGAGACGGTCGATGTCTTCACGCAGCTCGGCGGCAGCCCGGAGCTCATGGCCGCGCTCAAGGACCCGTCGGTGCGCTCGCTCATGCAGGACCCCAGCAACCTCAAGGACCTGGCGGAGATGCTCCGCCAGGTCGGAGCCCAGGCCCAGGCCGCCGACCAGCAGCCGACGCCTCCCACCCCCGAAGAGACCGCGGCGTAGGCCGCAGACCTGGAGATCACGATGTCGAAGTTCCCGAAGGCCCGAGAGGCGAAGACCTTCACCCCCGCCTGGATGCGCCGCGGGCGCGCGCTGTACGGCGACGCGTTCGAGCCGAAGAAGAAGAGCGAGCTCGCCGAGTCGATGGCCGACTGGGCGGAGATGTCCGAGGAGGAGCGCAGCTTCGTCGCGGCGCACCTCCAGTACCTCGGGCTCCAGGCTCAGCTCGGCACGCAGAAGCTGCTGCGCGAGCTGCGGGCGCTGTTCGAGGAGGTCGGCGACGAGGTGATCGACGCGATCGAGGTGGCGCTGGAGGAGCAGGCCGGGCTCGACGCGAGCGAGGCAGACGAAGCCGACGAGGCGGTCGACGGCGACGGGGATGAGCAGGGGGAGGGGCGTCACCTCGAGCTGGTGGAGGACACGGCCGTCCCGGACTTCGAGCCCGATCCGCGGGTGATGCCGGTCGAGGCGGTCGCGCCGGAGATGCTCCGGGGTGCGGATGCGGAGCCGGCGGTCGAGCTGCCGGGCGTGGACCGCAACATCTCGGACGACGAGCCCCCGGAGGGAGCGTGACCTCTGCAGCCGGCCTGCCGACGACGGCGGGGGACCGTGCGATCCGCTTCCGCCTGGTCCTGCCGGTCACCAGGTTGGGGGTCGGAGTCTTCTCCTTCGACGCGATCGAGCAGCTGGTCGGCGCGCCGGTCGTCGAGCTGCTCGAGCCGCTGATGACCGGCCCCGTCCATCGGTGGCCGTCGGCTTCAGGTCCCGCGGTGGACGTCTACCCGCTGGCGCTCCCCGAGGGCGAGGGGATGACGATCCCGCTCGGGCAGTTCGGAGAGCTCGGGTTCCGCAACGACGACCAGCTGCTGGAGCTCACCGTGCCTCTCCGCGCGGAGTCGTGGCTGACGGGGCGCCTCGGCGGCGCGCTCGTCCGCGGGCCGGAGCGGGGGCTGAGCCTCAACGGGGCGGCGCGGGTGTCGCGGGTGTGGTTCCGGATCGCGCCGGGTGTGCGGGCGTCGGTGCCGCTGGGGACGTTCGGGGAGGCAGGGGTGGAGTCGGAGTAGCGGTTTGGCGTGCGCATTCCCTTTCGGCCGGTAACTATGTAGATTACCGACGCCCCACCCAGGAGACCACATGCCCGATCCGTCCCCCTTCGGCGAGTTCCTTCGTGAACGTCGGCTGGAGGCTGGCCTCTCGGCGCGCTCTCTCGCTCAGGGTCTCGGGCTTTCGCACGTGGCCTACGGAAATGTTGAGCGGGGGAAGCAGCCCTTCCTTGCCGAGTCCCACTGGCCGCGTCTGGTCGAGCTTCTACCCGGCGTCAAGATCGACACGCTCAGGCGGCTTGCTGAAGCCAGCATGCCGGTGTTTCGACTCGATCTCACTTCGATCCCGCCCGAGGCTCGCGCGTACGTTCAGGAGCTTGCTCAGTCGCTCAACACACTCGACACCGCCCAACTCCACCGCCTCGTGTCGGTGCTGCAGGGCTCCGACGGCCGAGTCGCACCGCTTCGCTACGAAGACGAGAGGGTCCCCCGCGTGGCTCCGCTCTCCAAGCGAGACCTCGTCGAACTTGCCGATGAACTTCTACGTCGCCTGCAGCCGGCGGCGCTGGAGTCGCCGCGGCCGGTCGACATAGTGCGGCTGGTTGAGGGTGATTTGGAGCGCGTGCTGGGAGTTGCCGTCTATCCGGTCAAGGCAGACGAGATTCCGGGTTCTGAGGCCTCGACCGGCGGACGCGTGATCCTTGTCCGAGAGGATCAGCTGGACTTTCTGCACCGGGGAGGGCCGATCGGGTGGCGGGCGCGGGCGACCATCGCCCACGAGCTGGGCCATGTTCTCCTCCACAGGGAGATCCTTGAGGAGACCCACACCCTAAGAAAGACCGAGCTCGTCCCGCGAAAGGAGCTGCGTGCCTATGAGGATCCTGAGTGGCAGGCCTGGACCCTGGCGCAGTGCTTCCTGATGCCGATGAGGACCGTCCAGATGCTGGAAGATCGGAGGGCGGAAACGCTATCGGCCGTCTACGACGTCAGCGGTCCCTTTGCGTCGGGGTACCTCCGCAGATTCGGGGACTGGCTGTAGGCTGGAAACCTGTCTGGTTACCATCGGTCAGATTACTGTTGACCGAACTGCTGGTGAGCCGATAGAAGGAGGCCCCCACGGGAACAAGCCCGAGGGGACCTCCAGCCGAAGACGGAGTCTCCAGGCTCATGGAACCGCATGGTGACTCGGCTTTGGTTGGAGGGCAAGCCCCCTGACCTGGCGTGCGCGAGCACGCCGAGAACGAGTTACATCATGAAGTACTGGTACAAGTGTCCCCTCTGCTCCGTCTGGGGGTCCGTCCCCTGGGCGAACCGCACCAAGACCTTCACCTGCCACGCCTGCAAGCGCGGGCACAAGCCGCCGACGCCGCGCGCGCAGCCCTCCGCCTACGTCGACACCCACGCCTGGCCCGACGAGATGGAGCAGAACGTCGTCGCCTCGAAGGGGACGACCTGCACGGTCCCCGGCTGCCGCAAGCGGTACGAGACCCTCGACCACCGCGTCCCCTACAGCAAGGACGGCCGGACCTCCGTCGCCAACCTGTACCCCATGTGCATCCAGCACAACCTGGAGAAGGGCGACAAGGACTACGAGTCCTGGCTCGCCGGGCGCCGGCGCGCCGGCTAGGACCGCTGGCTGACCTTGGGGGCCCGGCGTCGCCCGCCGGGTCCCCACGGGGATCGGGAGGTGTCGGATGAAGTGGGAACCCGCAGTCGCCGAGGGGCGCCGAGCAACCGGTGGCGCATCGGACCGGAACTACTGGGAACGGGATCTGCGGCTCGGTGAGTATCGCGAGCTCGTGAGGCTGCTCGAGGATGACGCCGGGCGGATCGCTCGCATGCGGAGTGCCTTCCCCGGCAAGCGGGTCCTCCGGATCCTCGCGGCCGCGGTCGGTGTCTCCGGCCGAGGGACGGTCAAGGAACTCCAGGCTCGGGTGTCCGCGAGCGCCGTGGAGGCGGTCCAGTTCCTGCTGGTCGCCCGCTTCGCGCCCTTCAAGATGTCCGCCGCTGTGGCCGACATCGCCGAGGCGGTGCTCGGTGAGGAGGATCTCGAGCAGGCCCGAATCGACGACGAGCGGTACGACCGCCTGGCCCTGCTGGTGCTGCTCTACCTCCGCGACCCGCGCGCCCTGGTCCGCGTGCGAGGGCTGAACACCTGGCACCGCAAGGGCGCGGCGCCGATGGTGCTCGCCGGGCCTTCCGTCTCCGCGCCCGAGCCGCTTGGCCAGTTCCTGACGGCTTCGCGTGTCACCGCCGCGCTGGAGGGCCTCGACCTCGGGATCGGGGAGTCCAGCCCCATCTTCGAGATGGTCGTTCGGCGTCGCGATGGCAGCTACCTGCTGTTCCTGCGCCGCAACCTCCGTCGGACCTTCCACTGGAGCCCCGACGGACAGCAGATCGCGCACGGACACGACGCCGAGGTGATCGTGCTCCACCTGCTCGACGGGGGGCGGCGGGTCCGTATCTCGTCGACGACGTCGGAGGTGCCGCGGCGGATCGCCGACCGGCTGGCGACCGTCCACTTCGGTCGCGACTGCGCCTTCGAGGATGACAAGCCGGCGGTCCACCACGCCCAGGTGGGGAACCTCCTCGCGGCGATCACCGACCCTGGCGACGGACGTCTGCCGATCCTGGAGCTGCTCGTCGACAACGCGCCGCTCGCCGGAGGCGAGCAGCTGATGCTCAGCGCAAAGGGCAAGGCCGACATCATCCGCCAGATCGACGACTTCGAGGCGCGGGTCGGGGACCTGCTCGAGGACATCGACGCGATCGCTCGGGTCAAGGTGCGGTTCCGCGGCAACCGGGTGTCTCTGTTCTTCCCGAAGATCGACGGCGTGCGCGTCGTGGAGTTCGGTGACGGCCGGCTCGACAACAACAAGTGCGCCGCGTTCACCGAGCTCATGCGCGAGGACTTCGGCATCGAGGTGCGCTCCACCGAGCGGAAGGGCGGCTCCTGATGCCGAGGCCGGCTCGCCGACGCCGGTCGCTGACGGCTCGGCTCCTGCAGGACGGGCGCGTCGTCGCCGATCCCGACGAGGATGAGCGCGCCGAGCTGGAGAGGTTGAGCGAGTCCGGCCTGATCGCGATGTCCTGGGGCCGCTACTTCCTGTGCACTGACCACGCCGATGACGGCGACTTGGTGTACGCCCGGGACCGGACCTGCCATGAGAAGATCCCGATCGACACCCGGGCCGACGGCGACCCGACGCAGGACGAGGACGACCTGCTGTACGTCTGCGACAGCTGCGGACGGACCCACCGGCCCATCCGGCGGGGCCGGACGTTGTACGCGCGGGCGACCGTCGGTGTGGACCTGCCTGCGGTCGGGGGCTGGCTCCGGGGGCTGATCGGGCAGCTGTGCCCGGGCGTCTACTCCCTCCGTGACGACGCGGTGTTCCGCTTCCGGCACCGCGGCCGCGAGGTGCACGTCGTCGTCCTCGACGCCTGCATCGACACCCGGTTCGCGACCCGGGAGTTCGCGGTGGGGAACCCGACTCTGTACGTGGTCGTTGCGCATCGAGCCTTCGTCGCGCGCTTCCCGTCGGCGGGCTGGCTCTCGGTCGTCTACTTGCACGAGATCGCCGAGCGTGGACCGGTAGCCCTCCGCCAGGCGCTCGACGAACTGCCGGGCGACACGGACGCGTGGGCCTTCCGGGAGCCCGCGGCGCCCGCCTGGAACCCGCTGCGCTCCCCCAGTACCAGGGTGGTGAGCCGTACCCTGGGTGCTCACGCACTCGACCTTCGGCAAGCCCCCGCCTTCCTGGACGGCGTCGAGGTGCTGCCCGCCGATGCCACGGGCTCCCTGGAGATCCTCGCTTTCTTCGTCGCGAGGTGGCGCGAGGACATGGTCGCAGGGAAGGCGGCCGAGGACTTCTGTACGTACTCGCCGGACGAGGTCCTCGAGGATCTCGAAGAGCGGGGCGTCGCGACGACGGAGTCGGCGTCGAACGTCCGACGGCAGATCGTCCGGCTCCGCAACACGGTGAAGCGCAACTACCTGCGGCAGACCGGTCTCGCCCTTGAGGACGATGAGTTCATCGAGACCGTGCGGGAGGGGGGCTATCGCCTGAACCCCCGCAGCGTCACGGTCCTCCCGACGTAACCAGGTGTCCTGGCCGGCGGGCCGGTGTCCTGTCCGAACCCTCGGGCCGGTCGGGGGGCGCCCTTTGCCCCGCGGTAGCAGGGCCTTTCACCTGCAGGCCCCGGACGGGGGCGGGGATCCGGCGTCCGGTGTCCTGCGCCGCGAGCTGGTGTCCTATCCGACGCACCCGGCCACAGCCATCGTCCGAAGCGAACCCAGCGCGACGGACCAGACGTGGAAGACCCGAACCCCAGGGCGGAGAAGACCGAGCGGGCCATCATTGGCACCTGCCCGGCTCTCCGCCGCGCCATCGAGGCCACGAAGCGGGTGGGCAAGCGCGACTGCGCCGTGATCGTGGTGGGGGAGACCGGAACCGGGAAGGAGCGGATCGCCCAACTGGTCCACCAGCGCAGCGGGCGCGACGGCCGTTTCCTGGCGGTGAACTGTGCGTCGTTCACCGAGTCGATGCTCGAGGCCGAGCTGTTCGGCCACGAGAAGGGAGCCTTCACGGGGGCCAGCAACCTGAAGCGCGGCCTGTTCGAGTCCGCCGATGGCGGCACGCTGTTCCTCGACGAGGTCGGCGAGCTGCCCCTGGCGCTCCAGGCGAAGCTGCTCCGGGTGCTCCAGGAGGGCGCCATCCGACGCGTGGGCGGCGTCCGCGAGCACCGGGTCGACGTCCGGGTCGTCTCGGCGACGCACCAGGAACTCCAGGCGCTCGCCGACGACGGCAAGTTCCGGCTCGATCTGGTCTACCGCCTGGCCCGGTACCGCATCACCCTCCCGCCGCTCCGCGACCGTGGCCGCGACGTCGTCCGGATCGTCCGCCACATGCTCAAGTCGGACCCCGACCTGGTGGCGGAGAAGCCGTGGCGGCTCTGCCGCGACGCCGAGGACGTCCTGCTGGAATACCGCTGGCCCGGCAACGTCCGCGAGCTCCGCAACGTGCTCATCCAGACCACCGTCGACGCCCGTGGCCACCGGCTGACGGCGCGTCACGTGCGCGCCGCGCTCGGGCTCCCGAGACGGGAACGCCCCGAACGCCGTGACCTCGATCAGGAGATCGTGGATCTGCTGGGGCGCCGGGGGGAGGCGTCCGCGAAGGAGATCCGCGACTCGGTGGGGCTGTCGAAGAGCGCTTGCCAGCGTCGCCTGAGCAAGCTTAGGGGTGCTAGACGAATCGAGAAGCTGAGCGGGGGGAGCGGAAACCGTTATCGACTCTCCGCTTCTTCGCCCCGGGACGGGTGGGACGAACGCAGTGAGGTCGCGCTGCGGATGGCTGGCTCCGAGATGGGGGTCACCAGGCAGGAGCTGGCGGATGCGGCTTGCATCTCGGAGAGGACGGCGAGCCGAGTCCTGCAGAGGCTCGTGGCTGCCGGGGTGCTCATCGCGGAGCGCCGGGGCCGAGGCGTACACTACCGAACTGAGAGGGTCGTGCCGGAGGCGAAGCCACCTGCCTGACCCTGCCGTCGGCGGTTCGAGCCACGTCCCCGTCGGGGTGAGGAGAGCAACTTGAGTGAGCACGGCTGGACGAAGGAGAACACGCTTGCGGTTGCCGCTCTCTGTGCGGCTCTCGGCATCCTCACGGTCGGCGTCGTTGGTCTGGTCTTCAACGTAGGGAGAGCCCTCCCCAAGGACGGCACCGGCGACGTCCTCGTCGCTCCGGCCACGTGGACGGTGGGCCTCGTGATGGCGTTGAGCGTGGTCCTCGCGATCCTCAGCGTTCTGACGGTCAGGACAGCCAGGACACAGAGGCGGCGCGCCGAGGCGGCGGAGAGGGCTCAGCAGGAAGCTGAGCAGAAGACGGACGGGGAGGCCCGGGAGTCGAGACAGACGATCTTGGAGCACCTTGATGCGCTTGTGGAGGGCACAGCCACCCTCCGGGAAACCCTCGGTGAACTCACCGGGAACGCCCGTGTCGCGGACCCCGAACTCATCGAGGCTGTCGAGCGGTTGGTTGCGGCCTCCACGGAGAGCGCCTCCAGTCCCCAGCAGGATCTCGATGACGCGGTGATCCGGCACATCGCAGCCGCGGTTCAACAGGGTGTACGAGCTGAGCTCACTTCGGTGGCCGAGGGCGTCGCCGATGCGGAACGCCTGAGGGCCGCGGTGGAAGCCGGTCGGGAGGAGCTGGAGAAGAAGGAAGCTGCGCTTGAGGTCTCCAGGGACCAACTTCGAGAGCTGGAGAGCCTGCGGCATATCGAGGAGCAGATGAGGGCATCGATCCCCCCCGAGGAGTCCTTGTTCTTCTCCCTCGAAAAGGTGCTGCTCTTCAAGGACGGCCACGTGCAGATTGAGATCGCGTGCGTGAACCGAGGCCCCAGCACGTGGGCCTTGCATGAGGCCCACCTGGACTACCTGAGTCTCGGGAATGACCAGGCGCTTTCCGATCCTCCGATCAAGGATGTCTCGATCCGCAAGTACAAGCAGAAGCCCCGCCTCGCGAGTCGTGGCATCCACCTTCTGGAGTTCCGCGGCAGGCTCAGGGACCCCAGCGCCCTTACGCCTGATGAGTGGCGAGACGTCTACGTCGGCATGAACAGCGGCATCGCTGGGACCGTGACTGTCGGCGCGGTCACGGAGGCGGACAACGGTGCAGAGGTTCTCGCCCCACCGGACCACTCAGTCGCCATCAGGAGTGTCGGCTTCACCGCGCAGTGGCACCTCGGCGCCAAGGTGATGAAGTCAGACGCTCACTGGTAGGGGTGCTAGGAGGGCTGGACCTGGAGGGGCCTTCGTCAGGCCTGGAGCAGATGCCCCGCCAGCAGCCTCCGCTGCTCCCCCTGGTCCGGCTCCGACGCCAGCCTCCGCAGCAACTTCTTCGTCACCCCGGGCGGCAGCTGCGCCACCGGTACGTCCAGCACCGCGACCACGCCCGGGTCCAGCGCCGCCAGCCTGACCAGCTGCCCGACGCGATCCCCGGACAGGCCGAGCTGCCGCCCGATGTCCTCGTAGCTCGTCGCCTCGCCCGTCGCGATCATCGTCGCGAACCGCCGCCCCTCAGCGAACAGGTGCTGGAACCCCTTGCGGTGCGCCCGTCGTGACGGACGGCCGTCGTCCCGCGTCCGCTCCGCCTCGAGCAGCTCCAGGTAGCGGCCGACCTGTTCGCCGAGGTCCTCGACGTAGGACAGGTCGCGCAGCGCCTTCTCCGAGATCATCGGTGCAGGGCTGTCCGGCTGGTCGAGGTCGTCCCGAATCTCCGGCGCGAGCTTCAGCAGCCGCATTACCTGGCTGACCCGCGCCCGGCTGACCCCCTCGGCCCGCGCGATCGCCGCCGGCGTCTTCGCGTCGCCCTCATCCAGCCGCCGCTGGAACTCCCGGGCGCGATCCAGGTGCCCCTTGATGTTCGCCCGCCGCTCCGCCCACGGGCTCGGAGCCGGTGGCGAGGGGTGGTGGCGAGGATCGATCGTCGGTGGCGAGCGTCGAGCGGGGCGCCTGCCGCCGCGGTGGCGACGCTGGCGAGGATCCTGGCGAGCGGGGTTTGTGGAGCCCCCAAGCAGCGAAGCCCCCCGACGCGCGCGTCGGAGGGCTTCGTCGCCCGGCTGCGCTGGAAGCGCCGCCTGGAGCGTCCACTGAACCAGAACCTCCGTGTCGGAGTTTGTTCCGGTCAGGAACGATATGGCTCCCCGAGACGGGCTCGAACCGCCGACCTAGTGATTAACAGTCACCCGCT
>CAZSAT010000043.1:0-53422 GCA_964604675.1 uncultured Enterobacterales bacterium
TGTCGTACTGGGTCGGGGCGGCCGAGATCCGCGCGCTCCGGGAGCAGGCCGAGGCCGCGATGGGGGACCGCTTCGACATCGTGGGGTTCCACCGCCTGGTGCTGGAGGCGGGCGAGATCACGGTGGAGATGATGCGAGAACGCGTGACACACTGGATCGAGGGCTGAGCTGAACGGGTCAGTACCCGGCGGCCGGCACCACGTACACAGCGCCCGACCAGCTTGCCCCACTCGCCGAGCTCCCACGCGCCCCCAGGGCGGGGTCGAGGAAGCCGTCGCCGGTGAGGTCTCCCGACGCCAGCGCGCCCCCGAGGGAGTCCGAGGATCCCGTGCCGAGGAAGGTCGCTCCTGCGTCGTTCGGAACAGCCGTGCCGCTCAGGTCGCCGTGGAATAGCAGCACCATCCCGCCGTCGCTCGCCAGATCATCGGCGCCTCTCGCGCCCACCAGCAGGTCGGCGTGTCCATCGCCGTCCAGGTCACCGGGCCGTGGATCGCGTAGCCCAGCTGCTGGTTAGATGTATCTCCCTCGAGTGTCCAGGTGGCCGCGAGCAGGTTGGTCGGCGTGTCCCCCCAGCCTGCGAGCTGGCTGCCGGACACCAGGTAGACCCGCCCTGCCCCGCCGTTTGCGGCGTGGGCGGCGACCGCGAAGTCGTCGTAGCCGTCACCGTCCACGTCGCCGAGGCCCTCCAGGCTGCGCGGTGTGTAGGCGATGCGCTCGCTGGAGGTACCGAGACCGTGTGGTCCGCCGCGCTCGCGAAGGTGGTGTCGCTGCCCGGTGACAGCCACACGAGTGCGGCACCGACGTCTCCGACCCCGGACTCGTAGTACCCAGCCGCTCCGACGAGCAGATCGTCGAAGCCGTCACCGTCCAGGTCGCCGCCCGCCGCCACCGCGGAACCCAGGTACAGCCCCGCGTTGCCGGCGTAGTCGCCGTAGACGATCAAGTCCGCGTCGTCCGTGGTCCCGCTCGAGACGGACGCCCCGGACCAGGCGTAGGCCGCGCCGTACTGGGACGCGTAGGTGCTGTCGAGCCACGCGCCGACGACCAGGTCCGCCGTCCCGTCCCCGTCGATGTCGCCAGCCGAAGCCACAGAGCCTCCGAAGCAGGTCGCCTCTCCGCCGTCGAGCGCGATGGGAGCATCCTGGAGGCTTCCATCCGCCGGACCGTCGAGCAGGAACACCCAGCTCTCGTCACAAGGGGTCGTCTTGGCGGAGTTCCCCGGAGCCCCGATCACCAGCTCGTCGTCACCGTCTCCATCGACATCCGGCAGTGTGGCGAGCGTCTCGCCTGCGTAGCCGTACGCGGCGGCGCCGTACACCTCGTGGTCGGTCGCGTAGAGGTCGATGTCCCCGGTGACGGGGCCGAGGGAGAGGTACACGCTGCCCTCGGTGTCCGAGGCGACCGTGTCGGCGAGGGGAGCTCCCGTGGCGAGGTGCCATCGCCACACGTGAGGTCCGTGCCAGTCGTGCAGCCGAGCCAAAGCGCCATGATCCCCATCGTTTCTCCACGACCCCAAGCTACCGCATCCCCGCGCCGCTGCGGAGGGATGTTCTCGTCCGTCTACTTCATCGTCACCGCCACGTTGTAGTCGACGGTGACGGTGGGCCCCTCGAGCACGACCTCGCACTCACCGAGCAGCTCGAGCGGTGCACTGCCTCGAGCACGCACCCACAACAGCGTTCCATCTCGATGCACGGACACCTCGTCATCTTCGCAATCGTGGGACTCCACCTGACCCCACCTCGTCGGAACGGGGATCCCCTGGCCCACAGCAGCCTCAGAACCAGCCACGGCCTCTTCCGCTACCTCGACGGCCAGGTGCTTCGACGCGCAGCCCATCAGCAGGATGACCATCCCTCCCATCTTGTCTGCCTCCCGAGAAAGTGGTGACCTCGCGCTTAGTCCACCCACGCGTCCGGACGCTCTTCTCGCTTCATCCCGCACACCTTGTCACCGCAGTAGATGTCGACCAGGTCGTGGCCATCGTCCAAGAAGACGCGCTCGACGGTGAGCTCGACGTCCCCCTGCACGCGGCGGACGCTCAGATCGACGAAGGTACCCTCTTCTCCCACGCTGACCGCCGACATATCGCCCGTGCCCATGCCGGCCGTTGGCTGGCCGTCGACGGTGGTGATCAGGTCCCCGGCTTCGAGTCCTGCCGCGTGAGCACCACTCCCCGTCCGCACCCGCTCGACGATCAGTCCGTCGTCTGCTTCAGCTACGCGCACGCCCATGCCCGCGGTTCTGGAGGTCGGTAGCCTGAGCTCGACGATGGTGTCGTGTGCGCGGTCTGGATGCACGGTGACTGGCTCGGAGTAGGTGGAGAACAAACCGTCCTGTCGCTCCGCTGTGACGTCACAAGGCTCAGTGACATCGCCCTCGATGTAGAACGCTCCGCTCTCGGGGACCGAGTCGAAGCCTCCGCAGCCCCTGACGTTGATCTTTCCCTGTGCCGGCCGTACGAAGCCTGTGATCGATCCCGCTGGTACCAGCTCGTCGACCACGCAGCGGTCTGGAGCCTCGCCCCAGTCCACGACCGTCGGCAGGTACCCAGGGATGGTGAGCTTCCCGAAGTGCAGGGAGTCCGGCCGCTCTGGGAGGTCGACATACCCTTCGCCGACCACGGCTCGGAGCATCCCGAAGGTCACGGTGTCGGGCTCGCTCGATGGCATGTGGAGGAGGAACTCCACGTCCCCCTCGACCCGCACCTGCGGGCTGAGCTTGCAGCGGACGGTGTCCTGGGCGAGCGCCGCAGGAGCCGCCGGCCAGAGGGTGCAGGAGGCAGCGAGCAGGAGCATGGTGTGACCTCCAAGGACCACCCTACGCTGTTTCCAGACGCCCGCGGTCACGAGTCACTCGAAGCAACTCGCTGACCTCTCGCGGTGCATCACCTGCGGCAGCGGAACACGGTGCCGACGAGCGTCAGCCACCACAAGGCAGCGGGCAGGTTCGTGGTCGCACATTGGGACACCCTGTGGCTCGTCGGTTCGGTCCACGGACCTGCGTTGGAGCTCGCGTCCAAGAGGCGTGCACGAGCCCAGTATTCGTCGCCATGGTCGACCTGGAGTCCCCCGCCCTCGCATGTGCCGTCGATGCGCACCCGACCATCCACGTCGGCGACCCAGGCCATGGCCTCGAGGAAGTCCTCGTTCTCGGCGAGCTGGACCTGGATCATCGCGTCTTCTCGGGCCTCGAAGACGAGCTCCTGGACGGGGGCCGAGCCACCGCATTCCCAGTCATCTGGATCGTCGCCGCGACTGGAGGTCCAGGAGAGCCACTCCGGCGGCTCGAGCGAGACCGTGTCGCCGGCTCCCCCTGCCGCAGTCCGGAACTCGAGCACGTCGGCGTGAAGAGGTTCGACAAACGTGTGTTCGGCCCACCGGGCAGACAGGGAGTAGCCCACGTCCGGCTCGAGCTCCTGGCTCGGCGTGAGCCGGACCAGGGTCTCACCCCTGGTGGTCAGTCGCTCGCTCGTCCAGGTCACCGCGGTGCCGTCTTCACTCGCCAGCTCGAACGTCGGGTCGTAGTAGACGACGTCGCCAGTCAGCAGTGGCGCCGTCGTGGTGGCCTGGCCCGTAGAGCCGTCGGCGGGGAGGACCGCGGTGAGTCCACCGACCTCGCACTGGCAGTAGGCCGAGGCCGGGGCGCTCGACGACGACGCAACCATGGCCACCGTGATCAGCAGGCTTCGCGTTGTCACCAGCTCCGCCCCACCCCCACCCCGAGGCCCAGGAGGCCTCCGAGGTAGTCGAGCAGCATCCAGTCGACACGAACGCTGACGAAGCCCGCGCCGAGGTCTCGCCGAACCCACGGTTCCAAGGCGAGCTGGTTCCGGTAGGGTCGGCCTCGCGTGTAGACGTGGAGCCACGGGACTCGGAGGCCGAGAGCGAGCTCGGGGGTCAGCCACAACGCCGTGCCGGGCACCAGAGTGGTGGCCACGTCGTGGGACTCTCCCCACCACGGGCCGGCCCACGTCCGGAGGTACACTTGGGCGCTGCCGTCGATCGCGACCACCAGCCGCTGTCCATGTTCGACGTGGAACGGAACGCCGATCCCGACGCGGTACGGCGCCCAGGACAGTGCGTGCTGTGCGCCTTCGTAGAACGAGCCCCAGATCGCATAGTCCTGGCCCTGTTGGCCTGCACTCAGAGCGACGGTAGCGCCCACTGAGGTGCGGATGTCGCTCTCGGTGTCCACCACGAGGGCCTGGACGACCAGGTTGCCGGGTTGAGTCGGCCAGAGCCAGGCGAACTGGACGCTTGCCTCGACCCGGCCGAGCCTTACCCCGGTGCCGGCGACGGTGCTGACCAGCTCGAAGGCGGCGACCCCACCGTCCGCCCACACTCGGGCCGTCTCTGACGCCGCGAGCCCAGCGCCGTCCTGTCCGCTGGGCACTGCGAGGGGGGCAGCTCCGGCTGGGGAGGCAGCGAGCAGCAGCGTCAGGAGCAACGGGCAGCGGGCCATGGGACACGGCTTCGACCACCCGACCACCCCGGTGCGATGGGGGTCAGCCAGCACGACCAGCCCCCGACAAGCACTCCAGGGCCGGCGTGCGGATCTTGCGATGGGCGCACTGGGCAAGCCTGCTATTCAAGGTGCGAGCCACTCCAAGCCGATCAGGACCACCGACTTGTCCCTGTCCGTCCCGCTGTTGGTCTCCTCGTACAGCATGCCCTCCAGGCGTACGCGCAGGGCGTGGCCGTCGCGCCAGCCAGTCACAGCGAAGCCAACGATGCTCGCGGCGTGCAGCTCACGGACCTCGTCGGGGTCGGTGGCCTGGAAGTGGGTGGTGTCGTCCACGGTGTACACGAGCCCGCCACCAGCGTAGAGGTCGAGGGTGGAGCGCGTCGCCCCGACGCCAGCGTGCGCAGCCTGCACCCAGAGCACAGCGCGGCCATCGGCGCGGATTCGGCTCAGGTCTGGCGCGACCTCGTAGTCTTCGACGGCCCACCGAGTGCGTGCGGTCCAGTCGTGACCGTGCAGGTCGGGGAAGCCGGACACGGAGAACTCCAGCGCGGCCTGGTCGTTGAGCGGCGTGTGCCGTCCACCGCGGACGCCGGGACGTACGAGAAAGAGGTCGTTGAGGTCCACCGCGAGGCCGGCAAGCCAGAGCGCGGTCACCGGCGCAGCTCGCAGTTCGCGGCGAGGTCGAGGGATCGGCTGGCTCCACTCCAGGTGGCCTTCAAGCGAGCCGTGACGAGGCCTCGGGCACGGGCCTCGCACCGGGAGGCTGGCAGAGACATGGACAGACCAGCGCCCACAGCAGGCCCCAGCCCGAGCTCGTTGTAGCCAAGCTCTCGGTGCTGTCGTCCGGTCTCCAGAGTGTAGGACTGGAGCCACGCGGCATCCCCTCCGACGACGCCGAACGGGCGGAGGTCCTGCCCTCGCGGCGTGGGAGACAGCTCCAGGACGAGCAGCGCCTGGCCACGGACTGCCCACCCGACGTAGTCCTTCTTCGGGCGGAAGACCTCGAACGACCTGTCGCCAGAAGCCGTTCCGCGCGGTGTGGGGTCCACGCGGAGATCGATGCGAAGTGCGGAGTGCTGGGACTCCAGGGCGGTGTGGGCGCCGACGGCGAGCTGTGAGGAGTCGTCCGCGGCGACCACACCGAGCCCTGCTGTCCAGGTGAGCAAGCTGGCGAGGTTCCAGGTGGGCACGTCGCGCAGGGTACTGCGCGGGAGAGCGTTTGGGCCGCATGATCGGTAGCGTTCAGGCCGCCCGTGTCCGCAGCAGCGCCTCCGCCACGGGCAGCACCACCTCCCGGAGACAGCGTCATGCCGCCGCCTGCCCCGTCGCACGGCCCGAGAGCCGATTCCCACCGGAAGGGGCCCCACGGATGACACAACCTCCCCGTGACGCCGCTCCTCCCGTGGCTGCTCGTCCTCGCGGGCGGCGAAGCCTCAGCTTCGGTCTCCTGCAGGGTCGATGGCCCGTTCCCGTCGGGTGAAGGGACCTTCGTCCACGATCGCGTCCGCACGATGTCGAGGTACACCTCCGATGTCCGCGTCCGCGCGGGATACTTCCGGCTCTGGGCCGATCCCGGGGAGGCCGGAACTCTCTTTCTGGATGGCGCGCTGCCAGCGCGTGTCACCTGGTCCGAGGAGGGGGTCTGCTCCGTCGACGTCGAGCCTGGCAGCACCCCTGAGCTGAGCGGACAGGTGTCGCTCGTCGGCCTCCCGACCGACGCTGTGGTGTGGGTCCGAGGCTGTGGGAGCGCCGCTCGAGTCGACGATGGTGGGCGCTTCTCCATGCCAACTGGTTCAGAGCCTTGCGCGCTCCAGGGCATCGCGAACACCTGGTCTCACGTCTGGGTCGGTGAGCCGACACCCGTGTACCCGGTTCAAGAAGAGGGCACCGACCTCGCGCTCGGCGCACTGGCGCCCGACAGCGGCATCGGGGCGCTCGCCTACCGGGACGAAGGGCGCGGGATCGTCGTGGAGCACGTGCTCGCCAGGAGCTCGGCGCGCGATGCCGGCCTCGCCCCCGGTGACCGCGTCCTCCTCGTCGACGGGCTCGGGTTCGACGACGTGCCGATGGGGGAGGAGCGGGCACTCGGGCGGGGGCTGGCCGGGGAGACTGTGAAGGTGGTGGTGGGGATCGGAGACGTCGAGCGGACCCTCGAGCTCGCGCGACGGCCGCATGACCAGAGCTACTGGGGCTGGACTCTGGGGATCGCAGTCGACCGCACGGAAGAAGGACTCGTCGTCGCCGAGACGCTGCCGCATGCAACGGCGTCGGGCGTCCAGGTCGGAGACCGGGTGGTCGGGTTCTGGGACGAGAGCACCGCCGAGTGGCACGCTGGACAGTTCGCAGGACACAGCCGTGGCGGCCCGTGCGACGTGGAGCTGACCCTGGAGCGCGAGGGCGGTGAGCGCGTCGTCGTGAGCGTTCCACGGATGAGGGACGTGGGCTCGTTCGCGGACTGGGACCCCGGAGAGCCTCCAAGACGGTGACTGCGCAGCCTCGGAATCTCCGTGTGCGAAGGCACGCACGCAGTCCCACCATCCGTACGGTGGTACCGGCGCCGCCCTCCAGACGCGGTGCCGTGATCGAAGTCGCCCCTCATCAGCACTCGTGCGCTGACGTGGTCGGCCCTCTGCGCCACTTCATCCTACGTACTGCGTGCCCGGAGCAGTGAGGTTGATGGAAGCCCTTGGCGTGATCGTCCTCTTGGCGGCCTGACGACGTGGATGGCCACACGGTCGCGAAGACGCTCGACTTCGAGGCCGACGCCGACCCGGATGTGTACTGGGCATGGCGCTACACCCCGGCGGGACGCTCTACTGCACGGGCCGGTGGTTGGTCACTTCCCACCGTAGATCGAAGCTCATCTGGCCACGCTGGGACAGGAGCTCCGGCGGTGGCGCAGGCAACGGCGTCGACTCCTCGATGGCCTGGACGAGGAGGCTGTCGAGCTTCTCGCTGCCGCTGCCTACCTTGATGGCGACTTGTTCGACGTGGCCTCCGTTGCCCACAGTGACCACGGCCAGCATCGAGTAGTCGGGCTTCGGGAGACGCAGCGGCCGGCCCTGCTCCTGGAGCAGCTCGACCCACCGGTTCTCGACGTGGACGGCCACGTCGCGGTGGTAGCTGCCCTCCTGGAACATGATGACCTGCCCCTCGAGCATCATGACGCGGTTGGTCACGTCGTAGAAGTCGACCCTCAGTTCCATGTCCGGCCTGGGTGGCCTCGAGAGCTTCGCACAGCCAAGACTGAGCGCGATAGCGGTGGTTGTTGCTACCATTTGAGTCCCCTGAGAGGGAAGCGTACCACGCTGTCGACTGCCCGTTACCCAGGCATCTCCTCACCCGTCCAAGACACCGCCAGGAGCGCCTGGGGATACGACGGAGTCTTTGCCCGGCTCGCCTGGAGCTGCACCCCGAGGTCGAGTTCGACGCTCCCCCCCACTGGGATGCGCCAGAGGCCTCGGAAGGACAGGGGCACGGTGTCGGGCGCCACCAGCTCGGCCTCCAACACGCCGTAGGTGCCGTCGGGTCGCGGGCGTTCCCAGGCCCACCGAGCATGGACCATGGGAGACCCGTCTCCCGAGGTCGTCCACCGCTGCTCCTGCAGGCCCAGGCCGCCGCGGAGGACGTGACGACCTGCACCCTCCAGCTCGGACTCGACGAAGCCCACCACATGCCACCCCGGCTGGGCCTCGAGGCTGTGGCTGCCGAAGGTGACCACCGCGAGGTCGTCGATGTGGGGGAGCGCGCCGATCTCGAGCCCGATGAGGTGGGGCTGGTCGGGTCCTGTCCGCCTGCGGACCGAGGCCACAAGGCGTCCTGGGCCCTGCTCGGACCAGTCGTCCATCCATGCGACGACGACGGGGAGCTCGACGTCCACGAGCTGCTGGCCAGCCACGAAGCGGGTCGCGAGCGTCTGCTGGACGACCGTCAGCTCGTTCGGTGCGACGACCGTACGTGCGCTCGCGGTTGGGGCCGCGTAGCCGTCCGCCTGCCGAAACCCCACCGGGGCGGCGAGAGCGGCCACCACCAGCAGGCTCACCACCCCGTGTCCCCGGTGTCGCGTGCGAAGCCGCAGTGCTGGAGCAGCTCCTCATTGTCCCACCGAGGCCCGGTGTCGCACCAGGAGGTGTTGTAGTGGTCGGAGGCCCAGCAGTCCTCCGCTTGCTCGACGGGGTCGAACTGGCTGCAGGGTGCGGTGGTGAAGGTGGCTCGGAGAGGTTCGACGTGCGGCATGGGGATCGTGTTGGCCGACGGCGCCGGAATGTCTCGGACCTCCCAGACGTACGTGGTCTCCGGATCGAGCCCTCCGAGTGGACAGATGGTGATGGTCTCCTGGTCGTAGTCGTAGATCCAGGCGATGGGCACGGTCTCACCGTCGGGGCCCGTGACCGTGGTCCACTCGTCCGCGCCAGGGGCGTGTTCGGGGTGGTCCATCGGCCAGCCGGCGACCTGGTCCGTCGTGAGCGGTCGGTTCGGGTCCCAGTTCTGCTCGCCACCGCAAGGGACGTGGGGCGGGGGAAGCCACACCTGGCTCGTCAGGCAGGCGGCGGCCGCCACGGGGAGCGCCCACGTCCGGTACCTCGCGCGTCGCCAGCACAGCCGAGCCAGGAAGAGCGCGGGCAGGACGATGAGATCGCCGACATCCGCGACGTGGGGAGAGCCACCCAACAGGAGCCGGACCGTGTCCCCAAGCGGCGGCCAGAGCTGGAGCGTGGTGTAGGTCGCCGCGGTCGTCGCGAGAGCGATCCCGGGCACCCGCCGCACGTCGAGCCGGGTGAGCACCAGCACGGACGCGCACACGGTAGGCGCGATGACCAGCCAGGCCACGTCGGACAGCTTCCCCGTCAAGAACCCGGGATGGAGCTCCTTGAGCACGAGATCGTTGAGCAGCAGGCCGGCGATGGCCGCCAGGCAGAGGGGGTGCGAGGGCCCCCTCCGGAGGTCGTCTCGCGTGGGCGACCGGCCATGCATGGAGGCAGGATAGTCGACGTGCAGTCCGTGGCGAAGAAGCTCGCTTCGACGGGCGTTTCGGGGCTACGCTCGTGACCTCATGGAGGTGAGGGGTGCTCTTCCTGCTTGCGGTGGCCGCCGCGGAGCCGTCAGGGACCTACCAGGTCGACGTGACGGCCTCCTTCCCCGATGGCACGCCCGCCGCGGGGCTGTTCGCCGCGGGGCATGTGAAGAAGCTGGTAGAGCTCGACGACGATGGCCGAGCGGTCCTCGAGCTGAGCGGCTCGGACCGTGTCCGCATCTACGGCTGGACGAAGGCCCGGCACGGACCGGAGGTGAACGGCCCGACCAGCGTCCACTTCGACCTGCCCGAGCCCTGTTCGCTGGACCTCACGGTCGTGAACCGACGAGGCGCGCTCCTGGATGGTGGACTCTTCCTGTTCGTCGAGCACGACGAGGGCTACTTGGAGGGTACCTGGCCCGTCGAGGGAGGCCGCGCAGGGCTGCAGGTTCCGTGCGGGGTCGGCTCCTACGCAGTGCACGGTGGGCCGGAGCTTGCGGGCGAGCATGTCCCCGACGTGGACTTCCACGGCGACCTGGAGCGGGAGATCGTGCTGGTCGAGGGAGAGCTGCTCCGCGGCCAGGCCACGAACTGGCTGGGCCAGCCCATCGAGCGTGCGACCGGTGGAGAGGCACTGTCGGCCCACGGCGTCACCGACGCCCAGGGCTTCTACGCCGTCCGCTTGAACCCCGATCAGGACCACCACCTTCGCTTCATGCGGGCCGGGCGGACCAGCTGCGCGACTGCTCCCACGGTGCACCTGCCGGCTGGCGAGCCCTTCCCCGAGACCCTGGACATCCAGCTCCCGCTGCCGGAACCGCGAGAGGGTTGGTGGGGCCGGGCGTGGCGTTCCTACGCGATGCCGCTGTTGTGCTGACGTGAAGCTCACCGGACGTCCTTCCATCGGTGACAGCAACTACGACTTCGACGCGGGGACGAACGAGTGGGTCCGGGTCCGTGCCGTGGACGGGAGCGGGAACGCCTCCGACTGGAGTGCGTTCTCCGAGGTCCGGTCGTGTCGATGCGCAGGCGCTGGCCCTGCGGGGACGTCGACGTTCCTGCTGCTGTTGCCGGTGGCTCTGTGCAGGCGCGGAAGGCCTCACGAACGGTGGTGCGCCACCCGCCGCTTGTCGTGATGGGGGGCCAGGATGCCGTCGAGCTGCGGCCCGAGCAGGAGCACGTAGTGGCTGTCGTCCCTGCCGAAGCTCCGCACCTGCCAGGCGTCCGCCAGGGCGACGTCGAGCTCGACGTGGAAGATCTCCACGACCGGGGCGCCCTGGACCAGCCGTGAGAAGTCCGGCTGCTCCACCTCGATGCCGAGCTGAACGTCGGTCTCGCTGGTCGGCGAGGCGTGGAGGGAGAGCCGGTTTGGCACGGTCCGGTAGACGGTGCCGTCGTTCGAGCTGCTGATGTAGGGGATGGCGATGTCCCGAACCATGATGCTCTCGTCACCAGGCTCCGCGACGAGCACTTGTCGCAGGACCACCTGCCCTCGCTTCTCCAGACGGTGGAGCTGTCGTGGGGAGAGCTCCACGTCACGCCAGCCCTGCTCGTGTCCCGCTGGTAGTGAGGCCATGTTCAGCGCCTCATCGTCCAGGCGAACGATGTGGACGTCCACGTAGACGGGTTTCGCCGCGTTCGCGTCGACGAGCGACAACAGGACGGACAGCATCAATGTCTCCTGGCTGGGGTGACTGTACCGTGCGAGCCCAAGCCCGAGGATGAGAGAGGCGTAGCGGATCGCCCGTGGGCGGGAGGAACGGATTCCTCGCCTTCAAGGCCGAAGAACCTGCTACCGTCCACGTGATTTGGGGAGGTACGGATGCGCATCCTGTTGCTCGTGGTGACACTCTTCGGCGGCTGCAAGGACGACACCATCGCGCCCGACTCGGGCACGCCCGACACGGACGGCGTGGAAGACCAGGACGGCGACGGCCATCCAGACGCGGAGGACTGCGACGACGACGACCCGGAGGTCCACCCTGACGCCGAGGAGGCCTGCAACGACGAGGACGACGACTGCGACGGTGAGGTCGACGAAGGCATCGTCGAGACCTGGTACGTCGACCGCGACG
The DNA here is from genome assembly GCA_964604675.1 of uncultured Enterobacterales bacterium. Classification (GTDB taxonomy): domain Bacteria; phylum Myxococcota_A; class UBA796; order UBA796; family CAJQPC01; genus CAZSAT01. The sequence continues at coordinate 11,557 of CAZSAT010000043.1, forward strand.
AAGACGGCTACGGCGACGACGAGCTCAGCCAGGACAGCTGCGACGAGCTCCAGGGCATGTCCACGGCCGGCGGCGACTGCAACGACGGAGACGAGGCCGTGCACCCCGGAGCGGACGAACTCTGTGACGGTGTGGACCAGGACTGCGACGGCGAGCTGGACGAGGAGGCCATCGACGAGGTGGTGCTCTACGCGGACGGCGACGGTGACGGCTTCGCCACCGAGGACGGTGAGCGGATCACGGCCTGCCCGGGGACCGAGGGCTACGCTGAGGCCGCGGGCGACTGCGACGACGGCGACGCGAGCCGCTACCCCGGCGCGAGCGAGGTCTGCGACGGCGTGGACAACGACTGCGACGACACGACCTCCGAAGAGGGTCTAGTCGCCCTCGACGGCGTCGATGGCTACGGCAGCATCCAGGAAGCGCTCGATGCAGCGGTGGCGGGGAGCGAGGTCGAGCTTTGCGAAGGGATCTACATCGAGACCCTCGACATCTCCGAGAGCGTCACCCTCGCGGGAGCGGGCAGCGCCTCGACCACCTTGGACGCGCGCTCTGGTGGTTCGGCGATCATCGTCCGGGAGGGGGTGAGCCTCACCCTGTCGGGGCTCACGATCACCGGCGGGACCGGCTCGCCGCACGCGCTCGTCTCGGCTCTGTCCGGGGGCGCTGTGCTGGCGGTCCAGGCCGACGAGCTCGTCTTCACCGACGTGGTCATGGAGGACAACAGCGGGGAGTGGGGCGGTGCGATGTTCGTCTGGGAGGCCGGGCTGATCAGCTTCGACGCCGTGGTCATCGACGGCAACGATGCGGACGAGTGGGGAGGCGGGCTCTACCTCCTCGAGGTGGACGAGCTCGTCGCCAGCGCAACGGAACTCACCGACAACAGCGCGCAGCACGGCGGTGGTGCCGTGCTCGCCGAGGTGGAGCTGGTCGAGCTGGACGGGGTCACCGTCGACGGCAACCAGGCCACCGGCGACGGTGACAGCGCCTGGGCTGGCGGGATCTGGGCGGAGTTCGTCGACGTGGTGTGCACCGACACCACCGTGTCCGGCAACCGGGCGAGCTCGGTGGTCGACAACGGCGCAGCTGGCGGCCTCCTGCTCTACGACGCCACCTGGACCGGCGGCACGATCGAGGACAACGAGGCGGCCTACGGGGCCGGGCTCTTCGCCTACAACAGCGGGACGGCTGGCGCGCCGGGCCTCAGCGGCATCACCGTGCAGGACAACACGGCGTCAGCATGGGGCGGCGGCTTCTACGCCCAGGGCGATCTCGACTGCGAGGACAGTACCGTCGCGGACAACACCGCCGAGGCTGCGGGGGGCGGCGCCCTGCAGACCTCCACCGGCAGCACGGCCACCCTGGATGGCGGCGGGACCTGTGTGCTCACGGGCAACGAGGCCACCCACGGCGGAGGGCTGTTGTTGTACGAGGACCTGGGGCGGATCGACGCCGTGGACCTCGAGCTGAGCGGCAACGAGGCTTCCTGGGGTGGCGGCCTGTACACCTATGGGGGTGACGCCGACGGTCTGGTGATCGACGGCAACGTCGGCTTCACGGGCGGAGGCGGCGTGTATTCCATCGGCGAGGCCGTGCTCGAGGACAGCAGCGTGTCGGCGAACGAGGCCGAGTACGGCGCTGGCTTCGCCATCGACGAAGGCGAGCTCGAGCTCGACGGCGTCACGGTCGACAGCAACGCCGCCGACGAGGCGGGCGGAGGTGCCCTGCTCTTCTCAGGCGCCACCCTCACCTCGTACGATTCCGACTGGAGCTCCGGCGCGGCGGACAACAGCCCCGAGGACATCGCCGGTGATGGTGCCGAGGACACCTGGGACTACGGCTCGGGCGAGGACTTCTCCTGCACCGTGAGCACGGCGCTGGGGGAGGCAGGTGACACCGGTGGCGAACCCAGCCTGGTCGCCGAGCTGGCGTGCAGCGCTCTCTGAGGTGTCGCTGGTGCCGCTCGCTTCGCCGAGTGACCCTCTAGCGCTGGCTCGTGGGCTCCGGTCGGGTTCAAGGCCTTTCGCTCGACCGGCGGCCCAGCGGTGGAGTTGGCTTGTGAAACCGACACGGACACCCCACACTGGTCCCGATGCTCGTCAGCTGGCTGCTCGGATCCGCGTGGGCCATCGCGCCCGTGGGCTCCGTCCAGCGCCTGGCTGGAGGGAGCGACGAGCCCATCTTGGTGGAGCTGGCGGGATCGGCCACCGACAGCGATGTCGTGCTCATGCAGCGTGCCCTTGGGGGGGGGGTACCTCGTCCAGCTGGGGGAGGGGCCGGGCATCTGGAGGAGACGGGAAGCGGCCGGAGCCGCCTGTGCTGTGGAGGTGACCTACGAGGGCGCTGTCTGGCACGTCGACACGTCGGGTGCCTGCTTCGCGGGCGTGGTGACCCAGCGCGACCTGCTCGACGGTGTGCTCCCGACGCCGTCCCCGCGGCCCGTCAAGCGGATGGTGGACGAGCGCCATGCCCTCCCGGCGGAGCTTCTGGGCAGCGTGTTGCTCGCTGGTGTTGCAGGAGGGAGCACGGCACTGGTCCTCGGGCCCGTCGCGAGTGTCGTCATCGACGGGTCGAAGTGGCAGGGCGAACGGGTCATGGTCGTTCCAGGCGCCATCGTGGGAGCAGCTCTCCCTCCGGTGTGGGGCCACGGGCCGGACGCACGGCAGGCCTCGTACACTGGCGCGAGCCTTGGAGCTGCAGCCGGTGCGGCCATGGCAGCGTTTCTGGTCGCCGTGGACCCGGGATCGGACATCCCACCGGCGGGCGTGGCCAGCCTCGTCATCGGGCCGGCGATCGGCGCGACGGTGGCGGCTCATCCGTTCTGGCGACGGGGGAGGCGGTGAAGGCGAGCAAGGCGATCCCGGTCCTCGGGGTAGTGGGCGCTCTGGCCGCCGCTCCTGCAGCGCATGCAGGGCGTCATGCGCTGGCGGGACTCCACTTCGTCTGGGGTCTTCCGGGAGGGCCTGGGGCCGCGGTCGTTCTGTGGGCGCCCGTCTTCGCGGAGCAGCCGCACCTGTCATGGGCGCCCTACGTGGCCCCTGTCTTCGAGGCGCGCTGGATCCGAGATGCGGGGGGGAGCGTCGCCGCGTCCGCTCGGTTGGGCTCGTGGAAGGTCGACAGGAGTTGCAGGCGCGACCCTATGGCCTCGATCGGCGCCGAGGTCGGCGTCCGGACCGCCCATGCGACGGGGCCGGGGGGTCAGATCGGCGTGCACGGACTGGTGGACCCACCCTCGTATGTGGGCCCGCTTCGGGACGCGGGAGCGCTGAGCGCGGGCCTACTGGTCGAACTGGACCCCGTGGCGGGGTGGGAAGCACGCGCCGTGACCGCCAGCCTGGGGCTGGACGCGGCGTATTACGGCACCCCGGGTTCGTGCGTGATCGATGGCCGTCCGCTCCGGCATGGCTCAGGCCTGCTGCGGCCTCGAACCTCGAGCTCTGCTGGACTCGACGAACTCGCGGCCACTTGGCTCCGTCGCGCGGCCGACGAGCAGGCGGCGGTCGGTGCCTTCCGCCGCCTCGCTCACGAACTCACCCAGCTCCAGGCGCCGCAGCGGCTGGTGCGCTGGGCGTTGCGCTGCGCCCGCGAGGAAGTCGGACACGCCGCGATGAGCCTGGTCATCGCCGTGCAGCACCACGGGGCCCCGCTTGCGCTCGGCACGCTCCCGGTCCCGGCGCGCCCCATGCGCACGCGACGCGGGTCGCTTCGACAGCTCGCCTTCGAAGCGCGCGTCGACGGGGTGGACAACGAAGGGCGGGCGGCGGCTCAGTCCGAGCATGCCGCGGAGCGTCTTCGGGACCCCCTTCTGGCGACGGTGGAGCGCCACATCGCTCGTGAGGAGCGCGGACATGCCGCCTTCGCCGTGGAGGTGGTTCGGTGGTGTGCCGCGGAGCTCTCGGTCGGGTGCTAGCGAGCTTCCGGCCGGCAGCAGGAGTTCCAGCGGCGAACCCCGAATCCGGGGCTGCTCCGTGCTCGGGAGTTTCCCGTCCTCGAGGTCGACATCCTCCTGGCAGCTGGGCGAGGCGTGCAGGGAGACGCCTTCGAGCGGGCCGGGTCACGTTGCGGCTCCCCCGACTTGTCTCTCGCGGCCCTCACAGGGCGTTTCGACACTTCGCCCCGAAATGGCCGGGGTCGTGACCCCAGGTCACGCAGTCCGCGTACACGTCAGCGCCGTCGTAGACCTTCAGGAGCCATGTGAGGCTGTTCTCGTCCTCGCACCAGAACAGCGTCGTGCCGCCCGACACCAGGTCCTTCACGCTCGCCACGGTGTCGAGCTCCACGTACAGGTTCGTGCCGTCCGCAGGGGACGAGCTGTAAAGCGGGACGTAGTGCTCCTCTCCCCATGGGCTGGAGGCACCTGTCTCTTCGAGCCACAGTTCACCGTAGTTGGCCCGTCCGGTCGTGTACGCGTCGATCCAGAAGCCGATGCTGTCGCAGTTGTGGCCCACCTGGGTGATCCACACCTCGTCACTCGCGGTGCCTGGCGTCGACGTGTCGATGGCTGAATCACCACCGCTGTCGAGGTCACTCGCCGAGTCCGTGTGCGCGCGCGGCGCCGAGTCCTGTTGGAGTGCCGTGTCGATGTCGACGGCTCTGTTCCAGGTCGAGCCACACGCAATCGTCATCCACACCAACATGCCAGCAAGGCTACACGGTGCAAGGGCGTGTGCGTTCGGCGAAGTGGCCGCAGCTACCGACAAGGGTTCGCTCAGCGACATCCGGTACGGCAATCGACCGCGAGGTCCCACTCGACTGTCGTCTGGCACTCGCCGGGAGAGAGCTCGCGCCAGCCGGGATCGAAGCAGGTCACCTGCTCACACTCGTCCATCGCCTCACGCAGCGCCTCGGGGGATGCGGTTGCAGTCGCAGGTGCAGGGTCTTCGCAGACGTTGCCCACGTAGCAGGCGACGGACACGCAGTCCGTCGGGTCGTCCTCGCAGGCTTGCGAGCGCTCGGCGAGGCCGGCGCAGAGCAGGTCCGCATCGCCGACCCAGGTGCGACCACACCCCACGATGCCCGCTGCCAGCACTCCCGCGGCCAGAGCCTGCACGGCGCCTCGCCAGCTCGGCCGGCGGGAGAGGGACATCACAGCAGGTCTCGCAGCCACTCGGCCTTCATCGCGACGGTGGCACTGCCACAGGCTGCGTTCAGGGTCCCGCCTGCCGCCAGGATCTCGCGGACCCGCACCTGGCACGCTCCGATGTGGTCGTGCTCGATGGTGTCGAGGTCCCTGATCTCGAGCTCGATCGTTGGGCTCCCGTTGAAGAAGGGGTGCGTCGCGTGCCAGCTGTAGGTGGGGCGGCCGTTGTTCTGGATAGGCCCGAGGGTCCACGACGTTCCAGCGATCGCGACGTGCAGGGACACGTCCGGCGCCAGGGGTAGGCCGGCGGTCAAGTCCTCGACCGCTTCGCCCACCGCTGCTCCGCCGCTCGTGCTCGACGTGGCCACGGTAGTGACCGCCGCCGCGGAGGCTCCAGCCAGCTCCGACAAGTCGGGATCCCAGGAGCTCCCGTCCGGCTTCGTCGGCTCGACCACCACCCCCTCGATCTCCAGTCGGAACCAGCCTGTTCCGGACGCCAGCCCCTCGGCACGCCTCGCCTCCACGTCGGCAGCCTGCAACTCGGCCGCCGTCCTGAGCGGTGGCGGCTCGGGGGCATCGGTGAGGGGTTCCTTCTTCGGCGACAGCCCGGCGAGCACTGGTTCCGACAGCTCGATCGAGTCGCGAGCGGCTTCGATGAGGGCGCGACGGACCTGCTCCAGCGCTCGGGGATCGCTCACAGCCGCTGCGGTCCAGGCTCCAGCCACGTCGTCGTCCCAGAGGCGGTCGTGCTCCGAGACCTTGAACGTCGCCTTGCGGCGGGTCTCCCCTCCGACGATGTGGAGCTCGATCCGCTGGCGCCGCTCCCATCTCGCGGACCGTCGCCGACTGGCCTCGCGCACCGTGGCGACGCGTTCGAGGGTGATGGGGGTGGGGTCAGGCAGCAGCTCGAACCCGGTGGGAGCCACCACCGCCATCAGCTGTCGCAGCTCGTCGCCAGACATGGTCGTCCAGAGCCAGGTCAGGCGTTCCGACTCCGTCGCGCGCCAGCGAGCGGCCAGTGCTGGCCGGAGCCGGCTCTCCAGGCGGCGCGCTGCCTGATCGTCTGCGGCCCAGGTCGGCTCCGGCTTGTCGACCTCGTGGAGGCGTTGCTCAGCGACCGCGGTGACGGTCGGTGTGACCTCGCCGGTGGTGGCAACCTCGACGATCAGGCGCTGCCGGGTCTGCCGAAACCACTCGCCCGACGCGTTGGTTCCTGCACTCGAGCCGAAGCGCCAGTCCGTCTCGAGGCGCTGCGGGAAGATGACCGCGATCTCATGGTCTCGCGCGAGCACTTCGTGGGCAGCTGCGATGACGTCGCTCGGCTCGAGGTAGTACCGGCCGTCGTCGTCTGCTCGGGTCTCCACCTCGCTGGCGAGTTGCTGGTCGTGCGCGACCAATGCTCGCTCGACTTTGGCGCGGGGGAACAGCCCGGCCGAGGCCGGGAGGGCCAGCCCGCACGCCACGAACACTGCCGTGCCTGTCCAGATCCTGAACGAGTCCAGCGCTGGCTTCAGTACCGAGCGGCTCATGCGACGACGGTAGCAGCGGCCGGCTTCGCAGGTGGTCCCGTCCTCGGCAGATTGGAGCCGAACAGGTTCTGAAGCTGCGATGTGGCTTCGTCGGCCTGGTGGTGTCGCGGCTTTACGTGTGAGACGGGAGACGTCAGCGCCGTGCAGGTCTGGACGCCCGATGGTGTACGCACCGGCCCCGTGCCGTTTCTTCTGCGCTGAGACCGTCACTTCGGCGGTGGAGCGACGACGGTGGCGCCCTTCTCATCGGTGCCGTTTCCCCGAACGGCCGGGTCAGCGACGCTTGAGGGCGCTTCCCGGCGACACGCCGGTACGCGCGGTGAAGGCACGGGTGAACCACGCGCGGCTCAGGCCGACCGCTGCGGCCACCTCCCCGACGGTCTCGAAGGCTCCCTCCCGGATCAGCGCCTCCGCCCGGACCATGCGCCGCTCTCGCAGCCAGGCCCCGGCTGCCAGCAGCCCAAGCGCGCGCATCCGGTCGTGCAGGTTCCTGCGGCTGACCCCCACGGCTCGGGCCAGGTCTTCCGCGGTCAACGAGCTGCGGCCGAGCTCGGCGTCCGCGTAGCGCTCGAGCCGCTCCAGGAACTGCCGCTCAGCCGCTGTACGCTCGTCGCCCTGGCTCTCGGCGGCCGGACGACGTCGCAGGAGCAGGTCGCAGCGCGCCAGGAGCTCTCGGATCCGGAAGGGCTTGCCGAGGAAGTCGTCGGCCACCTGCAGGCCCTCGACCCGGGTGTCCACGTGGCCCTTGGCCGACACCAGCAGCACCGGAACACCCTCGGGACGCCGACGGGCGAGCTCCAACCCACTCATGCCCGGCAACATGATGTCGCTGACCAGCAGGTCGACCCGGCCCCCCGCCAGCAGGGGTAGCGCGGCTTCGGCCGAGGCCACGTCCGCCACCCGAAACCGGAGCCGGAGCTGCTCCGCCATGAACGCGCGCAGCTCGTCGTTGTCCTCCACCAGCAGGATCCGCGCAGCGCCGCCGCCCGGGTCCGGCGCGTCGTGTTCGGTCGCCGGCCCGTCGTCGGCGTCCACGTCCTCCAGCGCCAGGTGTTGCACACCCAGGGGCAGCGTGAACCAGAAGCGCGACCCCGGCGCTGCCTCCTCGGCGCCCACCTCGCCGCCGTGCAAGGCCACCAGCTCGCTGACCAGGGAGAGGCCCAGGCCGAGCCCGGCGCTGCCGGAGCGCTGGGCCAGGCGCTCGAAGGGGTCGCGCGCGCCGGCCAGGCCCGCGCCATGGTCTCGCACGGCCACCAGCGCGCTGTCGCCCTCCCGCGACACCGTGACGATCACCGCCCCATCACCGTGCTCCTGCGCGTTGGCGACCAGGTTCCCCACGATGGTGTCGAGCATCTCGGGGTCGAACCACAACGTGAGGCCCTCCTTGCCCTCAAGCACCACGCCCTCGAAGCGCTCCAGGACCGCGCGCACATGGCGAAGAAGCGAGCCGCGTCTCACCCGCAGGCGCAGGCTGCCGGTCTGCGCTCGTGCCAGCTCGAGCAGCTGGTCGACCAGAGCCTCCATCCGTTCCGCGTTGCGGAGGGCCAGCGCCGCCCGTTCACGCTCGCGCCCATGGAGGCTGTCGTGCAAGGCGTCCAACGGCCCGATGATGAGCGACAGGGGCGTCCGGAGCTCGTGGGAGACGTTCGCCAGCAGCTTCCGCTTCACCTGGTCGAGCTGCTCCAGCCGGGCGGCCTGGGCCTGGCTGTGGCCGTAGAGCGCCCGGAGCTCCTCGGAGCGCGCGCGGAGATCCTGGGTGGCGACGCGCACTGTCTCCTCCAGGTCTTCCCGCCGGCGCTGGACCTGCCGAAGGCGCAGGCCGACCAGCCCCACCATCAGGCCGAGGCCGGCGGCGAGTGCTGTGATGCGCACCAATCCGCGCTCCCAGAAGGTGGGCAGGCGATCGAGGACCAGCGCTGCGGGTTGCCCCCACGCGCCGCCGAGCCCCGCCTGCACCTGGAAGCTCCTCCGCCCCACGGGCAGCTCCTCGACCACGAGCGACCGCGCGTCCCGAGGTCGGCTCCACGGTGCCTCGCCCAGCCGGTACCGGAAGACGAGGTCGCTGGGCCAGTCCAGCGCCCCCGCGGCCCAGGTCAGGGTCACGGACTCGCCCCCTTCCACCACCACGAGGTCGTCCCGCGCCGCGTCCGCGGCGAGCGTCACCGCCGGCGCCTCCGGAGCCGGAACGCGCTCCTCGGTCAAGGCCACCGCACCATCCTGGCTGGGGTACCAGAGCACGCCCTCCGGCGTCACGGCCACAGCCCGCCCCTCGCTACCGTTCGTCTCCGCCGAGCGCATGCCGTGCTCCCGCCCGAGCCAGAGGAAGGGCACGCGCTCCGCGTCACCGACCGCGAAGGCGCGGAGGCTGGCCGATTCGGCCCACCCCAGCCCGCGGTTGGCGCTCACCCACACGCGCCCGTGGCCGTCGTCGGTGCTGGTGTGCACGCCATGGGTGCCGAGGCCCAACGCCTGATCCAGGCAGCGCCACCCCGACCCCCCACCGAGCTGCTGGGGAAGGCCCGCGGTCTCCACAACGCACAGGCCCCGGTCGTCCGTCGCCAGCCACACGTGGTCACCGTCGACCCGCACGTGCCGGACGGAGGGCTGCGCCGCGGGCAGCGGAGGCTCCTGGGCTTGGCCATCCCCCGAGGCCCACCCCAGGCCGGAGGCGCTTCCGAAGAGCACCGAGCCATCCGGCAGGGACGCGAAGGCCCGCACGCCAAGGTGAGGCTCGCCGTCGGGCCTCCGGAGCTCCACCCACTCGAGGCCCGTCCAGCGGAAGATGCTACCCACGGTGCCGAGCCAGGTCTGTCCGTCCGGTGCCGTCCATGCCTCGAGCGCCTCCCAGAAGCGCGGGCTCCCGTCGACCTCCGCCAGCGCCCCGGTGCTCGGGTCCTCCCGGCGAATGCGGCCCTGCGCCGCCCACCAGCGCCCCACGCCGTCGAGGGTGAGGGGCAGGGCCTCCGGCGGCAGCGGAGCCTCGCCGGAGAGGGGCTCTTGGAGGCCCACCGGACGGAGCTGCTCGTAGGGCGCCTCGACGTTCCACCACACGTCGGGGTCCGACTGCGCCCAGACCACGTCCGTGGCCGCTTCGTACCAGACCCGGAGCACCCGCCTGCTCAGGCCGTCGGGAGCGGGCACCGCGTCGACCCGGCGTGGCCGGAGCTGGAGCAGACCCTGGCCGCGTGTGGCGACCCACACCGCGTCCTCGTGGACCTCCAGATCGTTGACGTGCTCGTCCAGGGGCACCAAGGTCCCGGTGGCGAGCTCGAGCAGGCCTCCCTCGACCAAGCGCCAGCCGAGGCTCTCGCGTGGCGGCGGGTCGGGCGACGGCTCCCGCGGCCGCAGGCCCTCGTCCAGGGCCACCCAGCCGTCTCGCGCGAGCAGCCACGGGGCCCCCTCGGCGTCCACCCGGACCCGAGAGGCCCCAGGCTGGGCGATGGCGACCTGCGGCTCGTCGTCGAGGCGGTAGAGGGCGCCTCCGTCCGCGAGGTACCAGGTCGCAGAGGGCCCACGCGCGAGCGTCGGAGCGCCGTTCCCGAGACGCTCGAACACCCTGGAGCCCTCGGGCCCCCGTCGCTGGAGCCGCCCGTCCTCGAAGGCCACCCAGAGGGCGTCGCCGTCCGCCTCCCACGCGAGGTGGGTGGCTCGGGGCGACGGAACGCCGTCGCCACCGATGCCGACGCTGGTGAACCGGAGGCCGTCGAACACGTAGAGCCCGTCGAAGTGGCGAGCCAGAGCCGCCCGTCCGGACCGACGTCCAGGCCGTTGATGTGGCCGAGCGGCAGCCCGTCGTCCACCGTCCACCGCCGCATCACCCACGCGTCGCCGACGAGGGTCGTCTCCACCGCGAAGGCCATCGGGATCCAGACCATGAACCGTTGTACCTCGGCGGGCGGAGGGGGCCTGTGTCGTGCTGGGCCGGAGCTGTGCGGATCTGTGCAAAGCCCTGAAACTACTTGGACAAGGCGGGTCGTGTCCGCCATCTTCTCCTCGCCAACACCCCCCTGAGGAGTCCTCATGTCCCTGCTCGCCATCCTGCTGTCCCCCGCCCACGCCGCCCCCGCCGGCAAGATCGAGATCTGCCACGCGACCTCGAGCGCGACCAACCCCTACGTGGTGATCGAGGTGTCCAGGAACTCCTGGGACAAGGGCTCCGGTCACGGCGCCCACGCCGGCGACTTCGAGGCGGTCGGCGGAAGTTGCTCGGTCTCGGCCTGCGACGACCTGACCGACAGCTGGACGCTGACCGCCGGCGAGAGCGACACCTGCGTGGAGGTCGATGGCGACACCTGCGGCTTCTCGTTCACCATCAGCGGCGTCACCCTGAGCGGCAGCTCGAGCGACGGCACGAACTTCACCCTCGAGGACCCGGCGTCGGGCGTGTCCTGCACCGGCACGCGCGACGGGAACGGTGACCTCGACTTCACCTGCGACGTCGGCGGGCAGTCCCTGGCGGTGAGCCTGAGCGATGCTGGCGGCTGCGAGCCCGGCGAGTGCAGCGGCGACGACGGCTGGGACATCAGCAACACCGGAGAGCTCACGGGCAGCGCCGGCCAGACGACGGACCCCGGCACCGCTGACGGCGCCGGCTGCGCCTGGTACAAGAACTACGATGGCGGCGACCTGGACATCCAGTACTGCCTGGCGGACGTCGCGGACGGGGACTGCGTCGACGTCGACGGTGGAGACGCCGCGGCCGCGAGCACGACCAGCGACGCCTCCGGCGACGTGTTCGACACCCAGCTCTACGCCGCGCGCGTGGACGAGTGCGAGCGCATCGACGACCCGCCCGAGACTGCGCCGGACGCCATCTGCACCGACGGAGGCGGCGCGGCTGTGGGCGCTCACTACGACAACGTCTGCACCCTCGGCTACGAGACCTTCTGCGATGCGTGCGACGCCGCGGGGGGAAGCACCGACGGCTACTGCTACTGAGGCAACATCCGCCTCACCACGACCTCGGCTGGTGCGACCATCGCGTCGCGCTGGCCATGGGTCGTAGCCCTGTGCTCTTGACCACCTGCCACCCAGCCAGCCAGGCCGTCGAGAGCTGAGCGCCCTGCCGCTGGCATGGCCCAACGACGCGGCTCGACTCGCCGTGGCGATCCGGGAGCAGATCGACAATCACCACTCGTGACCCGAGGCCTCATGAAAGTCGTGGTGGAGCCGATTCAGCTCTCGAGAGGATCGACATGCTCGTACTCCACGACACCCGACAAGAAGCGCAGGACAGGGCTCGGGAATCAGCCTTCAGGGTCTACTGGATGCAAGGTGCACCCGAGGCCAGGGGGCGCGGTCTGCTGCTGGCGGCGCTCCTGTTCGCCGCCTGGGCCCCGCTCGACGTGTGGCTCGCGCCGGCGTCCTGGGAGCTGCTGCACACCCTGCGCGGCGCCGTGGTCACCGTCCTTCTCTGTGCCGCGGTCGCCACGACGCGCCCGGAGCTTCGACGCTTCTGCGACGCGGGCACGGTGACGGTCTCGCTGATCGGTGGCTGCGCGCTGGTCGCGCTGGGCGTCGTGCCCTCCCCCGAGGAACCAGCTTCTACGCTCTACCCGCCCGCCCTCGTGCTCTTCCACCTGTGGCTCTTCGGCATCATGCGGCTTCGACTCCGCGTGGCCCTGGGGGCCGCAGCGACCGTCAGCCTGATCTACGTCGTGGTCTGCGGCGCCGTGCTCGCGCAGACGGGATCAGCGGTGCTGGTGCCGGTGTTCGCCGTGACGGTGGCCTCGGCGGGAAGCGCGGTGGTCCTCGGGGCCCTGGCCGGCTGGGCCCTGGAGCGCCATGCGCGCGAGGCCTTCCGACAGAGGGAAAGAGCGGACGCCCTGCTCCACAACGTCCTGCCTACCGACGTGGCCCGGAGGCTCGCAGAAGGTGAGCCGGGTCGGCTCGTGCAATCCCTCGACGAGGTCACCGTGGTCTTCGCCGACCTCGTGGGCTTCACCCCACTCACGCGCGAGCTGGGCCCGGAGCGTGTGGTCGACCTGCTCGACGACGTGTTCACGCGCTTCGACGGTGTCGCGAGCGCCCACGGTCTCACGAAGGTGAAGACGATCGGGGACGCCTACATGGCCGTCGCGGGGGCCCCCGAACCGCTGGCCGACCACGCAGGCGCTGCTGCGCGCGCGGTGCTGGACATGCGGCGCGTGGTGCACGAGCTGCGGCAGCGCCACGGGGTCCTGCTGGGCGTCCGGGTGGGCATGGAGTCCGGACCGGTGGTCGCCGGCGTCATCGGGCGCAAGCGACTGCAGTACGACCTGTGGGGCGAGACGGTGAACACGGCGAGTCGGCTGGAGAGCCACGGCGAAGCCCATCGCATCCAGGTCGGGCCGCGGGCGCAGGAGCTCCTGGCCGCGCACTTCGAGCTCGTCCCCCGTGGCGATGTCGAGCTGAAGGGCGTGGGGCCGATGGCCACCTGGTGGCTCGTGGCCGAGGCTGCGGACCCGGCGCTGGACGAGCGTACGATCCGAGCACACCTCTCGCTACGCTCCGCCCTCCAATGACAGGATTCGTGTCGCGCCGGGGTCGAGGGCGGCGTACGCGGATACCGTGACGGGTCTCGAGGTGACCATGGACCGCTACCGCGCCGTTCCGCTCCTGCTGGCGATGGGCTGGATGGCCTGCAAGGGCTCCACGCTGAAGCACATCGAGGTCGAGGAGGGCGCGAGCACCACCATCGAGGGCAGCTCCCTGTTGGACGAGGTGCTGGACACCGTCGGCTTCGACGGCTTCACCGAGGTCGACATCACCACCAACCAGGAGCTCCAGAACCAGGGCGTGGCGCCAGGCGACATCAGCTCCGTGGCGATGCTCAGCTTCGAGCTCGAGGCCACCAGCGGCGATCTGGACCTGGCCTTCCTCGAGAGCATGTCCATCTACGCCAGCGCACCCGGCCTCGACACCGTCCTCGTCGCCAGCCAGGACGAGTTCCCCGAGGGGCAGGCGGTGGTGGGCTTCGAGCTCGAGGGCGTAGACCTGGTGGACTACGCGGTGTCGGAGTCCATGAGCTTCACCACCGAGGTCACCGCGGAGGCCCCGGAAGACGACACCAGGGTCGAGGCGCGGGTGCTCATCGACGTCGGCGTGACCGTGCAGGGAGCGTGCGCCTACCTGAAGGGCCACGACACCGGCGCTTGAGGGACCACGTCGGTCGCGAGGGTGCCGTCCGTGCGCATGGCACAGTCGTGGGCGCGGCCTCAGGGCTCGGGATCCGCAACGGTCCCCTTGCGGCCCAAGGACAGTTCGTAAGGCGGCCGAACGCCCCCTCAAGTTCTCCCCAGCTCGATCCGCTCCCTCTGAGCGAGGAACCGGGAAAGCAGAGTGTCTTGAGGCCCGGCGAACCCCCAGAACGAACTGCTGTCCAGGTCGAGCCGGCGTTTGCAGTCGCCGTCACGCCAGATCCCCTGCTGCGCGAGTTCCTGGGAGCGGCCCTGTCGGAAGCGGGTCTCCCGCAGCTGGTGTTCGCGGAACCTGGCGAAGCGTGGGCCTTCCTCGACTCGACCGGACCGCCCGTCGTGCTTGTGCTCGACCACCGGCTACCGGCCGAGGCGGCTGAGAAGCTCCGAGATGAGCTTCAGGCGCGCGGCACCGTCCCACCCAGCATGTTCACGCTCGTGATCGGCGCGGACGGGGGCGTCGGGACGATCTCCGAGGGAGCCGTCCACCTGCCGCGACCTGCCAGTGCCGAAGAGGCCTCGATGGTGCTGGAGCCTGCCTTCTGGATTCTCCGCCTCACCCAGCAGACACGCGAGCTCGGCAGCGCACTGCGAACCCGTGCTGCCCGCGACCCTCTCACCGGCCTCTGGAGTCGCGCCGCCATCCTCGATGTGCTCGACCGGGAGGTCGAGCGTGTTCAGCGCGAGGGCGGGGCCCTGGCAGTAGGGCTGCTGGACCTCGATCACTTCAAGCGGATCAACGACACCCACGGTCACCTCGTCGGCGATGCCGTTCTGCGCGAGGTGGGCAGGCGCATCACGACGTCGGGGCGTCGCTACGATCTCGTCGGGCGCTACGGCGGCGACGAGTTCCTCGTGGTGCTGCCGGGCTGCAACCTCGTGGTCGCTCGCGCGGTCCTGGAGCGCCTCCGGGCGAAGGTCATGGAGAGGCCCGTCACGACTCCAGTAGGCGAGGTGCCGGTGGGGTTCTCGGTCGGCGGTACGGCCTGGACGCAAGGCGATTGTGCGTCGCAGCAGCTGGTTGACCTCGCGGACATCGGCCTCTACCGAGCCAAGCGGGCGGGCCGCGGGAGGGTCGGCATGGTGCCTTGCCTGCCTCGCGGCCGCGAGCTGGTCCGGCGACGAACGACCATCGAGGAGGACGAGGACTGAGCGACCCCGCCTCCAAGCGGACGTATCAGTGGACGATCAGGGCCAGCTGGGCTGCAGACCCCATCGGAGCGTCGGAGTCCAAGCTCAACGTCCAGCCTCCAGATCCGTTCTGCCGAACGGGAACCGAGGTCCAGCGAACATAGAGACGCCACGGGCACGATGGGCGTTGCCCAGCACGAGGCCGCGATCGTCAGCCCCTGGTCTGCATCCGGACATGGTACCCGTACGACGCACGCTTGCCTGCCAGGCTCAGCGGAACAGACCGCGCGAGCGTCCGCGTGCTCCGTCGACCCTACTGGGACCTGGCCAGAGCCGGCCCGAGCGGCGCGAGGCCCCGCAGGGCCCGAGAACGGGTCAACCTTAGGCTGCCATCAGAAGCCGCCTACCCCAAGGTGCTGGTTCGGTTCGGGACACGCAGTACACTGGTTCGGAGGAGGCCCCCATGCCCCGGGCAAGGCGCGTAGTCGCATCGACAGGTCGTGAGCGACATCTCTGGGCCCGCACCGCATGAGCCTCGGTGCGCTCTTGCTGCTAGCATGCGGAGAGGCGTCTTCCGTCGACAGCGGCAAGCCCGACGTACAACAGGCTGAACCCGTCGTGGAGGCCTGTGACGCCGCAGACAACGATGGTGATGGCGCGGTCGATGAGGGCGCTCTCCTCACCTTCGTTCCAGATGCCGGAGGCGAGCCTCAGGAGCTGGGCGGGCTCCTCGCCGAGGACGGCCCCACCGCCATCGGGCTCTCGGAGTCGGGCGTACTGCGCGTGTGCCAGGGACGCCATCTGCTTCGGCTTCGAGTGGCCGCCCCAGACGTGCGCATCGAGGGTCTGGGCGGTCCCGATGGCGTGGTGCTGGATGCAGCCAGCAGCGGCTCGGTGCTCAGTTTCGCGGGCAGCGGCGCCCTCGATGTCAGCGGGGTCACTTTGACCGGCGGGTCGGCGACCTATGGTGGTGGGCTCCTGGCGGTCGGCACCGACGCAGCCTCCATCCATCTCGAGGATGTCGTGATCGAGGCCAACCACGCAACGCTCGACGGGGCCGGCATGCACGCCACCCGCGTGGAGCTCGTTCTCGACCGGGTCGTGGTCCAAGGCAACCATGCAGGCAACAACGGTGGTGGAGCCTGGGTGCGCGGGCTCCCTGCCTTTGTCGCGACCTCGACCAGCTTCGTGGACAACGAGGCCGAGGACGAGGGCGGTGCCCTCCGCGCCTTCGAGAGCAACCTCACCTGGGACGACGTGGTCGTCCACGACAACCGCGCTACGACCCGTGGCGGCGGACTCTCCGTGGACTACGATTGCGCTGCAACCATCTCGGAGGCCGAGATCACCTGGAACGAGTCTCGTGGTTCCGGAGGTGGGCTCTTCGTAGACGGTGACACGGTGCTGGTCATGAAGGACTCGGTCGTGGACGACAACACCGCTCTTACTGGCGGTGGCGTTCATGTCCGAGACTCGAGCCGAGTCTCCCTCGCTGGAGTGAGCTTGCGCCGAAACTACGGGACCTCGCGAGGCGGCGCAGTGTACGTCTACGACAGCTGCGCGGAGCTGGACGCGAGCGAGCTGCACGGCAACGTGGCCTTCCTCGGAGGCGGCGTCTTCATCGACAGTGGCGACCTGGAGACGGTTGGCAACAGCTGGGGCACGGGCGAAGACGCCAACGATCCCAGCGACATCGCGTGCAGTTCGGGTGAGACGGCCACAGGTGACCTGGAGACCTTCCCATGCAGCTGGAGCTCGAGCAACTGTGACTGACGTGCTCTTGCTCTCCGTGTGGTTTCAGCTCGTAGCCTGTGACGGGTGCAGCTCGCAGGACCCGACGCGCCCGGCCGCGTCCGGGACGGAGGACACGAGCTCCGCCACGCCAGACCGGGACACGGATCCTCCTCCCACGGACGAGGAGACAGACAGCGGTGAGCCGCCGCCCGAGGGGTTCCTCGAGAGGGTCAGCGTCGCCTCCGACGGACAGCAGGCCAACGTCGCCGGCTATGAGTCTGGCTACTCACGGTCCCAGGGCAGCTTTCAGCCGGCCATCTCCGAGACAGGGAGGTACGTCGCCTTCCGCTCCTTCGCCAGCAACCTCGTGGCAGGTGACGCGAACGACTTCCTTGACGTCTTCCTCCACGACCGCGAGAAGGGCGTCACCACCCGGGTGTCGGTGACCTCCGACGGTGCCGAGGTGGCGGGGACCTCTCAGGACGCCTCCGAGGGCGTCCTGGCGGTCGCACGCAGCGGTCGCGTCGCGCTTTCGACCAAGCAAGCGCTCGCGACACGCGACGGCGACACCCTCGACGATGTCTACGTCGTCGAGCCCGATGGTTCCGCATTGCTCCAGGCGAGCTGGCCCAGCGCGTCCGAGTCGGCGACCTGGCCCTCCATGACGACCGAGGGCGACGTCGTGGTCTTCGCCTCTGGAGCGCACGACCTCGTTGCCGGCGATCAGCACTCGGGTGTGGATGTCTACCGCTACGAGCCTGCTACGGGCGCCCTCACCTGCCTCACGGGATGCGAGCAGCCTACCCAGGACAGCACCTATGCGATGCGTCCCGCGATCTCGCCCGATGGTGGCTGGGTGTGCTTCACGACAGACGCGACGCTTGCTCAGGAAGACACCGACGAACAGCTGGACGTGTACCTCCTCGAGGTCGCGACGGGAGCCCTCCAGCGAGTGAGCGCGCCAAGCGGTGGTGAGGCAGACGATCACGCCTACCGCTGCGCCTTGTCCAACGACGGCGAGCATGTGGCCTTCTCGTCGCACGCCAACAACCTCGTGGACGATGACACCAACGACTCGGCGGACGTCTTCGTGTGGTCGAAGGACGGTCTCCGTCTCGCCAGCCGCACGACGGCGGGCGAGGTGCCCGAGGGCTCGTCGTGGGGGCCTTCGATCTCGGCGGACGGGCGCTACCTGGCCTTCACCTCGAGCGCGAACGACCTCGTCCCCGAAGACACCAACGGCACCCACGACGTCTTCCTGTTGGATCTCGACGAGGGCGCGCTCGCACGCGCCAGCGTCGGTCCTGGTGGGCAGGAGGGCAACCGGGCGTCCGGCGCCGCCGTGCTGTCCGCGGACGGAACGACCCTCGCCTTCGACTCGGAGGCGTCGAACCTCGTCGAGGGAGACAGCAACGGCGTGCGCGATGTCTTCGTCGCCTCCCGAGAGGCGCTGTTCGGGCAGCTGTCGGCGGACGACCAGGCCGATCAACCCTCCCAGTAGCCAGCCTCCCTGAGCGCCTCGCGCAAGGCGGGGGACATCGACCGGCCGTGTTCGGAGGTCTCGAGCGTGTCGTACCAGGTCAGGAGGAGGTCTCTGAGCTGCTCGGCCAGCTCGGGGTGCACCCCCACGACGTCGTGCTGCTCGCCCGGATCGGAGGCGTGCACGTAGAGCTCGAAGCCGCCAGCCTGCACCGGCGCAGCGAGTCGCGCTCGGTAGTCGGGAGCCGTGAGGGACGGTCCGTCGAACACCAGCCGGACCCCGGCGCTTCGGACGCTGACCTGGCCGAGCACCCCCTGCTGGAACACCGGATCGGCCTCGGGCACAGAGGCCTCCGCCACCAGCGGCCAGAGGCTGTCCCCACGGATGCCGTTCGGCGGCGCGATGTCCGCGACCTCTGCCAGGGTGGGCACCAGGTCGATCGCCTCGACCAAATCACCGAGGCGGCGCCCGCGCGCTTGCTCCGGCACCGCACCACCAGCGAGCACGAAGGGGACTCGGGTCGTGCTGTCCATCACGAGGGCGCGGTGGCTGGAGAACCCGTGGTCCTGGAGGTCTTCGCCGTGGTCGGAGACGACGACGAGCAGGGTGTCGTCCCAGCGGCCCGCAGCTTGAAGATCCTCGACGAGCAGGCCGAGCCACGTGTCGGAGGCGAGCACACCGCCGTCGTAGTGGGCCCGGATGTGGTCGATGTCCGCGCTGGTCAACGCCGTGCCGTGGGCGGCGTCACGCCGAGCCTGGTCGCGGTAGGCGCGCGGGTCCGACATCTTCGCGCCGCTGACGTGGGCGATCCGCGGGATTTCGAGGTCGGGGTGGTACGCGCCGTCGAAGATGCGC
Organism: uncultured Enterobacterales bacterium; assembly: GCA_964604675.1. Lineage (GTDB taxonomy): Bacteria > Myxococcota_A > UBA796 > UBA796 > CAJQPC01 > CAZSAT01. The sequence goes on from CAZSAT010000043.1 coordinate 30,541, forward strand.
TCCACCGCGTTCCGGCGATCGATCCAGTCGTCCACGGGCCCTTGGTAGTCGCCGTCGAAGGCGTGGAAGAAGACGGACCCCTTGGCGTACGGACGATGGCAATCGTAGCCGTGCACGAAGACGAAGCGTGGCCCGGTCACCTGCTCGGCCCATGCCATCGCGCGCGGCACCGTCTCGTACAGACTGCCGAACCCGGGCGCCTCCCAGAAGGTCTCGAAGCCTTGGTGGAAGCCGAAGGCACTCCGCACGTGGCCACCTGCAACGAAGCCGCCGGTCCGGTAGCCGGCCGCCGCCAGGACCTCTGGGAGCGTCACCTGCCCCGGCGGCACCAGGTAGGTCGCGTAGAGAGGACGCGCGACCTCCGAGGGGTACTTTCCGGTGAGGAGCGAGGCATGTGACCAGGCCGACTCGTTGGACTGGCTGAAGGCGAAGTCGAACACCACGCCTTCGTCCGCGAGACGATCGAGGTTTGGCGTGGTCGGGCGGTCGTGGGCACCGAGGCCGGTCCGGTCCCAGCGCAGCCCATCGATCGACACGAGTACGATGTCGGGGAGTGAGGTCGTCGGTGAGGAACAGGCAACGAGCAGGAGGGGGAGCACAGGAGCAGGATCTCACGCCGAAGGTGGCCTCAGCGAGTGTGGCGGTGATCGCCGCCGTGCTCGCCCTGCTGGTGGCGGGCTGTGACCCCGAGGCACCGTCGCCAGAGGGGCAGCTCCTCGACGTGCTGGACAGCGATCACGACGGCTGGCTCTCGCGCGCGGAGTTCGAGCATTGTGCGTATCCAGGCACGCGCTTCGTCGACTTCGACGAGGACGGTGACGACCGCGTCGACCACCGGGAGCTACGAGCCCTGCTCGAGACGGTGAGCCCCGTCCTGCCGCGGTGAGCGCGCGGTCCGCGACTCTCGGGGCCGCGTCACCTGTGCGTTGGTTCATCCCGAGTTGCCGCGAAGGATGCGCAGGTCCCCCTCCGTGTTGGCCACGACCCGCAGCGTCGGGCCGATGGCGTCCTCGATCTCGAGCCCCGTCTGCACCAGCCGGCGCCTCAGGTCGAGGACCGCCTTGACGGCTTGGAGGAAGGCGTGTTGCAAGTCGCCGTCACTGTGCGGCAGGAGCTGCGGTGCCACGCTGTACACCAACTGCGACCAACAGCTCTCCAGCTCGTGATCGAGCGGAAAGCGCAGCACCCTCTCGTCATCCATGACCCTGACCCTCTTCTTGAATCCACCTGCCCGAACCCTACCTCCCTGGCAGGGCCACGCAAGACCGGAGGACCGGAGGTTTCGGCTTTCAGGGCCGTGGTCAAGCAGACTTGCGCAGCTCGGCTCGCAACAGCTCGGACACCTCGTCCATTCGAAGTGGCTTCGGCACGAAGAGGTCTACGATGCCAGCGGTCAGCGCTCCTCGGATCAGCGCCTCCTGACCATAGGCGGAGACGAGCACGCGTCGGATCGCAGGGTGTCGTTCGCGCACGGCCTGACAGAGCATGAGCCCGCTCACCTCCGGCATCCGAAGGTCGGCTACGAGGACGAGCACGCTGGCGTCCGCTTCCAGGACCGCGAGTGCTTCAGCAGCGGATGCCACCGACTGCACGCTCACGACGTCCTGAAGGGACAGGTCGAAGACCACGCGGTTGCTCGCGTCGTCGTCGACGTAGAGGACGCCGCCGAGGGGCGGAGAGTTGGGGTCATTCATTGACGGGAGCCTGTTCAGGGGTCAACGAGAGATCGGATGTTCGTGCGGAGGGCTTGACCCTTCGTCCTCACCCCCCGAGCGTCTGCAAGGCGACGCCCGCCATCTTGAGAATGGAGGCGGCGTCCCGGCTTGGCGCGACGAGGTCGTCGAGTGCTGCGCTCGCCGCCTGCCACGTGGCGCCGGCCGCACCCACCGCGACGTAGGCAGCGATGTCACCGGCATGCACCAACTCAGCAAGCTGGCGGAGCTCCGACGGGCACGCCTGAGGGACGTGGTGATGCCCGACAGCGACAGCGACACCTGGCGCGAGACCCCAGACCCCGACGGCGAGCGCGCTCCAGATGGCATGCGTCGCGCCAGTGACTTCCTGGACGAGCTCAGGGCGCACGCGATCGGAACGAGAGAGGGCATGGGTGCCGTTGTGGATCAGCAGAGCGCCGACGTCCCGGAGGAGACCTGCGAGGTACGGCTCGCCGCGTGACTGCCTCGCGAGCCAGGCGGTGACGGTCGCTCCAACAGGTGCACGTCGGCGGATGTCGGTGACCTCTACCTGGAAGTCGGGCACCTCGAAGCGGAGGGAGCGGAGCGCGCCCTGCACACCGATCCGCCAGACCTCGTCCAACCCGACGCGGGTGACGGCCTGGCCGAGGTCGTTGGGAGCCGAGCCGAAGCGCGGGCCAGACGCGCGTGCCCAGATGGCACGAACGAGCTCGGGGTCGCGCTCGACGATTCGGAGGATGTCGGCTTGCCTGGGCTCGACCTCCCTCAACACCTCGTCCAGCAAGAGCGGCGTGTCCGGGAAGTGGGGGAGCCCGAGCGTCGGGCTGTCCAAGACGTCCATCAGCCCATGCAGAAACCTCCTGTCCACCTCCCGGACTTGTTCCGCAAGTAGCTGCGCCAGGAGGTCCGCCAGCTCCGTGCGCAGCTCATCAATGACACATGAGCGAGGGGCGCGGGCGCCCTTCCACGGGGGCCGCCCCACAGACGGACGCCTGTCCCGCTCATCGTCGCTCCTGAACATGCTCATCCGGCCCCCTCGTCGCGGAGCACGGCCTGCGTGTCCGCGTCAGCTCGTTCGTTCATCATGACCTTGACCTCCCCGGCCTCCTTGCCGGGGTCACCCACTGGAAGTGTAGCTCCGCCAGGCCTCAACGTACTGGACACCTGATCCGATCCAGACGGTGGATCAAGGTCAGTACGCCTGTGCCCCAGGCGATGGGAGGGGCCATGAACGTCGTCAACGCGACTGTCGCCAAGCCGGTGGCGGCCGGCGTCGCCACCAGCAGACACGCGGCACCGTCGTCCGAGCGGGGCTTTGAAGACGCCGTGTCTGTCGACCTGACCGACGCGGCGCTCCGGACCCCGCCGATCGCAAGCGTCATCCCCGATGGCGTGGAGCTGGAGCCTCCAGCTCAGGCGATCGAACGCCTCAGCATCGCCGAGAAGGCCTTCGAGGACTGGCTCTTCGGGCCCAACCTCGAGCACAGCCTCCTCGGCGGGGGGAACCGGGCGCCCAGCGGTGAGGTCTTCGCCGAGCTGGTCGCCGCAGAGCTCGCCGTGCGCTCCTGAGGGTGGGGACTGACATGAGGACGCACGAGGTCACCGAGGCGGGCAGACCACACTACGTGCTGTGCCTGGAGGACGAGCCGATGCTGTCGCGCTCGATCGCGAATGCCCTCCGTGGCTGCGGTCACCGCGTGCTCCAGGCCGCAACCCTCGAGAAAGCACAGGCCATCGTCATCCAGGAGGGGCCGCCCGCCGTCCTGCTGGCGGACCTCCACCTGCCCGATGGCAGTGGCGTCGACCTCCTCGTGCAGATGGCCGACGACCATCTCGCGTGCGTCGGGATCCTGATGACCGCCTACCCGGACCTCGACTCGACGCTGGCATGCATCAACCGAGCACGTGCACTGCGGTACGTGCAGAAGCCGCTGGACCTGGACGAGATGGTGAACATGGTCGCGACCGCGATGAAGGAGCATCTGGTCCGCGAACAGCTCGTCTCGGTGCGGAGGAGCTTCGCCCACGGAGATGGACGGCGCCGGGCCGTCTACGTGGAGGATCTGGCCGAGAGCATGGTGCTGGACGCGGACGTGCGAACCTCCGACGGGCTGCTGCTGGCGCCGACGGGCGCGCCCCTCACCCGGGCCCTGATCGAGAGGCTCGTGAAGATCGCGCGCAGTCGAGGCGTCGACCAGCCGCTGCTGGTGCACGAGGCTTCACAGCTCACTGCATCCTGATTCCCGGCCGGAAGGGCTCGTGGAGACCGTCCGAGTCCGAGGTGGCTCGGGAGACCGAGTACACTGGGAGCGGGTCCTACCAGTCAGGCCTCACCGCTGCGCGTTCCGTTCGCGGACCAGCAACGGCTCGCGAACGCCTCGAGTCCGCGCGATCTTCACGAGCTTCTCGATGAGCAGCGGTGTCAGCTCGGCGCCGCTGGGGGCGAGCAGCATGCCGTCGCGTGTGCTGACGTCGGCTTCCAGCACCATGCTGGCTGCAAGGTCGCGGACGTAGACTGCCCTGCGCCCCGACGTGGGGGGCGAGGCGCCGGGCACGCGCAGCTGCCTCCGGACCAGGTGCTCGGCCATCGCCTCCGCGACGACTTCGCGCAGCTCCTTCATCCCGAAGGGCTTGACGAGGTAGCGGAGCACCCGCGCCTCGTTGATGCCCACCAGCATGGAGCCTTGGTCGGGACGGCCGGTCAGCACCAGCCCCACCGTAGACGGGTGGGCACGCGCGACGGCTGTCAACAGCTCGATCCCGCTGCCGTCCGGGAGTTGAAGGTCGGTCAGCACCACGGCGGGTGGGCCCTCGACCCGTAGGGTCTCGTGGGCCATCCGCAAGGTCCCGGCGCCCACGACACGGTGTCCCGCAGCGCCCAGGACCCGGACCACCCCTCTGAGCAGGATCGGCTCGTCCTCCACGCAGAGGACGTAGGACCCGTCGGCATCGACGGTAGTGGGCGAAGCCATCACAGCGCCGCCTGGAGGAGCTTGTGCCGGAGAGCGAGCGTCATCTGGAAGCGAAGCTCCGGCCTGATCGAGCCGCGGGCTTCGATGCTCGCTGGCAGGGTGAGCACCTGGCCGTCGGGCAGGCCCAGCTTGAGCGTGACCTGGGTCGCGCCGTGGGGGTTGCCCTTGAGCTTGATCCTGCCGCGCCGGAGGCGCCCCTTCAGGCTGCGACGGAGGGACGTCGCGGAGCCCCACCTCACCTCGACAGTGTCGGCAGATGGCCACGACAGCGCCCGATCATCCCTCGTGCCAGCGGGGTCGGGGGGCGTCGTCGGGATCGGGACCGGCGGGGGGGCGGCTTCCTTCAGCGCCCTCGCCAGGCCTCGCCGGCCCGACTGAGGACCCTCGAGGCCCATGCGGACGCCCGAAGGTGTGCGAGACACCGACGCGCTCACGCTGGCGAGCCAGGCCTCCCAGGTCTGTCGCGGCCCGGAGGAGAGCTCCGCGAGGTCGAGCAGCACCCTGTGCTGGCCCATGCTGCCGGGCGCCACCGAGGCGACGCGGGCGGAGGTGTTGATGCTGGTGTGCAGATCCGTCACCCGGATGGAGACGTCGCAGACGTGCCCGACGGCCGGCGCCTGGTCCAGCTCGCAGCTCAGCCGGTCCCCCTCGACCCACTCGGTCCTGCCGAAGCGGATCATGCCTTCGTCGTCCTTCAACGCGATCTCGCAGCGGGGTGGCCAGATCCTCATGGGCCCTCCACCAGGGCACCCCCTTCCAGCCGGCTCGCCACACGCAGGAGGACGAATCCGAAGGAAGAGGAATGCCAGGCATCCTGCGGACGAAGCCTCATCATGTGCTCCTCGTCCGGCTCTGAGAGCGCCTGCACACCACCTCCATTCGATTCTCGGTAACGTCGATCGCTTTCAACTGGCTGACGAGTGCCGCTCGCCCAGGTGGTGCATCTCCCTGGTGCGGGCATGCACGTACCGGGTCAGTGCGGCCTCGCACCGAACGTTCCCGAGCGTCCCGCGGACCAGCGTGCAGCCGAGCATGAGCTCGTCCCCCTGGCGCCGAGACCAGATGACCTGGAACGTGGCCTCCAACGCGCTGTGCTCCTCGGGCAGGCGGAGAGCCACCTCGAAGCAGAGGTGCTCGTCCACCTGGGGCACCCGCCCGGCCGAGCAGCGCAAGCGAAGGCCGCCAGAAGACACGTCGGTTGCCCCCACCGCAGAGAAGTCACCGTGGTCCGACTCGAAGCGCACGCTCACCGACATGGTGCGGCTCGTCGGAACACGCGGATGGCGGCGCCGCTCGTCGTCGGGCCTCACGGCGTCCTCTTCAGCATGGGCGTTCCCGGCAGGCTGCGGATGGACTTGCCGGGACACGCCCGAGCCCGTGGGAGAGAGCCCGATCCCGTAGGCCTCCCACACCATGCTCCCGAGGGTGATCGCCTCGGCTGCTGACGAAGCACGCTGACCTCCTACTTCTATAGGGGGCACGCGCGAGCCAGAGATCATCGTGTTTTTGCACGGCTGCATCCTGACGCGCCTGTCGATGCGCTGCCAGTGGGGATCGAGACCAGGGCGATCGGACGAAGCGGGGACGAGGGGTTCCTCCAGATGTCAACGAAGTGTCAAGGCGGGCAGAAACACGATGATGCCCGAGCTGCGCGCACCCCCTAAGAAAGTAGGAGGAAGCCAGCTTGGCGCGCTCGGATGACGATCAGCCCCTCGGCGTGGCCGATGGAACACGCCCGGTGAACGAGGCGAGAGTCCGCAGGCTGTCGGCGACACAGCTTGCCGTTGCCTTCGCCGAGTCCAAGACGCGGCTTCAGCGCAAGCTATGGGCCGCTGGGCTGAACAGCCAGGACGCCCAGGACGCCCTGCAAGAGGTCTACGTTCGCGCGTTGAAGCGGCCCTATGACGGTAGCGCCGACCCGAAGGCGGTAGGGCGGTGGCTTCGGGACCTTGCCCGCTACGAGATCGAGACCTGGCGGCGGCGCAGTGTTGCCCAGCGCTCCATGGGCGAGCCCGTCTCTGCCGACGAGGTGGCTCTGCCGCCTGTCGAGGGTGACTTCCTGCTCCACGAGCTGCTGAGCGAGTTCCTCTCCCGCTTCTACGACAAGCTCGATCACGCCGATGCGTTGCTGTTCATCGAGTTCTTCGAAGGGGCCGCGCCCGACGCTGTGCTCGTCGACGCGCTGACCTTCGCCGGCACCCCGATCACCGTGGGTGCGCTCCGCAACCGCCGCTGGAAGCTCAGGCGCCGACTGAGGGAAAGCGTGTCGAGGTTCCTCCGGCGCCACAGCGAGGCCGACCATGTCTGATCCCTGGACCCACGACGAGATCGAGAAGTCGGGTCTGCTGGGCGCTCCGTCGCTCCTGCACGCCGGGCGAGCAGACTGGCCGGAGGGGGCACAGACCCACTTCGAGCGGTGCGGGGAGTGCCAGGACCTCGCGAAGGTCGACCAGGTCTTCCAGCTCATGGCCAAGAGGATCCCCGGGGTCGCGAACCACTTTCGTCGTCGGAGCTGGAAGCCGGACTGGAGGCGGATGGCCGAGCTGTCCCGTGAACGCGGGCCCCGATCCGGCATCCGCCTTGCCGCGCAGCTACCAGCCTTCGCCTCGGTCTACCGGAACGAGCAGGCCGGGTTGGAGATCGCCCCCCGCTCCGATGACATCTGGATCTTCGACAGCGAGGCCACGCACCTGTTGGTGCTCGGGGCGGCGCGCGAGCAGCCGGTCGAGGTCATCACGGCGCGGGCCAGTGGAGAGCCTGGAGTGGGCTGTGACCTCGTGTTCGCTCCCGAGGAGGGGGGCGTAGTGGTCGCCCTGTCCTCGCTCGCCGCGCTCGACCAGACCATGTGGGAGCTCTGGGCGGACGACCTCGTCATCAACCTCGAAGCGGGGCGCGAGATGATCGACGAGATCGCGGACCGCGTTCGCGTCGAGGTGCTGCAGGTCCGCCCGGCCCTGCACGCACGGCTGCTGAACATTCGGGAAACCCCACTGCCCGAACGCCCCGACGCTATCAAAGACCTGTTCGGGCGGGCGCGGCGCGCAGCGATGGCTGGCGATGTGGACGGCGCCTTCCGGCTCTACGACAAGGCGCTCGCCACAGCTCGGAGGATGGAGAACGAGACGGGTGTCGTGGTTGGCCTGATCGGCGTGGCCACCGCCTTGCAGCATCTCGGCTACCACCAGGACGCGCTGGCCGTCATGGACCAGCTCTTCGACCAGCACCAGCTGGACAGAACCTGGGGAGGCTGGGCAGCCAACTTCATGGGCAAGGCCTCCCTCGGTTTCCGCGACACGAGCACGGCGCTGGCGTGGTTGGGGGAAGCACGGCGGCTCGGTCGTCTGGAGCGGCTCTACGACGTCCAGGCGCTGGAGGAAGCGCGGCTCTGGGAGGAGGTCATCGAGCTGGCCGATCTGGACTGGATCAAGGGCCATCACGCCGAGAACGCCGCAGGCGCGTACCTCTGTCGAGCCCGTGCCCACGCCGAGCTCGGCCAACGGGCGGAGGCCATGAGCATGATCGCGCTCGCCGACGAGGTGGTGCCCGTCGAGCAGGACCACCTCGACCTGCAGCTCCATCGCCTCTTCGTGCAGGCCTTGGCCACCGAAGACCTCCGGTGGGACAAGCTCATGGAGAAGGCCATCGCCCTCCTGGAGCCCTACGACGAACAATGGGTCGGGCCGACCGACCTTCGTTTCCTCGTCGAGCTCGCGGTCCAGGCCCAGCTCTCGGGGCAGCCACGCATCGCGCGCGAGCTGATGAAGCTCCGCTTCGTGCCCACGCACGCGGTGGAGGCCGCCCGCGGACACCTGGTTGCGGTGGCCACCTCCAGCCGGGGAAGCGTCGTGCTCCGCCCGTGCGACCCGGGCCTGCTGTTGCCCGGCATCGCGCCCTCGGAGTGGCACGCGCTGGTGCTGCAAGCGCGCTCAGAGGTGGAAGCGGGGCGACAAGACGAAGGACTCCGGCGACTCGCCCGCTACCTGGTGGGCGACCAGCGTGATCCGGGAGACCTTCTCGTAGGGTCGGACGGGCTGCTCGCCGGCGCACCCATCGAAGCCGTCTTGCAGGTGGCCTATGGGCCTCGGAACGCGCCCGCGGTACGGGAGCTGGTCGGGCACCGGCGTCCCTGGCTGCTGCCGCCCTCGCCGATGTGCGAAGACGTGGCCTCGCTCGCGGACGCAGCAGGGGACCTCCTGCACGCCGCTGTCGAGGTGTTGCCCGAAGAGGCAGCGCACCACATCCGAGGAAGCGCGGTGCGTCGGTCGGCGCTGAGCAAGCTGCCGATGGTTGGGCTGCTGCACGTCGGGGTGCACGCTCGGCGGGTCGAGGGTCGGCCCACGCTGGTGCTCGCAGACGGGCTTGCTGACGCGCCTTTCGTCGAGGGCCTGGAGCTTGTCGGCTCTCCTGTGGTGCTCCTGTCCGGCTGCGGCACTGGCCATGGCGCGCAGCGCATGGGGGTCGAGCAGTCGCTGGCACAGGCCTTCCTCAAGGCCGGGGCGGGATCTGTCATCGCGACCCGGTTCAAGGTCGAGGACCGTGAGATGCACGCCTTCGTGCGCGAGCTGATGGCGCTCTGGCCCTTCGAGGACGCCGCCCGGGCCGTCGCACTCGTGTGCAGCCGCCTCCGGGACCGTGGCGCGCCCATGCGCCTCTGGAGCGCCCCGGTCGTCTACTGATCTGTTTGCTTTCACCCCGCGCCAAAGAAGGGCGCACTCATGACAGGGCCTCTCGGGGCCACAACACGCAGGAGAAACCATGCCCCACTTGACCGTGTGGCCGGAGTACGTCCCGGACCAGGTCCTCAAGATCGACTTCACCAACGGCACCATGACGCTGGCCGCCGGCTCGCGCCTCCGAAACTACGGCGACTACGCCATGGGCGGCGCCACGCCCGAGACGAAGGGCGAGGTCTGGAAGAACGGCAGCAAGCAGGGCGACGTCACCATCAACGCGGACACCCGCGCGCTCAGCATCTCGTCGGTGAGCGTCAGCTCGGGCGACGACATCGAGTTCCGCATGGAGTTCACCTGCGGCCACGACTCCGCGCCCTGGGACACCAAGATCATCCTGCGGCGCACGGCCTTCGTGGAGGTCAGCGGGAACAACGAGGTCGTCACCTTCGACGCGTCGACCAACGCCATGCCGGTGCCGAAGTGGCGCTCGACCTTCGGCTGGGACGGCTCCGACAACTTCAAGTGGGGCATCGTGGTCGACAGCGACGACGGCGCGAGCCAGGACATGACGCTCTGGACCCGGCTGGTCGGCACCACGCCGGACCAGGAGAGCTCGTCGACCATCGATCTCGACACCACCAACACCCAGACGCACGTGTCCGACTTCGACAAGACCGACGTCGACACCCGCTTCGAGGTCGAGACGCTCCTGAAGAGCGGCACGGGCACCACCCGGCAGGAGACGCGCTGCAAGTTCGTCTTCAACGACGTGGACGAGGTGCCCAGCTACTCGTCGAGCTTCCCGTCCGACGACGTGCTGCTCGACCAGGTGAAGGTCAAGGCCTCGGCCCGGATCGGCGAGCCGTGAACCCCGTGCAGGCCACCCTGGAACGCGCCGACCGGGGGGATCCCGCGGGAGGGGGTTCCAGGGTGGTCTGCACCAACCACTTCGAGAGAGACGAAACACGAGGGGGGTGAGATGGAAGATCAGCGGGTCGAAGCGGTCCTGGACGTGCTCGTGGCGAGCGTGCGCAGCTCGATGCTGCACGCTGTGCTGAATGTCGGCGAAGTGCTCTTCGAGCAGGTCTACGACGGCGACGAGGCCTTGGTGCGCTCGCGCTGCCGAAAGGAGATCAGCCTCGAAGACGTCGCCTCTCGGCCGGGAAGCGGTGTCAGCGCGAGCTACCTCTGCCGGGCGATCAACATCTTCCTCCAGGTACGGGAGCTGCCAGAGGAACTCGCGCATCAGCTGAGCGTGTCGCACCACCGCCAGCTGTTGAGGCTGAAGGGCGACCTGGAGCGCAAGATCGAGCTCGCGCGGCTCGCAGTTCAGGGCTCTTGGAGCGTGCAGCGCCTCGAGGCGAAGGTGACCACGGCTCTCCGGGAGTTGGGCCAAGGGCAGACCAACACGGGTGGCCGCCCGCGCGTCAGCCCGCTGGAGCACGCCCAGCGAGGCCTGGACCAGGTCATGCGGCATCTCGGCGGCGAGGTCGACTCGATGTTTCCGGCCGACGCCGTCCAGGTCGTGGGCGACCTGAAGCGTGCCGCGCAACGTCTCCTTGCCCGCCTGGAGGTGATTGAAGGCAGCCTGTTCGCGGAGGAGTCCTGCCGCGTGGCAACACTCGTGGGGCCGACCGTGATGCGGGCTCGGGACCGGCCGAGCAGTCCTCGAGCCCAGCCCGGGACTCTGCTCCCACCCGCGGATCCGCGTGTTCGAGCTCCTCCACCCCCTGACCCGGGAGCTCCATGAAGCTCCAGAACACCTTGCCGCGTACCCGGCTCCCCGGAAGCCCCGGTGGAGTGCGTCATCGGGTCGCACTCGACTCCGGTGAGCACCTCCTGTTCATGCTGCACACCGTCTCGGCGGACTTCCAAGAGTTGAACGTCATGCTGGAGACCGAAGGGCCAACTCGGACGTGGATACGCGGTCCGAAGATCCTGACGGTGAGCACGCCGGGACTCTGCGCCGCCTCACTGACCTGCCCCATCGCTCAGAGGGTGAGGGTCGAGTTGGTGGTGCGTTCAGAGCGAGGCGGCTGGGCCGAAGTAGAGGGCTGGGAGGCGCTTGAGGAGTAGCTCGTGCCGGTCGTGACCCCCGACTACGTCTTCGGGCACATGCCGAAGACCGGCGGGACCTGGGCGGCCGACTACTTGCGAGCGACCACGCGGAGCACCTTCGTAGGGCGCTCGCACTGGCCGCTTCGGCTCGTGCCCGAGCACGTCTGGGAAGACCGGCGCGCCCTGGGCACCTGGTCCTGGTACGGCTCCTGGTACCTCCACGCGATGTGTGAGCCGTTGGCACGGAGGAGGCTCTCGCAGATAGACGGCGGCGCTACGGCCTTCCAGGACGTGCTCGAAGGCCTCTTGGTGCGGAAGGACACCCTCCCGAGGCACATCGGGGCGATGTGGGTCTTCGAAGAAGGTGGGGACTGGCGCGACGACTTCAGGGAGTCGGGGCTCGGGCTTTTGGAGCTGGGCTGCGCGGTACGTGCTCGGCGGACACGACCGCGAGCTGACCCTGCTCGACACGGCGCAGCTCAGGGCTGCGATGGGCCAGCTGCTCGGCCAGGACATCTCCGAGGAGTCCTGGCCGCGGAAGCGAGTGAGGGCGAAGGGCCGAGCTCGGGACTCTGGACGCCCAAGCTCCTCCGGCTGTTGGGCGCGGTGGACAGGGAACTCGTCGGGTGCTCGGCTACAGGGATCGAGGCGGGCTCGGCTTCCCTGAACGCAGGACTGCGAGCCCTCGACAGGTCAAGTTTCCACCGGAAACACTCGGACCCGACGCGAGCGTCGCCTCTACCCGCCGCGTTCACTATGCTGATGTCCGACCGACACCGATGAGGCCCACATGCGCGACGCGACCTACATCCAGTTCCAGGACGACGTTCTCCTCGATGCCAACGGAGACGGCAGTGCGAAGACGCACATCCTCACGCCGAAGGCGTACTGGTCGCTCGGGCTCGGCCTCAACGCCTTCATCGCGTGCCTCAACGTGACGGAGCTCGCGCCCAACTGCGGCGTCACCGTGAAGTGGCAGTGGTCCGTCGACGGGGTGAACTGGAACACCGGCGCCACGGTCATCACGGAGAAGACGGCGATGGGCTCCTACACCGGCAGCCAGACCAGCCGGACCGAGTTGACGCCGTACTGCCGGATCGTGCTGGAGGTCCGCGACACGGTGGGCACGGTGCAGGTGACCGCGCGGCTGAGCGCGTGGGGCCACTACTGGTACGTGACCTGAGCGACGTCCGCCTCCGTGCCTTGGAAACGGGCCAGGTATTTGGCGGGGATCGTCGTGCGATAATGTCACGGTTGGAGACGGTATGAGCTGTTGCGGATGCGATGGGGTGTCTGAGCAAGACACCATGCTGTCGTTCGATGCGGCGTATACAGCGGCTCAAGAGGCTGCCGGCCACATGCTTGCGAGCAACAACGCAAGCGGGCTTCGCTCCCCGCGTGGCCGCACCTCCCCAAGTCTGCCCCCGTTCAGTCGCACACCGTCACGCGATGGCGCGTGGTTTCCCGCGCCGGTTGCCATGGACATATCGACATCCACGTCTGGTCTGGGTCGCGCCCCCGGGCGAGCGTTTTCTGGCGCCCCCACGCCGCGGTGGGAGCCCACAAGGCGATCTGTAAATAGTCCGGCCAGACAGATGTCGGCGAACACTTACGACATCTCAGGGAGAGGGGCTCGGTTTCGCCGTGGCGAGTGGGCACTGGCCTCGTATCTCGACATGGGGAGCGCTCCCGAGGGCGAGGTCGAGCGCCTTGCCACCGAGATTGAGAGACTTGGTGGCACCGAGGCTCTGTCCGATTTCGTAGGCGCAATCGGCGACTCAGGCTCGTCGTCGCTCGTTCAAGACGGCGGACATGACACTGGCACCCCCGACGGCGGACTGCCCCCGATTGACGATGACGACAACTTCCCTGCAAAGGACCCGCCGAGCCTATCAACGGACGTCCTGAAGAGCGTCTGTCTCTGGAACAAGCTGGGGCTCGAGACTGAGCGGCTTCTGACTGGCGCCATTGACATTGAGATCCCTGAGATGTTCCAGCCGATTGACGCCGGCGGCGCTGCGCGCGCGTTCATGTGGTCACCGTACTACCCGACCGACGCGGCGCTCATTTCAGGCAAACGCGTTCGCGAACTAATCTACTACCTTGACGCGCCAGGAACAGACTCCTGGTACCCTGGCTGGTCCTCTTCTGGGCGATACGTGGAAGCCCTGCACGAGATGATTCGGCTGGTGTACGCCTACCGAAGCCTGATACCTGATGACTGGCCGATTGGCGAAGATGTGCCCATGGCCGGTCTCGCGGGGTTGGTGTTTCAACGCAGCCTTCCGCAATGCGAGTCCATGAGTTCCAAGGTGGGGCTATACCTCGCATATGGCACTGGAATCATCGCGATGTACGGATGTTCCGCAATGCGCGCCTATTGCTCGGACGTCTCAGAGTCCGAGGCTCTGGCCACATTCCAGCAACGAAAGCTATCCTCAGATTCGCTCTCAAGTGTCTCGTGGACAACGGCGAAGATCTCGGGCGCCGACGAGGAGCGTGACTTCCGCCTCAACTTTGATGGAATAGGCAACGCCGCCTCTGTCTTTGACTTTGGATCGTGTGAGGCTAAGTGCGAGCCCGAGTCGATCAACTGCCTTAACGGTCCCGTCAACTACAAGGTTGCGATGTGTACGTCGGCCGTCGCTGGGTGGGCGGCGGCTGCCGACTACTTCCTGTACTGGGGAAATCGCGCGTACTGGTGGGCCATGACGGGCTGTGCGGATTCGAACATGCTGCGGTACCTCTACCAAGCACAACTGTGTGGCAGGGTGGCGCTGTCGTGCCTCGTGGGCGGCGCACATGTGCTCATTCACGAGTTGGTCCACCTCGTGCAGGCGGACGCCAGGCAGCCGTCGTTCCACTGTGAGAACCAGTGTTGCCAGGAGGCCATCGCCTCGCTCTGGATGATTCGAACGTTGGCGTATCTCGGCCTCCCTCCGCTCGCAGAAGGATGGACAGGAAAGTTGACCACGGACTTTACGACGGCATCCGCGAGTGTCGGCTCGCTTTGCGGTTCGACGGGGCTGGGCGGCAGCGTCGAGGATTCGGATTACTATCGTAGGCAATTCAGCTTGACAAACTTGGGGCTATCGGGCTCGGCGTTCGCGTATTCGCTGGACGGTCGGCAGGTTCCAGCGGATTGCGCCGGCATGATTGTTCCTGGCTGGCGGTAGGTAACGATGATGACCAGTCTGTGGGGACTAGGAGGGGTCGCGCTCTCGGGCTGCGTCCCTCCGATGATTGGCGTCGTCGACGCGAACTCCTATCGGTGGGCTGTGGACGATCGAGTGGACAGCGTCGGCATACAGTCGACCTTGACGGTGTGCGCCGCGCAGAATCTGCTCGATGTGTGTGGCCGTGACGTTGCTGCGCCGTCGGTGAGTGGGGTCGCGCTGGCATTGTCTGAGGACGAAGACACAAGCTTGGCGAACTGGCTGCTTGGTGATCAGGCTGTCACCCCTTCCTTCATGCAGAAGTTCTATCTTGAGCCAGGCGACTGCGAGGAGATTGCGGGTGTGGATGGGACTATCGGCGATTGGTACTCCGCCGACAAGGGCGGCTATGTCCTTTTCGGTGCCGACGATGGCGTTCTCAATCTCGCCGAGGTGCTTGAGGACAGCACTTCGACCACAGGGTCTCTCCACCTCGATGAGGTTGAGTCGGTGCTGGAGTTCGATTCGTTGGTTGCGCCTACTCCGGTCGCAGTCGATTCGCGGACTGTTATTGATTGGTCGACATTGGAGTTCGATGCCCTTGGTGCAGGCTTGGACCGACAGTTGATTGACACTGCGCAACTTCTGAGCCTCGCCGACGCTGCGGATTTTCAGGCGTGCCCGATGGATGTAGCGGGCATGGCAGATGAGGCGTTCTCGGCCGAGGTCTCCGATTCGTCGGTGGCACTGGATGAACTCGTGAACGGCAGCGGCTCAACCGCAGACTATGCTGACATGGGCGAGGGGCAGTGGGTACTCACGCTGATGTGTTCTGAGTGCCTGACGTCGTTCCCTCGCGCTGTCATCGCCATACAGTGAGAACCCAGTGTGTCGCGGCTGTGAAGCCGGTCACGACAAGACTCGATTACAGCAGCAGGCCACATCGTAGATCCGGGTTTCTGGAGGAGCTCGCTTGATCCGGGGCTTCCGGCGTGTGATCGGCCTCTCCTGGAGGCCCGATGCCTGGACCGTTGCCCATCGAACTCAGACAGCGAATCGTGGACGCGTACAACAACGGCGAGGGCACCTACCAGGAGCTTGCCGAGCGTTTCATGGTCGGCCGCGCCACAGTGGACCGCGTGCTGAACCGGGCCGGTGGCAAGCAGAAGTCGAGCGTCGACGAGGCCGGCAAGCAGTTCTTGACAGACACGCTGGAGGCTCTCCCCGACAGCACGCTCGTGGAGCTGGTACCTGATGAAGTCCTGGATTCGACGATGGGCACCAAGAGCGGTCGAGCGGCTCACCGCCTCTATCCAGAAGGCCTGGCGCCAGCTCACACCCGAGCACTGTCGCGCCTGGATTCGCCACAGCGGCTACGCTGTGAGCTCAACATAGGTGCCTCTTGGTGTAGGCTCTTGGCCGGAGGGCACTGACATGCCTCGGAAGATCTCTGTAGTTATGATGCGTGTGGATTACCGTGGCTCGGACGCGGGCTACGACGAGGAAGAGGCGATGCTCGCCGTCTTTGGAACGACGGGGCCCGTCCAGCTCCGTGCAGATGCCATCGTCCGGTATCAGTCAGCGAACTACGATGAGCTGGTTCCGGGTCTCTGGACGGGGGAACTTGCACAGCTCCGCACGCAGTCTCAGATCCGGACGTTCGAGGACGAGGAAGGCCTGTGGCGTATGGAGCGCACTACCCCGGTAGTCACATCCGACGAGACCACCTTCTATGCGTACTCACCGAGGACGCAGCTGTTCGTCGCGTGGGAGCGCGGCCAGTTTCCACACACACGGTTCCGGTCCTTCGTCCAGCGGGCACGCATGCAACATGGAGTCCGTATGCGCCTTGAGCCGGTCTTGGAGCAGTTCACGGTGTGGGACATGCTCAGTCATTTCGATGTGGTCACCTCGCTGTCCGTCAGGTACCGACGTGCTCAGTCCCCTGGCGTTGCCTTCATCGATGACTACATCGACACTGCGGGGGCGGAGACGGTTCAGGAGCGAATGACGGCCAAGCGCGGCGCTGGACTAAACATCGAAGCTCTGCGCGACGAACACATTGGTCAGGCTATTGAACACATCGCGGTGAACGAGAAGAACGGAGTGGTCACAGCGAAGGGTGAGGTAGGAGAGGAGCGCCTGGACTTGCGCAGCGACAAGCCCGTGATGCGTCGAAAGGCGGAGAGTCCACGCGACGCTATGGCCTATGCGCGCGCGGTCAGGGGCATCATTCGGGGTCTCGTTCCGTAGCCGCTGCAAGGGAGATTGCCATCAGACGGAGCACTTGGCTTGGCAGCTGTGCCAACGCAACCAGCCCATGTGCCACCAAACCCAGCGCCAAAGCGTTCGCCGGAGCGTAGAGCGCGCTCCAGTGCTCCAGGTACGTCGCGGCCGCCCAACCTAAGGCGGAGGCGCCGAATGGGAAGGCGAACATCGCCCACAGGCTCCCCGCCGATCGAGGGTGTCGCTGAAGAGTAAGTTCGAGAAGGCTCTCTCCGTGGGGCACGACGACGATGAGGCCGAGCATTCCGGTGACGACAGCCAGACCGGCCCAAAGCATCGGGCGAAGCTCCTCAACCAGAATAAGGACTAGGCCTTCAGGTAGCAGTGGGTCGGGAGTTGCAAGGAACGCCACCATGCCTGCTGTCAGCGACAGGCTGGAGTAGGCCCATCCGGGTCGATTGGGCGCGCGTGAGAGCTTCCAGAGCAGCCAGCCAGCTGGCCACGGCACCAGCAGCGCTGGCAGGATGCCGGCGCGTGCCGGGAATGCAATCCACCACCACGGCGAACCTGCCGCCTTGCGCATGGCGTTGCTGCTCGGCTCGGGCCGCATCGGGTGTCTCCTTGCTCCGCCGTCTCGGACAGTGTACTGCTCATCCCAGCTCGGCGTGGGTCTAGAGGTGGGGGGCCTTCGTGAGCAGGTAGTTCTCTCTGCTAGGTTGCGTCAGAACTCGGGGCGCAGCCCCCGGCTGGTACAGGCCGAGGCAGGTAGAAGACCGCGACTTGCTGGAGCCCGAATGAACTGCCCTCGCTGCGCCTCGTCCTCCACCAACGCCTCGGCCCGGCGAACGGCCTTGGGCTATCTCCGCTTCTGGTGCTCGAGCTGCAGGCGGCGCTTCAACGAGAGGACAGGCACGCCCTTCAACCGCCTGCAGTTCCCGACCGACGTCGTGCTGCTGATCCTCAGGTGGCGGCTCCGCTACAAGCTCAGCCTCCGCGACCTCGCCGAGATGTTCCTCGAGCGCGGCCTGGTCTTCACGCACGAGGCGGTACGGGACTGGGAGGTCCGCTTCGCCCCGATGCTGACCGACAAGCTGAGGAAGCGCCGGCGAGGCTCAGCTGGACCGAGCTGGTACGTCGACGAGACCTACGTGAAGGTCGGCGGCAACTGGCACTACCTCTACCGAGCCATCGACCGGGACGGGAACCTGGTCGACTGCCGGCTGAGCGAGAGGCGAGACCTCGACGCCGCCTCGGCCTTCTTCTGCAAGGCACTCGAGGTCGCCGATGCCCCGGACAGGGTCACGACCGACAAGCACAACGCCTACCCACGTGCCGTCCGCGAGGAGCTGGGCGACGGCGTCACCCATCGGACGAACGCCTACCTGAACAACCTCATCGAGCAAGACCACCGCGGCATCAAGCAGCGCTACGGCCCGATGCGCGGCTTCGGCGCTTTTCACACCGCGTCGAGGTTCTGCATGGCCTTCGAGGAGCTGCGCTCCTACTACAGGCCGACTCGGACGCGCGGGGAGCTGGTCTCGCTCCAGGCTCGCCGAGAACTCCACCTCCGCAAGACCACCGAGCTCGATCAGCTCCTCGCCGCCGGCTGAACATCGGCCGACCCGGCCAGGAGTTCGCCTCCGAGGCGGACTCTTGATCCCCGAGATCTGACGCAACCAGCTGGAGCGCTTCCGGCCGCTGCGTCTCCAGCCGGACGAGCTCGCGCTGCGAGAGCCGGTGCACGTCGGCCCGACCGCCGAGGTGAAGCATGCTGACTGCGGGCGCTACTCGATGCCGCCGGAGGCCGCTGGCATCCCCGGCACCATGTACCTGTACGAGGACCGCGTGCGGATCGTGGCTGGCGGTCACGTCCGCGTCCACGACCGCGTCGGTCCGGGCCGGAAGGCGATGGACCCTGCGGATCGCGCCGCGCGTCTGGCCGCGGTCTCTGCCCGCCGGGCCCGCAGCTACCAGGCCCGTGAAGACCTCCTGGACCTCGGCGAGCCCGCCTTCGCGTTCTTCACCGAGATCGTGCACCGCCCCGGCCCCTGGCAGGCGGTCGTGCTGGAACTGCACGCCCGGCTTCAGCGGTACGGCCCGGCCGCGATGACCAGGGCCTTCTCGATCGCCGTGCGGCGACGCGACTTCAGCCTCGCCGCCATCGACCAGGTCCTTCTACAGCCCACCCTGTTCCCCGTGGAGGTCGGGTGTACACGACCCGAGCCACCTTCGCCGTCCAGCCCACCGACCTGGATCTGGACACCCTCTGCAAGCGCCTCGCGCTGGCAACACCCGCCGCGCCTGGCGCGAGCTGGTGGGTCACTGAACGCAGGACTGCGACCCCTCGATAGGTCAAGTTCCCTCGGAAAACACTCCGCCCCAACGCGAGCGTCGCCTCTCCCCGCCGCGTTCACTATGCTGACGTCCGACCGACACCAATGAGGCTCACATGCGCGACGCGACCTACATCCAGTTCCAGGACGACGTCCTCCTCGATGCCAACGGCGACGGCAGTGCGAAGACGCACATCCTTACGCCGAAGGCGTACTGGTCGCTCGGGCTCGGCCTCAACGCCTTCATAGCGTGCCTCAACGTGACGGAGCTCGCGCCCAACTGCGGCGTCACCGTGAAGTGGCAGTGGTCCGTCGACGGGGTGAACTGGAACACCGGCGCCACGGTCATCACGGAGAAGACGGCGATGGGCTCCTACACCGGCAGCCAGACCAGCCGGACCGAGTTGACGCCGTACTGCCGGATCGTGCTGGAGGTCCGCGACACGGTGGGCACGGTGCAGGTGACCGCGCGGCTGAGCGCGTGGGGCCACTACTGGTACCAGACCTGAGCCCCGGCGACGCGATGTCGTGTGGATGCAAAGGCGTCGGTACGGAGGATGCTGTACTGCCCTTCGATGAGGCGTACACAGCGGCGTGCGTGACGCATGAGCGAGCACTATCCGCGAGCATGGCGACCCCAGCCAGCTCGATGCGAGAGCCATCCTCGGCCACATGGGAACTTGGACGGGGGATCGGGCATGCGAGCACTCTGCCTGAACTGCGGACTCCCTTCGCGTCCAACACACACTCGCCCTTCTCACCGTTGGTGGGGTGTTCACTGCCTCAGCGAGAGGACACGGTTCTTCCGCCGCTTGAGGACGCACGTCGCGTGTATCGGGGACTGTTTCAGGCCGTAGCGGAAGCGGTGGTGACGCTTGGGCCTTGCGATGCGACTGTAAAGGTCCGGGCTCTGCCCTGCGGTCCGACCACCGAAGCCGTTATCGACCGTTGCCTGGCAACTTGGCGCGAACTTCATGTCCAACATGGCTGTCCAGGCAGAGGGCGCTGTACTACGTGTGGCGACCCGTCTGCAACGGCCAAGATTCGGGCGAGCTTCGAGGTCGTGATCGCCCAGGTGCGAAAGTCAGGCGTCTTGCCGTCAGGTGGTGGCGGCCAGCCGCGTCCTACCGGTACCGATCCCTCAGCCAACGATATCGGCATCTCTCTTCGGCGGTCGCTGTCAGATTCAAAGAGTTCGGACAGACGGGTCTTGTTCCGTGCCCTGCCTGCAAGTGTCAGTGTCGACAAGCCCGGCCGCATCACGCACGTCTTGCCGAGTTCTAGGTGGACGCCGTGGGACCCGCCCGATGAGGCTGACCCCGCGCCTCCAACGGCTGGTGGCGGCCATGATTGGCTTCGACTCGACGGAGACATCCGGAAGCCCGCTTGGCAGGCTTTGGATGATAGTTGGACCTGGTCGATGCGGGACGAGGACGGCGCGGTCCTTCGTGTCGCGGACAAGGAGTTTCCGGCGCAGCCTGCCGGTGACGCGACTACCACACCGTCGGGCTGGTGGGTAAACTTCGGCTGGGGGCTCGGCATCGACTATGGCTTCACGGTCGTGGGGTCGACGGGGCGCACGGATACCCATTGGAACTGCGACACGCCAAAGTGCCAGCCGTCCACACACGCGGACAAGATTGAGCTCTATGGCTGTACGGAGCACGATGGCAACGCCAGCACTCCGGACCAGGCAGGACTCATCAAGATGGCATGGTGCGTGCTCAACGAGAACTTGGACTTGGTCAAGACCAGCGTTTCGGCCGAGAGCGTTGCCGGCGCCGCTGACGGCACGACAATCGCGAACGTCATCGCCGGCCACGTCGGCGTAGACCAGTTGACACTGTCCGGAATCGTCACGCTCGTGCTGGCCGCATTCGGAGCCCTATCCGTTGCAGCGTACATGGTTCTTGCACAGTGGGTGTACAGCCTTGCAAGCTCGAACAATGTTCGAGTGATGTGCTCTGACATCTCGTTCACCACGGCCTTCGTTATTCCCGGACTGCGCTTGATCGTGGTGGCCGACTCGATCGTAGACCAGTACGCCCACCACTACTCGGACTCGAGCTCAGGTTCAGACCCGATAAAGCACCAGATGTGCATGGTGGTTGACTACGCAGCTCTACTACTCCATGAGGTGGTACATCTCGCGTGGCTGAACATCCTCGGACACACGATTCTGCACCTGGAGGGAGGCCTGTCAACCCGTGTCGAGAACCGGTTTCGGTACTACTGTTTGTATCGTTACTGCCTCCTGGGGTGGCACTGTTGCGACTACACTGACTATGGTACCTCGACTGGCGGAAACTACGATCAGTTGGTTGGCGACTCCGACCTCTCAAACATCGGGAAGTTCGCTATTAATACCTGCTGAGGGAACGGCAGCCGCCGAGAGTGGGGCTGGCTCTTCCCGGGCCCGCCAGGGATTGACGGGCGCGAGGACGTACATGTAGGGTTCCCTTGGGCGCTCGAAGTTGACCCGTGGCCTCGGACAGGAGTTGAGATGCTACTACTAGCGGCGATGACGGCCTGCTTTCCGTCGGAAGCAGAGTTTGAGGCTGCGCTCATTAGCCAGACGTGCTGGATTCTGCTGGAGTGCAGTGCGGGCGACAGCGTGTACGCTCTTGACTTTGAGACGCAGGAGGAGTGTGAAGCATTCCTCGCTGAAGTGTCGGTCGACTACGGGACGTACTACGAGGGCTGTAACTACGACAAGCGGGCGGCGAAGACGTGTCTGGACTCGTACGGCGAGACAACCTGTGCTGACTATGAGTGGGACGCCGATGCATGTGAATCAGTGTACTCCTGCTAGGCGCTCTGGTCGCGCTCGGAGCGTTGCTACGTTGGGTGCGGCGCTCTTTGTGATGGCCACGGGACTAGGCTGCAGCGGATCATGGGTTTCAGAGAGGGAGACGACATGTCGTGGCCTGGAGCAGCGAGCGCCTGAGTGCCTGCTGGCGCCAGATCGTTGCCAGCGTGTAGCGTGCGGACTGAGTACGGATTGCGGGGCAGCAAGCGAAGCCGTGGTTGTGTTGTCGTCGGCAGAAGCTCTTGACGCTGCACGACTTGAGTGTGAACGGATCACGTGCACGGGCCAGCCAGGATGGACGGTCCGAACAGCGTCCTCGGACTGCCTGGATACTGACGGGGTGCGGCTGGACACCGGGTGGGACGTTGCGGTCGAGTGCCGGGCTGGGTGCATTATGTAGCAGCCGGCCTGAGTCTGCCGCCTTGGCGATACCGGTACCTCGGTCGGTGCCGCTTGCGGGCATTGGGCCGAGGGGATGCGGACATTGTCGCGATAAGGCTCGATTATCAGGACACAGGGGGTCTTAGTTAGGGCCGGGTCAGCGCTGTACCGCGAGAAGCGCGTCCCGGCCGAGAACACCGTGGGGCTGGTCGGCACGGCGTAGACGCGGGAGACTCGGCCGGTGAGTTCGAACCTCTTCGAAGCCCTGCGGCGCTACGTGCCCGGCCCCAAGCGGAACCCCGCGGAGGACTACCTGACGGAGGCCTTCGCCTGGCTGCTCAACCAGCACGAGAGCCTCGGGCGTGAGGTCGCGCAGCATGTGGTCGGCGACCGGCAGCTCAACGAGGCCCCCTTCGAGTGGAGGACGCAGGTCCACCTGGACAAGGGGCGCGTCGACATGGTCGGCGAGGGCGGCGGGGTCGTGCTCATCTGCGAGCACAAGATCGACGCACAGCTCGGGAGGCACTGTAGGCGTCCACGTCAGGTGAGGGCAGCAGGCTGTTCCGCGCTCACGCAGCGTG
>CAZSAT010000044.1:0-50326 GCA_964604675.1 uncultured Enterobacterales bacterium
CCCCGTTCGCCGGGTGAGGCCCCAGGGGGCGAGCAGGATCAGCGAGAGGCCCAGGTAGGTGCAGTGCACGAAGCCCTCGCCGAAGGCGGAGAAGTCCCGGAAGTCCGGCGAGCGGAAGTCGCCCGGCGTGACCCATGTGCGCGGGTCCACCGGGCCGCTGGCGCGCCGCACCAACGCGACCTCGTTGTCGTTCTTGATGAGGACCAGCCCCTCGGGATGTTCGGCCGCTCGGTGCGTCGCGACCGCCAGCGGAAGCACGGCGGCCGCACCCAGGACCACGGCCAGCAGGACGCGTGGAGATCGACGTGAGACGGCCAGGAACGCCGCGGCCAGCAAGGCGCACACGCCGAAGTACCAGCTGGCGGCCAGGGCCAGCGCGAGCCCCGCGGCAGCCACCCCAACACGCGCCCAGCTGCGCTCGATCCGAAGGCAGAGCCAGATCGCGATGGGGAGCCAGCCGCCGCCCACCGCTTCGGAGGTCCCATTGTGGAGTCCGGAGATCAACACGGGGGCGGCCGTCCACGCCACTCCGGCCACCCAGCCCGCCCGATCGGTTCGGTGCAGGTGGCGCGCGAGCAGGTGAGCGCCCAGCCCCGAGAAGGCCAGGTGGGCCTGCACGCAGAGGCCCCAGGCCGTGGCCGCGCCGAACGCCCACACCAGCGGAGCGGCCAGGAGACCGTTCAACAGGTCTGCCGGCAGCAGCACCCCGCCATCCGGAAAGCCGAGGGCGTGCGTGCGCCAGGGCACCCGCCCTTCGGCGACCGCCGATGCCATGTGGTCCAGGCTCCAGAGCGTGTTCCAGAGGTCGGTCCGGTCTGCCCCGACCACGGTGTCGCCGAGGTGCAGCACCGCAGGCCATGTCAGGAAGAGTCCGAGTGCGGCGTAGACGGCCACCAGGCGCCAGGTCGGCTGCGGTGCGGGGGTCGGGGTGTCGCCAGCCAGGACGGCCTCCACATGGTAGGTGAGGCTATCGCTTCCCGGCACGCAGGCGTGCCCTAGGAGATCACGATGTCGCGCCTCAGCTTCTCCCTCGCCCTGTTGCTCACTGCAGGCTGTGGCCCCAGGTCGGGCGAGACCACGTCCTCTGGCGAGGCCGCCGAGGCACCCGCCGCCTCGTCCAAGAGCCTCGGTGATCAAGTTCCCTCGGACAGCACCTCCCAGGGCTTCGCCAGGAAGCTCGTCGGGCTCGCCATCCAGAACCACAAGGCCGTCGACGGCGACGGCGTGACGCTCGTCTACAGCACGCTGAGCTTCGAGGGGGACGGCAGCTGGAACGCGAACGGCGCCGTGGAGGTCATGGACGAGACCATGGAGTGCACGGAGTCCGGCTCCTGGACCATGTCCGAGGCCACGAGCGCCACGGTGGCGTCGGTCGAGTGGACCGTCTCCGAGACCAACTGCGCTGGACGCGAGCCGGAGGCCGCGCAGCGCGCCGAGGTCACCCTGAGCAAGAGCGACTGGGAGCTCAAGTTCCGCTGAGGCAGGCGGCGATGACGGCGTCCGCCGCTCGCACACCGTCGAGGGCGGCGCTCGCGATGCCGCCCGCGTAGCCCGCTCCCTCCCCCACGGGCAGCAGATCGCGCACCGAGGTGCTGTGCAGGTCGTCGCCGCGGTGGAAGCGAAGCGGAGACGTCGTACGGGTCTCCGGACCGATCAACACGCCCTCAGGGCCTGCGAACCCGGGCACCTCGCGCTCGAAGGACATCAGCGCCTTGCGCAGACCGCCAGCGATGCCCTCGCCGAGCACCGAGCGGAGGTCTGCCGATGCCACGCCGAGCGGGTAGCTGGTGCGGGGCAAGTCATCGGACAGGCGGCCTTCGAGGAAGTCGACCACCCGCTGTGCCGGCGCGGCCCAGCTTTCCGTCGCCCTCCAGGCCGCCGCCTCGATGCGATCCTGATAGCGCAGGCCGGCCAGTGGGCCCGGCCCTGGGTACTCGGTCTCCCTGACCGCCACGATCACGGCGCTGTTCGCCCAATAGGCACGACGCGAAGCGAAGCTCATGCCGTTGACCACGACCCGTTCCTGCTGAGCGCTCGCCGGCACGACCATCCCGCCTGGACACATGCAGAAGGTGTGGGCCGAGCGCCCACGCCGCGGACTGTGGGTCAGCCGGTAGCTGGCGGGGGGGAGGTCGCCACGATCTCCGCCGTACCGGGCGCGATCGACGAGCTCCTGCGGATGCTCGATGCGCGCGCCGATGCTGATCGGACGGCGCTCGGCCGAGCACCCCGCTTCGACGAGGGCCGCGTAGGTGTCACGGGCCGAGTGCCCAGCGGCCACCACCACGGGGGCCCGCCGGATCGACTCGCCATCCGCCAGGGCCACACCGACGCAGCGACCGTCTTCTACAAGGAAGCGCTCGACGCAAGCCCCGTAGCGCAGCTCGACCCCAAGCTCATCGAGGCGCGCCCTGAACACCGGGAGGATCTTGCGCACCCGATCGGTACCCAGGTGAGCCCAAGCCGTGTGGAGGATCGCCGGATCGGCACCGAAGTCCACGAGCCGCTGGAAGACGTAGCCGAGCAGGCCGTCACGCTTCCGCGTGTAGATCTTGCCGTCGGAGAAGGTCCCTGCGCCGCCTTCCCCGTACACCACGTTCGACTCGGACTCGAGCGGAGCACCGCGCCAGAACCGGTTCACGGTCCGGACCCGCTCCTCGACGGGCTCGCCGCGCTCGAGGAGCAGGACCGAGGCCCCGGCTTCCGCCAGCCGGAGGGCCGTGAACAAGCCCGCTGGACCGGCCCCCACGACCACCGGGCGCACGCCGCCGGGCCAGGAGCGGATCACCGTCGGCGTGTCGATCGTGAGGCCGTACCGTCCCCCGTCGCGCTCGGTCCATTGGCGCACCCCGTGCAGACCACGCCCGATCAGCTCGGCCTCGACCGCCGCCGCGAGCACCACGCGGAAGTTCGCGACCCAGCGACGCTTCCGGTGCCGCGCGTCGAGCGACTTCCGCACGAGGAGGACCTCCTCCACGCTGGCCGCCGGGACGTCCAGGTGGACGGCCAGGGCCTGGATGGGATCCACATCGTCGCCTGGCCAGACGACACCGGTCACCAAGACCGCGACGAGCACCTCCGAGAGGCGCCGCGTAACGCGAACAGGCCGTTCACAGCGAGCTTGTGGAGGTCCAGGCCCTGGGTTAGTCCGCGCGCCTCACACTGGCACCTCGCTCCCAAGGAATCCCATGTCCATTCGTGTGGCCATCAATGGCTTCGGTCGCATCGGCCGGAACGTGCTCCGCTCGGCCTGGAACGACGGCGACATCGAGTTCGTGCACATCAACGACCTGACCGATGACGCCACCCTGGCCCACCTGCTGAAGCACGACAGCGTGCACGGCACCTTCGGGCCGGACGTGAGCGTGGTCGACGGCGGTCTCCGGGTCGGCGACCGCACCATCACCACCAGCGCCGAGCGCGATCCCAGCAACCTCCCGTGGGGCGACAAGGGCGTGGACGTGGTGCTCGAGTGCACGGGCGTCTTCCGGGATCGGGACAAGGCCGCTCTCCACCTCGCCGCGGGCGCCAAGAAGGTGATCATCTCGGCCCCGGGCAAGGGCGGCGTCGACGCCACCGTCGTGGTCGGCGTCAACGACGACGTGCTCGACCCCGAACAGCACCGGATCGTCTCCAACGCCAGCTGCACGACCAACTGCCTCGCGCCAGCCGCGAAGGTCCTCCTCGACAGCTTCGGCATCCGGAGCGGGCTGATGACCACCGTGCACGCGTACACGATGGATCAGCGGCTGCTCGACTCGCCGCACGCCGATCTGCGACGTGCGCGTTCCGCCGCACTCAACATGGTGCCCACCACCACCGGCGCCGCCATCGCCGTCGGCAAGGTCTTGCCGGCCCTGGCCGGCAAGCTCAACGGCATGGCCATCCGCGTGCCCACGCCCAACGTGTCGCTGGTCGACCTGGTGGTGGAGCTCGAGCGCCCCGCCACCGTGGAGCAGGTCAACGCCGCCTTCACCGCCGCCGCCGCAGGGGCGCTCGAGGGCGTGCTCCAGGCGAGCACAGCACCGCTGGTCAGCAGCGATCTGATCGGCAACCCGCACAGCTCGATCGTCGATCTGCCGCTCACCCTCTCCATGGGGGAGCGCAGCGTGAAGATCCTCTCCTGGTACGACAACGAGTGGGGCTTCTCCAACCGCATGGTCGACCTCGCGCGCATGCTCTTCGGGCTGGGCCGTCGATGACCATTCCCAGCATCGACGATCTCGACGTCGCCGGACGGCGGGCGCTCGTGCGCCTCGACCTGAACTGTCCGCTCCGAAACGGCGAGGTCGCTGACGACACCCGGATCCGTGCCGCCCTGCCCACGATCCAGGCGCTCCGAGAGCGGGGGGCGCGGCTGGTGCTCTGCAGCCACCTCGGTCGCCCCAAGGGGCGCCGTGTCTCGGCGCTCAGCCTCGAGCCGGTCGCAGCGCAGCTCGCGGCGCTGCTCGACTGCGAGATCATCTTCGCCCACGAACCGGCCGGAGACGACGCGCTCTACCTGTCGAA
Organism: uncultured Enterobacterales bacterium; assembly: GCA_964604675.1. GTDB lineage: Bacteria > Myxococcota_A > UBA796 > UBA796 > CAJQPC01 > CAZSAT01. Next base: position 4,510 of record CAZSAT010000044.1, read on the forward strand.
GGACCTGGGCGACGGCGACGTGATGGTGCTCGAGAACCTGCGCTTCGACGCCGGCGAGAAGCAGAACAGCCCCGAGTTCGCGCGCCGGCTCGCGGAGCTTGGCGACGTGTTCGTCAACGATGCCTTCGGCGCACTCCACCGTGCCCACGCGTCCGTGGTCGGCGTGGTCGAGCACATGGACGAGCTCGGGGCGGGCTACCTCGTCCTCGGTGAGCTCGCGGCCCTGGCACGCGTCGTCGACAAGCCGGAGCGGCCCAACGTGGCCATCCTGGGCGGCGCCAAGGTCAGCGACAAGATCGGCGTCATCGAGGCCCTGATCCAGAAGGTCGACACCCTGCTGATCGGCGGCGCAATGGCGTACACCTTCCTGCTCGCGCAGGGACAGACCATCGGCGAATCCCTCGTGGAGCCCGCCAAGCTCGACCTCGCTCGGAAGCTGATGGACCGGTGCCGCGCGCGTGACGTGCAGTTGCTGCTCCCCTCAGACCACGTCATCGCCGACAGCCCGGACGGCGAACCTTCGGTCGTCAGGGAGATCCCCGCCGGCTCCAAGGGCTTCGACATCGGACCCGAGACCGTGAAGGCCTACAGCGAGGCCATCGCCACCGCAAGGACCCTGTTCTGGAACGGCCCGATGGGGATGTTCGAGGTCGAGGCCTTCAGCGGCGGCACCCGCGGTGTGGCCGAGGCCGTTGCGGCAGCCGACGGCTACACGGTCGTCGGCGGCGGCGACTCCGCAGCCGCTCTGAACGCGTTTGGACTCGGATCCCGGGTCTCTCACCTGTCCACTGGTGGTGGCGCCTCCCTCGAGCTGATCGAAGGGCGGGTGCTCCCCGGCGTGGACGCCCTCGCAAGGAGGAGCTGAGTCCATGCCTCGTCGCCCGTTCATCGCCGGCAACTGGAAGATGCACAAGGGACCGGTGGAAGCCGATCGGCTCGCCACGGAGTTGAAGCCGCTCCTGGTGGATGAGACCGCCGTCGATGTGGCGGTGGCCCCGCCGTTCGTCTCCATTCCGGCCGTCGTCGCACGGCTGAAGCACTCGGGCGTGCACGTGGCGGGCCAGGATCTCCACACCGAGGCCGGCGGTGCCCACACGGGCAGCATCGCAGGCGAGATGCTCCGCGCCGCTGGGTGCGCGTACGTCATCGTTGGCCACTCGGAGCGCCGACATGGCCTCGGTGAGGACGACATCCTCATCAACAAGAAGGTGCAGGCGGCCTTCCGCGCCGGCCTCCTCCCCATTCTCTGCATTGGGGAGACCCTCGAAGACCGCCAGGCCGGACGCGTCGAAGACGTCATCGGCGGGCAGCTCGAGGGCGGGCTCGAAGGCCTGTTCGCGGACCAGCTTCCGCCACTGACCCTCGCCTACGAGCCCGTCTGGGCCATCGGAACCGGCGTGACCGCGTCGCCCGCGCAGGCGCAGGACGTGCACGCCTTCATCCGTGGCTGGCTGCGTGCGCGGTACCCCGCCTACGTCGCCGAGCAGACCCGCATCCAGTACGGCGGCTCGGTCAAACCCAACAACGCTGCGGAGCTGCTCTCGCAGCCCGACATCGACGGTGCTTTGGTTGGCGGTGCCGCGCTCCGTGCCGATGCTTTCGCGGACATCGTGCGAGCAGCACGCTAAGAGGCTGAGCCATGCTCCTGTTCATCACCTTCCTGCACGTCGTGCTCTGCTTCGTGCTCATCCTGATCATCATCCTCCAGCCCGGGAAGGGGTCTGACGTGAGCGCCGCATTCGGCGGCGGCGGCAGCAGCACCGTGTTCGGCCCACGTGGGCCCACGAGCCTGCTGTCGAAGGCCACCACAGCCGTCGCTGTGCTCTTCATGACGACGTCCATCGTGCTCGCGCTGAACTCCGACCAGACCCGCACGTCGAGCGGTTCGATCGAAGAGCAGATCCTCGCCCAGGAAGAGGCCGCATCGGTGGCCGAACGCCGGGAGACCGAGGTCGACTGGCAGGCCATCCTCGACAAGGCGACCGAAGAAGGCGAGATCGACGAACTGGACCTGATCGAGGCACCCGATGACGACGCGTCGGAGGCCCTCGAACTCGAGGACGATCAGGCGACCGAGTCGCCTTGACACCACCCCAGGCTTGGATAAGTCTGGGGGGCCGCGCGCGGGTGGCGGAATTGGTAGACGCGCTAGGTTGAGGGCCTAGTGGCCACTGTGGCTGTAAGGGTTCGAGTCCCTTCTCGCGCACCACCTCACGAAGCCGTGGTCCTCGGACCGCGGCTTCGTCACTCTGGGCTCAGCTCGACGAAGCGTTGCGTGGGCAGCCCACCGGCTCCCTGCAGGCGCCATAGATCTCGTGCCGGTGACGCTGGATCACGAGCCCGTGCGCATCGGCGACCTGATGCTGACGACTCTCGATGAGCTCGTCCTCGAACTCGAAGATGTGCCCGCAGGTCGTGCAGATCAGGTGGTCGTGGTGCTCGTCGAGGTCGGCCGGCTCCCAGCGCGCCATGCCCTCACCGAAGTGTCGCTCCTCGGCCACACCGGCTTCGGTCAACAACTTCATGGTGCGGTACACCGTGGCGTAGCCGACCCCGGGGTCCCGATCTTGCACCCGGTCGAGGAGCTCCTGCAGGCTCACGTGCCGGTCGAGCCCCAGGAAGCACTCGAAGATGAGCTCCCGCTGACGCGTGCTCTTCTTGGACTTCGAGGCCATGTAGGCGGCAAGCCGCTGGCGAAGCGCGTCGTCGCGGGTGGTTCCCATGGCGTGGCCTTAACAGGCTGTCGCTCCGACAAGGTGTGCGCAGGACAACGACAAATGGCCGGGCACAGAGCCCGGCCATTGCGGCGTCGTTGGAATCCCGTTCCAGGTCCGTTCGACTACTCTTCGCCGCCCGACTCGACCGCCGCAGGCGCGGCGTCATCGGCCGCGACCTCGGCTTCGCTATCGCTGTCGATGGGTCCATGCGGGTTCTCACCCAACAGCTCGATGAGCACCATCCGGGCGTTGTCACCAGGACGCTCTCCGAGCTTGTAGATGCGCGTGTAGCCGCCGGGACGGTCCTTGAAGCGCTCCGAGTACTCGTCGAACACGCGGCTCAGGGCATCGCGATCGTTGACCCACTTGCGAACCTGGCGGACCGCGTGGACACGCGACGCCTTGGCCTGCACGAGGGCGTCACCGTCCAGACCCGCGAGGTCGGACGGCGTGACACGCTTGCCGAGGGTGATGACCTTTTCCGCGTAGCGACGCAGCTCCTTGGCCTTGGGCTCCGTGGTGCGGATGCGCCCATGCAGCATGAGCGAGGTCACCATGTTCCGGAACATCGCGTCGCGGTGCGAGCTGTTGCGGCCGAGCTTGCGGCCTGCCTTGCGATGACGCATGGGTGGACTCCTGAGAAGAGGGGCGGAGGCGCGAGGCCTACTTCTTGCCCGGGAAGTTGTGCAGCTTCATGCCGAGGGAAAGTCCGAGCTCCGCGAGGATCTCCTTGATCTCGTTGAGGGACTTGCGACCGAAGTTCTTGGTCTTCAGCATCTCGGCTTCGGAACGCTCGACCAGCTGGTAGATGTACTCGATCCCGGCGTTCTGCAGGCAGTTCGCCGAGCGGACCGAGAGCTCCAGCTCGTCCACGCGCTTGTAGAGGTTGTCGTTGAAGTCCTCGGACGGACCCGCCTGCTCTTCGGCGGCCGGCTCGACCTCTTCGTCGAAGTTGACGAAGATCGCCAGCTGCTCACGGAGGATCTTGGCGGCGTAGGCCACCGCGTCCTCGGGGAGCACGGTGCCGTCGGTCCAGACCTCGAGGGTCAGACGATCGTAGTCGGTGCGGTGACCGACGCGCGCGTTCGTGACCGTGTACTTGACCTTCCGAACCGGCGTGTGGATCGAGTCCACCGGAATCGTGCCGAGCGGCATCTCCTCGGACTTGTTCTGGGCGGCCGGAACGTAGCCCTTGCCGAGCTTCGCGGTGGCGGTGAGCTTCAGGACGCCGGTTGCGGTGAGCGTGGCGATCGGGTGCTCGGGGTTCACCACCTCGGCCTCGCCGTCGAACACGAGGTCCTTGGCACGCACGATGAGGATGGTGTCCGGCTGACCGCTCACGTCGAGGGTGGCCGACACGGGCTCGAGCGAGGTGCTGCGGATGAGCACCTGCTTCATGTTGAGCACGATGTCGGTGACGTCTTCGACGCAGCCCGGGATGGACGTGAACTCGTGGAGCACGCCATCGAAGGTGACATCGGTGAAAGCAGCGCCCTGGAGCGACGACAACAGCACGCGCCGCAGCGAGTTGCCGAGCGTGATGCCGAACCCCCGCTCGAGCGGCTTGGCCACGAACTTGCCGTAGGTGGCCGAGCTCTTGGTGTCGCGCTCGACACCGCGGGGCTTGATGAGGGCGCGCCAGTTCTTGTAGACGTGATCAGCGAGCATGGAGGTACTCCAGGCGGGGTTTCTGCCACGGTGACCAGTCCGAAGCTCTGCACCCTGCCGAGGGTTTTCTGGCACCTTGCGTGAACAGCGGGCCTGGTCGAGCCCGGAAGCCGAGGCTTCGGTGCATGGAGAGGGGGCTTGCCCCCGCGTCGGTCAGACGCGGCGGCGCTTGGGCGGACGGCAGCCGTTGTGGGCAATCGGCGTGACGTCCTTGATCTGCGTGATGCGGAGGCCCGCGTTCGCGATGGCGCGCAGGGCGGACTCTCGTCCGGCACCGGGGCCCTTCACGAAGACACCGACCGTGCGCACGCCGTGGTCCATCGCCTTGCGGGCGGCGTCCTCGGCGACCAACTGGGCGGCGAAGGGCGTGGACTTACGCGAGCCCTTGAAGCCCTTCACGCCAGCGGAGCTCCACGCGATGGTGTTGCCCGCCTGATCCGTGATGGTCACGATGGTGTTGTTGAACGTCGCCTGGATGTGGGCCACGCCCACGGGGATGTTCTTCTTTGCGACTTTCTTCTTGCGCTTCGGAGTAGCCATGTCGTCTCCCTCCTACTTGCGGCGGACAATGCGCTTCGGGCCCTTACGGGTGCGCGCATTGGTGTGGGTGCGCTGACCGCGGACCGGGAGGCCACGGCGATGACGAAGGCCGCGGTAGCAGCCCAGGTCGATCAGACGCTTGATGTTCATGGCGATGGTCTTGCGAAGCTCGCCTTCCACCTTGTGTTCCCGCTGGATGACGTCGCGGATGCGAGCCACCTCGACCTCCGAGAGGTCCGAGACACGGATGTGGGGCTCCACCTCGGCCGTGGCGCAGATGCGCCCGCCCGTCGTGCGACCGATGCCGTAGATGTAGGTGAGTGCAATGTCGATGCGCTTGTTGCGCGGAAGGTCGACACCTTCGATACGGGCCATGAGCTATCCCTGCCGCTGCTTGTGCTTGGGGTTTTCGCAGATGATGCGCACGATGCCGCGACGCCGCACAACACGGCACTTGTCGCAGATCGGCTTCACGGACGCCTTGACTTTCATGGAGGGCTCTCCTCGCCGACTCGAGGTCGGTTCAACGGTGCCAATTCAGGAACTGGTGAGAATCTCTGGGCCGCTCGGAGTGATCAGGACCGTGTGTTCGAAGTGGGCCGCGAGCGACCTGTCCTTCGTGACGACGGTCCATCCGTCTCTGAGCGTCTTCGTCTTCCAGCTCCCGGTGGTGATCATGGGTTCGATGGCGATGCACATGCCCGCCTTCAGGAGGACTCCGGTGCCGGCCTTGCCGTAGTTGGGAACGGACGGCTCCTCGTGGAGGAGGCGGCCGATGCCGTGACCTACGTACTCGCGGACGACGCCGAAGCCTTCCGCCTCGCACATGCCCTGGATGGTGTGGCCGATGTCGCCCACACGGTTTCCAGGGATCGCGCAAGACACCGCCTTATATAGACTCGCCTCGGTGACGTCAAGAAGACGCTGCACCTCGGTGCTGGGCTCGCCGATCGCGACCGTGAAGGCAGAGTCTGCGTGAAAGCCTCCGTAGATGAGCCCGAAGTCCAAGGAGATGATGTCGCCGGCTACGAGCGCCCTGTCGTCTGGGATTCCGTGCACGACCATCTCGTTGCGGCTGGCGCATAGGGTCTTCGGGTACACGTTCGGGCCGACCTGGTAGCCCAAGAAAGCCGGCAAGCAGCCACGCCTCCTGATCTCTTCCTCGCAGACCCGGTCGAGCTCCAACGACGTGGTGCCCTCGACCGTCGCCTCCTTGACCACAGCAATCACCTCGGCCAGCTTCTTGCCGGCCGTGCGCATCAACGCGGCTTCCCAGGGAGACTTGATCGCGATCATCGTCCGCGCTCAGCCGATGGCCAGGCGGATGCTCTGGGTGATCGACTCGATCGAGCCGGTCCCGCGCACGCGCTCCACCACACCGAGCGTGTCGAGGTGAGCCAGCACGGGCGCCGTCTCACGCGCATAGGTAGCGAGCCGCGCCCTGACCGTTTCCTCGGAGTCGTCCTTCCGCTGCACGACCTCCGCTCCACACCGATCGCACACGCCGTCGACAGCCGTCGGCGCATGCAGCACGTGGTAGGTCGCTTGACAGCCCGTGCAGGTGCGACGGCCGCTCAGGCGCGCGACGAGCTCGGCGTCGTCCACCTCGAGGGCGACCACGCGATCGAGCTTCCGACCGGCTCCGCGGAGCCAGCTGACCAGGTTCTCGGCCTGTGGCACCGAGCGCGGAAAGCCATCGAGCAACACACCCCGAGCACAGTCGTCCTGGCTCAGACGATCCTCGACCAGCTTCCACACGACATCGTCGGGCACCAGCTGCCCCTTCTCCATGAAGGACTTCGCAAGCTGACCCAGCTCGGTGTTGTTCTTCAGGTGGTGCCGGAAGATGTCGCCGGTGGCCACATGAGGCACACCGAGCTCGTCCCGGAGGAACGCAGCCTGCGTGCCCTTGCCGGCGCCTGGCGGTCCGAAGAGCGCGATGACCATCTCGACCTCGTCGTCTGGAAGGAAGGGAGGCGCTACTCGCCCTCTCGCTTCTCCAGCAGGCGCCGATGACGAGCGCGCTGCCCCTTCTGGGGACCGAGCGCATCGTAGTGTCGGGTCAAGAGGTGCGCCTCGATCTGCGCGACGGTGTCCAGAGACACCGCCACGACGATGAGGAGCCCGGTGCCGCCGAAGTAGAAGGGCAGGTTGTACGCGGTGATGAGGATGGTCGGCAGGATGCAGACCGCAGCGAGGTAGATGGCACCGCCGGCCGTGAGCCGGGTCAGGATGCGCTCGATGTACTCGGCGGTCTGCTTACCCGGGCGGATGCCCGGGACGTAGCCGCCTTGCTTCTTCAAGTTGTCCGCGACGTCGACCGGGTTGAAGGTCACCGCGGTGTAGAAGAAGGCGAAGAAGATGATCATCGCCACATAGACGATGTAGTAGAGCCACCCCCCCGGAAAGAGCGCCTGCGACAGCGTGTCCATGATGGGGTGGTTGAAGAACACCCCCAGCGTGGCCGGAAACATCAGCAACGAGCTGGCGAAGATGGGCGGGATGACGCCCGCCGTGTTCACCTTCAGCGGAAGGTGGGTCGCCTGGCCGCCATAGACTCGCTGCCCGATCACACGCTTCGCGTACTGGATCGGGATGCGTCGCTGCCCACGCTCGATGAAGACAATGGCCACGATGACCACGAACATGAAGCCGGCGAGCAGGGTGAAGGCCAACAGGTTGAAGTCACCGATGCGGACCTTCTGCACCATGTTCAGCGTGGCCGAGGGCAGACCGGCGACGATGCCCGCCGTGATGATCAGGCTCGCGCCGTTGCCGACGCCGCGTTCCGTGATCTGCTCACCGAGCCACATCACGAAGCATGACCCGGCGGTCATCGTGATGACCGTCATGAAGCGGAACCCGAGGCCCGCCTCGATGACCACGTCGTGACCGCTCGCCGTGCGCATCTGCTCCAGGGAGAGCGCGATGCTGAAGGACTGCACCAGCGCGATGGCGATGGTCATGTAGCGGGTGTACTGCGTGATCTTGTTCTGGCCCTGCTGCCCTTCCTTCTTCAAGCGCTCGAAGTGGGGCACGACCACCTGCAGGAGCTGCATGATGATGGACGCAGAGATGTACGGCATGATGCCGAGCACGAACACGCTGAACTGCTCGAGCGCGCCGCCCGAGAACATGTCGTACAGCCCGAACAGCGTGTTCGAGCTCTCGTTGAAGAAGCGGCTCATCGCCGCACGATCGACCCCTGGGGCGGGCACGTAGATGCCCAGCCGGTACACCCCCATCATCGCCAGGGTGAAGAGGATGCGGTTCCGGAGATCCGTGAGCCGCCAGACGTTGGCGATGGTCTCGGTCATGCCGTGCCCTGGGAGTGGTGTGTTCCGAGCGGATCGCTCAGACGAGCTCGGCCTTGCCACCCGCAGCGACCAGCTTCTCAGCGGCCGACTTCGTGTACTTGGCAGCGATCACGTTCAACGCGTGAGCGACCTCGCCGTTCCCGAGCACCTTCAGACCGTCCTTGCCGAGGCGGGCGATCACGCCCTGCTCGTAGCAGATCTGAGCGGTGACCTCGCTCCCGGCCGCGAAGTGACCGGCGAGCTTGCCGACGTTCACGACCGTGTAGTCCTTCGCGAACTTGTTGTGGAAGCCGCGCTTGGGAAGCCGGCGCTGCAGCGGCATCTGGCCGCCCTCGAAGCCGGGACGGACCGAGGAGCCAGAGCGCGCACCGGCGCCCTTGGTTCCGCGACCACTGGTCTTGCCCTTGCCGGAGCCCTCGCCCCGACCGAGGCGGGTACGGGCCTTCGTGGAGCCCGGGGCGGGCGCCAGGCGGCTGAGTTCGTTTGCCATGAGATGAGCCTCCAAGGGGGCGATGCCGACCCGCGAATCACGGGAACCTAGGCATCGACCTCCGCCACGTCAACCAGATGAATGACCTTCTTCACCATGCCGCGAACGGCTGGCGTGTTCTCCAGCACGCGAGTGGCGCCGATCTTGCGAAGGCCCAGACCGCGCACGGTCGCCTTCTGTCGCTCGGTGCTCCCGATCGTGGAGCGCTTGAGCTTGACCTCGAGCTTCTTCACGGTGCCTCCTAGTGGCTCTTGCCCCAGACCTGCTCGCCAACCGTGTAGTTGTCGAGCACCTCTGCGGGGTCCTTGCCGGTGCGAATCGCGTACTGAGCGGGCGACTCGAGGCGCTTCAGGCCGTCGAAGGTCGCACGCACGACGTTGTGCGGGTTGTTGGAGCCGAGGCACTTGGTGAGCACGTTGTGCACGCCGGCGCAGTCCATGATGGCACGCACCGCAGCACCGGCGATGACACCGGTACCGGGAGAAGCGGGCTTCAGGAGCACCCGGCCTGCACCGTACTCACCGATGATCTCGTGGCTGACCGTGCCGTCGATGACGGGGATCTGGATCAGGCCCACGCGAGCCCGGGTGGTGGCCTTGCGAATGGCCTCGGGGACCTCGTTCGCCTTGCCGAAGCCCACACCAACCTTCCCGGCGCCGTCGCCAACGATGACGATAGCCGAGAAGCTGAAGCGCCGGCCGCCCTTGACGACCTTCGCAACCCGGTTGATGTTCACCAGCTTCTCAGTCAGGCCGTCATCGACTTCCTGACGCCGGTTGCGACCGCGTCCGCGGTTCATCCTGGCCATTTCTGACTCCTAGAAGTTCAGGCCGGCCTCGCGGGCTGCATCCGCGAGAGCCTTGACACGGCCGTGATACAGGTACCCGTTGCGATCGAAGACGACGGTGTCGACACCGGCTGCCTTGGCACGCTCACCGATGAGCTTGCCAACCGCCTTGGCGGCTTCCGCGTTGCCGCCGTAGCTGGCCTCGCAGTCGCTCGACTGGGTCGACGCTGACGCAAGGGTGCATCCGCTGTCGTCGTCGATGATCTGGGCGTAGATGTGCTTCGCGCTGCGGAACACCGACAGGCGGGGACGCGCTTGCGTTCCCCGCAGGTGCTTCCGAATCGAGACCTTGCGGCGCCGACGCAGCTTGAGCTTCCGAGAGGGTTGGGCCATCGTGATGCTCCTCAGCCGGCCTTGGCCGACTTGCCGGCCTTGAGCCGGACGTACTCGCCCTGGTAACGAACGCCCTTGCCCTTGTAGGAGTCGGGCGGGCGGTACCCGCGGATGATGGCGGCCTGCTGACCGACGACAGCCTTGTCGATGCCGGCGACGCTGACCATCAAGGTCTTGCCCTTCTCCACGGACAGCACGACACCTTCAGGCGGCGTGTGCAGGATGGAGTGGCTGTGACCCAGGTAGAAGTCGATGGCCTTGCCCTTCTGCTCGGCCTTGTAGCCGATGCCGATGATCTCCAGCTTGCGCTCGAAACCCTTGGACACGCCCAGCACCATGTTGTTGACGAGCGCCCGCATCAGACCGTGAGAGGCCCGGTGCTGACGATGGTCCGAAGCGCGGGACACGTGGAGCTCAGCCCCCTCCTGCGCGATGGACACGCCGTCCACGATCGTCTGGGTCAGCTGGCCCTTGGGCCCCTTCACCGTGATCGAGTCGCCGCCGATGGTGACGCTCACACCACCCGGAACCGGGATGGGGAGCCTTCCAATTCGAGACATTCCGAGCTCCCCGCTACCAGACGTAGCAGATGACCTCACCGCCCACGCCGGCCTTGCGAGCCTGGTGACCGGAGAGGACGCCGCGAGGCGTGGTCAGGATGGCGAGGCCGAGGCCATTTCGAACGCGGGGGATGTCGTCCTTGCCGACGTACAGACGACGGCTGGGACGACTCACGCGCTCGATGCCGCGGAGAATGGCCTTGTTGCCATCGTCGTACCGCGGGAACACCTTGATGGTGCCCTGCGGTCCCTCGGGGATATCGATGTATCCCTCCAGGTAGCCCTCATCCTTGAGGACCTTGGCGATGGCCAGCTTGGCCTTGGAACGCGGGACCACCAGGCTGGTGTGCCCTGCACGCACCGCGTTGCGGATGCGTGTCAGGAAGTCCGCGATGGGATCGGTCATAGACATGATCGTCGTCTCCTCGCAGCTACCAGCTGGCCTTGGTGACGCCAGGCAATTCGCCGGCCAGTGCCAGCTCGCGCAGGCAGATCCGGCAGAGATCGAACTCCCGGTAGAAAGCACGCGGGCGACCGCAACGCTTGCAGCGATTCCGGTGGCGAACCTTGAACTTGGGCGTCCGCTGGTTCTTGGCAATCATGGACTTCTTGGCCACAGGATCCCCCTAGTTGCGGAAAGGCATGCCGAGCGCCGAGAGGAGCGCACGCCCCTGCTCGTCGGTCTCAGCGGTGGTGACAAAGGAGATGTTCATTCCCCAGATGCGAGCGACCTTGTCGTAGTCGATCTCCGGGAAGATGATCTGCTCCGTGAGCCCCATCGTGTAGTTGCCGCGGCCGTCGAACCCGTTGGGGTTCAGGCCACGAAAGTCACGAATCCGGGGAATGGCGACGCTGACCAGCCGGTCCATGAAGAACCACATGCGGTCGCCACGCAGCGTGGTGCGCACGCCGATGGGCATGCCCTCGCGCAGCTTGAAGTTGGCGATGGAGTTCCGGGCCCGACGGAGTTGCGCCTTCTGCCCGGTGATGATGGCCATCTCCTCCGCGGCGGCGTCGAGCACCTTGGGGTTCGTGATCGCATCCTTGCTGGAGGTGTTCACCACGATCTTCTCGAGGCGAGGCACCTGCATCACGTTCGCGAGGCTGAGCTCGTCCTTGAGCCGCGGGACGAGTGTCTCGCGGTAGGTCTGCTTCATTCGGGGCTGCATCGTCATGTCCTCAGGCGTCGATCGCGGCGCCGGTCCGCTTGTCGACGCGAACCTTCTTGCCGTCGCGCTCCTCGATCCGCACCTTCACCGCGCGACCCTCTTCAGCGTTGAAGAGCGCGACGTTGGAGATGTGGACGGAAGCTTCCTTGGGCACGATCCGGCCAGGCTGCTCGCCCTGGGCCTTCGTGTGCCGCTTCACGATGTTCACGCCTTCGACCACGATGCGGTCGCGGGCGGGGAGCAGGCGGAGGACCTTGCCGGTCTGCCCCCTGTCCTTACCGGCCAGCACGACGACGGTGTCGCCCCGCTTGATCTTGAACTTGGATCGTGCCATGGGGCCTCCTAGAGGACCTCGGGCGCGAGCGACACGATCTTCATGAACTGCTTGGCGCGAAGTTCGCGCGCCACAGGTCCGAAGATGCGGGTGCCGATCGGCTCGTTCTGGGCGTTGATGAGGACGGCGGAGTTGCCGTCGAAGCGGATGTAGGTCCCGTCGGCGCGGCGGAGCTCCTTGGCGGTGCGAACGACGACGGCACGTGTGACGTCGCCCTTCTTGACCTTGCCGTTGGGAGCGGCCTCTCGCACCGAGCAGACGACGATGTCGCCGACCGATGCGTAGCGGCGCTTGGAACCGCCGAGGACCTTGATGACCCGCACCTTCTTGGCGCCGCTGTTGTCAGCGACGTCCAGCACGGACAGATTCTGGACCATGCCGAGCTCCTACACGGTGCCGCGCGGCTTGTGGTCGACGACCATCCACCGCTTGGTCTTGGAGAGGCGGCGCCACTCCATGATGGTGACGGTGTCACCGATGGCACAGGCGTTGTCTTCGTCATGCGCCTTGAACACGGAGCGCCGGTTGACGTACTTCCGGTACCGAGGGTGCTTGACGCGACGCATGACCTCGACGGCCACGGTCTTGTCCATCTTGTCGGACACGACCGTCCCCGTGAGGACGCGACGGCTGGTGTTCTCTGGAATGGCGATGCTGGACATGCAGTCTCCGCAGTCGCTCGACGGCGTCTAGGTGTGTCTGGGTCGGGAGGCGAGGCTCCGAGCCGGTCTCCCGCAAGGGACTCGACACGGTGGCCACGTGCCAGCACCAAAGGTTCCCGAAGTTCCCATGGTGCCAGGATCGGCAGGCTGCCCGGAGACATCCCACCGAAGGGGCGACGCTATTTAGTCGTCGCTCTTGATCTTGTCAACAATACCGGCCAAGAAGCCGCCAGCCTCTCCCTCACCAGCGTCCGTCGCCGCGGAGGCTTCGAAGGAGCTGCGATGGAGATCGCGAAGAGCGTTCTTGCCCAGGCCCTGCTCGATCTCACGGCGACGGGCCTCGGTCTGGCACCGGGCGATGTCGCGCCGGAGCTTCTTGAGGCTGGCCGTGTCCTCCAGCTGGTTGGTGTAGTGACGGAAACGGGCCTGCACCAGCACGTGCTCGAAGCCGAGCTCGGTGTGGACAAGCTGCTCGTCCGAGAGCGAGCCGTAGTCGACAGAAGCCATCAGAGCACCTCCTCACGCTTCACGAACTTGGTGCCTACCGGGAGCTTGTGTCCCGCGAGACGGAAGGCCTCCTTGGCGACCTCCTCCGGCACGCCCTCGAGCTCATAGAGCACACGGCCGGGCTTGACCACGGCGACCCAGAACTCCGGGTTGCCCTTACCCTTGCCCATGCGGGTCTCGGCAGGCTTCTTGGAGACCGGCTTGTCCGGAAAGACCCGGATCCAGACCTTTCCGCCACGCTTCACGTGACGAGTGAGGGCGATACGAGCCGCCTCGATCTGGCGGGACGTGATGCGACCGCAGGACGTGGCTTGGAGGCCGAAGGTGCCGAAGGAGACGTCGGAACCGCGCCAAGCGGTCCCGCGCATCCGGCCCTTGTGGCTCTTCCGCCACTTGATGCGCTTGGGGGAAAGCATGTCTTCTCCTAGCCCAGCTTCTCGGTGGGGTCGGCCAGGATCTCACCCTTGAAGATCCAGACCTTCACACCGATGATGCCGTAGCTGCAACGGGCCTCAGCGAAGCCGTAGTCGATGTTGGCGCGAAGGGTGTGCAAGGGCACGCGACCCTCGCGGTACCACTCACGACGGGACATCTCGGAACCACCGAGCCGGCCGCACGCCATGACCTTCACGCCCTCGGCGCCCGACCGCATGGCCTGGGTGATCGCCTTCTTGAGGGCGCGACGGAAGCTGACGCGCTTCACGAGCTGCTGGGCGATGTTCTCCGCGACCAGCTGCGCGTCGGTCTCGACCTTGCGCACCTCGATGACGTTTGCGAAGATCTCCGTGCTGGTGAGCTTCGAGAGGTCGGCCCGGAGCGGATCCAGCCCCGCAGCTCGCTTGCCGAGGATCACAGCAGGCTTCGCAGCGTGGATGTAGACCTTCGCCTTGTGGGCAGCCCGCTCGATGCTGACCTTGGAGATGCCAGCGCTTGCGTACTTCCTGGTGATGAACTTCCGAATCGCGATGTCCTCGTGGACGAAGCGTCGGTACTCCTTGTCGGAATACCACTGCGACTCCCACGGACGCGTGATGCCCACGCGGAACCCGATCGGGTTGACCTTCTGGCCCATGATTACTCCCGCGTCCCGAGGATGACGGTGATGTGACTGGTCTGCTTCTTGACCGGGGTGGCACGCCCCATGGCACGGGGACGCCAGCGGCGAAGGCTGGGCCCCATGTCGACGTGCACCGTCTGGACGTAGAGCTCGTCGACGTCCACTTCAGGGTTCTTGTTTTCCGCATTGGCGACCGCCGACTCGATGAGCTTGCGCAACATCGGAGCGGTCTTCTTGCGGGTGAAGGAGAGCATCTCGATCGCTTCATCGACGTCACGGCCGCGGACGATGTCCGCTACCAGACGCGCCTTCTGCGGCGAGACGCGAGCCCTCCGAAGGATGGCCTTGGACTGCATTTTCGTACTCCCCGAGCCTAGCGAAGCTTCGACTTACGGTCGGCAGTGTGTCCGTGGTAGGTCCTCGTGGGCGAGAACTCCCCGAACTTGTGGCCGACCATGTTCTCGGTCACGAGGATGTGAACGAACTTCTTGCCGTTGTGCACCGCGAACTTCAGCCCGATGAAATCGGGGAGGATCGTGGAGCGGCGGCTCCAGGTCTTGATGACAGGGCGGCCGTTGTCGGCCTTGGCCCGCGCGACGTGCTTCAGCAGATGCTGATCGACGAACGGTCCCTTCTTGATGGAACGAGCCATGGTGTCGGTCTCCTCTACTTGCGCTTCTTGGCGCGCTGCACGATGAACTTGGAACTCGGCTTCTTGCGCGCGCGGGTCTTGTAGCCCTTGGTGGGCTTACCCCAAGGCGTGACGGGGTGGCGACCACCCTTCGTCCGACCCTCACCACCGCCGTGGGGGTGATCGATCGGGTTCATGGCGGCTCCGCGGACATGGGGACGACGCCCCAGCCAACGGGACCGACCCGCCTTACCGATGCTCTGGTTCTCGTGGCTGAGGTTTCCGACCTGGCCGATGGTGGCCCGGCAGTTCCGATGCACGTTGCGCAGCTCGCCCGAGGGGAGCCGAAGGAGGACGTACTTGCCTTCCTTCGCCATCACCTGCGCGTAGCTGCCCGCGGAGCGGCACATCTGACCGCCTCGCCCGATGTAGAGCTCGACATTGTGCACCCACGTGCCCAGGGGGACCGCGTGGAGGTGCATGTTGTTGCCGGGCTTGATGTCGGCGTCATCCGAGCTGACGATCATGTCGCCCACCCGCAGGTTGAGCGGGTGCAGGATGTAGCGCTTCTCGCCGTCCACGAAGTGGATGAGGGCGATGCGCGCGCTGCGGTTCGGATCGTACTCGATGGTCGCGACCTTTCCGGGAACACCCATCTTGTCGCGCTTGAAGTCGATGATCCTGTAGCGGCGCTTGTGGCCTCCGCCCCGGTGCCGTGCCGTGATGCGACCGCGGTTGTTCCGGCCGCCCTTCTTCGACATCGGCGCGAGCAGGCTGCGCTCGGGCTTGTCCGTGGTGATCTCGGCGAAGTCCGAGACGGACATGAACCGGCGACCGTCGCTGTAGGGCTTGAACTTTCTGGTGGCCATCGGTTCAGTCCTCGTCAGCGGGGAAGAAGTCGAGCGTGTCGCCGTCAGCGAGCCGCACGTAGGCCTTCTTCCAGTTGGACCGCTTTCCGTTGAAGCGGCCGAAGCGCTTCATCTTGCCGCGGTAGGTCGCCGTGCGGACCTCGTCGACGCTCACGCCGAAGAAGCCCTCGATGGCGGACTTGATCTGATGCTTGTTGGAGTCGCGCCCGACCTGGAACACGTAGGTGTTCTGGTCGTCCTCGAGCCCAACGGACTTCTCGGTGACGAGCGGCCGGATCAGGATGTCGTGGAGCTGCAGTTCAGCCATGGGTCACCCGAGCCGTTCGACGATGCCCGCGACGGCACCCTGGGTCACAGCCAGGTTGTCGTAGCGCAGGATGTCGTAGACGTTCAGACCAGCGACCGGGAGCACCTTCGCGTTGGGGAGGTTGCGCGCGGACAGCTGGACGTTGTCGTGCCCGTCTCCATCGACGATCAACAGCATGCTGCCGAAGCCGAAGGTGTCCATGACCTGCGCGAACGCCTTGGTCTTGGGGGCTTCGAAGGTCACTGCATCCAGGACGGTGCACGCACCCTCCTCGACGCGGCGGCTCAACGCACAGCGCAGGGCGGCCTTGCGAACCTTCTTGTTGACGTTGAATCCGTGGTCACGGGGGGTGGGCCCATGCACGACACCACCACCGCGCCAATGCACGGCTCGGGTCGTACCAGCACGGGCACGGCCGGTTCCCTTCTGGCGGAAAGGCTTCTTTCCACCTCCGGAGACCTCGGAGCGGCTCTTGACCTTGTGGGTGCCGGCGCGCTTGTTGGCGAGCTGTTGGCGGACCACGAGGTGGAAGAGATGCTCCTTGACCTCCACTCCGAACACGGCGTCGGGAAGCTCGGCAGAGCCGACCTTCTCCTTGGACGTGTTGAAGACGTCGATCGTAGGCATGGTTTCTACTTGCTCCTTTCTCCGGGCGCCGGAGGATCCGGCACCCTGGTTGCGTGCCCTAGGAGAGCTTGATCTCCACGTGCACGCCGGCACTGAGGTCGAGCTTCATGAGCGCGTCCACCGTGGCCTGCGTCGGATCCAGGATGTCCAGCAGGCGGTGGTGGGTGCGACGCTCGAACTGCTCGCGAGACTTCTTGTCCACGTGGGGACCGCGAAGCACGGTCCACCGCGAGACGGTGGTTGGAAGGGGGAAGGGACCGCGGATCTGCACGCCCGTGCGCTTTGCGGTCTCGACGATCTCACCCGCGCTGCGGTCGAGCAGCTTGTGGTCGTAGGCCTTGAGGCGGATGCGGATCTTGTTGGTGGCAGCCATGTTCTGTGGTGCTCCTGCAGGGGGCAATCGCGCCTCTGGCGCGAGCGACCCCCCCGTTTAGCCCGAGTGTGGCGAGCAGGCCACCTCGCGCAAGCAGACGATCCTCAGCTGGTGGGCGGGCGCTCCCGCCGTCGTGCCAGGACCAGTTGTTGAAGCACACCAGACGGCACCGGAGCGTAGCGCTCGAAGTGCAGGGCGCAGCTGGCACGTCCTTGAGTCAGCGAGCGCAGAGCCGTGGCATAGCCGAACAGCCGGGAGAGGGGGGCACTCGCCCACAGCACCTGGAGCCGGCCCCGAACCTCGAGGCCACGAACCTCGCCGCGCCGAGCCTGGAGATCCCCCAGCACCGGCCCGGTGTAGGCCTCTGGCGTCATCACCTCGACCGCCATCCACGGCTCCAGCAACACGGACGGGCACGTGGCCAGTGCGTCTCGGACCGCCAACGAACCTGCAGCGCGGAACGACGCGTCGCTCGAGTCCACGTCGTGGGCGGCCCCGCCGACCACGGACACCGCCACCGCTGTGACCGGGAATCCCAGGATCACACCGGAGCCGAGGGCCTCGACAGCACCCTCGAGTGCCGCCCGAGCGTAGGCGTGCGGGAGGGTGCTCGTGCCCACCGAGGCGACGAGCGGCTGTCCCACGCCAGAGGGGTGAAAGGCCAGCTCCACCTGGGCGAAGACGCCACGACCACCGACCTCGGAGGCGACGTGTCCCCGCCCCGTACAGGGCCGGGCGAGGGTCTCCCTGTACGCCACCTCCGGCCAGCTCGCGTGCACCTTCTGGCCGAAGTCGGTCTTCAGCCGATCGACGACGATGTCGAGATGGAGCTCCCCCATCCCCGAGAGCAGGATCTGTCCGGTGTCCTCGTGCACGCGCCATCGGAGGGTCGGGTCCTCACCGACCAGTCGCTCGAGGGCGCGTAGCATGCCCTCGCTCCCCTCCCCTTCAACCGACTCGAGCGCAACGCTGAGCACCGGCGTCGGAAAGTTCATCGGCTCGAGGGCGACATGGCGACGCGGATCGCACAGCGTGTCTCCGGTCGCCAAGCCCTCCACGCCGACCAGCGCGCCGATGTCGCCCGCGGCGAGCTCTTGGAGCCGTACCCCGGTGTCGGCATGGACTCGCAGGAGACGGTCGACGCGGAAGCGCTCCCCCGTTCGACCGTTCGCGATCTCGGAACCGACCTCGAGCTCTCCGGCATAGGCGCGAACGTAGGCGACCGAGCCCAACCGCCGAAGCTCCTGCACCTTGAAGACCAGGCCGAGGAAGGCCCCGCTGTTCGCCACCGTCGCCGCGAGCGCGGGCTGACCGGCGAGCCGCTCAGCCGGGGACGGAAGCAACGCGACGATCGCATCGAGCAGTGGCTGCACCCCCACGTTCTTGAGGGCAGCGCCGCAGAAGACCGGCACGATCTGGCCCGACGCGACCCGCGCGCGCGCGTCCCGCCAGAGGGCGTCCGGTGAGACCTCACCGGTCTCCAGGAACTGACGGATGGCCACCTCGTCGCTCAGGACAGCGTCGACCAGGATCTCGCGCGCGAGCTCGGCCTCCTCGACCAGCTCCTCGGGAATGGGGCAGTCGACCACCTCGGCACCGAGCGACCCAGCGTGGAAACGCAGAGCACGCATGCCGATCACGTCCACCACGCCTTGGAGTCCGTCCTCTTCCCCCCACGGCAGCTGGAACGGGATCGGCAGGCAGCCGAGCCGCTCCTCGATCTCTCGGACCACCCGCTCGAAGCTGGCGCCCGGACGGTCCAACTTGTTGACGAAGGCCAGGCGCGGCAAGCCATAGGTGTCGGCCTGCCGCCAGACGGCTTCGGTCTGCGACTCCACGCCCTCGACCGCAGACAAGACCACCACGGCGCCATCCAGCACCCGGAGGCACCGCTCGACCTCGACCGTGAAGTCGACGTGCCCAGGGGTGTCGATGAGGTTGAGGGCAACGCCTGCCCAGCTGCAGCGGGTGGCCGCCGCCGTGATGGTGATGCCGCGCTCCTGCTCCTGAAGCATCCAGTCCGTGACCGTGGTGCCGTCGTGCACCTCACCAGCACGGTGGCTGGAACCCGTGTAGAAGAGCACCCGCTCCGTGAGCGTGGTCTTGCCCGCATCGACGTGAGCCATCACGCCGAGGTTGCGCACGTCGACGGACCCTGAGCTCACCGGCCTCCCTGGACGGCCACCGCACCGTCGGTGGGAAGCTACCCGAAGCGCCGGTCCAGAGCACGAAAGGCCGCCCGTGGGCGGCCTCGCGGCGGTCTCGAAGACGGGGCGCTACCAGCGGTAGTGAGCGAAGGCCTTGTTGGCCTCGGCCATGCGGTGCGTGTCTTCCTTCTTCTTCACGGCGTTCCCCCGGTGATGGGCCGCCTCGATGAGCTCGTTGGCCAGCTTGTCGCGCATGCTGCGACCGCCACGGTTCCGGGCGTACTGGATGAGCCAACGCATCGCGAGCGCCTCGCGGCGGCTGCTGCGCACCTCGATGGGCACCTGATAGGTCGAGCCACCGACACGGCGGGACTTGACCTCCACCATGGGTGCGACGTTCTCGAGGGCGCGCTGGAAGATCCCGAGGGGATCCTCGCGGGTGCGGTCCTGGATGACGTCGAACGCGCCATACACGATCGATTCGGCCGTGGAGCGCTTGCCATCCCGCATCACCTTGTTGATGAAACGGGACACCTGGATGTCGTGGAATACGGGATCCGGCAGGGGCAGACGCCTCTCTGCGCGATGACGACGGGCCATGAGGTGTCCTCTACTTCTTGGGGCGCTTGGCGCCGTACTTGGAGCGACCCTGACGGCGCTTGTCGACACCGACCGAGTCCAGCGTGCCGCGGACGACGTGGTAGCGCACACCCGGGAGGTCCTTGACGCGGCCGCCGCGGATGAGCACTGTGCTGTGCTCCTGCAGGTTGTGACCCTCACCGCCGATGTAGGTCGTGACCTCCATGCCGTTGGTCAGGCGCACGCGCGCGACCTTCCGCAGAGCGGAGTTCGGCTTCTTGGGGGTGGCGGTGTAGACGCGGGTGCAGACACCGCGCTTCTGGGGGCAGGACTTCAGAGCAGGAGAAGCCGTCTTCGACTTCATCTGCTTCCGACCCTTGCGTACCAGCTGGTTGATGGTGGGCATGTGTTCTCGATCCGAAGCGTTTTCGGGGGCAAGGCCCCAGGCCGGCGGTACTTATGAAGTCGGCTGGGGCGTGTCAAGCAGGGGCGATCTCGCGGTCGGTCAGCCGCCGACCAGGTCAGCAAGCTCCGAGGGAGCATCGGAGGCATCGCCAGCGATCATGCCCAGCGTGCGGTAAGCCGCAAAGCCGGTTCCGGCCGGGATGAGCCGACCCATGATGACGTTCTCCTTCAGGCCTCGGAGGGAGTCCACGCGGCCGTGCATGGAGGCCCCGGTCAGCACCCGGGTGGTCTCCTGGAACGAGGCCGCCGAGAGGAAGGAGTCGGTCGACAGCGAGGCCTTGGTGATTCCCAGCAGGAGCGGCTCAGCGGCAGCAGCGCGACCGCCGAGAGCGATGACCTCGTTGTTGGCCTCGTCGAACTGGTGCTTCGACACGTGTTGATCCACGAGGAAGTCGGTGTCGCCCACGCCGCGGATGCGCACACGGCGCAGCATCTGGCGCACGATCACCTCGATGTGCTTGTCGTTGATCTTCACGCCCTGCAGTCGGTAGACCTCCTGCACCTCGTCGACCAGGTACTTGGCCAGTGCAGCCTCGCCCTTGATGCTGAGGATGTCGTGAGGGTTCGGCGCGCCGTCCATCAGGTTGTCGCCTGCGCGGACGTAGTCGCCCTCGTTGACGACGATGTTCTTGCCCTTCGGGATCAGGTACTCCGAGTGGCTCGAGTCGTCTTCCGGCGTGATGATCACGCGACGCTTGCCCTTCGAGGTCTCCTTGCCGAAGGAGATGACCCCGTTCTGGTCGGCGATGATCGCGACCTCCTTGGGCTTCCTCGCCTCGAAGAGCTCGGCGACACGCGGCAGGCCACCGGTGATGTCCTTGGTCTTGGTGGTCTCACGCGGGATCTTCGCGAGCACGTCGCCGATCTTCACATCGTCGCCGTCGGTGACGATGATGTTCGTGCCGACCGGGAGGAAGAAGCGAGCCTTCGGCTTCCGCGCACCACCCTCACGGATGATGAGACAGGGCTTGATGTCCGCGTCCTTCGGCTCGACCACAACCTTGCGGCTGCGGCCCGTGATGGCGTCCACCTGCTCGTCGAGCGACTTGCCGGCCTCGAGGTCCTCGTACTTCAGCTTGCCCTCGTTGTTCGCGAGGATCGGCGTGGCGAAGGGGTCCCACTCGGCGATCTTGGTCTTTGCAGACACGCGCTCGCCGTCCTTCACCAGGATGGCGGCACCGTAGGGGATCGCGTAGCGCTCACGCTCGCGGCCCTTGTCGTCGGCGACGAAGATCTCGCCGTTCCGGCTCATCGCGACGATCAAGCCTTCCCGGTTGGTGACGGTGTGGAGGTCCTCGGAGAACCGGATGGTTCCCGTGGTCTTCAGCTCGATGCTGGCCTGGGTGACCTTGGCCGAGGCCGCGCCACCGATGTGGAAGGTGCGCATGGTGAGCTGCGTGCCCGGCTCGCCGATGGACTGGGCAGCGATGACGCCAATGGCTTCGCCCACGTTGACTAGGTGACCTCGCGCGAGGTCACGGCCGTAGCACATGGCGCAGACACCCCAACGCATCTCACACGAGAGCACGGAGCGGATCTTCACCCGCTCGACGCCCGCCTGGATGATGCTCTCGACCGCACCCTCGTTCAGGATGCCGTTCCGCGGCACGAGGATCTCGTCGCTGTAGGGGTCGAGGATGTCCTCGGAGCTGACGCGACCCAGCACGCGCTCGCCGAGGTGCTCGATGATCTCGCCGCCCTCGATGAGCGACGACATCTCCATGCCCTCCAGCGTTCCACAGTCCCGGGCCGTGATGATGGTGTCCTGCACGACGTCGACCAGGCGACGGGTGAGGTAGCCGGAGTTGGCGGTCTTGAGCGCCGTGTCCGCCAGGCCCTTGCGCGCGCCATGGGTGGAGATGAAGTACTGGAGGACCGACAGACCCTCGCGGAAGTTCGCCGTGATCGGAGTCTCGATGATCTCGCCGGACGGCTTCGCCATCAGGCCGCGCATGCCAGCGAGCTGCCGGATCTGCGTGGTCGAGCCACGAGCGCCCGAGTCGACCATCATGTACACCGAGTTGAAGCTGGGTTCCTCGCCATCGGTCTCGCCGTCAGGACGGACGACGTCGTCGACGCCGATCTCGGCCATGAGCTCCTTGGAGACCTCGTCGGTCACCTTCGACCAGATGTCGACGACCTTGTTGTACTTCTCACCCATGGTGATCAGGCCGTCGTTGTACTGCTCCTCGGTGTCGCGTACCTCGGCGTAGGCATCGTCGAGGATGGCCTGCTTCCGGGTCGGGATGTGCATGTCGTCGAGGCAGATCGACACACCGGCAACGGTCGACTGCCCGAAGCCCATGCCCATCAGTGCGTCGGCCATGAGCACGGTCGCCTTGGCCCCTGCCAGGCGGTACGCCTTGTCGATCAGCTCGCCGAGCGCCTTCTTGGACAGCGTGCGGTTGACGAGGTCGAAGGTGACCTCCTCGGGCACGATGGCGTGGAAGAGCACGCGACCGACCGTGGTGTCGACCAGCTCGGCCCGGGCCTCCACGACCCCGGCCGCGGTGGTCTCGGTGAGCACCGGAGCCTGACCGCGGTAGCCGAAGAGACCAGCCCCGGTCACGAAGCCGACGAGGTCGTCGCCAGACTTCGCCCGGGCCCACTCGATGGCCTCGGCCAACACGTTCATGCGGCGAGACGAGTTGAAGCGCGCGTCGATGAGCGCGGTCCCCTTGGAGCCTGCAGCCGCGATGTTCATCACAGCCACCGTGCGGTTCAGGTCGCGCAGCTTCGGGAGACGGAAGAGGTGGACCTCGGCGTCGCCGATGGTGTGGCTCTCCATGAGCTCCGCGCCCTGGGCCTGGCTCGCGGGCTTGCCGCCCGCCTTGCCGACGTGCTGCTGCGCAGCGAAGCCCAGGACCTTGGCCTTCTTGGCAGCCTTGACGACGGGCGAGCTCTTGGTGGCGTCGTGCCAGAGGTCGAAGCACGCGACGACGGCGCTGGCATCGACGCCCTCCCCGTCGATTCCGAAGGCGACGTCACCACCCAGCGTGGCAACGTCCTTGAGCACGGTCGGGCCGTTGAAGCGCCGAACAGCGCCACGGTGCATGTACCAGACCTCGGAGTCGGTCGTGGACGTGTCCACGCCGAGGAAGAGGTGGCACTCGCCAAGCGCCTCGGAGAGGCGCTGCGGCACGCGGCGCTCGAGGGGCATGGCCGGCATGCGCACCTTCACCCGCGCCTGCAGGTCGACCTCGCCAGCGTCGTACGCGATGGCGGCCTCCTCGGCATCGGAGAACACGCGACCCTCGCCCCGAGCATAGGCGCGCTCGCGGGTCATGAAGTAGCAGCCGAGCACGATGTCCTGCGAGGGCTGGATGATGGGCTTGCCGTGCGCGGGGCTGAGGATGTTGTTGGTCGACATCATCAGCACGCGAGCTTCGATCTGCGCCTCGACGCTCAGCGGCAGGTGGACGGCCATCTGGTCGCCGTCGAAGTCAGCGTTGAAGGCGGTGCACACCAGGGGATGCAGGCGGATGGCCTTGCCCTCGATGAGGACCGGCTCGAAGGCCTGGATGCCGAGACGGTGCAGGGTCGGCGCGCGGTTGAGCATCACGGGATGCTCCTTGATGACGCCGTCGAGGATGTCCCAGACCTCCTCCCGCTCCTGCTCCACCATCTTCTTGGCGGCCTTGATCGTGGTGACGTGTCCGCGCTCTTCGAGCTTGTTGTAGATGAAGGGCTTGAAGAGCTCGAGCGCCATCTTCTTGGGCAGACCGCACTGGTGCAGGCGGAGCTCAGGACCGACGACGATGACGGATCGGCCAGAGTAGTCCACGCGCTTGCCGAGCAGGTTCTGCCGGAAACGGCCCTGCTTGCCCTTGAGCATGTCGGACAGCGAACGGAGTGGGCGCTTGTTCGGGCCCGTGAAGACCTTGCCGCGACGACCGTTGTCGAAGAGGGCGTCGACGGACTCCTGGAGCATCCGCTTCTCGTTGCGGATGATGATCTCGGGAGCGTTCAGGTCCTGCAGGCGACGGAGGCGGTTGTTCCGGTTGATCACGCGCCGGTACAGGTCGTTGAGATCGGAGGTGGCGAAGCGGCCGCCATCGAGCGGAACCAGCGGACGCAGGTCCGGCGGGATGACCGGAATCACCTCGAGCATCATCCACTCGGGACGGTTGCCCGACTCCCGGAAGGCTTCGACGATCTTGAGACGCTTCGCGAACTTTCGGCGCTGGGGCTCGGAGTTGGTCTCCTTCATCTCGGTCCGAAGCTTCGAGCCCATGGCCTCGACGTCGAGCCGGGCGAGCATGTCGCGAACGACCTCGCCGCCCATGCCGACCTCGAAGGAGCCGTAGCCGAAGGTCGCAATGGCCTCCTGGTAGTCCTCCTCGGAGAGGACCTCACCCTCGGTGAGCTTCGTGTCGCCGGTGTTCGTCACCAGGTAGCTCTCGCAGTAGAGCACCTTCTCGAGGTCCTTCAGGGACAGGTCGAGCAGGTTCGCGATACGCGACGGGAGGCTCTTCAAGAACCAGATGTGCGCGACGGGCGTGGCCAGGTTGATGTGACCGAGCCGCTCGCGCCGAACCTTGGACTGGATGACCTCGACGCCACACTTCTCACAGGTGATGCCGCGGTGCTTCATGCGCTTGTACTTGCCGCAGATGCATTCGTAGTCCTTCACGGGGCCGAAGATCTTGGCGCAGAAGAGCCCGTCCTTCTCCGGCTTGAAGGTCCGGTAGTTGATGGTCTCGGGCTTCTTGACCTCGCCGTGGGACCAGCTGCGGATCTTCGCGGGCGACGCGATGCTCAGACGCACGGCGACGTACTGCAGCGGGTTCTTGGGCTTCTCGAAGAGGTTGTAGATGTCCTTCACGAGGGACTCCGGAGAAGACGGGAATGCGGGGAGGAATGCGGAGAAGAGGGGACGAGGGCGCTCAGGAGCGCAGGATTTCCTTGTCCTCGATGAGGTCCACGTCGAGTGCGAGAGCCTGGAGCTCCTTCACGAGGACGTTGAAGGACTCGGGCAGGCCGGCCTCGAGGATGTTCTCGCCCTTCACGATGGACTCGTACATCCGGGTCCGGCCGGTGACGTCGTCGGACTTCACCGTCAGGAACTCCTGGAGGTTGTAGGCCGCGCCGTAGGCTTCCAGCGCCCAGACCTCCATCTCGCCAAGGCGCTGGCCGCCGAACTGGGCCTTACCGCCGAGGGGCTGCTGGGTGACCAGCGAGTAGGGCCCGATGGAGCGGGCGTGGATCTTGTCGTCCACCAGGTGGTGGAGCTTCAGCATGTACATGATGCCGACCGTGACCTTCCGGGCGAAGGCTTCACCGGTCCGTCCGTCGAAGAGCAGGCTCTGCCCGTCGTCGTCGAAGCCAGCGAGCTCCAGGGCCTCCTTGATCTCCGCCTCGTTCGCGCCGGCGAACACCGGCGTAGCCGTGGTCACGCCTCGGGTGTACTTCTGAGCGAACTCGCGAAGCTCGTCCTCGGAGGCACCGGGCAGGAAGGCCTGCACCTCGGCCTGGTCCTTGAAGCACCTGGCCAGGTAGTCACGCAGCGTGTCGGCGTTGTAGCGCTCTTCGAGCATCTCGCCGATGCGCATGCCCATTCCCCGTGCGGCCCAGCCGAGGTGCGTCTCGAGGATCTGGCCGACGTTCATCCGGGAGGGAACGCCGAGCGGGTTGAGCACGACGTCGACCGGGGTCCCGTCCTGCAGGTACGGCATGTCCTCGACCGGCAGGATGCGGGAGACCACACCCTTGTTGCCGTGGCGGCCGGCCATCTTGTCACCCACGCTGATCTTGCGCTTGATGGCGACGTAGACCTTGACCAGCTTGATGACGCCCGGGGGCAGCTCGTCGCCCTTGTGGTGACGCTCGATCTTGCCCTCGAAGTGCTGCCGGACCTGGTCTTCCTTCTCGCGGACGCGGTCGACGAGGTTCCAGACCTTCTCCTCGACCGCCTGGCCCGCCTCGACGGCGATGCGCTCGTACTGGTCGAAGGGGATCTTGCCGACCACGGCGCTCGTGAGCTCTGCGCCGCGTGCGACGAGCTCCTCGCCCGTCTCCGGGTCGGCGATGCGGGTGGCCGCCACCTGACCGGCCAGGATGGCCTCCAGCTGACGACGGGCCGACTGCCGAATGGTCCGGATGTTCTCGTCGCGGTCCCGCTGGATCACGATGATGGCCTGGCGCTGGATCTCCAGGGCGCGCGCATCCGGCTCCACGCCCTCGCGAGCGAAGACCTGAGCGCCGATCACCGTGCCGTGCACACCCGGGGGAACACGCAGCGAGGTGTCACGAACGTCGCCGGCCTTCTCACCGAAGATGGCGCGCAGGAGCTTCTCCTCCGGCGAGAGCTGCGTCTCGCCCTTCGGCGTGATCTTGCCGACGAGGATGTCGCCGCTGAGGACCTCGGCGCCGATCTTCACGATGCCGGAGTCGTCGAGGCTGCGCAGGGCCTCCTCGCCGACGTTGGGGATGTCGCGGGTGATCTCCTCCTTGCCGAGCTTTGTGTCGCGGGCGGCGACCTCGAACTCCTCGATGTGGATCGTCGTGTAGAAGTCCTCGCGGACCAGCCGCTCACTCAGGAGGATGGAGTCTTCGAAGTTGTAGCCCTGCCAAGGCATGAACGCGACGACCATGTTCTGGCCAAGCGCCAGCTCGCCGCGGTCGGTCGCTGGACCATCCGCGATGATGTCGTCCATGTCGACGCGGTCACCGACCTTGACCACCGGACGCTGGTTGATGCAGGTGTTCTGGTTGGAGCGGGTGAACTTGGTGAGGTTGTAGATGTCGATGTCGGCACCGACCTCTCCCTCAGCGTGTACCTCGTCGGTCTTGATGACGATTCGGCCGGCATCGACCGACTCCACCGTGCCCGATCGGAGGGCGGTCGTGGTGACACCGGAGTCACGCGCGACGACGCGCTCCATGCCGGTACCCACCAGGGGCGACTCGGTGCGCACGACCGGCACAGCCTGACGCTGCATGTTCGAGCCCATGAGCGCACGGTTGGCGTCGTCGTTCTCCAGGAAGGGAATGAGGGAAGCCGCCACCGAGACCAGCTGGTTCGGTGACACGTCCATCATCGACACCTCCTGGCGCGGCACCAGGGAGTACTCGCCCTCGCGGCGCGCGGCGACGTCGGGCTCGACGAACTCGCCCTTGGAACCGATGGGCACGTTGGCCTGGGCGATGACCTGGCCTTCCTCCTCGAGGGCGGTGAGGTACCGGATCTCGCCAGACAACACGGCGTCGGTGACCTCCTGGTAGGGGGTCTCGATGAAGCCGAACTCGTTGACGCGCGCGTAGGTCGCGAGCGACGCGATGAGGCCGATGTTCGGGCCTTCCGGCGTCTCGATCGGACAGATCCGTCCGTAGTGGGTGGGATGCACGTCGCGCACGTCGAAGCCGGCGCGCTCACGGGTCAGACCACCGGGTCCGAGGGCAGAGAGCCGCCGCTTGTGGGTGACCTCCGACAGCGGGTTGTTCTGGTCCATGAACTGCGACAGCTGGCTCGAGCCGAAGAACTCCTTGACCACGGCGCTGACGGGCTTGGCGTTGATGAGGTCGTGCGGCATCAGCGCCTCGATCTCCGTGAGGCTCATCCGCTCCTTGATCGCCTTCTCCATGCGGACCAGACCGATGCGGTACTGGTTCTCGAGCAGCTCGCCGACCGCGCGGATGCGCCGGTTGCCGAGGTGGTCGATGTCGTCGATGTCGCCCTTGTTGTTCTTCAGGTCGATCAGGTACTTGACCACCCGGAGGATGTCCTCGCGGGTCAGCGTGGTCTGGTCCAGCGGGAGGTTCAGGCCGAGCTTGTGGTTGATCTTGAGCCGCCCGACCTTGGAGAGGTCGTAGCGCTCCGCGTTGAAGAACAGGTTCTCGAAGTGGGACAGGGCCGTGTCGTAGGTGGGCGGGTCACCGGGGCGCAGCCGACGGTAGATCTCGATGACCGCTTCCTCGGTGGAGCCGATCTTGTCGAGCAGCAGCGTGTCGCGCAGGAACGAGCCCACGATCACGTTGTCGATGTAGAGGGTCTCGAACTCACGGATGCCGTGGTCCACGCAGACCTGCACGTTCTCCTCGGTGAGCTCCTCGTTGCACTCGACGAGGATGATCCCCGTGTCCATGTCGACCACGTCGACCGCGCTCACCATTCCGATGACCGACTCGTGGGTGACGGGCACCGTGGCGACCTCGACCTCGACCTCGGCGCCGTCCTGGAGACGGGTCTCGTTCCGGAAGAGGCCAGCCTTCCGCATCTTGCGGATGCTGTGCTTCAGGAACTTCTTGCCTTCCTTGGCGAGCACGTCGCCCGACTCGGGGTCGTGCACCGCGATCGTGGCGGTCTGGATGCCCAGCAGACCCGACGTGGTGGTCTTGCGCCACTCACCGCCGTCGAGGTTCATGGTCTCGGTGTCGTAGAAGTAGTTGAGCAGCTCTTCAGCGTCGTAGCCCAACGCGCGCAGGAGCACGGTGGCCGGCAGCTTCCGACGACGGTCGATCCTCACGTAGAGGATGTCCTTGGTGTCGAACTCGAAGTCGATCCAGGAGCCACGGTTCGGGATGATGCGTCCCGAGAAGATGGTCTTGCCGCCACCGGTCTTCGCCTGGTGCTGGTCGAAGAAGATGCCGGGGCTGCGGTGCAGCTGGCTCACGACCACCCGCTCGGTGCCGTTCACGATGAACGTGCCGTTGTCCGTCATCAGCGGGATGTCACCGAAGTAGACCTCCTGCTCCTTGATGTTCGACACGGTTCGGCTTCCGGACTCGGCGTCCACGTCCCACACAACGAGGCGCACCGTCACCTTCAGGGGCGCGTTGAAGGTCATGCCGCGCTCGCGACACTCCTCTTCGTCGTACTTCGGCTGCTCGAGGTCGTAGCTGACGTACTGCAGGCTCGCCTTGTTCGAGAAGTCGTGGATCGGGAAGACGCTCTTGAAGACCGCCTGAAGACCCTGCGGCTCCCGCTCGAAGGGATCGACCGAGCGCTGCAGGAACTGCTCGTAGCTGGTCTTCTGGATCTCGATCAGGTTCGAGATGGTCATCGCCGGCTTCGCCTTGGCGAAGGTGCGGCGGTGCTTGTAGTTCGTGGCGAGCAGATGCGGCATGAGAACCTCAGGCGGTCGCGGTCAGCGCGGTCGTAGGGACCGGCCATCGCGCATGCGTCGACGGAACGGACATGTGGGGTGAGCCAGGGGCGCCCGGACCACCGCACAGAGCACCACAACGCGCCCGCAGGGGACGCCGTGAAGCACTGGTGGTAGGGGCAAGCCCTTCCAGGTGAACCATGTAAGGTGCTGGCGGCTCGAGGGAGCTGCGACCGAGGCCGCAGCGTGGGTGAGGAAAGACCTCGACCTGGGAGGACCCAGGAGGCGACCCGAGACCACACGGTCCCGGGTCAGCGCGGCATGACGCCGCAGAGGCGAGCAGGTGGCGGCCCATGCGGACCGCCGAGCCAGCCCGAGCTACTTGAGCTCGACGTCGCCCCCGGCCTCGGTGAGGTCCTTCTTGGCGGCCTCGGCGGTGTCCTTGTCGACACCCTCACGGATGACGCTCGGGGCGCCCTCGACGAGCTCCTTGGCCTCCTTGAGGCCGAGGCTCGTGAGCGCGCGGACCGCCTTGATGACCTTGATCTTGGCCTTGGCGTCCGAGAGCCCCTTGAGGACCACATCGAACTCGGTCTGCTCTTCGACCTCTTCGGCGGCGGCGCCGGCGGCACCGCCAGCGGCGACGGCCATGACGGGCGCGTTGGCCTCGACGCCGAGCTCGTCCTCGAGCACGTCGATGAGTGCCTTCACCTCGGAGAGCTTGAGGTCCTTGATGTAGTTGACGACATCGGCCTGGCTGATGGACATGATGACTTCCTATCTGAACTGGAGTGGAATCGTGTTGGGGACGCCGGGCTGCGGAGTCCCCGTGATGCTTCCGAACCGACGGCGCTTATTCGGCGCCCTCGCCCTCGGCAAGCTTGGTTTCGAAGTTCTTGAGCAGGTAGAGCAGGTCGCGGCCCGGAGCCTGCAGCATGCGGAGCACCCTGCGACCGGGCTCCTGCAGCGTGCGAAGCAGCATGACCTGCAGCTCGGGCTTGCTCGGGAGATCGGCGACGGCCTTGACGCCGGCGTCGTCGAGCACTTCGCCGTCGAAGAAGCCGCCCTTGATGGAGAGCTTGGCGTCCTTGCCAGCGAGGTGCTCCTTGACGAGCTTCGCTGTGGCGATCGCATCCTCACCGCCGAAGATCACGCCGGTCATGTCCGAGAAGAGCGGCGTGAGCCCCTCCAGATCGGTCCCGGCGATCGCACGCTTGGCGAGGGTGTTCTTGACGACCTGGAACGACACGCCGCTGGCCTCGAAGGTCCGGCGGAGCTGGTTGGTGGCCTCGACCGTCGCGCCACGGAAATCGGCGAGCACCACGATGGGCGCGTCGCTCAAGTTGCCGGTGAGCGTGGTGACGAACTCGGCCTTCTGGGTCCTGTCCATCGTGGCCTCCTAGCGCTGGCCCGCAATGCGGAGCAGGTCGTTGGTGTCGAGCCGCACGCCCACGCCCATGGTGGACGAGAGCCCTGCACTGCGAAGGTAGGTGCCCTTGGCGGTGGCCGGCTTCAGTCGGACGAGCTCGCGAACGAGGGCCTCGACGTTCTCACGGAGCGCGTCTTCGCTCATCGAGCCACGCCCGACGGGCGCGTGCACGATGCCGGCCTTCTCGACCCGAAAGTCGATCCGACCCGCCTTGAGCGCGGTGACGGCGGCGGTGATCTGGTCGGCGGCGACGACGGTGCCCACCTTGGGGTTCGGCATCAGGCCACGTGGGCCGAGGATGCGGCCAATACGGCCCACCTTGCCCATCATGTCGCGGGTAGCGACAGCCTTGTCGAACTCCAGCCAGCCTTCACTCTGGATCTTCTTGATGATGTCGTCGGCGCCGACGATGTCGGCTCCGGCAGCTTCGGCCGCCTTGGCCGCATCACCCTGAGCGAAGACGAGCACCCGAACCGACGCGCCCGTGCCGTGGGGAAGACTCACTGCGCCGCGAACCATCTGGTCCGCGTGCCGTGGGTTCACCCCAAGCCGGACAGCCAGCTCGACCGTCTCGTCGAACTTCGCGTTCGCGCCCCCCTTCGTGAGCGCCACGGCCTCAGCGAGCGTGTAACGACGCTCGAGATCGACCTGGCTACGAAGGGAGCGCCAGCGCTTGCCTCTCCTTGCCACATGTCCTCCTTCTCCATCGACC
Source organism: uncultured Enterobacterales bacterium (assembly GCA_964604675.1). GTDB lineage: Bacteria > Myxococcota_A > UBA796 > UBA796 > CAJQPC01 > CAZSAT01. The sequence goes on from CAZSAT010000044.1 coordinate 35,894, forward strand.
AGCGGTCGACAGAGGCCCTGGCAGGGTCATGGCGGGGCAGCGGCTCCCCTCCCCAGACCAGGACGGTTGGATATTCCTTGGTTGACGATTGGGCCTGCGGACTATCCGCGGACCCGGACCCCCATGGACCTCGCCGTTCCTTCGATCATGCGCATGGCCGCCGCGATGTCGTTGGTGTTGAGGTCGGGGAGCTTCTTCTCGGCGATCTCCTTGACCTGCGCAGAGGTCAGGAAGCCGACGAGGTTCTTGTTGGGTTCGCCGCTGCCCTTGTCGAGCTTCACGGCCTTCAGGATCAAGTTCGCCGCCGGAGGGGTCTTGACGATGAAGGCGAAGGTGCGATCCGCGAACACGGAGATCACGACCGGGACCACCATGTTGTCAGCCGCCATGGGCTGGGTGCGGGCGTTGAACTCCTTGCAGAACATGGGAATGTTGACGCCAGCCTGCCCGAGGGCGGGGCCGACGGGCGGGGCCGGGTTGGCCTGACCTGCCTTGATCTGCAGCTTGATCTGATTGACGACCTTCTTGGCCATGAGGGCCTCCTAGTCGAGCTTGTCGACCTGCGTGTAGTCGAGCTCCACGCTGGTCGGACGGCCGAAGATGGTGACGATGACGCGCAGCTTGCCGCGACCCTGACTGACCTCGTCCACCTTGCCTTCCATGTTGGCAAAGGGGCCGTCGGTCACACGGACGCGCTCACCGCGCTCGAACTCGAGAACGGGCTTGGGACCGGCTTCCTCTTCCTTCTCCAGCCGGCCCGTGATGCGACTCACCTCGTGCTCGGGGACGGGAGGGGGATTCCGGGTGCCACCGACGAAGCCGGTGATCTTGGGGGTGTTCCGGACCACGTGCCAGGTCTCGTTGTCGAGCTCCATCTGCACGAGGATGTACCCGGGGAAGAACTTCCGCGTGACCTTGCGCTTCTGGCCGTTCTTGACCTCGAAGACCTCTTCGGTCGGAACAAGGACCTCCGTGATGCGATCCTCGAGCTCCATCACGCGGATGCGCTCCTCGAGCGCAGCCTTCGCCTTGTTCTCGTAACCCGAGTAGGTATGAACGACGTACCAGGACACAGCCATGGGTCACGTCTCCTCGAGGCTTAGACCTCGGTGAACAGGAACACGCCGGTGACCTTCGCCCAGAAGAAGTCGAAGAGCGCCAGCGACAAGGCAAGGAACGCCGTGGCCGCGATGACCACCCACGAGGAGCCCAGCGTCTCCTCACGGTCCGGCCACTTGACCTTCACCAGCTCGCTGATGACGAGGTCGGTGAAGCCGACGGCCTGCTGGTTGCGAAGGACGGCAAAGAAGGAACCGACCGCCACGCCACCCGCGATGAGGGTGGAGATGGGCAGGAGCCCAGCCACGAGGTTGTCGGGCTGCCCGAGCGTCGCCATGACGGCCACCGACGCACTCTTCATGGTCACGGCGAGCGAGAGCGCGCCGAGCACGAAGGCGAGGTAGATGAACTTCTGGTTGGACACGCGAGCTCCGGCGAGGACGCCGTGGTTTTCCGAAGGGGGGTCTTCGAAAGAGCCTGCGTCAGTAGCACGGGGATCCTGCCCACGCAAGACGCGCTGGCAAGGCCCCGAAGGACTGACCCGGGCAAGAATGAACCCCACCGGACCAAGCCCGATGGGGTTCACTTCGACGCGGGCCCGTAAGCCCGGTCGTAGGGTGCTTATCAGTCGTTGATGATGCCGCTCACGACGCCGGCACCAACGGTCCGACCACCCTCACGGATGGCGAAGCGAAGCTGCTCCTCGATCGCGATCGGCGTGATCAGCTCGACCTTGAACTCGACGTCGTCGCCGGGCATCACCATCTCCACCCCCTCGGGCAGGGAGATGGCGCCGGTGACATCCGTGGTGCGGAAATAGAACTGCGGACGGTACCCGTTGAAGAACGGCTTGTGACGGCCGCCCTCCTCCTTCTTCAGGATGTAGGCCTTGCAGCTGAACTTGGTGTGCGGAAGGATGCTGCCGGGCTTGCAGAGCACCTGGCCGCGCTCGATGTCCTCGCGCTTCACGCCGCGGAGCAGGAGACCGACGTTGTCGCCAGCCTGACCATAGTCCAGGATCTTGCGGAACATCTCGACACCGGTACAGGTGCTCTTGGCGGTCTCCTTGATGCCGACGATCTCGATCGACTCACCCGTGCGGACCTGACCGCGCTCGATGCGCCCGGTGGCCACCGTGCCGCGCCCCGTGATGGTGAAGACGTCCTCAACCGGCATCAGGAAGGGCTTGTCGATGTCCCGCTCGGGAGTCGGGATGAACTCGTCCACCGACTGCATCAGCGCCAGCACCGCAGGGACGCCGATCTCGCTGGTGTCACCCTCGAGGGCCTTCAGGGCCGAGCCGCGGGTGATCGGGGTGTCGTCACCGGGGAACTCGTACTCGTCGAGCAGCTCGCGGACCTCCATCTCGACGAGCTCCAGGAGCTCCTCGTCATCGAGCAGGTCGACCTTGTTCAGGAAGACCACGATGTGGGGGACGTTGACCTGACGCGCCAGGAGCACGTGCTCCTTGGTCTGCGGCATCGGACCATCGGAGGCCGCAACGACCAGGATGGCGCCATCCATCTGGGCGGCACCCGTGATCATGTTCTTGATGTAGTCGGCGTGACCCGGGCAGTCGACGTGCGCGTAGTGACGGTTCTGCGTCTCGTACTCGACGTGTGCCGTGTTGATGGTGATGCCACGAGCCTTCTCTTCCGGCGCCTTGTCGATGTCGGCGTAGTCCATGAAGGTCGCACCGCCGGTCTCGGCGAGGCACTTGGTGATGGCCGCAGTCAGGGTGGTCTTGCCGTGGTCCACGTGACCGATCGTTCCGATGTTCACGTGCGGCTTGCTGCGGTCGAACTTCTCCTTCGCCATGTTCGGAGATCCTCCGGCGGCTACGGCCACCAACGAGTTTGAGAGACTTGCCAGCTAACCCATGTTGGGGGCGGGCGTGTTGTTTGAAACGGTGGAGCCGATGATGGGAATTGAACCCATGACCTCGTCCTTACCAAGGACGCGCTCTGCCCCTGAGCTACATCGGCTCGGCATGGAGCGGGAAACGGGGCTCGAACCCGCGACCCTCAGCTTGGAAGGCTGATGCTCTACCAACTGAGCTATTCCCGCTCGAAACCGACCAGGGCCGGCGATGTGGGGACGGGTGGATTCGAACCACCGTAGGCGTAAGCCGGCGGGTTTACAGCCCGCTCCCTTTGGCCACTCGGGCACATCCCCATGACATCTACGCAAAAAAGATCAAGGCCTGAACCGGAGCTGACGGTGGGACTCGAACCCGCAACCGGCGGTTTACAAAACCGCTGCTCTGCCAGTTGAGCTACGCCAGCCCGGTCCTGCCCGGGTTCCCGGGTAAGGCCGGCCGAACCTATTGCCAGCAGAATCGGGTGTCAAGGGACTGCTGCGCGGCGATCCGGCACGCCGAAGAGACCGGCCTCCAGCACCGGGTCCAGGCTCAGCTCCAAGACGCGAAGACGCTCGACGATGTCGCCTTCGATACGCCGTTCCAGCTCGAACGGAAGGACGAGCGACGCCGAGATCTCACGCCAATCGCTCAGGATCCACGACGATCGACCCGTCTCGTCGACCACCTCGAGGCCGGAGACGCGCCAGGTCTCCAAGTCGACGCGGAGCCGCGTGGTCGCCCCTCCCCCGGCTCCGAGCTCCTCGAGCACGAAGCTCGAGCCGCCGTCGTCGTGAACGACACGCCACCGGGACGACGCGGTCTCGGCTTCGGCCAACAAGGCGGGCATGGCGACGCCCAGGGCCATCAGCTCCGCAGGCCCGTGCCGGTCCATCAGGGCACGAGAGGCCGCCGCCGGGCGCTCCGCCACTTCGGTGGAGGTGGCCACCCAGGCCCTTCCGTCCGTCCCGACCACCAAGGCTGAACTGGATCCGGGTCCGTCGAGCACGTCGATCACGAGGAGAACGGCGTCGGCGTCACGTGCCCACGTGGACCGGACCTGCAGCTCGCCCTCCGGTGTGCTCACCATGCGCTGGTAGCGGAACCTCACCGCGCCCGCGTCCGACAGCCGGGAGGCCCCTTCGCCCAGTCCATGCGCCCGGCGAACCCGCTCGAACACCGCGTCCACTTCCGGCAGTTCCGGTGCAGAGGCCACAGGGGGTGCGTGCGCGGTCGACGCCTCGCCCGAGGCCTCCGTGATGCTGATCGAGGCACCCGTAGCTGCTTCGAGCGCGGCGGCCGCGGCCTCGGCGGCGGGTCGATCGTCGACGGTGACCTGGACCACGAACTCCCAGCCCTCTCCCTGCCGGTAGCGTCGAACGACGCGTGCGGTGTGCCCCAGCACCTGCGCCTGCTCCTGGGTGACGAGCGCGTCGGTTCGTGCGGAGACCGGTTGGGACTCCAGCGTGAAGCCTGCCAGGGCGAGGGACATCCACACCACGATCATGGGCCGGCCTGCGCTGCGAGGGACACGAGGTGGGGTTCCGTCTCGGCCGCCCGCGCCGCCTCGAGCGCGTCCACGTCCCGCACGGCGCGCTCCGACAGCCCGACCCACGCCGCCTCACGCACGTCGATGACTGGATCCTGGGCCAGGGCGATCAAGGCCGCTTCGACACCCTCGTGCTCCATGTCGGAGAGGGCCCGCGCGACGAAGGCACGGAGACGTGGCTCGTCGGCGTCGGCAAGCCGCACCAGGACCGTGGCATCGCGCCCGCCAGCGAGCGCAAAGCGGTCCCGCACCTCGGCGAGGCAGTCCCGCCCGAGCGCGGGCGCGCGCTCCATGGCGCGCCAGAGCATGGCGACCCCATCCTCGCGGGCCTGGAGGCGTATGACCTCCAAGGCCGCGAGGCAGAAGAGGCCCGCTTGGTCCGGATGCCGGACGGAGGCGTCGAACAGGAGAGGGACGCCGCGCGCGTCGCTGCTGGCGCGCAGCACGCGCGCTGCCGAGAGGCGACCCTCTGGAATGCCGGTAGTCAGCACCTCCTCGAGGAACAGGAGGTCCTTTGGCGTCAGATGCTGAGGGTCGAGGGCGGGGTCGGAGTCCGGCTCCTCGACCTCGCCGTTGCCGCCCGTCGCCCCATCCTGTGGTGCCTCGCTCAGCTGGTCACGCAGCGCCACCGCAGGAGCCAGATCGGCCAGCGGTTCCGGCCTGTCGCGGGCCAACGAGAAGGCGTACATGCCGCCGGCCCCCAACACCAAGGCCATCGGCACGGCCCATGCGGTCACGGTCCTCTGCTCACTCACGCGGGCAGGCCTATCGATCCGTCACCGTCGCGTCCAACAGCTCGGGCGGGAGCACATCCAGCTCGACGGGGCGCGGCATGAACGTGAGGAAGAACACGACCACGCAGGCCGCAGCCAACACCCGAGCGCGTCGCGTCAGGTGGGAGCTCCGATCCGTCTCGACGCCGACGTTCGCGCGCATCCACCACAGCAGGACAGCCCAGAAGGCCCACCCCGTCCACAACACTCCGGCCGCGATCGCGACCAGCAGCAGCACACGGGAGACCCGCGCGCTCCAGCGAGGCGCCCAGGCGCCCAGCACGTGGCCGCCGTCGAGCTGGCCGATCGGCACGAGGTTGATCGCCGTCAACAGGCACCCGACCCAGCCCGCCAGCGCCACCGGTGTGAGCGTGTCGAAGCGCCCTGGCGGCGCGCCGAGCAGGACGACGCCGAGCAGATCCATCACGGGCGGGTTGTTGAAGATCAGCACCGGAACGTCGCCCTCACCCACCTGGGGCACGAGGCCCAGCGACTCCATCAGGAGGTTGAGCGGCATGAGGAGCAGGTCGAGCACGCTCAGCACGCTCTCGAGCGCGGCGTTGAGCTCCACAGGATCGGTGGGCGGAAGCGCCACAGGGAGCGGTTCGGTCGTCCCCGGAAGCCCGATGAGCAGACAACCGAAGGCCACCACGGCCCCTGCGAGCGGCCCGGCCGCGCCCATCTCCAAGAGCGCTGTGCGGTTGTCGGGGGGCGACTTCATCTGGATGATGGCGCCGAAGGTCCCGAAGGCCATCGGAAAGGGGATGAAGTAGGGCGGCGACATCTCGATGCCATGCCGGCGGCCGACGAGGTAGTGTCCGAGCTCATGAGCGCCCAGGATGCCCATCAGCGCGAGGGCGAAGGACGCGCTGTCCCGCGCGACCGCCGGGTCACCGAATGGATCGCCGCCTGACCAGAAGAAGCCATAGGTCCAATAGACGGACGCGAGCGTGAGCGCGAAGAGCCCCGCGGCGACCCGGTGCTCCCGGGACAAACCTGGTCAGTTCAGCTGACGGAGTGTCAGCTCGTACGTTCCGCGGTCGCCATTGCCGCCCACCACGACCACGTAGGTCTCACCACCCGACAGCGTGCCGGTCCAGAGGGCCTCTTCGCCAGACTCACCCGTCTCGCCACCGATGTTGTAGATGGTGTTCGACGTGCTCGTGTCGTCCTCGTCGGTCTCGTCGAAGTCGATGTTCGACTCGCCGAAGAGCTCCGCCGGCAACTCGTTGTCGTTGTTCTGGCACTGCTGCACGCGCACCTGCTCGATGAAGCCCGAGGGCTGCACCTCATCGCTGTCTGCCACGCCGTCCTGGTCCCAATCTTCATCGCACGAGAGCACGCCGCTGGCACCTCCGCTGGACGCCGTGTCGGCCGTGTCGACGTCTTCCTCCTCACTCGAATCGACGCAGTCCGAGAACTCGGCATCCCAGTCGCCCACCGACGTGGACAGGAAGATCTGGCTGTAGACGTACTCGATGACCGAGGACGGGTAGCCCCAGGTGGTCCCCGAGGTGCAGTCCCCCGAGTTGGTGTCGGCGACCGTCGGGTTCGGCAGGTCGTCCTCGAGAACGACGGCGAACCACGGGTCGTTCGGGGACACGTTGCCGCCGTCGTCCGAGTACTTCCGGTCGAGCCAGATGGCGACCTGCACCTGCTCGCCGACCGTGCGATCGCTCAGGTCGAGCACCCACTTGTCCGTGTCGTCCACGCTGGTGAGCTCGGCGTCGCCCTCATCCCCGATGATGGTGGTGTTCGCCGCGACGGTGATCTCGCCAAACGCGTAGATGTCCTCGCCGGAGTCGGGCAGCGGGGGCAGATCCATCGCCTGCTGATCCGTGGCGACTCCGATGGTCTCGAGGCGGTAGTCGTAGCCGTCGACGGGCTGGTCGTTCCAGCGGATCACCGCCCCGACGTACGTGCCGTCTCCGCCCTGGATCTCGAGGTAGCTGGCGTCGTAGTCGAGCTGGGTGAGGCGCGTGAAGAAGGCGCCGTACCCGGCCTTGGCGTAGCCGTAGTAGTCGTAGCCCGGAACGTAGGTCTGGTAGTCGGCCCCGCTCGTGACCACCCTGCGGTCCGTGACCTCGGACGGCGTGCTCGTGGTGCCACCCTCCATGTAGAGGTTCTCGCCCCGGACGTTGAACCCGGTCTGGTACCCGTTCGCGCCGAAGTAGACGCCCGGCGTGGGCGAGGACGGCGGGGTGGTGGGCGCCGACACGAAGCTGGCGTCGGCGAAGGGCGGCCACTCGTCCTCGCTGAGCAGGGGGTCGGCTGTCGCCGCGTTCTTCACGCCGGTGACGAGCAAGGCCACACCGAACTGCCGCACGAGCTCGGTCATGCCCGTGCCGATGTTCTGCTCGATGTTGTCGACACCGATCTCGTCGGTCTGGACGATGTCTTTCAAGACATCGGCGCCGTAGCTGTCGACCAGCCAGCGGCCGAAGAGGTACTTGGCGCCAACCGGTTCGTCGGAGAAGAAGCCTTCCTCGTCCGACACCACGGCCGCGTTCCACGGAGCGTCCAGGTAGCCCCACGCGTCGGCGTGGAAGATGGCGCCGAAGCCGATGATGTCGGTCACGACGGACGAGATGGCGATGGAGAGCCAGGAGGTCTCCGGCTCCGCTTCGTTCACGATCACATGGTAGTTGTACGAGATCAGCTGGGAGTAGGAGAAGGCGATCTGCGCGGCCAGCTCCATGCTCGTGTAGGCGTCGACATTGGTCTTGTTCAGCGGGTTGTAGAAGCCCTCCGGGTCGGGGGCGAAGACGTAGATGACCTCCTGCTCGTCGGAGCCCGGGTTGGACTCGTAGTCGTAGTCCTGCAGGTCCACGTTCGGGTCGGCGTAGGAGCCGACGAAGGTGCCGTAGTCCTCCTCGTCCTCGGCGGTGAGCGGCATCGAGTTGAGCTGCGGGGTGATGACCACGCTGACCTTGCCGTCGGAGTTCACGTCCGAGGTCTCGCCCAGCATGTCCTCGAGGTTCACGACGATGTTGTGGTCGACGATGTCCACGACCGTCTGCAGGTCGCAGTTGTCGAAGCCGTAGCTGTTGCGTTCGTCCACCACCTCGACGGTGCCGTCGCAGTCCGAGTCGAGATCGATGGCGACCTCATCGTCCACCCAGATGGCCACGTAGTCGCCCAGCCCCCACAGGGTGGCGTGGAGCACCTCGTAGCTGTCGTCGTCGGTGAGGCTGTTGCGGACGCTGAACTCGTCCTCCGCCGAGCCGATGTCGTCGGTGGTCAGGGACGGCGGAGGGGGCGCGCTCGCGGCCTTGAAGGGGCGGGTCGGCGCGGGAGGCGGCGCCCCCGTGTCGTCGCCGCCAGCCGGCTTGCCGGTGTCCACGGTGGGCGAGGTGTCCGCACCACCGCCGCTGCCACTGTCGCCGGTGTCGCCACCGCCGAAGTCGCCGGGCGAGTACTCCAGCAGGAAGCCGAGGTCGTTGTCCTCGTCGGTGTTGACGAGCACGACCATGAACTCCTGTTCCTTGTTCGACTCGCCGCTCCCATCAGCCAGGTTGAGCTGATCGGCGCCTTCCGTGATGATCGTGAAGTCACCCGGGTCGTCCATGAGGCTCTCGCCGGCTCCCGAGTCACCGGTGTGCATCCCGGGCCCGCTGTCGCCGCTGCCGGAGTCGGCGGTGTCCACGTCGCCGGTGTCGCTGCCGCTGGAGCTGCTTCCGCCGCCGGCCTTGGCGAAGTCGCCGTCCTTCTTGTAGCAACCATCACAAGCGACGAGTGCAAGGCTGAGCAGGGGAGAGCCGATCATCATGGGGAGGCCATCTCGCGTGTGAGCGGGGTACAGAGGACCCCGGCTTTGTCTTGGCGTCACCGTGAGGATGGCACCCGAGAGGCCACCACGTCAACCGACGGACCCGACTCATGCTCCCAGCCCTGCTCGCCATGCTCGCCTGCAACAAGGCCGCCGACACCGCGGACACCGCGCCGTCGTGGACACCCGAGATCGCCTGCCCCGGAAGCGACGGGTGCGCGGACGGCGACGGCCCCCTGCGCGCCGGCGCCAGCGCCGTCAGCATCACGCCGACCTGCTTCGAGACCTGGACCGACGTCGATGGCGACCACGGCTGGGACGCCGATGTCGACACCTTCGACGACTGCGGCTGCGACCAGCTCTGCGCGGACGACGAGGGCTACCCGGGCGCGGACGAGGGGGAAGCGGACGGCGTGTTCGACGCGCTCTGGCTCTCGGGCTTCAGCAACGGGCGCGCCGCCGCCGGCGCCCACGACGAGCTGTGGGCCCGCGCGATCGTGCTCGAGCAGGGCGACAGCCGCCTCGCCATCGTGGAGCTCGACCTGATCGGTTGGTTCTACGACCACGTGCTGGACACGCGGTCCATGGCGGACGAGGCGGGCTTGGACCTCGACCTGGTCGTGGTGGCCACGACCCACCAACACGAAGGACCGGACACGCTGGGCATCTGGGGCCAGAACCCCACCAAGACCGGCTTCGACGTCGACTACGGCGAGTATGTGAAGGCGCAGATCCTGGCCGCGCTCACGGAGGCGGTGGCGGAGCTGACCGAGGTCGAGGCCTACCGAGTCGGCTCGATCGACGTCGCCGCTCAGGACACCGAGAAGGGCAACTACAACGTGGTCGACGACAGCCGGGACCCCGTCATCATCGACGAGGTCCTCGGAGCGGCGCAGTTCCAGGACGCGTCCGGAGCCACCATCGCCACGCTGGTGAACTGGGGCAACCACCCCGAGTCGTTGGGCGGCGACAACCTCTTGATCACCTCGGACTTCGCGGACGCACTCCGCCGGAGCCTGGAGGACGGCGTGGTCTACGACGGGGAGGTCACACGTGAGGGGCTGGGCGGCACGGCCATCTTCCTCAACGCGGCCGTCGGCGGCCTCATGACGCCCTTGCACATCGAGGTGACCGACGGCGTAGGCGACCGCTTCGCCGAGGCGAGCTTCGAGAAGTCGGAGGCGCTCGGCAAGGTCATCGCGAGCCACGCTCTGGACGCGCTCGACGCCGCGGCGGTCGTGGACGACCCGGACCTGGGCTTCGCGGGCCAGTCCTTCTTCCTGCAGGTGGAGAACTGGGGCTTCCAGGCCATGTTCATCGCGGGTCTGCTCGACCGACAGCTCTACAACTGGGACGACACCGAGCCTGTCGACGACGACAACATCCCCGAGGTGCTCACGGAGATCGATCGGATCGAGATCGGGCCGCTCCAGATCCTCACGGTGCCTGGGGAGCTCGCGCCCGAGCTCGCCATCGGGGGCTACGACGGCTCACGAGTGAACACCACGCTCGACGAGTTCGTGGGCTCGGACAACCCCAACCCACCAGACGTTGACCAGGCCCCCTCCGGTCCCTACTACAAGGACATGATGCCTGAGCACGCCTGGATCCTGGGGCTCGCGAACGACGAGATCGGCTACATCCTGCCGGCCTACGACTTCCAGCTCGACGAGGTGCTCCCCTACTTCGACGAGCCCGACGGTGACCACTACGAGGAGACCCGCTCCCTCGGCCCTGCCACCGCGACCCGACTCGACGAGGAGGTCAGCAGGCTCCTGTCGTGGAGCCGTTGAACCATGCGCGACCTCTACAGCGTGCTTGGCGTCGGACGCGACGCCGCCCCCGCCGACATCAAGAAGGCCTTCCGGAAGCTGGCCCGCACCTACCACCCGGACGTTGCTCCGGGTGAGGACGCCGAGAAGCGGTTCAAGGAGGTCAACGCCGCCTACGAGGTGCTCGGGGACGAGCAGCGTCGCTCGCTCTACGACCAGTTCGGAGAGGCCAGCCTCCAGCAGGGCTTCGACCCCGACCGAGCACGCGCCTTCGGCGGCATGGGCGGCCTGGGCGGCATGGGCGGCATGGGCGGCATGGGCGGCATGGGCGGCGGACTGTCCCTCGACGAGTTGCTCGGAAGCCTGTTCGGAGGCGGAGGTCGACGCGCCCGACGGCCCCGCGGCCCGAAGAAGGGCGCCGATCTACGGACCCAGCTCCAGGTTCCGTTCATCGAGGCCCTCCGTGGAGGCGCGCAGACCCTGACCTTGCGCCGAACGGCGGCTTGCGCTCCGTGCGATGGCGTGGGCGGGACCGGACGGTCAACGTGCACCGGGTGCGGCGGATCTGGCCGGGTACCCCTGGGGCGAGGCCAGATGAACATGCTGGTCGGTTGCAGCACCTGCGGCGGCAGCGGCGCCAGCTTCGCCGAGGAGTGCGGGTCGTGTGGGGGCACGGGGCGAAGCAGCGAGCCCGCCCAGCTTCGCGTGAACCTCCCCCCTGGCGTGACCGACGGCCAGACGATCCGCCTGCGAGGTCAGGGGGCCGAGGGTGAGCGTGGCGCGTCGAACGGCGACCTGTTGGTGACCTTGCGCGTGGGCCCTCACACGGTGTACGAGCGGCACGGCGACGACCTCGTCATGCACCTTCCCCTGACGATCCGCGAAGCCATGGAAGGAACCCGGGTCGAGACCCCCACCCCGTGGGGTGCGGTCATGTTGACGATTCCCGCCGGAGCAGCTCCCGGGCAGCGCCTTCGCCTTCGAGGTCGCGGCGTACGTCGCGACGCGGACAAGGGCGACCTCTTCGTCGTGCTCCAGCCCACGCCGCCCGACAGCGACGATCCCGCAGCTCTGGAGGCGGCACGGGTGTTGGACGACCACTACGCCCAAGCGGTGCGGGAGAAGCTCGCGCTGGAGTGAGCACGGGTTAGGAGGCGAGCTTCCAGGAGATGGACACATGCGCTTCCTCGCACTCAGCCTCGTCGTGGCCGCGGGCTGCACGGACAAGCCGGCGGACACCGGCTCCGCCAGCGATGACACGGGAACCGACGGCGGCAACGCCGACGTCTTCTCCGAGATCATCAACGTCACCGAGACGGCCACCGGCGACTACAGCTGCTACGCCGGCTACGGAACCTGGACCGAGCACACCGCCGACAGCTCCTGCGTGGAGAAGGTCCCGATGTCGGGGCGCATCGAGGACTTCGAGTCCGGCGACGGCGTGAGCGCCGCGACCATCGAGGTCTTCGACGAAGACACGGTCACCACCGAGGCCCAGTCGTCCGCCACCTCGGACGACGATGGCAACTTCGACGGTCTGGAGGGCTACACCTGCCAGCCGTGGACGTACAAGGCGTACACCAACCCCGACCTGGACGAGACCAAGGTCACCATCCAGGCGCACGAGGCCTACGGCCACGGCACCGCCATCGACGCCGACTTCAACTCGGTGTCCAGCGACACCTACGCGGTCATCCCCGCGCTGCTGGGCATCTCGGTCGACCCCGACGGCGGCATCGTGGCCGGCACGGCGTTCGACTGCGACGGAGAAGCCGACGAGAACAAGATCGAGGGCGCCCAGGTCATCGTGCGCGATGCGGACGGCAACTACCCGGAGGAGCAGGAGATCCGGTACTTCGTCAACGACTTCCCGAACCGCGACCAGCCCACCACCAGCGCCGACGGCCTGTGGCTCGCGGTCAACGTGCCCCCGGGCCGCGTCACGGTAGAGCTCTGGGCGGTCACCGACGACTCCGGCGAGCCCCAGATCGTGGGCGAGACCGAGCTCGACATCTTCCCCGACAGCATCAACATCTCCAACATCTTCACCGGCTTCGGCGACGGCGTGCGCCTGCCCGAGTCCTGCTTGTCGGCATGTGATGCTGGCGGCTCCGACACGGGCGCCTGACCATGACGCTGATGATGCTCGCGGCCCTCGGCACCATGCCCGAGGCGCAGGCCGCCGAGGAAGACTACGAGTTCGGGCTGGACGGGTTCTACCGGGTCCGCGGCCACGCGTTCAACGATCTCTTCGCGGACTCGCCCAACGGTCGGTACATGACCCACAAGCTGCGCCTGACGCCGTACATCAACTTCGAGGACCGCGCCAAGTTCTACATGAGCGCCGACGCGCTCTCCGACGTGGTCTGGGGCGACAACGAGTCGAAGGCCTCCACGGCGCTGTTCGCGGGCGCCCCGAGCGACACGGGTGTCGACGGCCAGCCGGTCACGAACTTCGAGGTCAAGCGCGCCTGGCTCGACTTCAAGGTTCCTGTGGGCGTCATCAAGGTCGGGCGGCAGCCGTCCAACTGGGGCATGGGCCTGCTCGCCAACGACGGCGACGGGTTCGACGACACCTTTGGCGAGAACAAGTACGGCGCGACCTACGACCGCTTCATCTTCGCGACGAAGCCCATCGCCATCGCGCAGACGGTGGCGGGCAAGACCGTGGCCGACATTCCCTTCTTCACGGCCTTCGGCATCGACCGCCTCGTGGAGGAGCCGCTCACCGAGTACTACGGCTACGAGTGCAGCCCCGACGACCCCGACGACAGCATCTACTGCGCGGCAGACGACGACCACGGGTACACCGAGGACCGCGACACCACCGTGCGTGAGGACGGCTGGTGGGGCTCGCACGGCGACGACGTCGTCGAGTTCGTCTACGTCGCGATCTACAAGGGCGAGGATCTCACCTGGGGGGGACGCGCCGCGGACTTCACCCTGGGGGGCTACGCGGTGAACCGCCGTCAGTGGGAGAGCTGGTCCAACATCTGGATCTTCGACCTCTACTCCAAGCTGAACTACCGGAACCTGGCCTTCGAGACGGAAGCCCTGACCATCCAGGGCGACACCGAAGCCATCGCGCTGCCGGGCAGCTACGACCCGACCGCGGAGACCATCGACCATGGCGACCTGGCCAAGCGCGCCAACATCTGGGGCGGAGTGGTGCGCCTCGGCTACGAGAAGCCGCTGTACACGGTGATGATGGAGGGCGGCTACGCCTCCGGCGACGACGACCTCATCGACGGCGACTTCAGCGTCCGGGCCATCCATCCCGACCACAACGTCGGCCTGCTGCTCTACGAAGAGATCCTGTCGCGCGCCACCGCCTACACCCTCGGCGATCCGCTGTCCGGGCTGTGGTCGAAGGGCGGCGTGTACAACTCCAAGTACGTGTTCCCGAACGTGCGCTGGCGCCCCATGGACAACTGGGAGGTCATCGGCGCCTTCCTGATGGCGTGGCCCGACGTCGCCGACGGCGCGGTCATCCTGCCCGGACCCGAGCCCATCGTGCAGTTCTTCCCGAGCCGCTGGACCGACGACGAGGCAGCGCCCACGGGCGACGCCAAGGACCGTTGGCTCGGCAAGGAATGGGACATCGCGGTGAAGCACCGCTGGCACGAGCACCTGCTCTTCTCCTACGAGATGGG
>CAZSAT010000045.1:0-36001 GCA_964604675.1 uncultured Enterobacterales bacterium
CAGGGATAGCGCTCATGAACCGACCTCACGCGGCGATTCTCGCACGAGGTGAGGCATCTCGACGGGAGCTTCCGGGTCTGGTCGGGCCGGTCTGGGTCCCCCACGGCTCGATCGGGCAGCGTTCATAACGGCGAGACGGGGACTGGCTGGGCGTCGGGCGTAGCTGTCCCTGCCAACCGCCTCGCCGGGCCGCGGCAGGTCAGCCCGCAGCGGCGGCCGGCGGGGCCCTGCTGTCCTTCGTCACGCCGCGGAAGACCAGCCCGGCTGGGTAGCCCTGGATCACCCGCCACAGCTGCATCCGCTCGCCACAGCGGCGACACGCCCGGGCTCGGACCTCGAACGCGCGCCACAACAGATCCTCCCAGCCAGAGCAACACCAACCCCGCGAGGGGGGCACCCGAGAGCGGCGTGGTGCTGGTCCACTTGGGTACGGCGGTGAGGAAGAAGCCCCCGAGCACGGCGCCGACGAAGCCGTGCACCAGCTCGTGGGCGTGCCACGCCGGGGTCATGGCGGCGGTGCCGTGGCCGCTCAGGGCGACGAGCCACGCGGGCACGAGGAGGGTCCCGGCGAGCCCGAAGAAGGGCCGGAAGCCCATGGCGAGCGCGGTCATGGCAGGTCTCGGGGTGGGTTGCTCGCGGGTGTAGGAGGATCTTCTCTACGGGCCGCGCCTATCGCGAGCCGGCGGGTAGCGCGGTGGGGCGAGATCACCGCCAGACCGTGGCCGCTCTCTGGGACCGCCCGATCCAGAGCCGATGGCTCGGCTCGCCGGCGCTGGGGCATCGCACCCTCCGCGCGAAGATCGTGTCGAAGCGTCACCGGATTCCGCGCGCTGTCGCGCCTCGTCATCGACTTCCACGAGGCCGTTGACGCAAAGCTCCCGCTCGGTTCCTGAAGGGGGGTACTGTCCTGGAGATCCCGTGATCGCGATCGAGAAGTTGACGCGCCGCTACGGAGACCTGGTCGCCCTGAACGAGGTCTCCGTCGAGATCGGACGCGGAGAGGTCGTGGGGCTGTTGGGCCACAACGGTGCCGGCAAGACCACGATGATGAAGCTCTTGACGGGCTACCTCGAGCCCAGCTCCGGTCGCGTGACCGTGGGCGGCGCCGATATCGTGACGCAGCGCCGCCAGGCGCAGTCCCTGGTCGGCTACCTGCCCGAGAGCGCCCCGCTCTACCCGGAGATGCTCGTCCAGGACCAGCTCCTGACCATCGCCGCCCTCCGCGGCGTGCCGGCGAGCGAGCGCGTCGACAACGTGCTGGCCGCCGCCCGCTCCACCGGCCTCACCGACCGCCTCCTCCAGCCGATAGGGACGCTCTCCAAGGGCTACAGACAGCGCGTCGGGCTGGCCCAGGCCATCCTCCATCGCCCCGCGGTCCTGGTGCTGGACGAGCCCACCAACGGCCTCGACCCCACCCAGATCCACGGCATCCGACAGCTCGTCCGACGGCTCTCCGAGGGCAGCACGGTGCTGGTGTCCACCCACATCCTCCAGGAGATCGAGGCTGTGTGCGACCGCGTCCTGGTCCTGGTCGGTGGGCGACTGGTGGCCGACGCGCCTCTCTCCGAGCTCACGGCCAGCGTTGCCGTGCGGGTCTCGCTGGAAGCCGGCGCGAGAGAGGTCGCCGAGCGACTCGGGCGCTTCGGGAGCGTCCGCCGCCTGGGGCCCGACCAGCGCCTGCCCGGCTTCGATCTCTGGCACCTCGGCTGCGAGGATCCAGCCCAGGCCTCCCCCGCGGTCGTCGAGCTCGCCCGCGAGGCGGGCTGGCGCCTCGGCGCGGTTGGACCCGACCACCGCAGCCTCGAGCAGGTCTTTCAAGAGCTCCATGACCACGCCATCGGGGAGGTCGCATGAGCAGCATCGTCGAGATCGCGCGGAAGGAGCTCCGCGCCTGGTTCGAGTCCCCGGTCGCCCTCCTCTTCCTGGGGGCCTTCCTGGCGACGACGCTGTTGGGCTTCTTCACCCTCTCCGCCTTCTTCGCTCGGAACCTCGCCGACCTCCGGCCCCTGTGGGCGTGGCTCCCGCTGCTCTTGATCCTCCTGGTCAGTGCGATCACGATGCGCCAGTGGGCCGAGGAGCGAGCGCGCGGCACCCTCGAGGTGCTGCTCACCACGCCCGTGCGGACCTGGGAGCTCGTGGCCGGGAAGTTCCTGGCTGGTGTCGCCCTCGTGGCCCTCGCCCTGGCCCTCACCCTGCCGCTCACCTTCACGGTCGCCAGCCTCGGAGAGCTGGACTGGGGCCCCGTGCTCGGCGGCTACATCGGCGCGCTGCTGCTCGGCGCCGCCTACCTGGCGATGGGGCTCAGCGTCTCCGCGCGCACCGACAACCCCGTCGTGGCCCTGATGGGCACCCTGCTCGTCGGCGGGGCCTTCTTCTTCGTGGGCCACCCGAGCTTCACGGGCTTCTTCGGCGACACCACCGCCGAGATCCTCCGAAGCATCGGCACCGGGAGCCGCTTCGAGAGCATCGCCCGAGGGGTCCTCGACCTGGGAGACCTGGCCTACTACGCCAGCCTCGCGCTCACCTTCCTCGTCGTGAACGTACACGTGCTGGAGATCGACCGCATCGATCCCACGAGCCCCCACGGCGCGGCCGCGCGCCGGCGACGACTGCTCAACGGGAGCCTCGTGGCGATCAACGCCGTGCTGCTGAGCGCCTGGCTCTCCCCCCTCCACGGGCTGCGTGTCGACATGACCCGCGACGGCCTCTACAGCCTGTCCCAGGCCACCGAGACCACGCTCTCCCACCTCGACGAGCCGCTCTACCTCGACGGCTACTTCTCCGACAAGACCCACCCCCTGCTCTCGCCCCTGGTCCCCCGCGTGAAGGACCTCCTGAAGGAGTACGAGGCGATCGGCGGCGGGAAGGTGAAGGTCCGCTTCGCCGACCCGAGCACCGACGAGGCCCTGGAGCAGGAGCTGGGGCAGGCCTACGGCATCCGGAGCGTTCCGCTCGCCGTCTCCGAGCGCAACAGCCAGGCGGTGGTCAACGCCTTCTTCCACGTCCTCGTCCGCTACGGCGACCAGCACGCCGTGCTCGGCTTCGACGACCTGATCGAGGTGCAGGCCTCCGCCACCGATGGGCTCACGGTCGAGCTCCGGAACCTCGAGTACGACCTGACCAGCGCGATCCGGAAGGCCAGCCAGGACTTCGAGAGCGTGGACAGCCTGATCGCTCGCCTCCCGCGGGACGCCAAGGTCACCCTCTACGCCACCCACGACAGCACCCCGGAGTCCTTCGTCGGGGCCGTCGACGACCTCCGCACCCTGGGTGCCGAGCTCCAGGACAAGGGGATGCCCTTCGAGGAGATCGCGCCGCCTCTCGACGAAGACGCGATGATCCAACTGGCCGACGAGCTGGGCGTCCGGCCGATGGCCGCCGACCTCTTCGGGCAGCACCTCTTCTACGGCCAGCTCGTGCTGAGCGCCGGCGACCAGCACGAGCTGGTGACGGCCGGGGGCGAGCTCTCCGACACCCGGCGGGACGTCGAGGCCGCAGTGCGCCGCCTGTCCCCCGGACAGCTCGAGACGGTGGGGATCCTCACCGAGGTGCCCGAGGCGGAGCAGCAGTCCGGGCTGCCGCCCCAGTACCAGCAGCCACCTCCCAGGCCCGACTACCAGCGCCTGGAGGCGTGGCTGGGCGACGAGTACCAGGTCGAGCGGCCCGACCTCTCCGAAGGCGAACCTCCCGACAACGTGGACGTCCTGATCGTGGGCAAGCCCGGCGCCCTGAGCGACAAGGAGCGCTTCGCGCTGGACCAATACCTGATGCGAGGCGGCTCGGTCGTCGCCCTCGCCGGTGCCTGGGCGGCCGACGCCAGCTCCCGCAGCCTCTCGGTGAAGGAGAACGACGGCGACCTGGCGGATCTGCTCGAGGCCTGGGGGGTGAGCGTGGGGGACAAGCTCGTCGCCGACCCCCAGAACGCCTCCTTCCCCATGCCCGTTCAGGAGCGACGGGGGCCCTTCCTGGTCAACAGCGTGCAGATGCTGCCCTACCCCTTCTTCCCCGACATTCGCGCGGGAGGCTTCGACCGCGGGCACCCGGTGTTCGCGAGCCTCCCGAACGTCACGGTGCCGTGGTCCTCGCCGCTGACGGTGTCGGACTCCTTGCCCGAGGGCGTCGAGGCCGAGACGCTCTTGACGACGAGCGATGGAAGCTGGCTCACCGAGGGGATCGATCCCGATTTCAAGGCCTGGCCGGACGCGGGCTTCGGCCCGAGCGGAGAGCAGGCGCCGCGGGTCGTCGCGGTGAGCCTGAGCGGCGCCTTGCCGAGCGCCTTCGCGGGGGACGAGGAGAGGCCCGGCGAGGGGGCGCTCGACGTGGCGCTACCCGGGGCGCGGCTGACGGTCATCGGCTCCGCGGAGATCGCCAGCGACCTGATGCTGGGCGTGGCCGAACAGATGTCCGGCGAGGTCCACCGCGCGAACCTGGGGCTGTTGGCCAACCTGGTGGACTGGTCGGTCGAGGACACCGACTTGCTGTCGATCCGGCGCCCCGGGGCCTTCTCGCAGACCCTGCGGCCGATGAGCGACGACGAGCGTCGGCGCTGGGAGGTCGGCAACTACGGGGCCGCGTTCGCGCTGCTCCTGGGGCTCGCCTGGGCCGGGCGGCGGCGGCGCCGGCGAGCGCGGCCGCTCACGGCCCTCGTCGCTCATGGAGGTGTGGCGTGAGGCGGACGAACACCCTGCTGGCCGTCGTGGCCGGCGTCCAGTCGCTCCTGGTGTCCCTGCTCTGGTGGCCTCGGGACGCTGAGGCACTGGCCTCGACGCCCTTGATCGGGCTGGAATCGGAGGCGGTCACCAGGCTCGAGGTCCAAGCGGCACCCAAGGAAGGCGAGGAGCCCGAGAGCGTCATCCTGGAGCGTTCCGGGGACACCTGGGCGATCACCAGCGCGGGGGGCTACCCGGCCGATCCCGACAAGGTCGCGAAGGTGCTGGACGCCCTGCTCGGGGCGAAGACCCGCGACCCGGTGGGGACCACGGCGGCCAGCCACACGGCGCTGAAGGTGGCCGACGACGCCTACGACAAGAAGATCGTGCTGAGCTCCGAGGGAGGGGACCGCGTGCTCTACGTCGGGGCCGGCAGCGGGCGGGCGGCGAACCTGCGCCTGGATGACAGCGACACCGTGTATCCGGCGCCCGGCGTGTCCCAGTGGTCGCTCGGTCAGCGCCCGAGGGACTACTACGACCCGCTGTACCTGGAGCTGAAGAGCGACGCGCTCACCAGCTTCTCGGTGGAGGGTCCCCAGGGCGAGCTCTCGCTGGAGCGCAAAGACGGCACCTGGACCAGTCCAGCCCTCCCCGAGGGGGCCAGCCTCGACCAGGCGGCGGTGGAGAAGCTGCTGAAGCCCCTGGCGAGCCTGCGGATCTCCGAGCTGCCCGAGGCTCCGAAGGCGCCTCCCAGCGGAGAGCTGAAGCTCGGTTGGACGGTTGACGACGAGGGCGAGAGCCTGCCGGGAGGCCTCACGGTCGGATCCGACCAGGACGGCAAGCGCCCCGTGCGCGGCTCGGACCGCGCCTTCACGGTGCTGGTGACCGCCTCGCGGCTCGACCCGCTGGGCGAGGCGAGCCTGGAGGGGCTCCTGGCCGAGGCGCCCGCGGACGCGCCCTGATCAGCCCAGGATCGCCTCGAATCGCCGATGAGGTGGTGCCGCGGTCGATCGGGCGCCGCCTCGCGCACGCCCTGGTGCGCTCACCGATGGTCGCCGCGACCTACCTCGTCTCCGGTGCCTCGACGACACCGCTTCGAGATCTTGCCCAGGAGGCGGTCGCCTCCGGTTTCGGGGTGGAGAGTCGTCGAGGTGGAGCCGGCGCTGCGCGACGGGGGGGGTTTCCGAGGTGTCCGTCTACCATTGTCCCCATAAAGGGCTGCCGATCGGCCTCGCCCACGCCGTCGCGTGACGACCAGCGTGCGGTGGTGCTGCGCCTGGGAGGTCGGTGGGCGCCGAGCTGTCCGGCCGATCCGTGTCCGCTTCGGTCCTCCTCAGGGCAAGCCCAGCGGGTGGGGCTCCGGGTACCCCGACCCCAGCCCCGGCCCGAAGATGGCGACAGCCGCCACGCTCGCCACGCTCCCGACAACGACGCCTACCTCCTCGCCAAGGTCCTGAGGGTGGACCGCGAGCTGTTGCATCCCGTGAAGCTGCGCTCGGCGGAGGCGGCGCGGGCGCTGCTCGAGCTTCGTGTGCGGGACACGCTGGTCCGGACCCGAAGCAGCACGGTGAGCATGGTACGTGGCCTCGCCAAGTCCGCGGGGGAGCGTGTGAGCACATGCTCGACGAAGACCTTCGCCCGGAAGGCCCGGCTCGGAGTGTTCAGATACGCCACCGCGTTGCGGGGCGGCCTCGGAAAGGCGGTCGGAAGCGCTTCGAGACCGAGTGGCGTGAGCCGAAGGTGCTGCCATCTACGTCTTGGACGAGCACGGAAAGCGAGATCGGAAGGTCGCCAGCGTGATCGATGGGTGTGTTCACAACTCTGTGGATCCGCTCAGGTTCCGGAGCGAGTACACCAAGTCGCGTGGCAGCTGGAGCGAGGCCTACCGCTGCGACTGGCTCCGCACGCAGAAGCAGCGGCTCAAGGCAGGACGCATCGAGGAGATCGCTGCTGTCTTCCATCGCCTGGAGAAGGGCAACCCCGACGCGGAGGACAAGGACCTGAACTACTGGGTACGGCACCGGGACCGCCTTCGCTTCGGCAGCTTCCGTCAGCGCGGCCTTCCCTGCGGCAGTGGAGCGGTGGAGTCCTCGGCTCGACGTGTCGTCAACCTGCGGATGAAAGGCGCGAGCGTCACGTGGACCGAGGAACACGCCGAGGGGATCCTTCACCTGCGCGCACACGCGAAGTCCGGGCGCTGGTCGGAGCTCGAGGACACCGTCCTACGCACGACGGGATGGCGCCCGACCGCCCGGCAGCCGAGGAAGGTCGCGTGAGCACCGGCTTTGGATCATCGCGCACTCGCCGTTGCCACAGACAGCAGGGCTGTGGGCGTCGACTCCACCTCCCGGAGCAGTGCACTGGAGAGTCCTCAGTGCCACTCACTGGCAGCTGAGCAATCCGGCTGCACCCATATGGTCGTAGCGTCGACGAACACCGGCTGCAGGTCTTCAGGTCTTTGTGGCCACGGAGGCGCCCCGGGCGCAAGCCACAGGTTCTCGGCTCCACCACCGTGCGCCTGCGGGATCGTGCTGACCGCGAGCAATAGCTTCGCTGACGGGCTCACACGACACTCGACCACGCCAACCCCCATGGACCCAGGCAGCTCGAATATCCAAGTCTCGTTCGTGTACGCATCGCCGCACGCCAGCCGACACTTGGCCGCAGCCAAACCAGACTGACCTATGTCTGACCCTGGTATTGCGTAGAGGAGCCCCTCGGACCACTGAAGGCCCGCTGTGTCACAAGTTTCCTGCGTGCCTACACTCGTGCGAACGGTACAGTAGCCGCCAGGGAGAATCGCAAGCGGGACAGTATCACGAGACAGCGTCCCAGGCGACGCGCGAGCAATCTGTCCGGCGTGCTGTGTGGCAGCATCAGCCACAGGCTGTGATCGAGTGCTGCACCCTCCAAGGGCGACGATTACGCTGATGAACGGCGTCAGCACCAAGCCGCCACGAGCGACGCACAATTTGCTTGTCACGTCGTGTCGGCTCATCGACACACCTTACACGGTAGCTGTGTCGTCATCGTTCCACGTGATCCAGTCCCCCAGGTCGCTGCCTCCCGAGTCTTGGGTCGAAACCCCACCGCCAGGGATAGCGCTCATGAACCGACCTCACGCGGCGATTCTCGCACGAGGTGAGGCATCTCGACGGGAGCTTCCGGGTCTGGTCGGGCCGGTCTGGGTCCCCCACGGCTCGATCGGGCAGCGTTCATAACGGCGAGACGGGGACTGGCTGGGCGTCGGGCGTAGCTGTCCCTGCCAACCGCCTCGCCGGGCCGCGGCAGGTCAGCCCGCAGCGGCGGCCGGCGGGGCCCTGCTGTCCTTCGTCACGCCGCGGAAGACCAGCCCGGCTGGGTAGCCCTGGATCACCCGCCACAGCTGCATCCGCTCGCCACAGCGGCGACACGCCCGGGCTCGGACCTCGAACGCGCGCCACAACAGATCCTCCCACGGCGTCCACCTCGGTCGCTGCGAACGGCTTCGACACCAGGAGCCACCCGTCGCGGCGAGGCAAGCTCCAGGCCAGGTCAAGGAACGCTGTACGTCGCCACGGCACCGCGCTCAGCGCCGTCGAGCGCCCGACGGGGCTCCTATCGAGCGCTCGACAGCGACCAGGCGCGGGCCCGAGACTCATCCCAGGAGGCGCGCCCAGGGGTTGCGCCGTGGCCCCACCAGGCCCGAGCAGGCCGTCGGTCTCGGGTCCGTAGGGTCCAGCTCCCGCAGTGGCGTGTGCCCTACCGAATCACCGTGGCCAGGAACAGCTCGAGCTCGGAGCGGGTCATCTGCCCCGTCGCGACGGCCAGGATGCATGCGACGAGGTCGTCGTCCTCGATCTGCAGTGAACACCCGTTCTGCTCGACGAAGACGCCCAGCGCCGCTGCGGCCACGCGCTTGTTGCCATCCACGAAGGGGTGATTGCGCACCAGCCCGAAGACGTAAGCCGACGCCATGCCCGCCGGGAACCCATAGGCGTACTGGTCACCGAAGCCCGTTCGCGGCTGGGCGACGGCGCTCTCCAGCAGTCGGCGATCCCGTAAGCCTCCGCTCCCACCGAACACCTCGATGGAGAGGGCGTGCAGGGCCTCGACCGTCGCGACGGTCAAGAACGTCGGGGTCACTTCGCCAGTTCTCGGAAGGCCTTCTTGTGCTTCTCCATGAAGCGCTTGGCGATCTCGACCGCCTCGGGATCGGCGCCCTCCGCGACCGGCTCGAGCCGGATCTCGACGTGGTCGCCCTCGTTCAGACCCAGCGCGCGAAGCTGGCCGCGCGGGATGATGACGCCGAGACTGTTTCCGATGCGACGGATGACCGGCACGGTGACCTCCTGTGACCCATTATAACTACTGTAGCCACACTTGCGCCGCCCGCGCTACCGCCACACCAGCCGCACCGCCAACGGCGTGTGGGGGACCTCGTGCGACTGGGGCATGAGCGGGTCATCGGCGGCGCGCACCGCGGCTACTCCCTGGGCTTCTTCCGCCGGTGGCCCGCCTTGGCCACGATCTCCACGTAGAACGAGGTCAGCTGCTGAGCCTGCGCGGCCGTGATGCACGCTCGCAGCTCCTCGACGTGCACCGTCTTGGCCGCCTCGGCGGTCGGCCCGAACCTGCAGTCGAAGTCCCAGAAGTCCACCCCGTCGGGCAGCGTCTTGCGGCGCTCCCGCTTGAGGTAGGCGTTCACGTCCCGCCTGGCGGCCTCGACCAGCCTGTCGGGTCGAATCCTCGGGTGGGTCAGGTCGAAGGTCTTTCTCATGGGCGCGCATCTACCAGGTCGCCGTGCACGATCGCCGCCACCACGCTCGGGTCGGCCAGCGTGGACACATCGCCCAGATCGTCTGCACGACCCGCCGCGACCTGGCGCAGGATCCGCCGCATCACCTTGCCGGAGCGGGTCTTGGGCAGTCCGGGCACCACCTGGAAGCGGTCGACCCGAGCATGCGCGCCGATCTGCACCCGGCACACGCCGTCGAGCAGCGCCGGCAGCCCTCCGCCGGCTTCGTGGCCCGGCTGGAGCACGATGAACGCGAAGACCCCCGTGCCCTTGAGGGCGTGCGGGAAGCCGACCACGGCTGCCTCCGCCACCTCGTCCGCGTGGATCAGCGCCGCCTCGAACTCGGCGGTGCCCATGCGGTGCCCGGCCACGTTGATCACGTCGTCCACGCGCCCGGTGATCCAGTAGTAGCCGTCGGCGTCCCGACGGGCGCCGTCGCCGGTGAAGTACCGGCCCGGCACGTCGCTGAAGTAGGTCCGCACGAAGCGCTCGTGGTCCCCCCAGACGGTCCGCGCCTGCCCCGGCCAGGGCACGCTGAGGCAGAGGCGCCCCTGGGCGGGGCCGAACAGCTCGTGCCCTTCGTCATCCACCAGCACCGGCAGGATCCCCGGCAACGGCAGGGTGGCCGACCCGGGCTTGGTGGGCGTGGCCGGCGCGATCGGCGCGATGCAGTGGCCGCCCGTCTCGGTCTGCCACCACGTGTCGACCACCGTGCAGCGGCCCTCGCCCACCACGTCGAAGTACCAGGTCCACGCATCGGGATCGATGGGCTCTCCGACCGTGCCGAGCACCCGCAACGACCCGGTGTCGTGCCGGCGGACGGGCTCGGCGCCGTGGGCCGCGAGCGCGCGGATGGCCGTGGGCGCCGTGTAGAACACGGTCACACCGTGCCGCTCGACCAGGTCCCAGTAGCGGCCCGCGTCGGGGTAGCCGGGCGTGGACTCGAACATCACCGAGGTCACGCCGAGCGACAGCGGCCCGTACACGATGTAGCTGTGGCCGGTGACCCAGCCGCAGTCCGCCACGCAGGCGAACACGTCGTCGGGCCGCAGGTCGAAGGTGACCTGGCAGGTGTAGTTGACGTAGGTCAGGTAGCCGCCGCAGGTGTGCACCAGGCCCTTGGGCCGACCGGTCGATCCCGAGGTGTAGAGGATGTAGAGCGGGTCTTCGGCGGCCCGCGCCACCGCCGCGTGCTCGGCTGACGCGGACCCCACCAGCTCGTGCCACCAGACGTCGCGGCCGGCGGTCCACGGCACCTCGCCTCCCGTGCGGCGAACCACCACGCAGTGCTCCACCTCGGAGCCCTCGAGGGCCTCCTGCGCCACCCGCTTCAGCGGCACCGAGCGGCCACCCCTTCGCCCCTCGTCCTGGGTGATGACCACCCGCGCGGCGCTGTCCTGCACGCGGTCGCGGAGCGCCTCGGCCGAGAAGCCACCGAACACCACGGAGTGCACGGCGCCGACCCGGGCACACGCCAGCATCGCCACCGCCAGCTCGGGCACCATGCCCATGTAGATCACCACCCGGTCGCCCGGCGCGACCCCGAGGCCGACCAGCGCGTTCGACGCCTGGCACACCTCCGCGTGCAGCTCCCGGTACGAGATCGCGCGCCCCGAGCCCGGCTCGTCGCCTTCCCAGAGGAGGGCGGTGTGGTCACCCCGCGCGGCCAGGTGACGGTCCAGGCACGACTCGGTCACGTTGAGCACGCCGTCGGCGAACCAGCGCAGGGGCTCGCCGCAGACGCTGCGGAAGTCGCCCTCGAGCCCGACGGTGGGCGCCCTCCTCCAGGCGATCCGAGAGCGCGTGAGCTCGAGCCAGAACCCGCTCGGGTCGTTTCGCGCCGCGTCGACCGCGGCGCGGTAGCCGTCGAGGTGAGGGACAGGGCTCGGGGAGCCCTCGGAGACACGGGCAGGGACGGGGCGGGCGCTCATGTCCGGAGCCTACTCCGCGGCGGCCTGCTGCAACACGACCTCGCGCGCCGCGATCCAAGCCTGCACGTAGGCGACCTCCTCTTCGAAGCTCGTGAGATCGTCTCGGATGTCGGCCCAGCCCTCGTAGGTGGCATAGGCCTCCGACCACACCGTCCAGTCCCGCGCCGCCGAGCGCTCCATCGTGGCCAGGTAGCCCTCGATGCGCCCGAGCTGCTGCTCCGCCGAGAGGGGTCCCCGGAGCGCTTCTTCGAGCCTCCGGTCGCAACGTCCTGTTTCGAGCAGGTGCGCGAACACGCCGTTGTCGACCGTGTAGTCCTCCCAGTCGTCCGGATCGACCCGCTTGGTGTGCCAGTCCTGGCCGTAGCTGTGGTTGAAGTCCCACGGCGCGTAGTGGAAGCGTGGGTCGGTCGGGTCGTTGTAGAGGTACGCGTT
Organism: uncultured Enterobacterales bacterium; assembly: GCA_964604675.1. Lineage (GTDB taxonomy): Bacteria > Myxococcota_A > UBA796 > UBA796 > CAJQPC01 > CAZSAT01. The sequence goes on from CAZSAT010000045.1 coordinate 11,790, forward strand.
CTTGCCGATGCTGTCGTCGCCAGCCACCGCCCGGGTGAGCACGTACCAGTCGACGAACTCGTCCAGGGCGAGCCGCTCGTCCGCTTCTTCGAAGAACGCGTCGGTGCGGCTGTCGGCCACGAACGCCACCAGCTCCTCGAGGTCGTCGAAGGCGCCGTCCTCCCCCTCGACGGGCTTGCCCTCCTTCTTCTCGTAGCCGTCGTGGAGGGTCTCCTTGACCTCGCCGGAGGTGCCGTACCGGTAGAAGTTCGCGTCCCAGGTCACGGCCTTGTACAGGTTGCCGTCGCGGTCCCAGCCAAGCGCGTCCGCCAGCTCGTCGTCGACGCGCTCCATCGCCAGGAAGAGCCCCTCGTACTCGCCGTCGAGGTACACCACCGCGAAGAAGCTGTGCACGCCCAGACGGCCTTCGCCGAGCGCGAGCCAGGTGTCGTACACCAGCTTCTGCCGCACGTAGCTGTTGTCGTCGAAGAGCGTGGTGAGCACCAGGTGGTCCTTCACCGGGAGCCCGTCTTCTCCGAAGTCCAGGTCCTCCGCAAAGCGCAGGGTGTACCCGGGCTTGGGGTAGTGGGAGCTGGTGGCGCCCCGGATCTTCATCTCGGCTTCGTGCGCTTCCCCCCGGTAGTGCAGCGTGGCCGGTCCGTAGTGCTGGTCGAGCTCCTCGTGGGCCTCGAGGTGCAGCACCGGCACCCCCCACTCGAGCTCGTAGGTCAACGGGTCGACGGGCTCGTTGTCGGGGTGTTCGACCGCGTCGACCACGTGCACCGTCGCCACCACGGTCTCGGGCCAGGTCCCCTCACGCTCGGCCCAGACCTGGATCTCGTGGCGGCCGGCGCTGGCCAGGCCGGTCACCCAGGTGAACTGGGAACCCTCCCAGGTCCCCGACCGGTCGCCGATCGAGAAGCTGGCGTCGATCCCGGACGCACACGCCACGGTGACCACCACGGGCTCGCCTTCGAGCACGTGTTCCTCGGCGACCCAGGCCTGCGGCAAGCAGCCTGCCGTGGGCTGCGCGAGGCCCGAGTCCGCCTCCCACCAGACCGACGGCGACCCCAGCCACCACGACCAATCGCACGCCAGCAGCAGGATCACCAGGCGACCTCCGCCACCACCTCGGCCAGCTGGCGCACCATGCGGTCGTGCCCGAAGTGCTCCAGGGCTCGGGCGCGCGCGGCGGCACCCATGCGCAGGCGGCGCTCGGTGTCGTTCATCAGGCCGCGCAGGGCCTCCGCCATGGCAGCCACGTCACCGACCGGCACCACCACCGCACAGCTGGCGTCGAGCAGCTGCTCGGCACCCTCGGTCGCGGTGGCCACCACCGGGAGCTCCGAGGCCATCGCCTCGATGGTGGTGAGCGGCATGCCCTCCCAGTCGGAGCAGTTCAGGTAGATGTCGGCCGAGCCGAGCAGGTCGGGCACGTCGTCGCGCAGGCCGACGAGCCGCACCCGGTCTCCCACGCCCGCCTCGTCGATGAGCGCTTGGAGCTCGTCCTCCCGGCTGCCGTCGCCGGCGATGGCGAAGCCGACTCCGGGGCCGAGGTGCGTCGCCAGCTCGATCGCGTGGTGTTGCGCCTTCTGCGGCTCGAGCCGACCGACCACCGCGACCAGCACGGGCTCGCTTCCGAGCGCAGCGCGGCTCTGCTCCAGCACGGCGCCCGAGCGCCGACCGAGGTGCGCCGTCTCCACGCCGTTGTGCACCACCACGCACTTGTGGGGCGCGAGCCCCCCGTCGACCAGCTTCCGCCGCACCGCCGGCGACACCGCCACCACGCGGTCGGCCACGTTCATCAGCTTGCCCACCGTGGCGTAGCGGTCCTCCGACCAGCCGTGGGCCACGTTCACGATCGGCACACCGGGCCACGCCAGCTTGCCCAACCAGGTCGTGGCGAGCGAGTTGGCGACGATGACCCGCGGGCGACCACCGGCCGCTGCCCGCAGCTGCGCCGCCTTGACCGGCAGACCCAGGCGCACCCGCGCCACCTGCAGCGGCACGTACCTCACCCCCCGAAGCTCCGCCGTGAGCTCGCCCGGTCGCGCGGCGATGCACACGTCCACGCCGTGCTCGGCGAACCAGTTCGCCACCGTCACCGCGTAGCGCTCGGCCCCGCCGATGCCGAGGGTGTCGATCAGCACCTGCACCGGCGACACCAGCTCCAGCTCGGCCTCCGGGGTCTCCACCGCGTCGAAGCGCGCCAGCAGCTCCTCACACAAGCCGCGGATCGCGTCCGACGACGCGGGCGGCTCGCGGCGGCCCACCGAGCTGGCGCGCACCCGGCCCACGTGCTCCGTCGACCAGGGCACTCCGAGGTGCCGGAAGAGCGGCTCGAAGGCCTGCTCGGGGGCCTCCACCAGGGCTTCGTACCGGACGAGGCGCACGCGTGGGTGTCGGTCGAGATCCTGACCGAAGTAGAGCGCGTTCCGCAGGTACCACCACAAGAGCGCGCCCTCGCCATCGCTGAGGTCCGGCCGCCACACCGAGCGAAGGGCTCCCACGACCTCCGACGGAACCTGAGCGGTGCGCCAGCCCCACGTCTCGAGGTCGCCGTCGACCAGCGCGGTGATCACCTCCCGCTGGTGCGCGCCCCACTTCTCGCTCGCCGAGTTCGCCACGTCCCAGGGGTTGCGCACCACCCAGACCGCGTGCGCATCCGGGAACGAAGCGAGCAGATCCGCGGCCCTCTGGCTGTCACAGATGGGCTTGAAGATCTGCACGGGGGCGGGTGTCATGCGACCCAGGGCCCTGACCGTTCGCACCGAGCGCAGCTCGAAGTCCCGGAACGCCGACACGTCGTTCTCGTGGAAGATCCGGGTCACCGGGCTCTCTTCCAGCACCCGCAGGATCATCTTCGTGCCCGAGCGCTGGCACCCGAACACGAAGCCGGTGCGCCGTCTGTGGCTCCAGCCGAACCGCACCTGCGCCGCGTACTTGAGCTGGCGCTCGATCTTGTCTGGGAGGTTCTTCAAGCTTTCCACGGACCCGCTTCGCGGTCTAGCATGCACGCACTCAGGTGGAGACGGAAACGATCCGACAGGACGGGAAGGCAGGAGGCCGCAGGATGCGGGTGTTGGTGCTGATCACCCGGGGTGAACCCGGGGGTGCACAGGTGCACGTGCATGCGCTCCTGAAGGCGCTCCGGGACCGCATCGACTTCACCGTGGGCCTGGGCGAGTCGGGCTACCTGGCCGACGCGCTCCGCGACCTGGGGATCGAGGTCCATGTGCTCCGCACCCTGCGGCGCGCGGTGGGCACCCAGGATGCAAAGGCACTCAGCGACTTCCGCGACCTGATCCGAGCCCACCAGCCGCACCTGGTGCACACCCACAGCACGAAGGCCGGCCTGCTCGGCCGCCTGGCAGCCAGGCTCCACGGCGTGCCCAGCCTGCACACCGCACACGCCTGGTCCTTCTCCGACGGGCAGCCCACGCGCCGGGTGCTGGCCGCCGTGCCCCCCGAGGTCCTCGTCGGCTGCATCACCACCCGCTTCATCGTGGTGTCCGACGCCGACCGCGCGATCGCCCGGCGCTACCACGTGGCCCGCGCCGACCGGATCCGCGTGGTGCACAACGGCGTGGAGGACCACCCGGCACGCGCCGAGCCCGACGCGCCGGGCACCCCCACCATCGTGATGGTCGCTCGGATGGCCGCCCCGAAGGACCACGCGCTGCTCTTGCGGGCGCTCGCGCGCATCCACGAGCCCTGGCGGCTCCAGCTGATCGGCGACGGTCCGGACCGCGAGGCGCTCGAGGCCCTGATCGACGAGCTCGAGCTGGGCGACCGGGTCGACCTGCTGGGCACCCGGGACGACGTGCCTGCGGTGCTCGCGGCCGCGCACGTCGCCACCCTGGTGTCCCGCCAGGAAGGCTTCCCTCTGGTCGTGCTCGAGGCCATGCGCGCCGGACTCCCGGTGGTCGCTTCCGACGTGGGCGGTGTGCGCGAGGCGGTCACCGCCGACACCGGCGCCCTGGTGCGGCGCGGCGACGAGGCCGGCCTGGCCGCCGCCTTCGAGCGCTTGCTCACCGACCCGGAACGCCGTGCCCGCCAGGGGCGCGCCGCACGCCAGAGCTACGAAGCCCGCTTCACCGCCCGGCGCATGGTCGACCAGACCGCGGCGGTCTACGACGAGCTGGCCCGGGAGCACCAACTGCCCAGGCCAGCGCCACTTCGAGGCCAGGCGTGACCCTGCTCGGCGTGCGCTACCAGCGGCGGCAGCTGCTCTTCGTGCTCGGCGATGTGATCATCGCGCTGCTGGCGATCTGGTGGGCCCACGTGGCACGGGTCGGGCCCGACGGCCTCGGAGACCTGCCCGATCTGCTCAGCCACAGCACGGGCGCCTCCCTGATCTTCGTGAGCAGCAACCTGCTCGCCCTCTACGTGGCCGAGGCCTACGAGCCCGCCTACGACTTCCGAAAGCCCTACCTCATCCTCCGGCTCGCCCTGGCGGTCGCGGTGGCGGCCGTCGTCCAGATGGTTGCGTACTACGCGCTGCCCATGTGGTGGTGGGGCCGCGGGATCACGCTCTTCTCCAACGTGTTCCTGCTCGTCGCGGTCGTGTCGTGGCGGATGCTCATCTGCTGGCGACAGCCCCAGCTCGAAGCCCGGGAGCGCACGCTCGTGCTGGGCGCCAACGAGGGTGGACGGCTGATCGTCGAGGAGCTCAAGGAGCGCTGGGGCCTGGAGGGCCGCTACGAGGTGCTGGGGTTCCTGCACGACGACCCCGGTCAGCCGGGCGCCCCCACCGATCCCCTCACGCCGCTCCCGCTCCCCGCCCTCGGCACCACCGTGGAGGTCGACGAGCTGGTCCACAAGCTCCGGGTCGACTCGTTGATCGTCGCCATCAACAGCGGCATGAACGACGACCTGACCAAGCAGCTGCTGGCCTGCAAGTCGCGCGGGGTCCGGATCCGGGACATGCGCACGGTCTACAAGGACCTCACCGGCAAGGTGCCGATCCACTACCTGTCCGACACGAGCCTGATCTTCGGGCCCGAGTTCGCCGGCACCTCGTGGTTCGGGCGCACCACCCTGCGGCTGCTCGACGTCGCCATCGCGCTGGTCGGGCTGATCCTCGCGGCGCCCATCCTGGCGGTCGCCGCGGCCGCCGTGAAGCTCACGTCCCCGGGTCCGGCCTTCTACACCCAGGAGCGGCTCGGGCTCAACGAGCAGCCCTTCGACATCGTCAAGCTCCGCACCATGCGGAACGACGCCGAGGCGAAGACCGGCCCGACCTGGTCCGAGGGCCAGGGTGACCCGCGCGTCACCCCGGTCGGTCGCTTCCTCCGCCGCAGCCGCATCGACGAGCTCCCGCAGCTCTACAACGTGCTCAAGGGCGACATGTCGATGATCGGACCCCGGCCCGAGCGGGAGCACTTCGTGCGGGAGCTGGAGCAGGCCATCCCCTTCTACGGGCTCCGCCACGCCGTGAAGCCCGGTGTCACGGGCTGGGCGCAGGTCAAGTACCGCTACGGCGCGAGCGTCGAGGACGCCGCCGAGAAGCTCTGCTACGACCTGTTCGCGGTGCAGGAGCTCTCGCCGATGCTCTACCTGATCATCCTGCTCAAGACCGTGCAGACCGTGCTGGTCAAGCCGGGCTCCTGAGGGACGCGTGCTCGGCCAGCCCACCCATGGAGTGCACCTCGATCCGCCCCTGGTCCCGCAGCCGGGCCACGTGGTCGAAGACCCGGTCGAGCGCGCCGAGCATCGCCTCGGGGTCGTCGGCGAGGTTGATCGGGTGCAGGTAGAGGTGGCACACCCGGCGCCGCTCGGCCGCGGCGTCGATGCCCCTGGTGCTGCGCCGCACACGCGCACCCAGGGGGATCAGCCTGCGCACCCCGAAGTAGGGCAGGAAGGTGGCCGAGGCGGGGATCTGCCACAGGCCGTGCGCGTCGCGCTCGGGCAGCACGGTGGGCGGGGTCGCCGCTCGGACGACGTCCACGAGGTGGGCCGCACGCTTCATCTTGCCCGGCACGGCGCGCCGGTTGTACCAGGTGGGCTCCAGCGGTCGCCAGCACGTGAAGCCATGCTTCGGGAGCAGGTCCACGTGCCCGGCCACGTTGCGCGGGAACACGAAGGACCGAAGCTCCACGCCGAGCGCCTGCGCTTCCCGCACGCACCGCGCAAGCTCCGAGTCGGCGGTCTCCCTCGAACAACCGGCCTCGCCGAACACGGGGTGGCTGAAGCTGTGGCTGCCCACCTCCTGGCCGGCGTCACGGAGGCGCTCGACGAGGCTCCTGGCGTAGAAGGCCGGGTGCTCCGCTTCGGTGCCTTCGGGCACACCGGCGAACCAGTCGGGCCGCCACGCATGGGAGGGCGGGACGAGGTCGGGGTGCAGACAACCCGCGCTGAGCGTGGCACCCTCGAGGAACAGGTGCCCGACGGTCGCCCAGGTGGCCACGATCCCATGCCGCTCCAAGCACGCCAGGAAGGCGTCGAAGCACTGATCCCGGGTGATCCGCGAGGCCGCGATCAGGGCCGCCGGGTCGTCGCAGAGGTCCCGAGAACCCCAGACCAGCTCGAAGTCGAGGCTGAGCGTGAAGACGCCGCGTTCGAGTGCGAGGGCCACGCCCGGGTCTACCACGGTGTAGGCTCGGAACGGTGAGCGCTCCCACGAAGCGGCCTGGCCTCACGGGCCTGGACCTCCGCACCTTCCGCGAGGCTCTGCTCCAACAGCGCGCCACCTTCGTCGGCTTCCTGGTGGCCGTGGTGCTCGCCACCGTGGTGGGCACCCTGCTCGCCACGAAGGAGTACACCGCCGTCGCGCTCATCCAGCTGATGCCGCGCGCGGGGTCCGAGGTCGACGTGACCGAGGTCGTGAGCCACGACGCGGCCGGGTACCTCGAGGCCCGGGACCGAGCGCGCACCCAGATCCAGATCATCCAGAGCCGCAGCGTTCGCCTCGCGGTGCTCGAACGCTACGCGGAGCTGGGCCACGACGACATGAAGCCCGATCAAGACGGGCTCGACGCGCTGGGCGGCAACCTGTCCGCTGGACCCCGCGAAGACACCCAGCTCGTGGAGATCCGGGTCGTGCACACCGACCCCGAGCGCGCCGCGATCCTGGCGAACCTCGTGGCGGACACCTACCAGACCTCCAACCTGGACCAGCGCACCGACGCGGCGCAGCAGACCCGGGTCTGGATCGAAGGCAAGACCGACGCGGCCAAGCGCTCGTTGGACGAGGCCTCGACGCGGGTGATGGCCTTCAAGGAGCAGAACGGCCTCGCCGACATCGACGAGGCGGTCGACGGCATCACGTCCCGCATGGCCTCGCTCCAGCAGGCTGCGAGCATGGCCAACACCGAGCGCGTGCTGCTCGAGAGCCGCCTCCGCGAGCTGCAGAAGCGGCTCGACGCGGGCGAGGTCGACCTGCTGGTGGGCATGTTCGACGACCCCGCGCTCAAGGCGATGGCGCGCGAACGCGCCACGACGATGACCGCCAGCGCGGAGGTGCTCGCGCGCTACGGAGCGCTCCACCCCGAACACCAGCGCACGATGGCGCACCTCGAGAAGCTCGAGGGGCTCATCGCCGCCGAGGTGGAGCGCAACGTGGAGTCCGAGCGCTCCCGCGTCTCCACGCTCTACCGCCAGGAAGCGCGCATCGCGTCCGAGCTGGAGCAGGTGAAGGTCGAGCTCTTGGAGCAACAGCGCATGCAGGAGGCCTACACCACCCTGAAGGGGGAGGAGGAGCGGCTCCGCAGGCTCTACGGCAGCCTCGGCGAGCGAGGTGCCGAGGTGGAGCTCCAGGCCTCCACGCGCCTGAACGACGTGCGCATCGTCGACCGTGCGATCCCGCCGACGCGCCCGAGCAAGCCCAACAAGCTGCTGAACCTGATCATGGCGATCGGTGTGGGCCTCGGCGGAGGCATGGGCCTCGCGCTCCTGCGCTTCCGCATCGACGACGCCCTCGTGAACCCCGAGGACATCGAGGCCCACCTCGCGGTCTCCATGCTCGGCGCGATCCCCACGATCGGAGACGAGGTGCCGCCAGACGAGCGGGTGAAGGTGTCCATCGAGGAACCCCGATCGTTGACCGCGGAAGCCTTCCGCGGCGTGCGAGCGGTGCTCGAGGCCTTCGCGGTGGCCGGTGGTCGGCGGCTGCTGGTCACGAGCTGCGGCATGGGCGACGGCAAGACCCACGTCATCGCGGGCCTGGCCATCGCGTACGCGCGGCTCGGGGTGCCCACGCTGCTCGTCGACGCCGACCTGCGCAGGCCGCGCGTGCACACCGTGTTCGGCCTGGACCACGAGCCGGGGCTGTCCAACGTGGTCGAAGGCAGCGACCCGCTGGCCGACATCCGTCACATCGGCATCGACAACCTCTGGATCATGCCCTGCGGCACCCGCATCGACTACCCCAACGAGCTGCTCTCCTCGCCCAAGCTGGAGGCCGCCCTCGTCACGCTCGCCGAGCGCTTCCACGTCATCCTCATCGACACCCCGCCCGCGGGCCTCGTGCACGACGCGCTGGCGCTCGCGCGGAACGCAGACGGCGTGATCCTCGTGATCCGACGGGGCAAGACCGAGCGGGAGATCGCCACGAAGACCGTGGAGATCCTGGAGAAGTCGGGCGCCAAGCTCCTGGGGGTCGTGCTGAACGACGTGCCGCCGTCGAAGGCGGCCGTGAAGTACGAGCAGGCCTACGACGACGGTGCGCCACGGCGGGGTCGGCCGAAGAGCTCGTGACCGCGGAGCCCAGGCGCTGGCCGCTGGACCCCATCGCCGTCGCGCTCGGGCTCGGCTTCGGGCTGGCGGTCTCCAAACAGCCCGTGCTGGCCATGGTGGCAGTCATCGGCATCGCCTTCGGCCTGCTGGTGGTGGACCGGCCCGCGCGCATGGTGCCGGTGCTCTTCCTCGCCATCCTGTTCGACAAGCTCGGCGCGAGCGGGGTGAAGCTGGCCGACTTCCCGGTGACGGCGTCCAAGCTCTCGGTGGTCGGCCTGTTGGGCGTGTGGGGCCTCCACGTGATCCTGAGCCGCGCGCGTCCCGCGCGCTGGCACCCCGTGCTGGGCGGCCTGGGGGTGTTCGCGGCGTCCACCGCGTTCACGCTCACCCTCACCGGCCAGCTCGGCGAAGGCAAGTTCACGCTCTTCGGCCTGCTGATGATGATGGTGCTCGTGGGCCTGGTCTTCGCCATCCTGGCCGAGGAGGACCTCGCACCGCTCTACCGCAGCATCGGATGCGTGCTGGCCGGCATCTTCCTGTTGAGCCTGAAGGCCGCCGGCGCCGAGGGCGAAGCGGCACGGGCCACGGGCACGATGGGCGATCCCAACGAGTGGGCGACCATGGTCTTCGTGGTCACCCCCTTCGTGCTCGGCGGGCTGACCGACGAGGACCACTGGGTCGCCCGGCCGCTCCGCATGGCCCTGGTCGGGCTCGCCCCCCTGTCGGTGCTCGCGAGCGGCTCCCGGGCAGCTCTGATCGTGCTCGTGCTCGTCACGCCGGGCGTGCTCTACCTGATGCGAAGGCGACGCGGAGAGCTGGGCCTGGTCGCTGGCGCTGGCGCCCTTGTCGCACCCTTCGTGCTGGACTTCTCCAAGGGCATGGAGCGCTTCCAGTCGCTCTGGCTGCGCCTGCAGGGCGAGTCGACGGTGACGGGCGACAACAGCCTCGACGAGCGCACGGAGCTGTTCCACCAGGGCCTGCAGCTCTTCCTGGACAACCTGCTGTTCGGATCGGGACCCGGCACCTTCGGGGCCGCCACGGGCTTCGTCTCGGAGACCGGTCGACTCCGACCCGCCCACAACTCCTACCTGGAGGTCGCCGCCGAGCAGGGGCTGCTGGGCCTGCTCTGCGCGGGCTTCTTCCTCGCGACCGTGGGGGTCACGCTCTGGCGCGGCTGGAGGGGAGCGCTCCGGCCGCGCGATCGGAACCGCGTGGCGGGCGTGGCCATCGGGCTCGCGGCGGTCGCGACCATGGCGGCCACCCTCGGGCTGATCACCTTCTCGATGGCGTACCTGGTCCTGGGCTTCGGCCTCGCGGTGGTCCACCAGGCCACCAGGGGAGGCTGACACGGCACGCGGCAACCTGATCGCGCTGGGGCTCGGCCAGGTGGTGCGCCTGGGCGCCGGCCTGGGCGTGAACGTGCTCCTGATGCGCGGGCTGGGGGTCGAGGGCTACGGCGTGTACGGCTACGTGCTCACCCTGGTGGCGCTCTGCAGCTTCGGCGCCAGCCTGGGCATGGAGCGCCTGCTCAAGCGGGAGATCGCGCGCGATCCCGACCGTCTCGCGCGCTCGTGTGCCACCGGTCTGGCCGCCACCTCGGTGCTCGCGGTCCTCACCGGGCTCGTGATCGTGGGTGCGGCGTGGGGCCTCGACGGTCGCTCCGAGGTCGTGTGGGCGGCCGCCTTGGGGGCCGTGGCGCTCGGCCTCCAGGCCAGCTCCCAGGTGATCGAGTCGGCCTTCCACGGCCTGCGCACCATGCGCCCGGCGGTGGGCGCGCAGGTGGCCGGAAAGCTCGTGCTCCTCACCGCTACGGCGGCGCTCCTGTGGTCGGGGGCCGGGGTCGCTGCGGTGTTCGGCGCGCAGGTGCTCGACGCCCTGGTGGCCTTCGGCGGCATGGCCTGGGCCGCGCGGAAGCTCGACCTCCGGGGCTTCGGCACCAGCGTGGCCGAGGTCCGCGTCCTCGCACGGGAAGCCCTGCCCTTCGGCCTGAACCTGCTGTTCGGCAGCGTGTACCTGAGCGTGGACGTGCTGCTCCTCGCCCAGCTCCGCGGCGACACCGAGGTGGGCATCTACCGGGGTGCGGTGATGCTCATCACGCTGTTCCCGGTCATCGCGAACACCCTCACCACGGGGCTCTACCCGCGCATGGCCCAGCACCTCGGGGACGCTGCCGCAGCGGGCGCCGAGCTGCGCTTCGCGTCCAGGGTGCTGCTGGCCATCAGCGTGCCCGCGGCGGTCGGGGGCATGCTGGTCGCCGAGCCGCTGATGGTGTTCGTGGGGGGAGCGGCCTTCGCCGTGAGTGCCGCGCCCTTCCTCGTGCTCGCGCCGCTCCTGCCCCTCCGCTTCCTCAACAACGCCACCGCCATGACGCTCTCGAGCCTGAACCGTCAGGGGGCGCGGACCCGCGGCGTCGCCGTGGCCGCGGTGGTCAACCTCGTCGCGAACCTGCTGGTGATCCCGACCTGGGGCGCGGTGGGCGCCGCCGCGACCACGCTCGGCACCGAGGTGCTCCTGACCGTGTGGTTCCGCTGGCACGTCCGTGGTCTGGTGCAGGACGTGAAGATCCTCGACAGCGCAGCCCGGGTGGCGCTGCCCGCGCTGGTGATGGGGCTGGTGGTCTGGGTCTTTCCCCCCGTCCACGTGGTGCTCACCGTGGCGGTCGGCGCGAGCGTCTTCGCCGGTCTCGGCCTGCTGACCAGAGCCTGGCACCCCCGCGACCTTCGCGAGCTGAGGCGCGTGTGAAGGTCGTCCAGGTCATCCCCACCCTCGGGATCGGCGGCGCCGAGAAGATCGTGGTGCTCCTCACCCAGGGCCTGTTGGCCAGCGGCCACGAGGTCGAGGTAGCGGTGCTGGGCCAACCGACCGGGAGCGCCTTCGAAGAAGCCCTGGCCGACGTGCCCGTGCACTTCCTGGGAAAGGGGCCGGGGCTCGACCTGCGCATCGTGCCGGCCCTCCGCGCAGTGCTTCGCCGCGCCGACGTCGTGCACACCCACCTGCACGTGCTGAAGTACCTCTGGCCTCAGCGGCGCCCCGTGGTGCACACCGTGCACAACCTGGCGGAGCGCGAGGCCGTGGGCCACGACCGCCGGGTCCAGCAGCTCGCGTTCCGTGGCGGGGTCACGCCGGTCGCCATCGGGCAGGCGGTGGCCGACAGCGTGGAGCGGCTCTACGGCTGCCGGGGGCCCGTCATCCCCAACGGCATCGCCCTGGACGCCCTGCAGGTCGCCGACGGCACCCGGGAACGCGTGCGCGCCGAGCTGGGTGTCAGTCGCCCCCTGTGGCTGGCGGTGGGGCGGCTCGACGAGCAGAAGGACCACGCGAGCCTGCTCGACGCGGTGGACGGACTCGAGCTCGAGCTCGTCATCGCGGGCGACGGACCCTTGCGACGCACCCTGAGCTGCCCCGCCAACGCGCGGCTGCTCGGCAACCGGGCGGACGTGCCCGACCTGCTCGCGGCGACGGACGGCTTCGTGCTGTCGAGCCGCTGGGAGGGCAACCCGCTCTCGGTCATGGAGGCCATGGGCGCCGGCAAGCCGGTGGTCGCCACCTCGGTGGGGTGCGTGCCCGAGCTCGTGGTCGAGGGCTGCGGAACCCTGGTCGAGGCGGGCGACGTGGCTGCCCTCCGCGCGGCCCTTCGGGGCTGGAGCGCCGACCCGGCTGGCGCGCGCGCCGCGGGCGAGCGGGCCGCGGACCATGCCCGGGAGCACTTCGACGTGCCGGTGATGACCGCCGCGTACGCCGACCTCTATGCCCGACTGGCACACGGGGATGTCGCGCGGTGGTAGATGTGTCGACAAGGTCCCGGAGGAGCCACACGTGCTGACGATCCTGCTCGTCACGGCCGCCGAGGCCAAGGACCAGGGCTACAAGGTCGGCGCCGGAGACGTGCTCGAGATCCGGGTCTACGGGGAACCCACCCTGTCCGGCAGCTTCCCTGTCGGCGAGGACGGCCACCTGGACTACCCCTTGCTGGGTCCCGTCACGGTCACGGGCCTGACGGCGGCCGAGGTCGCCACCACGCTCACCGAACACCTGAGCGCGGGCTACATCATGGACCCCGACGTGTCGGCGTGGCTCGGCAGCTACCAGAGCCAGCCCGTCCAGGTGCTGGGCTCGGTGGCTCAACCCGGCCAGTACTTCCTGAAAGGCGCGACCACGGTGTTGCAGCTGCTGAGCGAGGCCGGCGGCGTGCAGAACGGCGGCGTGAACGAGATCCGCGTGACCCACGCCGCCCAGGCCGGTGCCGTGTCGGTGATCGACTACGAGCGCCTCGTGAGCGAGGGCGCCGACAACATCACGCTGACCGCCGGCGACGTGGTCTTCGTGCCGGAGAGCCTGGTCTACGTCATGGGCCAGATCGACGCCCCCGGCGAGATCGCCTTCCGCGAAGGCCTGACGGTGGCCAACTGCCTCGCGGCGGCCGGCGGCGCCCTTCCGACCGCCAACCTCGGAAAGGTCTACATCCTCCGAGGCGACGATCGGATCCGGGTGAACGTTCGGCACGTGCTGAGCGGCAAGACGCCCGACGTCGCGGTCGAGGCGGGCGATCGCATCTACGTGGGCGAGTCGATCTTCTGAGCCGGCGCTGCGGAGGATCGCGCGGTTTTTCGATCGGCACCCTATCGAAGACCGCCCGAACGCCCGATGCTTCGGGTGGACACAGGAAGGTCTCTGGATGCGGGCATTGGTCACGGGCGGCGCGGGCTACATCGGCTCCCACCTCGTCGCCGCGCTGATCGAGAGCGGGCTCGACGTGACCGTGCTCGACGACCTGTCCAACGGTCACCCCGAAGCGGTGCGTCGCGCGGCGGCCCTGGCGGGCGGCACCTGCCCCCTGGTCGTCGGCGACGTCGCAGACCGCGACCTGCTGGTGAGGGCGCTCGACGGTGTGGGAGTCGTCTTCCACCTCGCCGCGAGCAAGTCCGTTCCGGAGTCGGTCGAGCACCCCGAGCGCTACTTCCGGAACAACGCCGGCGGCACGGCTGCCCTGCTGGAGGCCATGGAAGCCGCGGCTGTGCACCGCCTGGTCTACTCGTCGACCGCTGCGGTCTACGGGAGCGCCGTCGGCATGCCGGTGACCGAGCGTGCGGCGTGCGCCCCCGACAACCCCTACGGCCTCTCCAAGCTGATGGGCGAGCAGATGCTCGAGAAGATGGCCTCGGAGCAGGGCTGGTCGGTCGTGAGCCTGCGCTACTTCAACCCCGTCGGGGCCCACCGGTCCGGACGGATCGGCGAGGCCTTCGGCAACGCGTCGAGCCTGGTTCCCGTGGCCCTGGCCGCCACCATGGGGCGCCGGCGCCCGATCGAGGTCTTCGGCACCGACTACGACACCCCCGATGGCACGTGCCTGCGGGACTACGTGGCGATCGACGACCTCGTCCAGGCGCACATCAGCGTGCTCGCCGAGACCTCGGCGGGCCACCACGTCTTCAACGTGGGCACGGGACGCGCACACAGCGTGCGCGAGGTGCTCGCTGCGTGTGAACGGGTCACCGGGCGCCCCGTTCCGCACACCGACGGCCCACGCAGGGCTGGCGACGTGCCCGTGGCGTTGGCCGACCCCGGCGCCCTGCGCGCCGCGCTCGGATTCGACGCCACCACGGGGCTCGAGGCGATGATCGAGAGCGCCTGGCGGTGGCACCAGGCCTTCCCGAAGGGCTACGGTCCGAAGGTGCGACTGGCCACCTCGTGATCGCTTGGATGCTGGCGTGTTCGTCCCCGGATGCCGGGACGGGCGCACCACCCGGGCCGGCTGCGGCGACGGGGCCGGCCCCCACGCTGTACGGCTTCTGGGGCCTCAACGGCCTGCGCACCGAAGCGGGCCTGCGCACGGTCAGGGAGCGCTTCGGCATCGGCGTGTACCACACCGCCACGCGGTTCCCGGAGGAGGGCACCCAGGTGCTCCTGCCCGCGGCGAGGGCGGCCGGTCTCAAGGTCTCCATGCGGCTCACCGGCGGCCACGCCCAGTACACCGACGAGCACGGCAACTTCTCGCTCGCCGCGTGGTCGGAGCGGCTGGAGGCCTGGCGTGGCAGCGGGCTCCAGGACTTCGTCGACGACGGAACGCTCGTCGCCCACATGCTGCTCGACGACATCCACAACTTCGGAGGCCAGGACCCCACCGCGGACGAGCTCGACGAGATGGCACGCCAGTCCAAGGCGCTCCTCCCGGGCTTGATGGTCTTCGTCCGCGAGCGGGCGCTCGAGATGCCGGAGGGCACCTACCAGCACGTCGACGCGATCGTGAACCAGTACCGCCACGACCACGGCACCCCCGAGGAGTACGTCCGGACCCAGGTCGCGCGGGCGCGGGAGCTGGGCCTGGGCGTCATCAACGGGCTCAACATCGCCAACGGCGGCGACGGTTCTAGCGGCCAGCCCGGCTGGGGCGAGGGGCGCTGGGCCATGTCGGCCGACGAGATCACCTCCTACGGACGTGTGCTCGGCGCGGTGCCCGACCAGCCGATGTTCCTGTGCTGGGAGTACGATGCCGAGGAGCGCTGGACAGACGGCAGCGTCGGCGCCACCTGGTTCGATCAGCCCGAGCAGACTGCAGCGCTCAAGGACCTGGGGGCGTGGCTGGCAGCACGCTGAAGATGCTGGAGATGCCGTGCTGCTCGAGGTCCCAGCCCTGCAGCTTCCGGCCCTCCTCGAGCGCGTAGGCCACCACCCGCGCCGGACGGGGCTCGGGCGCCTTGCCGAGAGGCTTGCGCAGCCAGGAGAGGTTCTGCTTCAGCTTCGTGGGCCGGAGCCGCGAGAACGCCAGGTAGGTGGTGGAGCCGTGTCGGTGCAGGCCCCGGCACCAGCCCAGGGGGTGCCCGCGCTCGTTCCCGACCGCGTCCAGGTCGAAGCGGGTGAGCGTTCGCGTGGCGACCTCCAGGGCGACGACGTGGCCGGAGACCACCGTGAACCAGACCACGCCGTCCACGTACACGCCGTCGTGGATCGGGTCGTCGTGGATCCGCGGGAGCGGTTCCCCCCCGCCCAGCGGCACCGCGTCCCGTTGTTCGAAGCGGGTGGCGAACCGCTCCTCGCCGACCTGGAACACGTAGTTGGGGTGGCAACGGTGAGGCTTGGTGGTGGCCACCCTCCGGTAGTCCCGCTCCCGGTCGAACCGCAGCCAGGGGTCTTCGCCCGTGACGCTGTGGAGCTGCCCGACCTCCGAGCCCTCCAGGACCAACACGGCATCGAGCCCGGTGGACACCACGTGGAGCCGCCCGTCGAGGCGTGCGACGTGGTGCAGGTCGTTGAACCATGGGTGGCTCAGCGTGTCGACCACCGTCCCGGTGGCGGGGTCGAAGGCGAGGACCTCGGTCTGGGTGCAGAGCAACAGGTGGTCCCCGTCCCACGAGGCGGCCTTGAAGACATGCGAAGGCCGCTCCGGCGTGCGCTCTGCCGGCGACTCGTAGGCCAGGACCGTGCGCACCTCACCGGAGTCGGTGTCGAGCTCGAGCAGGACCGCCTTCTCGTAGGCGTTCCACTCGTCGCGCGTGAGCAGGCTGGAGGGCCGCTGGCGGCCGCCGGTGACGTAGAGGCGGGGCATGCTCGGAGCGCCGAGCGCTACTCCAGCTCCGCCTGCATCCGGGCACTGGCGAGCAGATCGTCCGCGGTGGGGTACTCGCCCTCCACGGGCGCGAGGTCCACCGAGCGGCCGGTCAGGGCACGGCGCAGGTTGGCGGTGGTGCGCACCGACTCAGGAAGCATCGCCAGCAACATCTGTCCCACACGTGTGCCGTGCAGCAGCTGGAAGCGGCGGTCGTCGTAGGTCCCGTCGCCAAGAGCATCCACGAGCGCGCTCTCCGAAGCCTTGACCTCCTGGTCAGAGGGCACCTGGGACGCGAACTCGGCGGCGGCGGCCTGTCGCTTGGCGCGGGTCTCGGACATGAACTCCTTCGACATCCGGTCACCCTACTTCGAATGGAACAGCTCCGCCTGAAGCGCTTTCTACCACGGCAACCTCTTCAGTTCGTCACGTCGGAGGTCGGAATCGATCCGTCGTGTCGGGTCCACGAGGTCCTTCGCTGCGAGGAAGAGGTTCCACGGGTCGGTGCCGGTCGTTTTTTTGTTCGGCCACCACATGGCATCGATTTCAGCACTCCGGACCCACACGTTCTTCCCGAAGTGCACGCGACCACCGTAGACGTTGGCGCAGAGGGCGGCCACGTCGCGAGCTCGCTTCCGCAGACCGAGCGTGTCGGGGTTCTGCTGCACGCCCTCGAAGCCGAAGGTGACCGCCATGCCGGCCTGCTGGTAGCTGCCCGAGAGGTAGGTCTTCGAGGCGGGCATGAACAAGGCGTCGCACATCGAGACCACGCCCGGCCGACCCTTGGACTTCCGGCCGAAGATGGCCTTGGCGTCGCGCACGAAGTCGGACACTCGCTCGGCCTCGGCCTGCAGATCCGCGGCCTGGGGGTCGCAGGGCACGAGGTAGGTCTGCTGCAACATGCCGCGGTGCTTTCCCGCCGCGATGACCGCATCCATGGCCTGGGTGTGGGCCGACATGAAGAAGGTCCAGTCCGACAGCTTGTTGTGCCAGACGTTGTTGGAGAGGGCCTTGAAGATGAGCCACGTCGCCGTCTCGAGCAGGCGGGTGATCTTCGGCAGGATCCGCATGAGCAGCATCGTGGCGTTCGTGCTGGTCTTCAGGTCCCAGATGCTCAGGGGGGAGCCCTTGAGCCCGTCGTCGTAGCCACAGAGGAACATCAGCCCGCGCTCGCCCCCGAGCACGTTGAGGAACGGCGCCGAGAAGAACGTGGTCCACGCGTTGCTCCAGGCCTTGGGCAGGGTTCGCTGGCCCTCGACCGAGTTCGTGGTCGTGAGCGAGGCCAGGCGCGCCGGACGCGTGGTCTGAAGCTGCAAGAGCCGCAGGAACAGGGCGTCGAGGTCGAGGCACTCGTAGCGGGTCCACACCGAGGGCTCCGACCACGCCGCCGACCGGACGCGCAGGAGGAAGCCCTTGACCTCGGTCACGATGCCGAGCAGTCCGCAGCCACCCATCACGGCGCGGTAGACCCGTTCGTTGTCCGCGGCAGCCAGAGCGGTGCACCCCGCCGGGACCTGCGGCTTGCCGAAGGTGGGATTCCACACGATGAGCGGCTGCGCGTGTCCCGGGCACACCAGACGGACCCAGTGGTAGGCCTCGGACTCCTTGCCGAACAGTGGCGAGAAGCGTGACAGGCCGTCTGCGGCGATGCTGCCACCAGGCGCGACCCACTTCGAGGTCACGCAACCAAAGGGGACCAGGCCCTGCTTCGCCGCCTCGTCGGCGAGCTCCGACCAGGTGATCGGGCCCTTCACGTGGAAGGTCTGCGCGGCGCCGTCGATCACGATCCGCTGGGTCTTCGGAAGGTTCTCGTGGAGCCGCTCGTCCGACACGCAGAGGTCGTCGCCGATCGACTGGCTGTGCAGGCCGTTGCCCGCGCTTCGGAGCACCACGGTCAGCCCGTTCTGCACGGCGTAGGCGTACGCCGCACGGATCCCGGCTTCGTCGATGGGGTGAGTCACGGGTGCATGCCCGGTGAAGTCGCGTCCGTAGCTGTAGAACGGCATCCTGCCCTCCCAGTGCTCTTGTCGTAACCGAACGACCGGCCGGTGTAGGCTGCAGGGGTGGAGACGAGGGAACTGGCGGCGTTTCCCGCAACGGAGCGCTTCGAGGCCAAGGCGCGGCTCGGCACGGGCGCGTGCGGGGTGGTGTACTCCGCGTGGGATCGCGCGCGGGGGGAGGCCGTGGCGCTCAAGGTCCTGCGCGAGGTGTCACCGATCAGCTTGCCCCCCTTCAAGCGGGAGTTCCGCGCCCTGCGAGATCTCCGACACGACAACCTGGTCGGCCTGCACGAGCTGTTCGTGGAGCGAAACCGCTGGTTCTTCACCATGGATCTCATCGAGGGCCAGCAGCTCCTGCCGAACACCGTGCACGGCACCCACGCGACCACCCCCGATGCCCACGCGGTGACCGCCCGCCTCGAGCCGTCCGAGCTTGGGCAGGTCGCCCTGGCCGCCACCGACTCCCGGGCGCCCGCGTTGCCACCGGCCGTGATCCGCTCTCGCTTCGCCCAGCTGGCGCAGGGGCTGGCCGCGATCCACGGAGCGGGACGACTCCACCGGGACGTGAAGCCGTCCAACGTGATGGTGGAGCGCGGCGGACGGGTGGTGGTGGTCGACTACGGCCTGGTCGCGGACCTCGGGCGCCGCGAACGCGCGGCCGGCACGCTCGAGTACATGGCGCCCGAACAGGCCCTGGGCGCCGAGCTGAGTCCGGCCTGTGACTGGTACGCCTTCGGGGTGTGCCTGTACCAGGCGATCAGCGGCTGTCTGCCGCTCGCTGGCGCGCCCCTGCCCCTGCTGCAGGCGAAGCGCCGCCTCGCGCCCACGCCGCTCAACGACGTCGTCGCGCTCGAGGACGAGCGCCTGGGTGGGCTGGTGGATCGCCTGTTGAAGCCCTTCCCTGGGGAGCGACCCGGGGTCGACGAGATCCTGGACGTGCTCGGCGAGCACCGCGCCACGCCATCGCTGCACGACCTTCGCATCGCAGGCTCCTTCGAGGGCCGCGCGGCCGAGCTCGACTGGATCGCCGGTGTGTGCCGGCAGGCGCTCGAGCGGCGCGTGGTCATCGTGATCGAGGGGGCCGGCGGCGTGGGCAAGTCAGCGCTCTTGCGCCGGGCGCTGCTCGAAGGACCCGACACCCCCGGCTTGGTCGCCGGTCGATGCTACGAACGGGAGTCGGTGCCCTACAAGGCGCTCGACAGCGTGGTGGTGAGCTCTCGCGAAGGGGCTGGGCTGGCGCACCTCGACGACGACGAGCACCGATCCCTGGCCCGCCTGCTCCCGTCCCTGGCCACCGAACCCGGGCCGGTCGCCCCCCTGTCGCCCCGCGAGCTTCGGGCCCGCGCGGCCAGGGCGGTGGCCGCACTGCTCACGGTCAGCAGCCCGGACGGCATCCCCCGCGTCTGGATCGACGACGCACAGTGGGGCGATCGCGACAGCTGCGAGGTGCTGCAGGAGGCGATGCCGGCCGAGCGCCCCGGGCTGCTCGTGGTGTCGACTCGACCGGGCGCGTCGGAGTTCCTCGACGCGCTCGGACCCGGCGCGCGGCGCCTCCGGCTGGCCCCGATGGCCGACGACGACGCGCGTCGGCTGGTCACACAGCGTGCTCCCTGGCTCGACCCGGAGCGCGTCGGGCGCATCCTGGTCGACAGCGCCGGAAGCCCGTTCCTGCTGGAACAGCTCGCACTCGACGACGACGCGGCGCCGTCCCTCGCCGGCCTCGTGCGGCGACGCCTCGGCGAGCTCGAGGCCGGCGAGCGGGCGCTGACCCTGGCGGTGGCCGCAGCGGCTCAGCCGCTGGATGAGGGCCTGCTGATCGACGCCGCGGGGCTGGTGGAAGGCCGCACGCGGGCGATCACGGGCCTTCTCAGCCGCCGCCTCGTGAAGCGGCAGGGGCCCACGCAGCTCGTGGCGTTCCACGACCGGATGCGCGAGGCGCTGCTCGACGAGCTCCCGACCACCGACATCACCGCAGCCCACCAGCGCCTGGCGACCGTGCTGGAGGAGCGCGATGGAGAGCCCCTCACGATCGCGGAGCACTGGGTGGCCGCCGGCCAGGCCCCCCGGGCATCGCGCCACTTCACCGACGCCGGCCGGCGCGCCTACGACGCGCTCGCCTTCGCCCACGCGGCGGAGCTCTACCGGCGCGCGCTGGAGCACGCCCGGGACGAACGCTACGAGGCCGGCACGGGGCTGGCGCGCGCGCTGGCGGCTCAAGGACTCGGGCCAGACTCCGCGGCAGCCTGGAC
The DNA here is from genome assembly GCA_964604675.1 of uncultured Enterobacterales bacterium. Classification (GTDB taxonomy): domain Bacteria; phylum Myxococcota_A; class UBA796; order UBA796; family CAJQPC01; genus CAZSAT01. Next base: position 32,237 of record CAZSAT010000045.1, read on the forward strand.
CGAAGCGGTGGACGCCGCGGGCTCTGAAGCGGACGCGCTGGAGTGCCGGAGGGCGGCGGCCGAGCAGCTGCTGGTCTCCGGGCACCTCGCACGCGGACTCGCCGGCTTGGAGGGGGTCCTGCGCGCCGTGGGTGCCTCGCGCTCGGTCGGGCGTCTGGGGACCGTGCTGCAGCTGCTGTGGTGGCAGGCGCAGCTCCGCTGGGACAGCACCCTGCGCAGCCGACGCCCAACCGAGCGGGAGCGCCTCACGGTCGACGCCACCTTCTCCGCTGGACGCGGTTTCGCCATGGTGGACTTCCTGCGCGCCGCGGCGTTCACGACCCGCGCGGCCGTGCTCGCGCTGCGGGCGGGGGACTCCGCCCGCAGCGCGCGCACCCTCGCGCTGGAGAGCGGCCTCGCGGGTGCCGCCGGCGTGAGCAACCGCCGCCGGGCCCGACGCCGCCTCGACCTCGCGAACGGCCTCGCGGAGCACCTGGACGACGCGCACGCCAAGGTGCTGATCGCGGTCACCCGGAGCTCGTGGGCCTGGTACGAGGGCCACTGGGGCCACGCGCAGGAGGAAGCCGAGCGCGGCCTGGAGCTCGCCCGTCGGCGCTGCGCCCACCTGAGGTGGGAACAGGACACGCTCGCCATCCTCGCCCTCGATGCCATCGCCTGGCGGGGGCGCTTCGACCTGCTCCGCCAGCGCCTGCCGACCGCGCTGGCCGACGCGCGCGAACGCGGGGACCTCTTCGTGGAGACCCTGGCCACGCTGCGCTTCGGCAGCATGGTCGCCTTGGCCGACGACGCGCCGGACACCGCTCGGGCCGGCCTCGGCATCCTGGCGCGCTGGTCGCAGGGTGACTTCCAGTTCCAGCACCTCGTCGAGCTGCACAACCAGGCCGAGATCGACCTCTACCTGGCCGAACCCGCGGCAGCGCTGGTCCGCCTGGACCGGTCCTGGGGGGCCATGAGGCGGGCCCTGCTCCTGCAATCGCAGGCCTTCCGCATCACCATGCGAAGCCTGCGGGGGCGGGCCGCGCTGGGCTCCGCTGCGCGCTGCGAGGGGCGCCTGCGGAGGCGCCTGCTCCGACGGGTCCGACGCGACGCGCGCGCCATCCAGCGCGAGGGTGGGGCCTGGGCCGAGGTCGCGGCCGGCATGCTGGACGCCGGCGCGGCGCTGCTCGCCGGACGGGGAGCCGCAGCCTGCCGTGCCGTGGGCGGACAGGCGGCGGCCCTCGGCATGGATCTGCACCACGCCGTGGCGATGCGCGCGGCCGCCATGGCGGACGGCGACGAAGAGGGCGAAGGGCGTTGGACGCGGGAGATCGACGCGCTCGGCGTTCAGAACCCCGCTGCCATGGCGCGCGTGGTGCTGCCCGGCGGGTAGGAGGCCGCCCCGCCGAACGCCCGCACGCTAACCCCCGAAGGCCGTCACGCACCAGCCGGTCACGAGCGACAGCCCCAGCACCGGCCCCAACATGCCCAGCGCGGTGCCGACCACGTGGTCCCGGAACCTCAACGGGGTCAGGGCGAGCGCGGCGGTGAGCGGTGGCGACCACCAGGTGAGCAGCCGCAGCAAGGCCACGGTCCGCACGGGCCGTGCATCGAGCTTGGACAAGGCCTTCTGGAAGTGCCTGTTCTCGAGCCCCTCGAGGGCCTGGCCGCCGATCAGGCGGGTCAACAGGAAGCTGGTGTTCATCGCCACGATGGTGGCCAGCCAGCCGAGGGGCGCGCCGAGCAGCTTGCCGTACACCACCACGCCGGCGGCCGCGAAGATGATGCCGGGGATGTACAGGATGACACCGACGGTGAAGACCGCCACGTAGGCGAAGAAGCCCCACGTCCCAGCGGCGTCTACCTGGTCCCGCACCCAGTCGACGTCGACCTCCTGGAGCAGACCGGAGCGCTCCACACCGACACAGACCGCCGAGATCAGGGCGAGGAGCACCCCGACGCGGAAGAGCTTCTTGGACCTGTCACTCACCTCGCGCTGGTATCCCGCTCCGGGCTATGCCTCTTGCAATCGGAGGCCTCATGGACACCGCGACCATCGTCGAGCTCTGCCGCAAGCACACCCTCTTCAACTGGTCGGCGCGCGACGCCGTCAGCCCGCTGCCCATCGCGCGCGCCGAGGGGGTGTACCTCTACACGCCCGACGGCGAACGTCTGATGGACTTCAACAGCCAGCTGATGAGCGTGAACATCGGACACAGCCACCCGCGCGTGGTCGCTGCGATGAAGAAGCAGCTCGACGAGCTGATCTACGCCTTCCCGGGCTCGGCCACCGCGGTCCGCGCCCGCGTGAGCGCCAAGCTCGCGGCGCTGATGCCGGGCGACCTCAACACCTTCTTCTTCACCCTCGGCGGCGCGGAGGCGAACGAGAACGCCATCAAGCTCGCTCGGCTCTACACCGGCAAGCACAAGATCCTGTCGCGGTACCGCAGCTACCACGGCGCCACGAACCTCACGATGCAGCTCACCGGCGACCCGCGGCGCTGGGCGAACGAGCCCGGAAGCCCAGGCGTCGTGCGGGTGATGGACCCCTACCCCTACGACTACAGCTTCGGCGACACCCCCGAACAGATCACCGCGAACAACCTCCGGTACCTCGAGGAGGTCATCACCTACGAGGGGCCGCAGAACATCGCCGCGATGATCATCGAGACCGTCACCGGGACCAACGGCGTGCTGCCGCCGCCCCCTGGCTACCTGCAGGGCCTCGAGGCCTTGCTCGAGAAGCACGGCATCCTGCTGATCTGCGACGAGGTGATGGCGGGCTGGGGCCGCACGGGCAAGCTCATGGCCTTCGAGCACGGCGACATCGTGCCCGACATCGTGTCCATGGCGAAGGGTCTCACCAGCTCCTACGCGCCCCTGGGCTGCGTGGCGATGAGCGACGCCATCGCCGACCACTTCCGCGAGAACGTGTTCTGGGGTGGACTCACCTACAACAGCCACCCCCTCGGCCTCGCCACCGCCGAAGCGGTCATCGACGTGATGCTCGACGAGGGCCTCGTGGAGCGCGCCCGGCAGATGGGTGAGGTCATGCGGGGTCACCTGCAGCGCCTCGCCGACAAGCACCCCAGCGTGCGCGCCTTCCGCCAGATCGGGCTCTTCGGCATGGTCGATGTGCAGGGCACCGACGGCGAGCTGATCGCCGGCTACAACACAACGCATCCCCTGATGGGCGAGCTCGCGGCCCACTTCCGCGCCGAGGGCCTGTTCACCTTCGTGCGGTGGAGCCACTTCATGTGCAACCCGCCGCTGGTCATCACCGAAGAGCAGATGGCGGAGGCCTTCGGCATCATCGACCGTGGCCTCGACATCACCGACCGGCCGTTCCAGTAGGCGAGGGCTTCCCACGGCGGCCACCGCCGCCCCGGACGGTGGGGGTCAGCACGCGGAACGCGTGCGTAGGGGGCCCAGTGAGGGGCCCCCTTCCGAGAAGGAAACTGTCCCTCTCACCGACCGGCCGTTCCAGTAGGCGAGGCCTTCCCACGGCGGCCACCGCCGCCCCGGACGGTGGGGGTCAGCACGCGGAACGCGTGCGTAGGGGGCCCAGTGAGGGGCCCCCTTCCGAGAAGGAAACTGTCCCTCTCACCGCCCGAAGGGCCAGGGGAGAGGGCTTCCCATGGCGGCAAGAGCCGCCCCGGACGGTGGGGGTCAGCACGCGGAACGCGTGCGTAGGGGGCCCAGTGAGGGGCCCCCTTCCGAGAAGGAAACTGTCCCTCTCACCGCCCGAAGGGCCAGGGGAGAGGGCTTCCCATGGCGGCAAGAGCCGCC
>CAZSAT010000045.1:36101-50289 GCA_964604675.1 uncultured Enterobacterales bacterium
CTCTCACCGCCCGAAGGGCCAGGGGAGAGGGCTTCCCATGGCGGCAAGAGCCGCCATGGGAAGAAGCCGGAGCCGACGAACGAGAGCACCGAGTGGTTGCACAGGATCGGTCTCGGATGTCTCGGATGGTGTTGGGGTTCGGAGCCCCCGTCCGCCGGCCCCGGCAGAACCCTCGGACTTCTTCAGGTTCGCAGCTTGAAGCTGCGCGATCGATAGCAGCACGGTTGCAGCACCACGGGCCATGCGAGTACGTTCCCCCGCGACCGGAGACACCATGAAGAACGCGCCCTTCCTCGCCCTCGTCGCGAGCTCCACGCTCCTCCTCGTCGGCTGCGACGACAAGCCCGTGCAAGAAGACGACACCGGCTCCGTCGCCCAGGACGACACAGGCTCCTCCTCGGTCGACACCGACGCGCCCGGCGACGACACCGAGGTGAGCTACGACGGCTGGACGCTCGCCCTCGAAGGCCCCACGACCGCGGCCCCGAACGAGACCGTGACCTACACGGGCACCCTGCTCGACGCCGACGGCGGCGACCGCACGGGCGACGCCACCCTCACCCTCTCCTACGACGGCACCGCCCAGGGCGGCCTGGACATCACGCCGACCGCCAGCGGTGACCACGAGGTGCTGCTCACCGCCGCGCTCGTCGACCAGAGCTGGACCGACGCGCTCACGCTGACGGTCGCGGTCGGCCCGGCCTACGCGGTCGATCTCGTGCTCGAGTCCGACCAGGGCGAGATCGGCGAAGGGCTGGAGTGGGAAGCCACGGTCACCGACCAGTGGGGCAACGAGACCGAAGACACGGTGACCATCACGTCCGACAGCACCAGCGGCTGGAGCCTCGACGGCGACGAGATCGCGTTCACCGAGGAGGGCAGCTACACCTTCACGGCGACCACCGGGGCCAAGGCCGATGTCAACGACACGGAAGGCCCCGTCACCGTGGACTCGAACGGCCCGCTCATCCTGCTCGACGTGCCCGGCCGAGGCGCCTTCGTCGAGGGGGCGTCCACGACCGTCAGCGGAACGGTCGAAGACCCGACGACGGGCGTGGCCTCGCTCACCCTGGACGGCACGGCGGTCACCGTCAACGCCGACGGATCGTTCTCCACGAGCACCTCGCTGGAGGCGGGAGCCAACACCCTGACCCTGGAAGCCACCGACAACGACGGCAACACCGCCGACCTCATCTTCGCGGTGCTCGCGGGCGCCTTCCAGGACGTCGACGACGACAACGACAACGGCCTGCTGGTCCGACTCAACGACGACGCGCTCGACGCGATGGCCGCGCCGCTCGCCGACGAGCTGGACCCGGCGGTGATCGAGGCCGACATCAAGGCCGACAACCCCCTGGCGTACGAAGAGGTCGACCTCGGCTTCTTCACCTGCTCCGTCACGGTCGACGCCACCGCCTTCGACATGGACGTGGCCGAGCCGGACCTCATCCCCGCCGCGGGCGAGCTGGGCATCGAGATCGTGATCAGCAACCTCGACCTGGACCTCGACATCGAGCTGGACTGCGGGCTGAGCTCCACGGCCGCCGGTGAGATCACCGACTCCGAGATCACCATCGACGTGGTCACCGAGATCGAGGTCGTCGCGCCTGGGGATGTCGAGGTGACCATCACGCAGAACGAGGTCACCTTCACCGACCTCGACATCGACCTGGGCTCGCTGGAGTCCACGCTCTCCAGCTACGGCCTGGGCGTCGAGGACCTCATCGACGCCGAGACCTTGCTGGCCGACGAGCTGGAAGCCACCATCGCCGACGACCTGCCGGGTGCTTTGGAGGCTGCGCTGGAGTCCATCGAGATCGAGGAGACCTTCGAGATCGAGGGCGCGCGCAGCACCCTGGCCTCGCAGCTCGGCGACCTCGACCTCGACGCCGATGGCATGACCCTGACCCTGCCCACCCAGGTCTCCGTCGACAGCACGGTCGCCGGCCTGGCGACCGCGCCCGGCTACTGGATCGAAGACGGCGCGGAGCCGGACTTCGCCGCGAGCCCCGGCCTCTTCCTGTCCATCGAGCTCGACACCCTCACCTCGGTCTTCCACAGCGCCTGGGCGGGCGGCGCCTTCCACCTCGACGTGTCCGACGGTTCCCTCGGGCTGGACAAGTCGATGATCGGGCTGATCTTCCCTGGTGCCACCAGCCTCGACCTGTCGCTCGACCCCCAGCAGCCCCCGGTGCTCGCGGCCGACAAGGCGGGCGACCTCTACCTGCACATGGGCGAGCTGTTCGTGGACTTCTGGGGCGACGTCGACGGCGGCTACACCTACCTGGGCACCGGCACGATGCACGTCGCCGTTCCCGCCGAGCTCTCCCTCTCCGCCTCCGAGGAGCTGTCGCTGGCCTTCGGCACCGCCGACGTGACGGTCGACATCCTGGTCGACGATCCCTACGAGGTCGCCGACAGCGAGACGCTGCAGGCCCTGCTCGGTGCGGTGGCGTCGAGCTTCGGCGGCGAGCTCTTCCCCGACATGACCCTCGGTGTGCCCGACCTCGGGGACTTCACGCTCACCGCCGACGACCTCTACCTCGACGGCGACGACGACAGCTGGGTCACCGTCGAAGGCGAGCTGGAGTAGATCCGATCGCGGCCGCAGCGCCGGGAGCGCGTATCCTGCATCCCTCCAGGGAGTCACGATGCGCGTCACCACCCTCGCCGTCCTCTTCGCCTCAGCCTGCCGCACCGACGGCCTGAAAGCCGTCGACACCGCTCTGGTGGCCGACACCGCGGGCCTCGAGGACACCGGCGCCCCGGTCGACGCGGACGCCGACGGCGTGCCCGCCGAGCAGGACTGCGACGACAACGACCCCGGCGTGAACCCCGACGCCACCGAGGTCTGCGACGGGATCGACAACGACTGCGACGGCACGGTCGACCTCGGCGCAGCGGACGCCGGAACGTCCTACGCCGACACCGACGGCGACGGCTTCGGCGACCCCGGCACCGCGACCATCGGCTGCGACACGCCCGAGGACCACGTGGCCGACGCCACCGACTGCGACGACTCCGAGGCCACGACCTACCCCGGTGCGGTCGAGATCTGCGACGCCGTGGACAACGACTGCGATGGCGAGACCGACGACAACCTCGACGGCGTCTGGTACGCCGACGCCGACGCGGATGGCTACGGCGACGTCGACGCGAGCACGGTGGCCTGCGACGGCAGCGGCGGGCTGGTGGACGACGCGTCGGACTGCGACGACGCCAACTCCGCCATCCACCCCGGCGCCGAGGAGACCTGCAACGGCCTCGACGACGACTGCGACGGCACGGTCGACGACGACGCCGCCGACGCAACCACCTGGTACGCCGACGACGACGACGACGGCTTCGGCGACCCGGACGCACCCACGGCCGCCTGCGACATGCCGAGCGGCCACACCACCGACGCCACCGACTGCGACGACACCAACGGCACGCTCCACCCCGGCGCGGAGGAGACCTGCGACGGCGTGGACGAAGACTGCGACGGGGCGACCGACGAAGACGCCAGCGACGCGGGCACCTGGTACACCGACGGCGACGGCGACGGCTTCGGCGACCCCGACACCGCCACGGCCGCCTGCGAGGCGCCCACCGGCACCGTGGACAACGCCGAAGACTGCGACGACGGCGACGCGAGCGTGTCCCCCGACACCGTCTGGTACAGCGACGGCGACGGCGACGGCTTCGGCGACCTCGACGACACCACGGCGGCCTGCGAGCAGCCCGAAGACCACGTCGCCGACGCCAGCGACTGCAACGACGGCAACGACACGGTCCACCCCGGCGCGAGCGAGTCCTGCAACGGCACCGACGACGACTGCGACGACGCCACCGACGAGGACGCCACCGACGCCAGCACCTTCTACGCCGACGACGACGACGACGGGTTCGGCGACGCGGGCAGCAGCACGGACGCGTGCGACACACCGAGCGGGCACACCACCGACGCCACCGACTGCGACGACACCAACGGCACCATCCACCCCGGCGCCGACGAGACCTGCGACGGGGTCGACGAGGACTGCGACGGCACCGCGGACGACGACGCGACCGATGCGGCGACCTGGTACGCGGATGCAGACGGCGACGGCTACGGAGACGCTGAGGACACCACCGAGGCGTGCGATCCGCCCAGCGGCACCGTGGCCAACGACGAGGACTGCGACGACGGCGACGCGCGCCTGTCCCCCGACACCATCTGGTACGCGGACGCCGACGGCGATGGCCAGGGCGGGGCCGGCTACACGACCGCCAGCTGCGAGCAGCCCAGCGGCTACGTCGCCGACGCCAGCGACTGCGACGACGTGGACGCCAGCGTCTACACCGGCGCCGACGAGTCGTGCAACGAGACCGACGACGACTGCGACGGCGCCACCGACGAAGGCCCTCCGGCCGACGCCGCCACCTGGTACGCCGACGCCGACGGCGACGGCTACGGCGACGCGGGCAGCACCAGCGTGAGCTGCGACCAGCCCAGCGGCTACCTGGCCGACGCCACCGACTGCCACGACGACGACAGCACGGCCTTCCCGGGCTCCAGCAGCACCGAGACCCCCGGTGACGGCGTCGATCAGGACTGCGACGGCAACGACGGCTGCGAGGACCTCGACTGCGACGGGGTGCCCGACCTGTTCTTCCCGACCTACTACTCGGGCTCCGGCTACAGCGCGTCGAGCTTCCTCTACCAGTCCTCCGACGACTACGAGGAGGCCGCCCGCGACAGCGTCAACGGCTACGGCGTGTGGGACGCCGGCGTCGCGGATCTCGACGGCGATGGCTACCAGGACCTGGTCATGCCCAGCTACTACACGGGCTCGAGCTACGCCGGCTCCAGCTACGTGTACTGGGGCTCGTCGAGCGGCTACGGCAGCGCTACGAGCCTGTCGACCGCCGGCGTGCTCGACGTGTTGATCGAGGACCTCGACGACGACGGCTACGCCGAGCTGGTCCTCTCGAGCTACTACACCGGCTCCTCCTACAGCACCAACAGCCAGGTGTGGTGGGGCTCGTCGAGCGGCTACAGCTCCGGGTCGATGACCGAGCTGCCGACCTTCGGAGCGCGCGCCGCAGCGGCGGGCGACTTCGATGGCAACGGCTACACCGACCTCGCCTTCGCGAACCAGTACTACGAGTCCGACAGCGAGCCCGACAGCTACGTCTACTGGGGCTCGGCGAGTGGCTACAGCTCCGCGGATCGCACCTCGCTCACCACCTACGGGCCGCTGTGGGTGGAAGCCGAGGACCTCGACGAGGACGGCTACCCCGAGCTGATCTTCGCCAACTACAGCAGCAGCGGCGGCTACGACGGGCCGTCGCAGATCTTCTGGGGCTCGGCCAGCGGCTACAGCGACAGCGACGTCACCGAGCTCGAGTCCGACGGCGCGCTGCATGCCCAGACCGGGGACATCGACGGCGACGGCTACCTCGACGTGGTCCTGTCCGCCTACTACGACGGCACCTACAGCCCCACCAGCCGGGTCTACTACGGCTCGGCCAGCGGTCCGGACGGCACCAGCTACAGCGAGCTCTCCACCCACGGCGCACGCAGGGCCACGGTCGCCGATCTCGACAGCGACGGCTACGACGACATCGTCTTCCCGACCTACTACGACGGGTCGAGCTACGACGCGAACAGCTTCGTGTACTGGGGTTCGTCGAGCGGCACGAGCGACGCGAGCCGCACCGAGCTCCCCACGCTGGGCACGGGCCGGTGCGCCGCGGGCGACGTGGACCAGGACGGCTACGTGGACCTGGTGTTCAGCGGCTACTACGCGGGCAGCTGGTCCACCACGCCCTACAGCTACCTCTACTGGGGCTCCGCCGACGGGTGGTCCGAGGACGACCTCTACGAGCTCGCCACCCAGGGCAGCTGGGCCGGCGCGAAGATCGTGGGCGACGCGAGCTGGTAGTCAGCGCATCCCGTGCGCGGAGAACCACTCGAGCGCCGCCTGGATGCCTTCCTCGAGCGGCCGCGTGGTGTAGCCGAGCTCCCGACGTGCCTTGTCCGAGCTGAACCGGAACCGGGGCTCGTAGCCCCAGGCGATGGTGTTCGAGTTCACCAGCGGCTCCCGGCCGGTGAGCGCCTGCTGGGCGTCGCCGAACCAACCCGCGAAGTTGGCCAGCCAACGCGGAACCAGCGCGGTGATGGGCTTGGAGCCGGCCACCGCGGCGATGCGCTGGAACACCTCGCCGTAGCTCAGGTTCTCGCCGCCGAGGATGTAGCGCTCCCCGGTCTTGCCGCGTTCGGCAGCCAGGATCATGCCGGCGGCCACGTCGCGCACATCGACGAAGCAGTTGCTGCCTCCGGAGGCGCCCGGCACCGCCCGGCGCTCGACCTCGAGCAGGAGCTTGCCGCTGGACGGCCGGATGTCGAGCGGACCGAACATGTAGCCGGGGTTCACCACCACCGCGTCCAGCCCGTCGGCCACCTCGGCCATCACGGCCAGCTCGGCGTCGCGCTTCGTGGTGCTGTAGCCGTCGGCGAGGCCGTACACGTCGAAGTTCCAGGCGTTCTTCTCGTTGGCCGGCGACGCGTCGTCGTTCATGCCCACGGCCACCGTGGAGCTGCAGTGCACGAGCCGGTCCACCCCGGCCGCACGGCACGCGGCGATCACCCGCTCGGTGCCGCGCACGTTGGCATCGACCACCCAGTCCGGCGCGGTCTTCTGGATGCTGACGGCGGCCGCGCAGTGGAACACCACCTCGGTGTCCTGGAAGGCTCGCTCGAGCGACGCTTGATCGCCCAGGGTGGCCTCGTGCCAGTCGAAGCCCCAGGCGTCCAGGTGCGCCGTCCTGCTGGTCGAGCGCTTCGTGCAGCGCACGCTGTGCCCGGCCTCCATCAAGGCGACCGCGAGGTTGCCTCCGACCAGTCCGGTCGCCCCGGTGACGAGTGTGTTCATGTCCTCCGCTAACGGTGTGCCACCATGCACACATGCCGATTCCGGTCCCGCTCACGGTCACCACGGAGCCAGACGGCAGCTGGACCGTGGTCGTGCCTCGCCCGCCCAACGAACCGGCGCGCGCGTGCATCCCGGCCGGTCGGGTCCGGTCGTTCCAGGACACCGCCCGGTCCGCCTTCTCCGAGGGGCGCAGCCAGGACGTGGTGCAAGCGCTCCAGGCCACCATGGAGCTGGCGGCCGAGCCCTGGCGGGAGCTGGCGAGCACCCTCCGGGCGGTGGTGCGCAACAACCACCTGGCGATCCTTTGCATCCAGGCCAGCGGGAGCGCGGCAGAGGTGCCCTGGGAGCTGCTGACCGACAGCCCACGGAAGCTGCCGCTGGAGGTTCGCGGCGACGCGGTGGTGGTGAGGCTGGAGCCCAACGGCACCCAACCGCTGGACCGGGCGGCCCGTCGGCTCCGCATCCGACACCCGCCGCTCCCTGCTGGTGACAAGGCCTACGACGCCCCCTTGCTTCGCGCCTGCGCCGACGCCGGCGTGCCAGGCCCCCGCACGATGCGGCTCGGCGAGACACCCGCCGACGAGGCGCTGGTCCTGCTGTTGCTCGACGGGCTCCCCCAGGAGGTGCTCTGGCAACGGGTGGTGGACCACACGCGGCTCGCCGTGGTGCGCGAGGGCGGGCCCGAGGCGCTCTGCCGTCAGGGAGTCGCCGTCGCCACGGGCCCCACCCGCTCCTTCCCGGCGCTGTTGGAGGTCGCGTTCCTCGAGACCCTCGTGGCCACGCTCGCCAACGGCGCCCCGCTGCTCGGGGCCCTCGCAGCGGCCCGGCGGTCCATCCGCAAGCAGAACGGGCCCTGGTGGTCCTGGCGCATCGCGGTGGGCGGGATGCGCCCGGCGGTCGCGGGCCCGTTGGTCATCGGTCAGTGGCTCCCTCGGGACTGGCCGCAGCCCGGCTCGGACGTCGTCGAGATCCTGCGCATCGCCCGCGACGAGGGGGAGGCTGTCGGGTACGTCGGGGTGGAGCAGGTGCTCACCGGCTTCGAGCAGGCCGAGCTGCGCTTCGGGGAGCGCGCCAAGCACCTGCGGGGCCTGGTGGGGGGCTGCGGAGGCGACGCCTGGGGCGTGCTCTCCACCCTGCACGCGTCGAGCCACGCGCCGGACTTCTCGGGCACACCGCGGCTGCGCTTCCTCGCCAGCGAGCTCAAGCCGGGCTTCAGCGCGGAAGAGCTCGCCACGGCGCTCCTGGCGGAGCCTGCGCTGGCCGATCTGCTGGGCCACGGCCCCCCAGCCCCGTCCGGCGTGGATGCCCGCCTGCCCCGCCTGCTCGAGGTCCTGGGGGGGCCCGAGGACGGACGCGTGCTCGAGCCACAGGCGGGCGAGGTCGTGGGCCGCCACGGAAAGGGCGCGCGCGCGCAGCATGGGCTCTACGAGGGCTGCCGCCTGACCGACCGCGCGGTGTCCCGGGAGTCCCTGATCTGGGGCAAGGACGGCCGGGTGTTCCTCCGCAACGGTGGTCAGGTGCGTCGCGACAAGGTGTGGACCGCGCTCGCGCCGGGCGATGCCAGCCTTGCGGTGGGCGACCTGCTGAAGCTCAGTCCCGCCACCCGGCTCCGCGTGCTCGCGTAGCCGAAGCTACCCACCGAGGCTGGGCACCTTCGTCGCGTAGCTGACCCACCCGCCGTCGGGCACCTGCACCCGCTGGAGCAGCGTGCCCTCCTCGTCCACCTCGTCGACCAGCCCGCTCATCGCCAGCACGAGCAGGCGGTGGCCGTCGGACAGGTGCACGGCGTTGCCGAGGTAGTCGGTGACCAGGCAGGCGTCGGTGGCGTAGGTCCAGGTCTGCCGCGCGGTCATCGCCTCGTCATCGAGGGTGTACTCGATGGCGGCCGAGCAGAAGTCGCTTCGCGTGCTGCCCGTGTCGAAGATGAGCACACCGTCGTCGGTCGGCACAGCGCTGTGGGGGTTGAACTCCAGCTGGCCGAGGTTGTCGGCGGGCTGGAAGTCACCCTTGGAGGCCGCGAGCGTCCAGTCGATCGTTCCCAGGTGGCGCGGGATCCGGTACACCGCGCGCAGGGAGCGGGACACCACATAGTAGGCGTCCTCGGACCGGTCGTACTCGAGGTGGTTCAGGTGAGCCCACATCGCGTCGTCGACGTTGCCGGACGGGTCCTGCACGTTGGCGTCCGGAACCAGCTCGTCGCTCGCGCGCCAGACCTCCGTGACCTCGCCGTCCGCGTCGACCTCCAGCAGGGTCTCGCCGAGCACGGTGAGGGTGCCGTCCGCCTCGACCTCGGTCTCCCAGCCGAAGGTGGCGTAGCGGCCGGTCTCGAGCTCGACGACGTCCATGTGCGCCCCCAGGACCTCGACCGTGGACGTGCCGGAGCCGTCGAGCTCGGTGCGCTGGATCGTGCCGTGCTGCTCCGCGTCGTTGGCGAAGTCGTTCGTGATCACCGCGCGCCCGTCGCGTGAAAGGCGGGCGCGGAGGTGGCCGCCATTCCTGTACCAGACCACGTCGCCATCGCCGTCGAGGATCAGGATCCAGCCACCGCCCGACCAGGTGTGCACGGGGGCGATGAGGTAGCCGTCGACGTCCTCGTGGAAGGTCTCGATGTCGAGCGCCGGAAGGTCCGCTGGCAGCGAGCCCGTGCGGACGCTCCGCGGCTCGCTGCACCACGACGAGCCCTGGTGCTCCCGCACGATCTGAACGTCGTAGTCGGTGTCGGCCTTGAGCCCGAAGAGCATCGCCCGCATGCCCTCCTGCGGACCGGCCTCCGCATCGGCGTACCGGAGGGCCTCCCCGTCTGCGGCGAAGACGAGGTAGGTGTCGCCGGGGCTCTCGTCCGTCCAGACCGCCTCGACCACGGTCTCGACCGTTCCGGACACCCAGAGATCGATGGATCCGAAGGCGCTGTCGTCGACGGAACAGCCTGTTGCGGGAGCGAGCACCTGGGCCGGCTCGCTGACGGGTGCAGCGGTGTCCTGCTGGAAGGCGACGACCTCATGGTTCGGATCGACGGCACAAGCGAACATCCACACGAGCATCTGCACTCCAAAGTGCAAATACTCATATCATTGAAAAAGTCGGATCCCGGACCCGGAACACTCTCTTGACGCATCGATTGGCTCTGGGAGGCCATTCAGGTCCATCCCGTCGCGGGCAGTCAAGGATCCAGGCCCGTTCTCCAGCTCGAGGCTCAATCGAACAGCGATCCCACCGGACGGGGAATGTGGGCGAGGATGCCGCGGCGCCGGGTCTCGGTCCTGGGCAACACGTCGAAGCCGGGGTCCTGCCAGGCCACCACCCGTGCGTCTCGACCGTCGTCGCCCGGTCGGAGCCACACGAAGCAGCGACGGCCCAGACGGCGTGTGCAGGCCACGTCCTCGTAGGCAGCGGACCACGTGCCGGGGTTCAGGATCTCCACCCCGTTCACGTCTTCGTGCCGCTCGTGGTGCGTGTGCCCCAGCACCACCCGCTTCACGCCGGCTGCCAGGGCGGCCTGCGGAACCCGGCGATCGATGTTCCGCTCGACCTCATCGACGTCGCTCCGCACCGTCCACGCATAGATCAGGTACGGCGGCAAGAGCGCGCAGAAGGCCAGCGCACCCCACCAGGGCGGGATGTCGATCAACCAATCCAGCGCCACGGACACGTGCAGCGCCGCCCAGACCGCCAGCGCCAGCAGGAGCGCGCGGTCGAGCCAGAGCTCCCGGGCGATCTTCCAGGGATTGAGCACCGCCGGGTGCACCGACAGGGCGAGGACCGTGCGCAGCACACCGGGTGTGCACCGCGCCCTCGAGGCCATGTCGTCCACCCGCGCTTCCCGCTCGAGCGGACGCTTGAGCGCCGGCCGGAAGCCCTCGCGCAGGGTCGACGCCAGGGTGGTCACCGCGGTCCAGAGCCACGTCCACCCCAGGAGCGGCTGAACCCGTGCGACCTCGCGCACGAAGAAGCGCAGGTACTCGGCCGCGGGCTTGATGAAGCTGGCTTCGACGTGGGGGTTGAAGAGCCCCATCCGGTTGAGCATCGTGCGCCCGGCCAGGTTGCCGAAGGGCAGCCGAACCCGCACGCGCTTGCCCACCCGGATCAGCGGCTCCACCGGGTTCATGCACAGGCAGTACGGGTCCATCTGGTTGCCGTGCATCACCAGGGTGTCTCCCCCGCTCACGGCGAGCACCTCGCAGAAGCGCAGCTCGCCCACGCGCTCGGTGAGCACCTCCTGCGCCATCGGCCAGTGCAGCTCCAGGTCGTGGTTGCCGATCACCACGACCACCTCGTGTCCAGCGGCCAGCCAGCCCTGGAGCGCATCGAACCACACCGGGTGATCCCGGACGATGCGGGCCATCTTCCAGGCGCTCTTTTCCTCCTCGGCGTCGAGCCCCCTCAGGCGCTCCAGCCAGGAGATCGAGAAGGCGGCGGACTCCGGGAGGCCGCACACGCCGTCGAAGTCGAACACGTCGCCGTTCAAGATCAGCTCGGCGCCCTGGCCCACCTCCGCCTGGAGCGCCGCGAGCATCCGGGCGAAGGCTTCGTCGGAGAAGAGGTCGGTGTGCTTGAACCGCTTCCACAACGGGCGATCGGGGTCGGGTGCCTCCGCCTCGCAGAGGTGGAGATCGCCGAGCACGATGGTGTGCCGAGTCGCAGCCATGGACCGAAGCGTATCCGGTGTGTCGCGAACCGCTTCGCGGCAGGACTACGCGGAGAGCCGGCCCCGACCCCAGAAGCCGTGGGCGCCGGTGGGATCGCGCTCGACCCACGCGGTGTCGGTGTGCACGAGCACCTGCTGGGCCTTCCTCGGATCGCGGAGCATCATCGCTGCGCGACAGGCCGCCTCGAGGACCTGCTTCCTCCGAACCTCGGCGGTGGTGGTCTCGAGCTCGGCCAGGCCGACGCGGCTGCGCTCCATGGCGTCGCGGAGGCGGCGGCGGGCTTCACGGGCCGCGGCGCCACGGGCCTGCAGGCCCTCGGCCAGGCGCTGGGTCTCCCGCATCTCGTCCAGGCGCGCCCTGCGGTAGGCCGCCTCGGCCGCCTGCCGGCGGAACATCGCCTGGTGGAGCGCCGCCCGGGCATCGCCGAGGCGCGTCCAGTCGGCCTTGTCGACGCCGAGGAACTCCAGCACGGCCTGCACGGTGGGGTGCTCGCGCAGCCCCGCGCGAGGGCGGATCTCCAAGGCGACGATGTCTTGCCAGTCCGACATGCGATCTCCGAGCCCGGTGGAACGGCCACCGACCGTGTGCGCTTGAAGTGCAGGCCGCGTGCCACCCGGCAGAACGTGCGACTGCGCTCGATCGGGACGTTGAGGTCCCACCCCATCGGTGCCGATCGAGGCACCGATCCCCCGGTCAGACCGCGTCGAACGCGGGCCACCCACAACGGGACCGACGTCACGAACTGCCCCGCGACCCTGATGACGGTGAAGACCCTCGTGTTCCGCGACGAAGACGAGGATCCCCCGGAGGTCTCCGACGGGCCCGAGGAGGGCGACGACCCCGAGGAGGAAGAGGACGAGGAGGACCAGGATCGCCTGGGGGTGGACGAGAAGGATGACACCGCCATCCAAGGCGGCAACGGTTCCGACGACGACCTCACCGACCGGGACGAGGACAGCGGGGACGAAGACCTCGGAGAGTGCCCCACGGAGTAGCGGGACGGGCCGCCTCGATCAGGTAGCCGCCTGATCGAGGCGTCAGCCGCGCGCGGCCCAGTAGTCCGCGATCGCCGGCAGGGCGTCCACCGCAGCCACCAGCGCGCCCAGCTTGTCGAGGCCGTCGAAGGTGGACGCCGGCACGTGGTCGTAGATGCCGCCCAGGCAGCCCCGCAGGATGACGTAGAGCTTGAGGTCGACCACGTTCGGCGCCGCGCCGTCGACGAAGGGGCCTGCGATCTGCTCGTTCACCGTGGTGGCCCAGGTGCGCAGCCAGCCCGACGCGAACGCCTCGCGAGCCGCCCTGGCTTCTTCGTCGGACAGGTCCCGGGTCGACGGCACCTTGCCCCGCAGGTCCTCGACCGACTGCATGAGCGCGTCGTGGCGCGCAGCCGCTACCGGCTCGCTGGGGTGGAGACCGTGGCTCGCGCCCAGGTACCGCAAGATGGCGTTGGACTGGGGAATCCGCGTGCCGTCCACGTCGAGCACGGGCAAGGCGCCGAAGGGCAGGCTGGGCTTGAGGGCCGGCCAGTCGGAGCGCCCGACGCGCTCGTCGTGGAAGGCCACGCCCGCCAGGGTGAGCGCGAGCCGACACTCCAGGCCGCGGGAGCCGTCGAAGTCGAAGTAGGTCAGGGTGGTCATGTCAGATCCGGCGGTGTTCGGGGCGGAGCCCCCAGGAGAGCATCGAGAAGCCGAGGATGATGAGCGGTGGCAGCCAGGCATCGACGCCGTCCCCCACCGACAGGTGCGCGAAGGAGGCCCCGACGAGGTCGATCATGAAGCCGGCGTAGGCCCACTCCTTCAGTCGGCCGAAGCCCGGCGACAGGACCACCACGGTGCCGGCGATCTTGAAGAGGCCGATGATGGTGAAGGCGTAGACCGGGAAGCCGAGGTGGGCGGCCATGTCGGTCACCTCGACCGGCCCGAGCACGTCCATCACGCCGCCGAAGGCCATCACGAGGCAAATCAGCGCGGTGAAGATCCAGTAGGCCACGATCTGCTTGTTCATCTCACTCTCCCTTGCGGGCCACGCGGCCCTCGAACACGAAGTCGCTCTGCGCCTGGCGAGCACGGGGGGCGGCCTCGCGCTCGGCGAGGTCGGCATCCAGCCCGTCGAGATCCGGTCGCGGCCACCCGAGCGCCAGGGCGACCACGGGAGTCTCGCCGTCTTGCAGGCCGAGCACGTCGGTGGCCGTGTCGGCCACGAAGCCCGCCATCTGGTGCGCGACGAGCCCCATCGAGGTGCCCTGCAACACCAGCTGTGCGGTGGCCTGCCCGAGGTCGTACTGCGCCCAGGCGTTCTGCTTGCCGTTGCGTCGGAAGGCGGTGCGCGCCACCCCGAAGACCAGCACGGCCGCGCTCTGCGCCCAGGCCTGGTTGGGGCCCACGAGCGCCGACAGCAGCGCGTCGAAGGCCGGGGTGCCGCGCCGAGCCCAGACGTAGACCCAGGGCTGCTCGTTGAAACACGAGGACGCCCAACGCGCCGCTTCGAAGAGCGACCCGAGCGTGGCGTCGTCCACCGCGTCCTCCGCGAAGACGCGCGGGCTCCAGCGCTCGGCGATCAGGCTGTGCACGGGGTGGTCGGCGGTCGCGGGCTTGCGCATGCGGTCTCCTCTGGAACCTCTATCCGTCGGCCGGCAGCCATGAG
>CAZSAT010000046.1:0-33233 GCA_964604675.1 uncultured Enterobacterales bacterium
CCGACACCGACACCGACACCGACACCGACACCGACACCGACACCGATGCCGACACCACGGCCGTCGTCACCACCGTCTCGGCGGACTACAGCTCGGGCGCGTTGGCGACCATCGACCTGAGCGACTGGACGGTGACCGATGAGATCACCGTGCTCGGCACCGACACCGTGGTCAGCGCTGGCGACGACTACGTGTACGTGATGGCCCGCTCCAGCGCCGACTACGTGCGGGTGTACGAGCCCGGAAGCTGGGACGAGCCGCTCGTCGAGATCGGCCTGGCGGCCGGCGCCAATGCCCAGGACGCCGAGCTCTGCGACGACAAGCTCTTCGTGTCGCTCTACGGCGTGAACTACATGGGCATCTACGACCTCGACACCGGCACCCTCTCGGGCACCGTGGACCTCTCGCCCTACGAGGAGAGCATCGACGGAACGCCGGAGTCCTACTCCATGGTCGAGCTCGACGGTCAGATCTACGTCGCGCTTCAGCAGCTTCGGAACTGGTCGCCTGCGGGCGGCATGGTCGCCCAGATCGACTGCGCGTCCGGCACGGTCGTGGCGGACTGGGAGGTGGGTGACAACCCCTCGATCACGGCCCTCGACGAGACGCGGCTCTTGGTGAACACCGGGGCCTACGGTGACAGCTCCACCGGTGGACTCGCTGTGCTCGACACGGCCAAGGGCAGCCTCTCCGACGTGCTGGTGTCCGAGGACTCGGTCGGGCGTGACCTGAACGACGTCGCCGTCGTGGGGGACAGCGCGCTCGTGGCCGCCTCGAACACGGACTACTCCGGCTACAGCCTGTACTGCCTGGATCTGACCAGCTGGACCATGAGCCTCGCGGCCGACTTGAGCAGCTACGTGCCCGGCCTGGCGGCGAGCAGCAGCGGGCATGTGCTCGTGCCTGCCCAGGCCGCAACGTGGCTCGATCCGAAGTCGAGCTCGGGCATCATGGTGTGGGACCCCGCCACGTGCACGGAGCTGACCGATGGCGACTGGATCTCGACCGCCCTGAACCCCAACAGCATCGCGTTCTACTAGGTGCTGCTTCTGATGGCCGCCGTCGCCTGCGAGACCCCCGCGCCGAGCGCGTGCACGGACATGTGCGGGTCGGCTGCGGCGCTCTACGGCGGCTGCCTGGAGGACTGGGGCGTGGACTGGAGCGCCGCTGGCTACGAGGACGAGGACCAGTTCCTCGCCTCGTGCGCCACGTGGATCTGGGAGATGAGCTTGCTCGAAGCCGACGCTCTGGAGCGCGGTGAGATCGAGCAGGAGGGCTGGCTCGGGCCTGTCTGCGCCGAGCGGCACGCCGCGTTCTCCGCGGAGGATGCGACGTGCGAGGCCTACACGGGCGTGGACTGGAACGACACGCCGTGGCAGGCGCCGGAGGAGACAACAGACGGATAAGCCCCCACCATGGCCTCCACCGACACCCCGATGTTCCGGCAGTACGCGTCCCTGAAGGCGCAGGTGCCGGATGCGGTGCTGATGTTCCGCATGGGGGACTTCTACGAGGTCTTCTTCGACGACGCAAAGCTCGTGGCCGAGACCTGCGAGCTCACCCTCACGAGCCGCAACAAGGGGCATCCCGACGCCATTCCGATGGCCGGGGTGCCCCACCACTCGGCGCGCGCGCACATCCAGACCCTCGTCCAGGCCGGCCACAAGGTCGCCATGGCCGACCAGGTGGAAGACCCGGCGCTGGCCAAGGGCTTGGTGAAGCGCGCCATCGTGCGGATCGTGACCCCGGGCGTGGGGCTCGACCCGGAAGAGCTCGCCCCGCGCGAGCCGTGCTGGCTCGCCGGGGTGTGTCGAGGCGATGCCGGGTTCGGCTTCGCGGTGCTGGACGTCTCCACGGGCGACCTGCGGGTGACCGAGCTCGACAGCCTGGAGGCGCTGCTCGCCGAGCTCGGCCGGACCGAACCCCGGGAAGTCGTGCTGCCGCTGGCGTTGTCGGAGGTGCCCGAGCTGCGGGTCGCGCTCACCGGGCTTCGCACGAACACCGTGGACGAGGGTGTGTTCGAGCCGCGGCAGGGGGCCGCCGCCCTCGCGCGGCGCTTCGAGGTGGCGGACCTCACGGGCTTTGGTGCCGGCCACCTGTCGGTCGGCCTGGGCGCG
This sequence comes from uncultured Enterobacterales bacterium, assembly GCA_964604675.1. GTDB lineage: Bacteria > Myxococcota_A > UBA796 > UBA796 > CAJQPC01 > CAZSAT01. The sequence goes on from CAZSAT010000046.1 coordinate 2,118, forward strand.
GCCTGGGCGGTGGTCGACTACGCGAGCGGCAACCTGCAGTCCACGCTCCCGCACCTCCGGGAGCTGCGTCCCTACGCCGTCGGCGGCTTCATGGTGCTCGACGAGGCCACCCGGAGGAACCTCGAGCTCACGCGTCCGCTCCGCGGCACCGGGCGCAAGGGCACCTTGATCGGCATGCTGGACCGGACGGCCACGGCCATGGGTGGTCGGCTGCTGCGGGAGTGGGTGAGCTACCCCCTCCTCGACCTCGCTCGCCTGCGGCGCCGGCAGGACGCGGTGCAGGCCTTCGTCGACGACGGCCCCCTTCGACGCCGCATCCGAGACGGACTCAAGCAGGTCGCCGACCTGGAGCGCATCGCGGGCAAGGTGGCCCAGGGCTCCGGGCACGCGCGGGATCTCGTGGCGCTCCGCGGAAGCCTCGAGGCGCTGCCGGAGGTCGCCGACGCGCTCCGGCCGGTGGCAGCGCTCGCCCCGCACCTGCCCGGTGACCTCTGCGGCGACGTGGCCGAGGACATCGCGACCTGGCTCGTCGACGAGCCCCCGCTCCAGACCACAGAGGGCGGCCTGATCCGCCGAGGCGCCGACGAGGCCCTCGACGAGCTGGCCACCTTGTCGCGTGATGGCAAGGCGATGATCGCGGCGATGGAGTCGAGCGAGCGCGAGCGCACGGGCATCGGCTCGCTCAAGGTCCGCTTCAACAAGGTCATGGGCTACTACATCGAGATCACGCGAGCCAACCTGCACCGGGTGCCCGACGACTACATCCGGAAGCAGACACTCACCAACAGCGAGCGCTACCTCACACCCGAGCTCAAGGAGTTCGAACAGAAGGTCCTGAACGCCGACGAGAAGAAGAAGGCCCTGGAGTACGCGCTCTTCGTGGAGCTGCGGGACCGCATCGCGCTCGAGCTGGCGCGGCTGAAGGCGCTCGGGCACGCGGTGGCCGTGCTCGATGTGTTCGCGTCGCTCGCCGAGGTTGCGAGCGGTGCGCGCTACTGCCGGCCCGTGGTCGACGACTCCAGCGAGCTGTCGATCGAGGCCGGTCGGCACCCCGTGGTCGAGCGGCAGGATCTCGGCGAGAAGTTCGTGCCCAACGACCTCGCGCTCGGCGGCGACGGTCGGCGCCTGCTCATCGTGACCGGCCCGAACATGTCGGGCAAGTCGACCGTGATGCGGCAGACCGCGCTCATCGCCCTATTGGCCCAGATCGGCAGCTTCGTGCCGGCTCGGCAGGCGCGGATCGGACTCTGCGACCGGGTGTTCACCCGGGTGGGCGCGAGCGACGATCTGTCCAGCGGTCGCAGCACCTTCATGGTCGAGATGAGCGAGACCGCCAACATCCTGCACCACGCCACCGAACGCAGCCTCGTGCTGCTCGACGAGATCGGGCGCGGAACGTCGACCTACGATGGGCTCGCGATCGCCTGGGCGGTGGCAGAGACCCTGCACGATCAGGTGCGCTGTCGCGCGCTCTTCGCCACGCACTACCACGAGCTCCTGGACCTGGCCGCGGAGCGTCCGCACGTGGCCAACGTCCACGTGGCCGTGAGTGAGTGGGGGGAGCGCATCCTCTTCCTCCGCAAGCTCAAGGAGGGGGGCGCCAGCCGCAGCTACGGCATCCAGTGTGCGCGCCTCGCGGGCATGCCCCACGACGTCGTCGAGCGCGCGAAGACCCTCCTGGTGAGGCTCGAGAAGCACGCCTCCCAGCACCCGACACCTCAGCTCGGGCTCTTCGGGGCTCCGAGAGCCGAGCAGGCCGCCGCCCCCGTCCCGCGGACCAGCGCGCTCGACGAGCTGCTCGCCGGCATCGACCCCGACGCGCTCACGCCGCGCGCCGCCCTCGATGCCCTCTACCGGCTCAAGGAGATGGCCAGCTCTTGATCGCTCTCGCGTTGTGCACCGCCCTGGCCGCCCAGCTCGACGAGCTGAGGGTCTTCGTGGGCGACGGCCACGCGCGGGTCCTGTTGGTCGGCGACGGAGCGCTGAGCGGCGTGACCATTCGCTCCACGCCTCCGGTCGGCTCCGCCCCCGCCCGGGTCATCCTCACCGTGCCCTCCACGCGCCTGTCGCCCACCCTGCGCGATGCCTACCTCTCCGAGGCCGGACGCTGGCTCGTGCCGGTCGGAAGAGGTGGCGTCGAGCAGGTGGCGATCGCCGAGCTCGGGGGATCGTTGCAGGTGGCGGTGGAGCTCGAGCACGCACGGGAGACCAAGCTCATGGCCATCGGAGACGAGGCGGTGCTGGTCGACCTGCGGCGCCCGTCGGTGGAGCCCGACCGCTCGTTGCCCGACCCGCAGGTCCTGGGCGCCTGGCTCTCGGGGGTGTCGCTCGCTCGCCAGGCTGAGCGGGGTTCCGACCCGCGACCGCGCATCGTCGTCGACCCGGGACACGGAGGGTGGGACATCGGCGCAAAGGGCCTGACCGGCACCCACGAGGCCGACATCGCCCTGGGCATCGCGCGCCGACTGGCTCGAGAGCTCGAGCTGCGCCTCGACGCCGAGGTGTACCTGACGCGTGAAGACGACACCTTCATCGAGCTGCGGGACCGGGCCGCGATGGCGAACGCCCTCGGCGCCGATCTCTTCGTGTCCGTGCACGCCAACGCGGCACCCGGTCCCACCGCCTGGGGCATCGAGACCTACTACCTGTCGGACGCCAGCGACTCCCGGGCACAGGACGTGGCCGCCCGGGAGAACGCCACAGCGGGCGACGTGCAGCTCGCCGAGAGCCTGCTCGAGAACCTCGCCATGACGGGGACCCACCAGCTCTCCCGCGCCCTGGCGACGGGGGTTCAACAGAGCACGGTGGAGCAGCTTCGCGAGGTCTATGGCAGCGACCAGATCCGGGATCTGGGGGTCAAGACCGCGCGCTTCTACGTGTTGGTCTTCACCCGGATGCCCGCCATCCTCTACGAGGCGAGCTTCCTGACCAACGATGGCGACGAGATGCGTCTCCGGCAACCGCTCTTCCAGCAGACCACGGCCGAGGCCATCGCCACGGCGGTGGAGGCGCACCTCGAGGCGTCGCGCTGATGGAACACGCTGTCGAAGGCTTCCTGGCCTATGCGCGGATCGATCGGGGCCTGTCGGCGAACACCCTCGAAGCGTACGCACGCGACCTCCGTGCCCTCACCGCCTGGCTCGCCGACCGGGGGCTCGACACCCCAGCGCGTGTCCGGCGGTCGGACCTGACGAGCTACATGGCTCACCTCCTCGACACGGGTCGAAGCCTGCGCACCGCCGCCCGCCATCGCGTGGCCTTCCGCCAGTTGTTCAAGTACCTGGTGGAGGAGGGCCTGCTCGACGCGGATCCGGCACTCCTGGTCGAAGCGCCGCGGCACGGTCGGCGGCTGCCCGGCGTGCTCAGCGAGCGGGAAGTGGAGGCGTTGTTGGCTCAGCCAGACGCGGACACGCCCATCGGGCAACGCGACAAGTCGATGCTCGAGACCCTGTATTCGACCGGACTTCGTGTGTCGGAGTTGTGTCGGCTGAGGCTCGATGCCTTGCACCTCGATGCGGGCTACATCCTCATCCGCGGCAAGGGTGGGAAGGAACGAATCGTACCTACTGGGCCCGTCGCAGCCCGCTGGATCGTGGCCTGGGTGCGTGGCTACCGCCTCGATCTCGATCCCTCCCTGCACGTTCCGTGGGTGTACGCGTCGCCTCGGGGAGGGCACCTCACTCGGCATGCGTTCTGGTACCGAGTCAAGCTGTACGCGCGTGCGGCCGACATCAAGATGGCGGTCAGCCCACACAAGCTGCGACACAGTTTTGCGACACATCTCTTGGACCACGGCGCGGACTTGCGAGCCGTTCAGCTCATGCTCGGGCACGCGGATCTCTCGACCACGCAGATCTACACCCACGTGGCCAACGAGCGCCTTCGACGCATCCATCGCGAAGCGCATCCGAGGGGGTAGCGCGGTCGTCGACGCCCTACGGAGCGTTCTCCCAGTCGGCGGGTGCGTGCTCGCCGAACTGCTCGACGAGGCGCGCCGCGTCGGCGTCGATGCGCTCCCACAGGCAGCCGAGCGTCTCGGCGTCCTCCATGTCGGCGGTGCGGTCCGCGGTCTCGGTGGGATCGGTGGCGAGATCGTAGAGCTCCGAGCTGCCGTCCCAGTGGGTGAGGAGCTTCCAGTCGCCGCGCTGCGCCGCCTGGATCGTGACGTCGCCCTCGTAGCGCACCAGGCCGCGCACGCGGTCGACGTGGCTGGTGCCGACGACGTGACCGGTGAAGCTCTCCCGCGGGTCCAGCCCGAGTGCCTGGTAGATGGTGGGGACGATGTCGGCGTGGGTGGTCGGACCTCCCCAGGCGACGGGGGTGACACCGTCGGCGGACCAGAAGAACGCCAGGCCCTGGCTCTCCTCCTGGTAGAGGGTGTGGCCGTGTCCCTGGCTGTCCTGGTGGTCGAAGAAGCCCTCGCCGTGGTCCGAGGCAACGACCACGAGGGTGTCCTCGAGCTTGCCAGTCCCTCCGAGTGTGGTGATCAGCCGGCGGATCATCGCGTCGGTGTAGCGCAGCTCGCCGTCGTACAGCGCGTAGAGCGCGGCGAGCGCGTCGGCTTGTCGCTTGGCGTCGAGCTCGGGCCATTCGGCCACGAGCCGGTTCAGGTCGAGGCTGGTCGAGAGGTCGTAGCCGATGAACTCCGTGTTCCCTTCGATGTAGAGCTCTGGCGGGTCGAAGGCCGCGTGGGGGTCGAGCAGGTGGACGTGCAGGTAGTAGGGCGCGTCGTTGTCGAAGTCCAGGGCCGCATCGATGGCGTTGGTCACCATGGTCTCGGCGGTCCACTCCGCCTGGCCGATGGCCGTGTCGAAGCCGTTGACCGTGCCGTAGGTGTTCATCAGGTAGGGGCTCGCGCTGACCATGGTGGTCTGGAACCCGGCCGCCTGCAGCCAGTCGGCCAGCAGCTCCCCATCGGCGGGGAAGAGCTCGGGTGCGCCGTAGAAGACCGTGGGCTCGAAGCCGAAGTCCAGGGTGTCCTGCCCGGCGAGCAGGCAGATCATCGAGGGGTAGGTCCAGTTGGAGCAGCTCTGGTGGTCGTCGAGCACCAGCCCCTCGGCCATCAACTCGTCGAGGAATGGGGTCTGCGTGCCGCCGGAGTAGCGCCCGACGCGGTCACGCCGCACCGTGTCGATGGACAAGAAGATCAGGTTCTTCGGCGTGCTCGAGGGCACCAGGGCCGCCGTGTCGGTCGGCTCCGTGGCGCATGCCGACGCCTCCGGCGCGGTGTCCTCGCTGTCGCCGCTGTCGAGCACCTCGGTGTCGTCGCCGGCAGGGGAGTCGACCGAGGCGCCCGTATCGACGGTGCTCGTGCAAGCGAAGAACAACCACATGGGGCAGGACTACACGCAGTCCGAGGGTCTCGCAAGCGCCGAGGGTGGCCTACCGGTTGCGCCGGCGCTTTCGAAGCCAGGCGCCGGGCCCGGTTCGCTCGTCGTCACCGGCCTCGTTCACCGGCGTCCTGGCGACGAGCCTGTCGAGGATGGAGAGCACGCTGTCGTCCAGGCCGCACCCGCGCGCGGGCTCCTCCCCCTTGCTGAAGACCTCGGTGCCGCAGCTGTCACAGACGCCGAGGGTCCACTCGCCCAGGCAGACCTCGGCTTCCACCACGCTCGAGGGCATGGGGAAGGTGGCATCGGCGGTGCCGCTCGCCGCGACGAAGCGCGCCCAGATCGGCAGGGCGGCCTTCGAGCCGGTCAGGCGGGTGGCCCGGTTGTCGTCGAAGCCCACCCACACGACCACCGCCAGGTCGTCGGTCACCCCGGCGAACCAGGCGTCGCGGCCGGCGTCGGTGGTTCCTGTCTTGCCGCCCACGGCACCCGTCACCCCATAGCTGGCGGCCTTCGCCCCGGTGCCTTCGGTCATCACGCTGCCGAGCACGTCGGTGGCGAGCCAGGCCGCGCGCTCCGAGGTCCGACGGAGCACCAGCGGCTCATCCCGGATGAGCTGCGCGCCGTCGACGTCGTAGACCGCGGAGAGGTGGGTGGGTGCAGCCCAGGTCCCCATGCCGCCGAACACGGTGTAGGCGCCGGCGAGCTCGACCGGCGTGGCCGAGAAGGCCCCGAGGGCCGCGCTGGGCAGGCGGGTGGCACCGGCGAGGCCGAGCGCCTGCAGGCCGTCCTGCAGGCGCGCGTAGCCGAGCTCTTCCGCCAGCAGCACAGCGGGGACGTTCCGGCTCCGCGCGATGACCTCCCTCAGGCGCACCTCGCCCTCGTAGCTGCCGTCGTAGTTCTTCGGGGCCCAGGTCGTGCCGTCCAACGTGCGCTCGATGGGCTCGTCGATGAACCGGGTGTGCGGCGACAGGCCCTCGTCGTGCTCGAACGCCCACAGCATGGTCAGCGGCTTCACCGTGCTGCCGGGCTGACGCTCGGCGTACAGGGCGCGGTTGTACTGGCTGTGGCCGTAGTCGCGACCGCCCACCATCGCCAGCACCGCACCCGTGTGCACGTCGACGGCCACCAGCGCGGCCTGGATGCCGGCCACGCCGTCGACGGCACCTTCGAGCTCGGCGAGGCCTTGGGCGACCGCGCGCTCCGCGAGGGCTTGGAGGCGGGGATGGAGACCGGTGTGCAGGACGAGACCTTCGCGCGAGACCACCGCCTCCCCGAGCGCCGCTTCGGCCGCCTCCACCGCGGCATCGACGGCGTAGGGCGCGACCCGTCCCGACACCACCGGCGCGGCCTCGAGGGGTGACCTCGACGCCACGGCGGCCTCGTCGGCGCCCAGCCAGCCGAGCTCCACCATGCGCCCCAGGGCGAGGTTTCTCCGTGAGGTCGCGCGTTCCGGGTGACGCAGTGGGTTGTACGCGTTGGGCGAGCTGATGATGCCGGCGAGGGTCGCGGCCTCGCCGATGTCGAGGCGCTCCACCGGCTTCCCGAAGAAGGTCCGCGCCGCCTGGTCGGCGCCGCAGATGGCCCGACCGCCCAGCTGTCCCCAGTAGATCTCGTTCATGTAGAGCGTGAGGATCGCTTCCTTGTCGAGCTCCTGTTCCAAGGCGAGGGCGAGGAAGAGCTCGTCCAGCTTCCGCCGCCAGGTGCGCTCCGGGCTCAGGAACAGGTTCTTGGCGAGCTGCTGCGTGAGCGTGCTCCCTCCTGAGATCGTCCGGCCCGCGAGGGCGTTCTGGAGCAGGGCCCGCGCGATGCCCAGCGGGGCGATGCCGCGATGGGTCCAGAAGTCGTCGTCCTCCATCGCGAGCACGGCCTGCTGCAGATGCTCGGGGAAGTCATCGAGCGTGCGCGGAGTGCGCTCCTCGTTCGAGGGACCGCGCACCGACGCGAGCTGGGTGGCGGGCAGGACCAGCGGCGCGGCCGGGGACACGCTGGCCACGCGTCCCCCTGCGAAGGTGACGAGCGCTTCGGTGTCCTCGACGCGCCAGCCCGGCCCGTTCGTGGCGCGCAGACGAACCTGGAGGGCATCCGGGTGCACCACGAAGTCCCCGGGCCCTCCCAATGCATCGACCTGCACGTAGCCGGCACCGCGCAGATCGCGGGCGAGCTCCTCGGGTGTGGCGGTCAGACCTGGCCAGACGGACACCGGACCGGACCAGACCTGCCCGGGCACCTCCCAGACCTGCGCGGCGAGCTTGTCGCGCACCGTGCCGCGTGCGTCGTGGAGCAGCACGGCACCCACCGCCCCGGTCCCGATCACGACGCCGAGACCACTCGCGACCGTGATGCGCACCACGAAGCGACGCGCGCGAACCGCCAGGGAGGGGCGTGCAGCCCCCTTGCGTCCGCGGGCGGTGGGCTTGCGTCCCCGGCTCGGGCGCTTGGACGCCGCCCGCTTCTTCGCGGGCTTCCGCTTGGTAGCGGGCTTCTTCTTGCGGGTCGCCACGAGCAGCCTCTCGGAGAGAGTCTACCCCAACCCTCGACGCGTCAACAGTGCTCCGTCGCGATCACTGTGCGAGGCGTGCGCCCACGGCTCGGATGCGCTGCAGGTAGGCGTCGACCGCTTCGGTGTCGGTGCCGTGCTCGAAGGCCACGCCCAGGCAGCGACGCATCCAGAAGGTGCCGGGGCGTGCGTGCATCTGCACCGCCACGCCGCGCAGCATCACCCGGTGGCCGTCGAGGTCGCACTCGATGGTCACCGGCTCGCCGACGACCGCGCGGGCCGCTTCGCTGGGCGAGAGCCAGACCGAGAGCCCGCCGATCCCGACGTCGGCGGCGAGCCGTCGCGCCGTTCGCCAGCCGCTGCGTCCGATGACGCTCACCATCGCCGGGTGGTCGAGAGGCGGCGTGAACCGCGCGTGGTCGCGGTACCCGATGCCCGTGGGCAGGGACGTGTCGTCGATCGCGTGCATGAGGACCTCCCCCATGGAATCGGCCGGCCCGACGCGCCGCTTGAGGTCTCCCGCCTACGGGTCGAGTGTTTCGATGGCCCAGGCGAGCTCGTCAGCGTCGCCTCGCCGGGCGGCCTGCTCCCCGTGCCTCCACACGAGCGAGGCGTCCTCCTGCCGAGCCCACGACCAGCGAAGCCGCGCGGAGACCAGCGCCTCCAGCCCCGTGGAGCTCGCGTCGATGCCGTCGAGGGCGGCCACTGCGTCGGACTCCCACGCGCTCTGGGCTCGCTCCAGGGTGTCGGGTGCGTCGACCAGCGCCGCGGCGTCTTCGGCGAGGTCTCCGGACAGGGCGTAGGTCCCCGAGAGGATGCCCAGCTCGGCGCCGACCGCGATCTCGGCGCGGGCGATCGCTGCTTCGCCTTGCAGACCGGCGGCCTGGGCGCGTGCGAGCCGGGCGAACGCATCGTCGAGATCGGTGGGTTCGGCCAGGTTGGCCAGGGGTGCGAGGACCGCCCAGCCGGCCCACGCCTCGCCGAGCTCTTCGAGGTCCTGGAGGGCGACCCACGCCGCTGCCCACGGGGCGCTCGGGTCCGCGTCCTTCCAGCTCCAGCCGGGCTCGGCGAGCGCACCCAGGCCGGTGTCGGGCAGCGCCTCCGTCGCCTCACAGGAGCCGGAGAGCACGGCGAGGTGCTCGCAGAGCGACGCCTCGCGGTCGGCGAGGGCCTCGCTCGCGTCGACGTCGGCGTACACGGCGAGCACGGCAGCGTCCCAGGCGGCGCGCTCGGCCTCCACGGCTTGATCGACCCGTGACTCCGCACCGACGGAGGTGACGAACCAGGCCTGCCGCGCCTCCGCTGCCGCCGCCACGCCGGAGGCCTCCACCTCGGAGAGTGCGCCGAGGGCGCGCCGGCCGAAGCCCTCGTCGAGCTCCTGCCACACCAAGGCCTGGTCGAGCTCGGAGCGTGGGCCGGACAGGGCCTCGGTGATCTGCACGCCACCCCACTCGTTGCGCTCGTCGCTCGCCAGGCGCTCGACGAGCACCTTCCAGGCCCCGCGGGCCTCGCGATCCTGGTAGCCGGCTACGGCGCCGATCAGTCGTCGGTGGAGCATGGCATCCAGGCTGCCGTCGAGCCGCGCGAGCCCGGCCCCCAGCGCCTCGGCGTCGTCGGCGTCCGCGCCTTTCCGGGCGATGTCGAGCGCCTCGTCCAGCTCGCCGCTGATGCTCTCGTTCCACGTGTCGTCGGCGGCGGCCACCGTGGCGCCCAGGGCCGCAACCAGCTCTCGGACGCTGGCGAGGGCGGCCACCGGGTCGTGCTGATCCGGCGCCGTCGACAGGAGCGTGCGGGCCCAGGCGATCCAGGCGCCGCGCACGGTCCAGGCGGCCTCGACGAGCGAGTCCTCGCGTCCCACCCCCAGCAGGGCGCGGACCTCGGCATCGCGCTCGCCCCCGGTGCTCGCGTCGGCCTCCAGGACGAGCCCGGTCAGCCCCTCGTACGCCTTGCTCGCTGCGGTTGCGTCTCCCGCCTCGACAGCGTCCAGGAAGGCCTGCCAGTCGCCCAGGCCACCGCTGATCCCGCCGTCTGGCCATGTCGTGCCCCCGGTGTCGGTGTCGGGCGCGGCGGTGTCGAGCGCAGTGTCGGTCTCGTCGCCGGCGGGAACCTCGGTGTCGCTCGCTGCCGGTTCTGGTCCACAAGCGAGCCACATCGAAACGAGCATGTCCTCTCTCCGGCGTTACACGCGCCCATCATGCTCGATCCCGCCGCACTGTCCCAAGCCCTGGACCGCGCCGCCCGCCGCGGTGGACGTCGCCGTCCGAAGGCCGTGAGCCCCTTGAAGGGCTTTCGAGGCGCGGAGGTCGGGGAGCTGGCGCGGCTCGGCGCCGCCACCTGGCGCAAGGCGCGCCCGGTGCTCCCGCTCGACAGCGAGGCCCTGCACGAGCTCTTCACCACTGCCTTCGAAGACGGCCTGCTCGCCATCGGGCTCGCAGCCGCGTGCGTGCCGGACACGCCCGAAGAGGCCCTCGACCTGGCGGAGCGTTGGCTCCCGTTGGTCGACGACATCGAGACCGCCGACGCGCTCGGATGGTTGCTGCTCACGCCGGCGTTGCTCGCGTGCGGCGAGCCCGTGGCGTCGGTGCTCTCGGGCTGCCGCGGTCAGCGCCGGACGGCAGCTCGTCGCGCAGGCGTGACGGGCGCACTGGCCCTGCTCCCCATCCCGGTGGAAGGTCCAGCCGCCGCCCCTCTGCGGGAGCGCTTCGGTGAGAGACACCTGATCTTCACGGAGCGGGCGGACTCGGCCTCGGTCGACAGCGTGGCGCGGCACTTCCTGCGGGAGCGCGACCCGCACGTGGTCAAGGCGCTGGGACGGTTGGTGCGGACCTGGGGTGAGGTCGAGCCGCACGCAGCCGAGCGGTGGCACGTCTGGGCGATGGTCAACGGCGGGCTTCCGAAGGCCATGCGCGTGCAGGTGGAGAAGGGGATAAAGAAGGGACGTCGCCTTCAACAGCGGAGCTGAATCATGTTCGCCGCCAAGCGCTTCCTCGTGCCTGTCGACTTCTCCGACGTGTCCCGCGCGGCCGTCTCTGCCGCGTTGCAGCTCGCTGCCGCCCACCAGGGAGAGGTCTGGCTCCTGCACTCTGCCGAGGGCATGGACCAGGAGCTCAAGAAGCGCCTGGTCAGCGCGCCGGACGAGAGCGTGATCTCGGACACCATCTCCTTCGACGAGCACGCCTTGCGGCAGGCCGCGGACGACGAGAAGCGCCGCTTCGCGGAGGCCGGGCGGTACCTGCCCGACGTTCCCATCCACACCCACGTCACCGGCGGTGGCTGGCTCGAGGTGGCGCTCGAGCTGGTGGACCAGCACCAGATCGACGTCGTGGTGTCCGGCACGCACGGCAAGAGCGGCCTCGTCGCTCGCCTGCTCGGCACCATCACCGAGAAGCTGGTCGCCAAGGCACCCTGCAGCGTCTTCGTCGTGAAGGCCGCCGGCTACCCCTACCTCCGGGACTGAGATGCGCGCACTGCTGGAAGACATCGCGGCGGGCTGTGACGGCTTCGTCGAGCTTCGCTACCACGCCAAGACCTTCCGCTCGGTGATGGTCGAACAGGGCAAGGTCGAGCGCTCCCAGGTCCGTCGGCGTGACGGGGTGGGCGTGCGTGCCCTGGTGGACGGCACCTGGGGCTTCGCCTCCACGGGCGACCTGACCCGAGCGGGCGTGCAGCGCGCGGTGGACGACGCGCGCCGGGCCGCACGCGCCAGCGCGGGTCAGCGCAAGACCCGCATCGACGCGCTCGCGTCCCAACGCCTCGCGGTCGGGAGCTTCGCCGAGGCGGGGGTCGAGGAGGTGCTGTCCATGCCGCTGGACCAGAAGGTCGCGTTGGCGGTGGACGCCGAGGCGCGCAGCCGCAAGGCCTCCAGCCGCATCGCCACCGCTCAGGCCACCTACAACGAGATCTTCGAGGACAAGGCCATCGTCACCACAGACGGTGCGAGCGTGGAGCTCAAGCTGGTCCGGCCGGAGCTGCGCATCTTCGCGGTGGCTGAGAAGGATGGGCAGCGGGCGACGCACTTCGAGGGGGTGGGCGTCACCGGCGGGTGGGACTGCCTCTTCCGCACGCCCTGGGAAGCGCTGGCGGACCGAGCGGCGGGCACGGCGGTCGACCTGCTCGACGCCAAGCCGCCCGAAGGCGGTCGGGCCACGGTCCTGTTGGCACCGAGCATCGTGGGCTTGCTGGTGCACGAAGCCATCGGCCACACCGTCGAAGCCGACTTCGTGCTGGCCGGGTCTGCAGCCGCTGGCCTGCTCGGCCAACAGGTGGCCTCGGAGATCGTCACCCTCTGCGACTCGGGCCAGAGCGACCACATGACGGGAGCCGGTGGCTGCCTCCCCGTGGACGACGAGGGCGTCTACACCGAGCGCACCGAGGTCATCCGTGACGGCAAGCTCGTGAGCTACCTCCACAACCGGGAGTCCGCGGCGCACTTCGGCGTGGCCCCCACGGGCAACGCCCGGGCCTGGGAGTACGCGGATCAGCCGCTCATCCGGATGCGCAACACCTACATCGCCCCCGGCGAGGAGAGCGTCGAGGCGATCATCGCCTCGACCGAGGACGGCTACCTGCTCGACGGCCCCCGGAACGGGCAGGCCGACGCCACCGCCGAGTTCATGTTTGGTGTGAGCACGGCCCGCCGCATCCAGAAGGGCAAGCTCGGTGAGCTCGTGAAGGGCGTGACCATCACCGGCAACGCCTTCGAGGTGCTCAAGAGCGTGGACGCCGTGTCCAGTGAGTTCGTCTGGGACCTGGGCTCGGGCCACTGTGGAAAGGGCCAGCCCGCCAAGGTCGACGCCGGAGGCCCCTACGTACGCTGCCGCGCCGTCCTCGCCGGAGCCCAGGGATGAGCATGAACACGTCCGACAGCGCGGGCCTTCTCGCCCGTTGCCAGGAGGCCGTCGAGGTCGCGCAGAAGCGCGGCGCCGACCAGGTCGAGGTCTACGGGAGCCGCGCCCGGGAGACCGAGGTCAGCCTGGAGAAGAACGATCTGAACATGGTCCGGGTGGTCGACGAGACCACCCTCGGGCTGCGCGTCGTGGTCGGAGGACGGGTGGGCTTCGCCACCACGAACCGCGCCGAGGAGCTGGCCGAGCTCGCGGACGAGGCGCTGGCCGTGGCCCGGAGCGCTCAGCCGGACGCGCTCGCCGGTCTACCCGAACCTGAGGCGACACCTGCTGTGACCCCTCGGCTCGATCAGGGACTCGCGGAGGTGGAGCCCGAAGCGCTCGTGGCGATGGCCGTCGAGCTGATGCGCGAGGCCCGCGCCCGCGACCCTCGGCTCACGGTCGACAGTGGCGGCGTGAGCGTGGAGCACGAGGCGCGCGCCATCGCGTCGAGCACGGGCATCGCCGGTCGCTGGCTCGCGTCCGGCGCGAGTGGCTACCTGATGGGCATGGCGATCGACGGCGACGAGGTCGGGAGCTTTGCCTACGACGGTGACGCCGTGCAGGACCTGGCCAGCCTCCGTCCCGCGTTGTCCGCCGCCTTCGCCCGCTTCGTGGACAAGGCGGTCGGTGCGCTCGGCGCGGGCCGTGGCGAGAGCTTTCGCGGTCCGGTCTTCCTGCCCGCCGACGTGATCGGGGGCTTCGTGCTCGACACGCTCGTCGGCGTGCTCAAGGCCGATGGCGTGCGCAAGGGGCGCTCCCCGATGGCCGGCAAGCTCGGCACGAACATCGCCAGTCCGCTCATCACCCTGACCGAGGGGGGCGGCGGCCTCCCGGGCTACCCGCTCGCGCCCTTCGATCGCGAAGGCCTGCCGCGCCGCAGCACCCCGCTGGTGGAGCGGGGCGTGTTGTCGGGCTTCCTCTACGACAGCTACGAGGCGCGAGCGGCCGGCGCCTCCAGCACCGCCAACGCGCTCGGTGGCGCGGCGAGCCTGCCCACCCTGGGCGCAGCCTGCATCGACGTGGCGGCAGGTGACACCCCGGCGAGCGAGCTGGCGTCGATGGACCGCGGCGTGATCGTGACCCGCTTCTCCGGCACCCACGACGGCATCAGCGGGGACTTCTCGGGGGTGGTGAAGGGCGGCTTCCTCGTCGAAGGTGGCGAGCGGCGCCCGATCAAGGAGACCACCATCTCCGGCAACGTGTACGAGGCCCTGAAGCAGGTAAGCGGCGTGAGCCGCGAGCGCAGCACCTTCTACGGGACCCGTTGCTACCCCAGCGTGCGCATCGAGGACCTGAGCATCACCGCGGGATAGCCGTGCACCCACGGCTGCACGCCGAGCTCGAGCGGCTCTACGCGAGCACCGACTTCGCGGCCTACATGGGGCGCGATCCGGTGGCCTTCGCCCACCGCTACCAAGCGCCGGGCGACCAGGAACGGGCGGCCACCTTGGCGGCCCTGCTGGCCTTCGGCAAGGTGGACCTGTTCCGTCCGGTGCTGGCGCGGCTGTTCGACCACATGGACGCGGCGGGCGGTCCCGCGGCGTGGGTCGCCAGCTTCGACGCCGAAGCCGAGGCGGAGTTCCTGGCCACGGTGCAGTACCGGTGGGTGAGGGGAGGGGACCTCTCCCTGCTCTTCGCGACCCTGCGCGACGTCGGGCTCCTCGGTCCGCGCGTCGAGGCGGCCTTCCGTGGCGACCTGCGTGCGGCGCTCACCGAGGTGGTCGCCGACCTGCGCCGACGGGCCGTGCAGCATGCGTGCCTGCCGGGCTTCGGCGACCTCTCCCATGGCCTGCGCCACCTGCTCGCCAGCCCAGCCACGGGTGGTGCGTCGAAGCGCTGGAACCTGTTGTTGCGCTGGATGGTGAGGAGCCCGGACGCAGAGGGCGTCGATCTCGGTCTGTGGAAGCTGCCCACGTCGGCCCTCGTGATCCCGCTCGACACCCATGTGGCCAGGATCTCGCGGCTGGTCGGGTTGACCGCCCGGAGGTCGTCGGGCTGGAAGACCGCGGTCGAGATCACCGAGGCGCTCGCCACGCTCGACCCGTCCGACCCCCTCCGTTTCGACTTCGCCATCGCCCACCTGGGCATCTCGCGTGCGTGTGAAGGGCGCTTCGTCGACGCGGTGTGTCCGGGGTGCCCGCTGCACCGGGTGTGCGCGGCGACGATGGTGTGAACTCCCACGGGGAGCCGCTCGGCCTCCGTTACCGGGAAGCCTGGAGGCACCCCATGTGCGGCTTCGTCGGCATGATCGGTACCCGCGAGGCGGCACCTTCGCTGCTGCTCGGGCTGCAGGCCATCCAACACCGCGGCCAGGACGCCGCGGGCGTGGGCACGCTGGTGGACGGGCGCTTCCACCTGGTCAAGGGCATGGGCATGATCACCCAGGCGATCCCGGAGGCCGACGCCGTGACGCTCCGGGGCGCGGCCGGCATCGCGCACGTGCGCTACCCGACGGCGGGAGCGGTCAGCACCGCGAACGACGCGCAGCCCTTCCTCACCCGCCGACCCGGCATCCTGCTCGCGCACAATGGCAACGTCACCAACGTGCCCGAGGTCGCGGCCCAGCTCCGGGAGCAGGGGCTCTACGTCTTGAGCGAGTGCGACGCGGAGCCCATCCTCCTCGTGCTCGCGGAAGAGCTCACCCGGCTGCGGCCCGCGGGGCACACGCACGACGACGTCGTGACGGCGGTGCGCGGGGTGTTCGCCCGTGTCCGCGGCGCGTACAGCGTGGTGGCCGTGCTCGAGGTCGAGGGCCGGGAGACCCTGGTCGCGTTCCGCGACCCCCACGGCATCCGCCCCGGTGTGTACGGTCGGAACGCGGGGGCGTGGGTCGTCGCGAGCGAGTCCGTGGCGCTCGACGTCCTGGAGGCGGAGAAGGTGGGCGATCTGCCGCCGGGCGAGGTGGTGTTCTTCCGCGCCGGCGAGGAGCCGGTGAGGCGCCCCGTGCTCGCGGCCCGGCCCCGGCTCTGTTCGTTCGAGCGCATCTACTTCGCGCGTCCGGACAGCCAGATGGAGGACGGTCGGATCAACCGGTCGCGGTGGCTGCTCGGCCGCCAGCTGGCCCGGGAGATCCGCCAGCGCGGCCTCGAGGTCGACGTGGTCGTGGCGGTGCCCGACACCTCCCGACCCGCGGCGATGGCCATCGCCGAGGAGCTGGGCGTCAAGAACCGTGAGGGCATGATCAAGAACCGCTACAGCGGGCGCACCTTCATCATGCCGGACCAGGCGACGCGCAACGCGGCGCTGCGCCTGAAGCTGAACCCGGTCGCGGAGATCTTCGAAGGCCAGCGGGTGCTGCTCATCGACGACAGCATCGTGCGGGGCAACACCATGCGGCGCATCGTGTCGATGCTGCGAGGCCTGTCGCCCGCCGCGCTGCACCTGGGCATCTTCAGCCCGCCCGTGCGCCACCCCTGTTTCTACGGCATCGACATGCCGAGTGCCGACGAGCTCGTGGCGGCGAGGTTCACGCCAGAGGCCATCCAGGAGCGGCTTGCGGCCCAGCTGGGCGCCGACAGCCTGACCTTCCTGTCCCTGGCGGGCCTGCGCGAGGTCCTCGGTCCGGGCATCTGCGACGCCTGCTTCAGCGGGGAGTACGTCGTGCCGGTGTCGGACGCGGAGCGGGGCTCCATCCTGGGGGAGCGTCGAGGCTGACCGCCTACGGCTCGTCGGTGTCGTCGCGCGCGAGCAAGGCCTTCCAGGCGCGGCTGCGCGTGCTCTTCGTGGACAGCTCCAGGAACAACAAGCCGCGGAACAGCATCAGCCAGTGGACCACCACGAGCCCACCGAGCATGCGGGAGACCGCCAGCAGCACGTGGAGGTCCGGAGACGTCAGGTGATCGATCGTGAGGCCGAGCAGCAACAGCGAGCCCAGGTCGATGAAGCCGAAGAAGGGCCCCGTGGCCTGGAACAACCACACGCCACCGAAGCCTGGCAGCAGCGAACCGAGCAGAGCCAGCAGAGCCACGTTGGGCGCGAACCACCCCAGCGGGTGTCGGGCGACGAAGCGCCAGGCGTCCTTCAAGAGCTCCACGGAGCGGCTCCGTCCCGCGTAGATCAGCTCCGGAGCAGGGTTGAAACAGATCGACGCCGCCAGGTACCAGATCAGCGCCAGGGGCCCTGTGAAGCTCAAGAAGAAGCCGACGATCCAGAAGATGAACAGGACCGAGATGACGTCCCAGAGGTAGACGCCCACGGTGTCCTGGATGTCGGAGAAGCGCACGCGTCCGCGGCGGTGCTGCACGACCTCCTGGACCATGTGCAGGTAGCTCCCCACGCAGGCGGCGTGCGCGAGCCCGACGAGCAGGCCCCCCGCGAAGCCCGCAGGCGCCAGGAGCTGCCCGACGGCGCTCAGGAAGGTGGCGTAGACCACGAGCGCGAGCACCGCCGGGGCGCTGCGAGGGAGGGCGCTGAAGGCCTTGGCGCCACACTCACGGTAGAGCTGCAGGTGGGTCTTCAGTGGGCTCACGCACGAACGCTAACGGGTTAGATCGGTGCGCCAGCCAGGAGAGCAACATGGCCACCATACGCGTGAAGCAGGCACACAGCCTGAGCGTCCCCGACGCCATCGCCAAGATGAAGGACTTCGAGGACATGATGGCCCGCTACATGGCGAAGGCCACCTGGAAGGGCGACACCGCCGAGATCAAGGGGCCAGGGGTCACCGGCACCATCGAGGCCACGGCCAGCGACGTCACCGTGCAGCTGAAGCTCGGCATGATGGCCAAGGCGGCTGGGGTCGACGCCACGCGGCTGGAGAAGAGCATCGCCCGTCGCCTCAAGGAAGGCTTCGAAGGCTGAGGCTCAGCCGAGCACCCCCGCGGCGCCGTCACTCTTCTCTTCGAAGCCTCGGGCGCCGAAGCAGACCCACTCCTCGCCCGGCAGGCAGCGGTACACCCGCAGCTCGCGTCCGTCCGGCTTGCGCTCGAGGATGGCGCCGCTGCGTGCGGGCTCGAGCAGGTGACCGCTCTCGGGTTCGACCACGACGTCGGGGTGCAAGCCCTTCGCCTCGAAGACGACGTCTTGCTCGGAGACGTCCACGGTGAGCACGGTCGCGCTGCCGTCCCGCTCCTTCAGCCTCAGCACCGCCAACGCACCGGCGCGGTTCGACACGCCCCAGAGACGGTCGATCCGCACGTCGCCGAAGTCGAGCACGTCGCTGCCTTCGGCGGGTTCACCGTAGCGGAGGCTCTCGCCGAGGTCGTAGTGTCCCAGCACCATCTCGGTGTCGAGCACCAGGAGCTCCGGGCGCCGGTTGACGAACGCGAGGCTGTGGATGGGCACTTCGGCCAGCGGATGGGGCGGGTCGAGAGCGTCCTCAGAGGTCTCGGGGTCCAGCACCCGCACCTCCCCCTGGGGCGTGACGACGGCCATCCAGGTGCCGCTGCCGGACAGGGCCATGCCCTGCGGCCACGCCAGCTCGTAGGCCCGATCGGCATCGATGTGCCACCAGCGCAGGCCGCCGCCGCGCAGCACAGCGGCGACCACCGGCCCGCCCAGCGCGATGGAGGCGGCGCCGACCGAACCGGACCCGGCCTTGAACAGGGTCTTGCCCGTGGCGAGGTCGAGCACCCGCAAGCGTCGCTCGCGTGGGAGGAGCGCCAGGCGCTTGCCTTCTCGGTCCACGAGCACCGCGTCGAGCGGTGAGCTCAGGGCCAGCCGGGCCTCGAGCCGCTTGTTCTCCCAGATGTCGAGCTGGTCGTCGTGCACGCCGAGCACGACGCGTCCGAAGCCGCTGGTGGCCACCACCGGCGTCACCCCGCCCGACGCCACCCCCGCTCCGCCGAGGCTGCCATCCGCCCCGCCCACGCGCACGCCGGTCGCGGTCCACACCGCCGCTCCGCTCGGCGCCGCCACGCCGTGCTTCTCGCTGCTCGCGTGTTCGAGCTGGGGGCAGGAGAAGAGGTGGGCGCTCCTCTGCGTCACCGCGACCGCGGCATCGCCCTCGGGGCTCATGCCCATGCCGATCACCCCCGTGCCGCCCTGGGTGGCGAAGGTGGCCACGACCGTGCCATCCGCGACCCGAAGCGAGGCCATGCCCCCCTGACCGGCCGCGAGGACGTGGGTGCCGTCGGGGCTCATCTGCGCCCAGAGACACGTCAGGCGCACCGGGTCGAGCGCGAGCGACTCCGACGTGCGCAGATCGACCAGCACGGGCTGGCCTTCGTCGTCGATGGCGAGCACGCGATCGCCGTACGGGCCGAAGTCCACGGTGAGGCCGCCGAAGCCGGTCCAGCTGGCCTCGCGCTCGCCGCTCACCAGGTCCCACACGCGCAACAGCCCGTCGCGGGCGATGGCGCCGAGCCGGCTGCCTTCCGGGTTGAGGGCCACGCCACGCATGGCGCGCACCCGACCCTGGTCACCGGACCGACGCTCCTCGAACACCGGGGCCTGATCGCGCACCTGGTACACGCCCACCGAGCCTTCACGGTCGCCGACGGCGATCAGGGCACCTCCGCGCACCACGGCCAGGGCGCCCCGGATCGGCCCGAGGGGTGAGAACACCAGCCCCGGGCTCGTCTCGCCCCGCCGGCGGACCGCGACCACTCCATTGGCGTCCGCGGTGGCGAGGACCCCGCTGTAGGGGTCGTACGCCGCCGCCGTGAGCGGGGCGTCATGGACCTGGGTGCAGTACTGGTCGACAAGGGCTCGCATCGCTCCGATACTATGCCGCCGCGTGAGTCGACCCTGCACCGTCGCCTTCTTGTGGCACCTGCACCAGCCGGACTACCGGGACGCCGCGGGGCGTCCGGTCATGCCCTGGGTGCGCCTGCACGGCCTGCGGGGCTACCGGGACCTGCCGGCGCTCGCGCTGGAACATGGGCTCGCGGGCACGATCAACCTGGTGCCGTCGCTCTGCGACCAGCTGCACCACTACCTCGCTGGCGGCGACGACCCCCACCTGGCGCTCTCGGTGCGACCGGCCGAGAGCTGCGGACCCACCGAGCGGCTGTTGCTCCGAGGGGGCTTCCTCGCCGGGCACCCTGCGATGCTTCGGGCCCACCCGGCCTGCGCCGCGCTGCAGGACCGACTCACCGATCCCGCGCCGCTCTCGGTCCGCGAGGTGCGCGACCTTCAGGTGTGGGCCACCCTCGCTTGGATCGGACCCACAGGGCTCGCCGCCCGCCCGGAGCTCCAGGAGCTGAAGGCCCGCGGGACCGGCTTCTCCGAGGCCGACAAGGACGCGCTCTGGCAGGCGCAAGCTGCGTTGCTGGCCGAGATCCCCGTGCTGTGGCGTCGCTTCGCCAGCACCTACGAGGTCTCCGCCAGTCCAGCGTTCCATCCCATCCTTCCGCTCCTGGTCGATCTCGAGCACGCACGGCGTTGCCTGCCCGACCTCCCCGCGCTGCCGGACTTCCGCTACCCGTCGGATGCCGCCCTCCAGCTGGTCCGTGGCAAGCAACGCGTCGAGCGGGAAGTGGGCTGTGAGGTCCACGGCCTCTGGCCCTCCGAGGGCAGCGTCTCGCCCGAGGTGGCCGCGCTCGCCCGCGACGCAGGCTTTGTGTGGTTGGCGTCCGACGAGGAGGTGTGGCGCCGCTCGGCCCACGGTCCCGGAAGCCTCGACGAGCCGTGGCTGCTCGACGCCGGTCCGACAGCGCTCTTCCGGGATCACGGGCTGTCGGACCACATCGGGTTTCGCACCGCGGGGCGCGGTGAGCAGGCCGCGGAGGAGCTCGTCGCCGCGCTGCGTGAGCGGGGGCCGACCGTGCTGTTGGCGCTCGACGGGGAGAACCCCTGGGAGAGCCATGCCGACGGTGGCGCCGGCTTCCTCCAGGCCCTCGCCCGCTCCCTGGATCGCTCGGGGCACGCCACGAGCACCTGTGGGCAGGCAGCGCGTGGTGCGACCGCGCGGGTGCATTCCTTGCACACAGGCTCCTGGATCGGTGGCGACTTCCGGATCTGGGCGGGTGACGCCGAGGACCACGCAGCGTGGCGTCTGCTGGCCGACGCGCGCGCGGCGGTCGCCGTCGCCGGCGATCCCCCCGACGCGTTGGAGCCCCTGCTCGCCGCCGAGGGCTCGGACTGGTTCTGGTGGTACGGGCCGGAGTTCGACACCGCCCACGCCGCCCACTTCGACGGACTCTTTCGAGCGCACCTGCAGGCGGCCTGGCGTGCGCTCGGGCGCGAGCCCCCACCCGCGCTGAGCGTGCCGGTCACGGGCTCGTGTCACCCGCCGCGCGGCTGGGCTCCGCGGCGCCGCGTCGGCCGCGCTCCGAGAGGCGTGTTGGACTGGACCGGTGCGGGCTTCCTGCCCACCGAAGCTGCGGGAGGGGCGATGGGCAGCACCCGCATCGTCACGGGCGTGAGCTACCTGGAGGGTCCGGGCACGATCTGGCTGCGGCTTCACCTGCATGGCCGACCGTCGGGCGACTGCACCGTGACGCTCGGCGATCAGCAGGTGACCGCGCCGCTCGGCGCCGCTCCGCTGGAGGTCCCGGGGAGACTGCCTGCGCGCCTCGTGGTGCGCCTGACGGTCGGCACGGTCGAGCAGAGGGTGCCGGACGCCGGGGAGCTGTGGCTGGCCGCTCGCCCGGAACGCGCACACTGGAGCGCCTGAGGGGTTGGCGATCGGGTTAGGTTGGCCGCCGATGTCGGTCTTGGTCCTCGCCCCGGTCTTCCACGCGCACCAGCCCCCAGGTACGCCGGACAAGCACGTGGAGCAGGCCTACCAGCAGCGGTACAAGCCGCTGCTGCTGGCCTTGTCCCGCCTCACGAACGTGAAGGCGGCGGTGCACATCGACGGCTGGCTGCAGAGCTGGCTGGCCCGGCACCACCCCACGTTCATCGAGCGCCTCGGCGAGCTGCGCGCGGCGCGGCGGGTCGAGCTGCTCGGTGGCGGCTGGGCGGATCCCTTCCTCGGAGGGCTGCCGGAACGGGATGCCCTCGGACAGCTCCAGTGGCAGACCCGGCTCATGAGCCGCCGCTTCAAGATGAAGCCGAAGGGTGCCTGGCTCGCCGAGCTCGCCTGGGATCCGGCCCTTCCGGGCCTGCTCACGCGGTCCGGCTACACCTACGCCCTGGTCGATGCCGGCGCGTTCGAGGCCACGGGCATCCAGGACCCTTGGGGGGTGTTCCACACCGAGCGCCAGGGCGCTCGCCTCACCCTGATCCCCGTGGATCGCCGCCTTCGAGAGCTGTTGCCTCCCGAGCGCTCCCTGGATGCCACACGCGCCTACCTCGAAGGCCGCATGGCCGACGGCGTGGAGTGCGTGGTCTGGGCCTGCGAGCTGGACCGGTGCCTCCCCTTGGACGACGAGCGGCGCTCGCTGCGGGCCTTGGCTGCTTGGCTGAAGGCCCTCGACGCCTGGGGCCACGAGGTGAAGACTCTCCGGGTGGGCGATCTCCTGTCGCGCGTGCAGCGGCAGCAGCGGGCCTACCTCGGCAGCTGGTTCCCCCGGGAGCGCATGGCCTGCGCCGCCGACCCCACCGCGCCGGGCTTCGAGGTGGGCGTGGTCGCGCCCTGGGAGCGCTTCCTGCTTCGCTACGAGGAGGCGAACCGACTGCACAAGCGCATGCTGCTGGTCTCCGAGCAGCTCGTGCGCCTGCGGAACCGCATCCGCGAGACCCCGCCCGCCAAGCGTCGGGCGCTCAAGGAAGCGCTCGATGCTGCCACCCTGCACCTCTACAGCGCGCAGGCGTCCGACGTGCTCTGGCACGGCCCGCACGCCGGCGTGTACGACGCTCGTCTCCGCCACCGCGCGTGGCGCGACCTGTTGGAGGCCGACTCGCGGGTGGCGCACACCCTGGGCGAGGGCACCGACATCCGGCAACTCCGGCTGGACTACGACGCCGATGGGCGGCAGGAGATCGTGGTGCGCACTGCAAGGCTGGGCGCGGTGCTCGACCCCAACGAGGGGGGAGCCCTGGTCGAGCTCGACCTCTGGGATCTGCCTGGCAACCTGGTGAACACCCTCCGGCGTCGGCGCGAGCGGTACCACGACGATCTGGATCGCTTCGCGAACCTGCCGGCGCTCGTGTTCGAGTCCGACGAAGAGCTCGCTTCGGTGGACACCGAGGCCGACGCGCTCAGCTTCGACGTCGACGGCGACGGCCATCGGATCTGGAGCGACGAGCTGGTCGAAGACGAGGAGTCCGACGAGCTGTCGTTCTACGACGAGGACGACGCAGGTGCGGCCCGCGTCGCGGCCATCCGCGTCGGCCCCACCGCCACGAGCGAGGCGATCGGGCCCGAGGAGCTGGTCCGCCACGTGGTGGTCGACAAGCTGCAGCGGGTCTGTTTCACCGACCACTTCCTCGGGGCCTCGGCCTCCCTCGACAACATCGCCCGGGGCCGCTTCGAGGACGCTGGGGACTTCGCCGACGCGGAGTACCAGGTGCTCGCCGCCGAGAACCAGGACCTCCTCGACGCGTACGGGGTGACCATGGCGCGTGAAGGACACGTGACCCAGGACGGCGAGGAGCGCCTCGTCCAGGTCTCGAAGCGCTTCGTGTTCCACCGCGATCTCCCTGCGGTCGACGTGCGCTACGAGATCACGAACCGCTACCACACGACGATCCGGAGCCGCTTCGCCGTCGGCTTGAGCTTCGGGCTCGACGGCCTCACCGGGCCGGGGCGCTACCTCGACTTCGGGCGCAGCCGAGCGCTCACGTCGGAGCGCGGCGAGGTCGACGGCATCAGCACCGTCGTCTGGGTCGACGAACGGCGAAAGTTCAAGGTCCGCATCGACCTGGGCCAGCAGGCCCGCATCTACCACTTCCCGCTGCGCACCGTGGCCTCGTCCGGCGGCAAGCTCCGCCTGCTCGACCAGGGCTTCGGCCTCCTGCTCGCCTGGCCGCTCCAGCTCTGGGGCGAAGAGCGGGCACGCTTCGACGTCAGCATCTGCACGGACTAGGCCATGGGCCGCTTCTGTCTCGTCCTCCACGGACACCTCCCACACGTCCTCCACCATGGCCGCTGGCCTCATGGCGAGAGCTGGGTGTTCGAAGGCGCGTCGGGCTCCTGGATGCCTCTGTTGGCGACCATCGACGCGGTGGCCGAGGCGGGGGCACGCGCGGGCTTCACGCTCGGGTTGACCCCGGTGCTGCTGGAGCAGCTCGCCCACCCGCGGTTCCAGAGCGGCTTCCCGCTGTGGCTCGACGAGCGCATCGAACGTGCCCGTCGGGACCAGGAGACCTTTCGGGGCTGGGGAGACGCCCACCTTGTCTACCTGGCGGAGCGCTGGGAGCAGCACTTCGCCGAGCAGCGGGCTGCGTTCGACGCCCTCGACCGCAACCTCCCGGCGGCCTTCGCGGCGCGCTGGGCGAGTGGGCAGATCGAGATCATGGGGAGCTTCGCCACCCACGGCTACGCGCCCCTGTTGCTCCACGACCGCTCGGTGCGGGCGCAGCTCCGCGTCGGCCTGGACAGCTCCGAGCGCATCCTGGGACGACGGCCCACCTCGCTGTGGCTGCCGGAGTGCGCCTACCGGCCTGGTGGCCGCTGGACCCCGCCCTGCCTGCACGGCGACGAGCGTGTGCGGCTCGGAGTCGATCAGGTGCTGGCGAGCGAGGGGGTACGGGCCTTCTTCGTCGACGCACACCTCTTCCAGGGCGCGCGCAGCGAAGGCGTGGTCGAGGACGGTCGCTACCGGAAGGTCGGCTGGGATCAGGCCGGCTGGGACACCGGTCGGGCGTGGCGCTCGTTGCTCGAGCCGCACCTGGTCACCACGGACGGGTCGGACACCGGCGTGGCGGCGCTGGCTCGACACCCTCGCGTCTCGGAGCAGGTCTGGTCCGGGGAGGTCGGGTACCCAGGTGACGGGCGCTACCTCGAGTTCCACAAGAGGCACGGGTCCGACGGGCTGCCGTACTGGAAGATCACCGGCAACAAGGTCGGGCTCGGCGACAAGCACCGCTACGTGCCCGACGACGTGGCGTCTGCCCTGCACGAGCACGCTCACCACTTCGCGAGCGTCGTACGGGACACGGTGGCCGAGTACCAGCGCGACACGGGACGTCCCGGAGTGGTGTGCGCGCCCTTCGATGCCGAGCTGTTCGGGCACTGGTGGCACGAGGGGCCCACGTTCCTGCGCGATGCGCTCTTGAGCCTGCACCACGACCCAGCGGTCGAGGTGTGCACCGCGAGCGAGCTGCTGGAGCGCCAGCCTCCCGACAAGGCGGTTTGGCTGCCGGAGGGGAGCTGGGGGGCCGGAGGCGACCACCGCGTCTGGTGGAACGACGAGCTCCGCTGGACCTGGGAGCTCGAGTACCGAGCCGAGGACCGCTTCTACCAGCTGCTCGACAGCCTGGCGTGGCGGGAGCACGAAGGTGTGCGCCACGCGCTCACCCTCGCCGCGCGCGAGCTGTTGCTGCTCCAGGCCAGCGACTGGCCCTTCGTCGTGCACACCAAGGGTGCCGTGGACTATGGCTACACCCGGATCTGTGGCCACGCCGAGCGCTTCGACCGCCTGATGAACCTCGCCTGGAAGCGCTCGGAAGGCCGGGACGACGACGCGGTCGATCAGCTTGCCATCGACCAGGTCGAAGGCCTCGACGGGCTCTTCGACGGGCTGTCCCTGGAGGCCTTCTGTGCGTGAGTGGCGTCGTTGCCCGGTCCGCGGGCACGACACCCTGCTCACCAACGAACCCCTCGAGCCTCGACCCGCCGTCCTCCCGAGCGGGCCGTGCCCGCTCTGCCAGGCGTCCATCGGCCCTGTGATCGCTCAACGGAAGGAGCTGCGCGTCGTGCCGAACGGCCGGCCCTGGCAGCGCGTGGAGGACCTCGAGCGGGTGCTGGAACCGGGGCCGTTGCGGCGTTGGGAGGCACCGGGTGCTCACGAGGTCATCGTGGAGGGTCACGATCACCGGGTGGCCTGGCAAGACGACGAGCTGCTCGTGGACAGCGCTCTGTTGGCCCGGGAGCGCATGCTCGACCTGAGACGGGACCAGCGCCTCACCGACGTGGTGTGGTTTCGCCAGCACGGCCGGGCCGCAGGAGCGAAGCTGGCACATCCCCACAGCGTGATCTGGGCGACCGGGGCGGCGCCGCGCTGGACGGAGCGTGGGTGTGCGAGCTGTGAGCTCCTCGCTGACGAGCGAGCCCGCGGCGCACGCGCGGTCGCCATCCAGGCGGACGCCATGGCGATCGCATCGTTCGCGCCGGTGGTCGACGGCGAGGTGTGGGTCTTGCCGCGAGGCCACGTCGGATCGCTCGAGGTCACCAGCGAGGCGGTCGTAGCCGCCGTCGCTGGCTGCCTGGCACGGGTGCTTCGCGCCCTCGATCGCGTGCTCGGCACACCCGCGTTCACGATCGGTCTGCGCGCGGCACATGGCGTGCCCGCGGCTCACTGGCGCTTCGAGGTCCGTCCGGTGCTCCGCGTCCCCGACGGGCTCGACGCCCTCGGTCGGCACCGGGTGCACCTGGCCCCGGAAGCCTTGGCGAGAGCTCTGGTTGCGAGCGATGGGTAGGTCGTCACTCCAATCTGAGTTACGCTCTTCTCCCACCCTGGAGGGACCCATGGCCGAGAAGAAGACCGGCACCGAGAAGAAGACGAGCACCACCCGCAGGTCGACGCGCAAGGCCGCGCCGAAGAAGGCTGCAGCGAAGACCGCGGCGGCGAAGCAGCCCGCGCCCCGGTCGGTCGCTGCGAGGAAGGCCACGGCCAAGAAAGTGGTCGTGAAGAGCGTGGCGGCGGACGCGCCGCCGAAGAAGGCCGCCCGTCGCAAGACCGCGCAGGAGCCGGTCGCTCCCGTGGTCGTCACCGCGCCCAGCCACGAGGCGATCGCCCTGCGTGCCTACACGCTCTTCCAGCAGGGGAGCCTCGACCCCGTGGCCAACTGGTTCCAGGCGGAGAACGAGCTGCGCGCGTCGACGCGCGCCTGATCCGCAGCCACGCGCGGGGACGGCTACGCTGCCCCCGTGTGGTGGCTCCTCCTGGCGTGTGGCACGAGCGAACCGACCGCGGCGGTCCCGACCGACGAAGGCACGGTGGACGAGGGCGATGCGTCGGCTCCGTTGCTCAGCGGGCCCGTGGACCCCTGCGCCGCGCCCGCAGGCCCCTGGCGGCTGGAGATCGTGGTCGACGGCCAGGCGGTGCGGTGTGAGCCGTGCGGGCTCCGGCAGACGGTGGCGTGGTGGGGCGACGGCGTGGTCGGCTCGGGCGTCGGTCCGGTGCTGTGGCCCCAAGCCCGGCGCGACGGTGCGGCCACCTGCGCGGTGGGTCCGGCTCGTCGCTCGACCACGCTCACGGGGTCGGAGGCTCTCGAGCGCGTGAGCTTGGAGGCGTGGGACGACGAAGACCTGTTGGGCCTCGCCGTCGGGACCGGTGCCGACTTCGACGGCGACGGCGCGATGGACCTGGTCCTCGGTGCTCCGTATGCCGACGCGCTCTACTGGGCGGAGGGTGCAGCTGTCGTGGTTCCCGGCGCGGCGCTGGGAACGGGCGAGGTCCTGGCCCTGGAGTCGGCTGGACGCCTCACGGGCTCCGCGTCGGCCGACTTCCTCGGCTGGCAGGTCGGCAGCCTGGTGGTGGACGGGGAGCCGCTGGTGCTCGTCGGAGCGCCTGGCGACGAGCGTGTGGGGGAGAACGCCGGCGCGGTGGCCCTGCTCCCGGCCCCGGGAGCGGGGGAGCGCCCCGAGCTTACCGACCTGGAGCACACCTGGCTCAGCCCCGTGGCCGACGCGTGGTTCGGCGTCGCTCTGGCGGTCGCAGACGTGGACGGCGACGGGGTCGACGAGGTGATCGCCGGCGGCTACGGCGCTGACGACGACCGGGGCGCTGCGTGGGTGCTGGCACCGGGCGCGGACCCGGAGCCGCTCCTCCAGGGCGGAACCTCGGGCGAGCTCGCTGGGCTCGCGGTGGCGCGGGTCGGGGATCTGGACGGCGATGGCATGGACGAGATCGCGGTGGGCGCGCCGGCGGTCGGCTCGCCGCTCACGCCGTGGGTCGCCGTGTGGAACCAGGGGGCCATCGAGCGCTTCGAAGGGGAGCTCGACAGCCACCTCGGCTACGCGGTGGTCGGCCTGGGCGACCGGGACGGCGACGGCCTCGACGACTGGGCGGTCAGCGCCCCGGGAGCCGACGACGTGGTGGTTCACACCGGAGGTGGTGAGGAGGTGGTGGCCGCGACCGCTCACGCGCTGGCCGGGCCCGGCGACCTCGACGGTGACGGCTTGGCCGAGCTGGTGCTGGGCGAGGGACGAGCACTCGACCGCGTGACCATCGTGCTCGCCGACCGGAGCACGGTCATTCACCAGGGCGACGAGCTGAGCTTCTTCGGATGGTCGGTCGCCGGCGCCGGCGACCTGGACGGGGACGGGCTCTCGGAGATCCTGGTCGGACGTCCGGGATGGGATGAGCCGGACACGGAAGCTGGCGGCGCCGTGCTGCTCACCCGGCCGCTGTCACCGTGAGATGGTGTCGAAGTCTCGGAGCTGGGTGAGGGCCTCCTTCTCGATCTGCCGGACCCGCTCCTTCGACAGTCCCATGATGGTGGCCAGCTGCGACAGGCTCAGGGGGTCGCCGTCGGCCAGCCCGAAGCGCCGCGACAGCACCATGCGCTGCCGCTGGGTCAGGCACGCGTGGAGGGCGGCGCGCAGGCGCGTCGTCTCGGCCGAGCGGTGGGCGTGGTGTTCAGGGTCCTCGCCCTGGCACACGAGCACCGCCTGCAGGGTCCGACTCTGCGGGTCACGGCCGTCGATCCGATCCTCCAGGGAGACCGTGTAGCCGTACCGACGCACCTCCCGGGCGCGCCGCAGGCTGACACCCGCGAGGGACGCCACCTCCGACGGCCTCGCACGCGCGCCATCGCGCTCCAGCCAGTCCTGAGCCTTTCGCAGGTTCCGGATCTGTTCCATCGCGCACGCCGGCAGGCGAACAGGACGGCCGGTCCGGTCGATCGCTCGGGAGAGCTGGGCCCGCACCCACCAGTGCGCGTAGGTGCCAAATCGAATCCGACGGCTCGGATCGAAGCGCTTGGCCGCCTCGTAGAGCCCGATCAGGGCCTCCTGGAACAGGTCGGTGTCGTCGAGGAACGGGCCGGCGTGCTTGCGGGCCTCCGCGTCGGCGATGCGGGTCTCGCTGAGCGCGAGCCGCCACAGCAGGCGCTCTCGGGCCTCGCCGTGGGCGCGGCCGGCGGCTTCGGCGAGCTCCACCTCTCGGTCGGCGCTCAGCCGGCGTCCACGGATGGGGCGCGGCGTCCGCGCTCGCACGAGAGGTTGGACCATGGGCGCCTCCTGGCCGGTTCGGCCGATGGAGGAGTGCGGTGCAGCCCGGCGTTGTTGACCTCCAGGCTCAGAAGAGGTGGTCGAACTCGAGGTAGATGCCGAGCGACGGGAGCGGTCCGTCCGGTCCCTTGTCGCGTCCGACGCCAACGTCCACCCGGCCCACGAACTGTTCGTCGACCACGAGCTTCACCGCCCCACCCGCCGCGACGAAGGCCCCAGGTCCGGACCCGCCGACGGCACCCACGTCGCCCCATGGCGCCAGCTGCAGGGCGACCGAGGTGTCGCGAACGGAGACCTCGGCCACCCGGAAGCGGGCCTCGGTGTTCAAGAGCGCCTTGCCTGGCCCGCGGTACCGCCCGCTGGGGATGCCGCGCACCGTGTCGCCGCCCCCGAAGCCGGCGATCGGGGTGAGTCCGCCCCAGTGGACCTGCTCGTAGAAGGGCACGTCGCCGAAGAGCCACTCGCCCAGGACCCGCGCGCCGAGGGTGAGCCGCGGCGCCATGGAGGCGAAGCCCCGCAGCTCGACGAGCGGGCCGCCGACGCCGCTCGTCGCGTCCACGCGTGCGGCGACCTGGACGAGGTGGCCCTCGGACGGATCGGCCTCCACGTCCCGTGTGTCGTGCACGAGCCCCGTCGAGAGCCACACGGCCACTCCTCCGGCCACGCCGGGTGCAGGAGCCTCGGACAACAGGGTGTCGGGGTAGGCCGTGACCTCGGTCCAGGTCGGGTTGACTGCTCCGAACACGGAGTAGTCGTCGCGGAGCGCCCAGCGGCCGGTCAGGCGTGCCGTGGGCTGGAACAGGTTGTAGGTGTAGTAGTCGTCGGGCGCGCTCGGGTCCCGCACGGTCCCTCCGCCCAGGCCGTAGTAGCCGTCGTGCAGCCACTGGCGCCAGGACCCGAAGGCCGTGAGCCGCAGCCGGTCCTGCGCCAGGCCGGTGCGGTCCCAGCGCACCTGGTGGTCGCGGTACCCGGACTGCGTGGCGTAGGACATGGCCATCCAACCCACCCGGTAGGGTGTGTCGTCGGGCTCGCCACGGGTCAACTCGAAGCGGCCCCCACCGCCGAAGCCGTCGTCGGAGCCGTAGCCAGCGATCGGCACGAGGTACCAAGCGGTGTCCTCCGCCGCGAACGCCAGGCCGAGCAGGCCCCCGATCACCGGCAGCTGGCAGGGGTTCCGACGGCTCCGCCGGGATGGGAGAGGAGGCACATCAGGCGGATATAGCCGGCTGCATGACCTGGTTGTGGCTCACCCTCGCCTGTCGGCACGCACCGCCCACGCGTGTGGCCCTCACCGAGCCGTGGGAAGCCTGGTTCGACTGGCACGCCTTGGAGACGGAGGGCACCGGCTGGCTGTCGGCCTACCTCGCCACCGACACGCTCAATCCGCCAGGCAACGAGACGGCGGGCGCGGAGTTCCTGGCGGCGTTGCTCGAAGCGGAGGGGATCGAGACCGAGATCCTCGCCTTCGCGCCGGGCCGGGGCTCCCTGCTCGCGTGGCTGGAGGGCACGGGAGAGGCCGACCCCCTCTGCCTCGTCAGCCACCTCGACGTGGCCTCGGCCGAGACCGCGCGTTGGCCCCAGGCCCGCGGACCGCTCAGTGGCTACGTCGACGACGAGGGCGCGATCTGGGGCCGCGGTGCGCTCGACATGAAGGGCATGGGCCTCGTGGAGGTCCAGGCGATGATCGCGCTGAAGCGGGCCGGCATCACCCTGGACCGCGACCTGGTGCTGCTGGCGGTAGCGGACGAGGAGATCGGGAACGCGGGCATCCGGCACGTGCTCGACGAGCGCTGGGACCGGATCGGCTGCAGCCACAGCCTGAACGAGGGGGGCATCGGGGTCGAGGACGCGGTCTTCGAGGGGCAGGACGTGTGGCCGATCTCGGTGGGCGAGAAGGGCATCCTCTGGGCCCGCATGATCGCGGAGGGGGAGACAGGCCACGGCTCGACGCCAGGCCCAGACGAAGCCCCGTTGCGGCTCTTGCAGGCGGCCAGCGCTCTGGAGGCCCTGGAGCCCGAACCCTACCTGCACGCCTCGTTCGAGGCCTTCTTCGCGCGGGTCGGGCGTCACCGGGGAGGCTTCGCGGGATGGGTGCTGCAACACCCGTGGCTGGTCGACCGGCTGGTCGTGCCCCGGCTCCTGGCCGACCCGCTCACCCGCGCGGGGATCACGACCACGGTCCACGTCACCGGGCTGTCGGGTGCCCTCGAGCCGAACGTCGTGCCGTCCGAGGCC
>CAZSAT010000046.1:33243-49302 GCA_964604675.1 uncultured Enterobacterales bacterium
CTCGACTGCCGCCTCCAGCCGAACACCACGCCGGGGGCCCTGCTCCACGAGCTGAACGAGGCGGTGGACAGCGACCACGTGCGCTTCGACGTGATGGCGGCCGGGCACGCCAGCGTGAGCCCGTGGGTCGACGACCCGGTCTTCGACGCTCTCGTGCGGCACGCTGAACGGGCGAGCCCTCGGTCGGTCGCCGGGCCCGTGCTGTCGGTGGGCTTCACCGACTCGGTCTACCTGCGCCAGCGCGGGGTCCGAGCCTACGGCCTGGCGCCGTTTTTGGTGACGACGGAGGAGGCGGGAACCATGCACGGCGACGGGGAGCACCTGCCGGCGGGTGAGCTGGTCCGGGGACTCCGGCTGTTGCTCGGTGTGCTGGTCGAGGTGGGCTCCGGGAACCCTCCGCAGAGCGACTCAGAGGCCGCCGCCGTGGAAGAGGTAGACCGCCCCGCCGTAGCTGGCTGAACCCGAGGAGCTCGGAGCCGACAGCACGGCGTCGTCGTAGCCGTCGGCGTCGACGTCGGGCGCGAAGGCCACCCGGTAGCCGAGGTACTCGTAGACGGATGTTCCGAGCACGGTGCCGGTCGCGTCGCCAGCCACACCGCTCTCGGGGTCGCTGAACAGGTACGCGGCACCGCCGTAGGTGCTGGCGCTGCTCAGCGCGTAGGAACCTACGAGGAGGTCGCCCACCCCATCGTCGTCGGTGTGCCCGCCGACGTCGATCGCAGCGCCGAAGTAGGCACTCCGTGAGCTGCTCGCGAGGGTGATGTCGGCGTCGACCTCGCCGTAGGTCCCGCTGAGGGGACCGTGGAACACGTGGGCGGATCCGGCATAGCTGGCTCCGGTGCTGTCTCGGCTGGCCCCCACGGCAACGTCCGGTGTGCCGTCGCCGTCCACGTCTCCTGCGGCCACCGCGGCGCCCAGGTACGCGTAGGTGCTGCTGCCATAGACCTGCGCGTCGGCAGCCGCGAGCGACACGTTGCCCGACACGGGCCCGTGCACGACGTACGCCGCACCGGCGTAGGAAGCGCCCGTGCTGTTGCCGTTCGCTCCGACCAGCACGTCTGCGTAGCCGTCGTCGTCGACGTCGCCCGCATGCGCCAGCGCGCTCCCGGCGTAGTTGGTGCGTGCTTCGCCGAGCAAGGCGCCGTCCGCGTCGACGTGGGTCAAGGTCCCACTCACGGGACCCGTGAACAGGTAGACCTCGCCGGCGTAGGTGGAGCCGCCGACCGTTGCATAGGGCGCGGCGACCCACACGTCGTCGACCCCGTCGCCGTCGACGTCACCCGCGCCTTCGACGGCCATGCCGAGGTAGCTGGCCGCTCCACCGGTGATGCTCGCTTCGGCGTCGGCGACCGTCGTCGTGCCGCTGACCGGACCGGAGACGATCCAGGCTGCGTTGCCGTACCAGCCGCCGATCACGACGTCGTCGTGCCCGTCGTCGTCGAGATCCCCCGCCACCGCGAGGCTGAACCCGGCGTAGTCGCCGCCGGCGTCGCCCTCGATGACCGCGTCGGCGTCCGAGGCGTCGATCTCCCCGGTGAGCGGTCCGTGCAGGAGGTAGGCCGCGCCGGTGTACCCGCCGAAACCCCCTCCGGCGTAGGGTGCGCCGGCGAGCAGGTCGGCGTAGCCGTCCCCGTCCAGATCGTCGGATGCGAGACCGTACCCGAGCCGCATGTTGGCGCTGTCGCCCCACACTGTGGCGTCGGCGTCGCCTGTGGTCAGGTCGTCTGCCAGACCACAGCCCGACGCCCCGCCGTCGCAGTCGTTGTCGACGCCGTCGTTGCAGACCTCGAGCGCGTCGGGGTTCACGTCGCTGTCGCCGTCGTCGCAGTCGGTGGCGTCGGCGACGTAGCCCTCGGTCGAGCAGGTGGTCACCGCCACCTCGGGGTCTCCGAAGCCGTCGCCGTCGGCGTCGAGCCAGAGATCGACCGCGGTGGCGTCGGGGTCGTCGTCGTCGACCAGGCCGTCGCAGTCTTCGTCCACGCCCGCGTCGGTGCAGACCTCCTCGGCGTCGGGGTTCACGGTGTCGTCGGTGTCGTCGCAGTCTCCTCCGACGCCCGTGAAGCCCGTGGGCTCGTCGCAGGCCTCCGTGCTGGCGTCGTCGTTGCCGTAGCCGTCGAGATCCGCGTCGACGTACCAGGTGCTCGTGCCGCTGACGCTCGCGTCGTCGTCGTCCACGCTGCCGTCGCAGTCGTTGTCGATGCCGTCGCACACCTCGTCGGCATCCGGAGACACGGCCGCGTCGCCGTCGTCGCAGTCGCCGCCGTCGGCGACCTCGCCGGTGGTGGCCTCGCAGGCCGTGACGGCGTCGTCGTCGTCGCCCCAGCCGTCGCCGTCGTCGTCCGCGTAGAAGGTGGACCCGTCGGTCGCATCGACATCGATCTGGTTGTCGCAGTCGTCGTCGACGCCATTGCAGACCTCTTCGGCGTTTCGGTGCACCTCGGGATCGGTGTCGTCGCAGTCGCCGTACCGGGAGGCGTAGCCCTCGGGCTGATCGCACGCCTGAAGCGTGGGGCCGTCGTCCTGGCCGTAGGTGTCGCCGTCGTCGTCGAGGTACCAGGTGTTGGGATCGACCGGATCCTCGTCGATCGCGTCGTCGCAGTCGTTGTCGGTCTCGTCGCAGGACTCGGCTGCGTCCGGGTAGGTGCTGGGGTCGGTGTCGTCGCAATCGCCGCCTCGGCTCGCTGCGGCGTCGGGTTCGTCGCAGCCCGAGGTCTCGGTGGCGTCGTCGCCGTAGCCGTCGGCGTCCGCGTCGTTGAACCAGGTCGCCGCGTCGGTCGCTCCCCCGTCCACGTCGCCGTCGCAGTCGTTGTCGACTCCGTCGCAGAGCTCCTCGGCGCCGGGGTACACCTGCGAGTCGCCGTCCTCGCAGTCGGTGCCGTCGCCGACCTCACCGCTTCCGCCGTCGCAGGCCACGTCGCCCGTCTCGGGGTCGCCGAAGCCATCGCCGTCCGCGTCGTCGTACCAGGTGCTTCCCGCGCCGTCGTCGACCGCGCCGTCGCAGTCGTTGTCGACTCCGTCACAGAGCTCGGTCGCGCCCGGCCACGTGCTCGCGTCGTCGTCGTCGCAGTCGAGAGCGGCCGCGAAGCCGTCGCCGTCGAGGTCGTCGTCGGGGGTCGCCTCGTCGCAGTCGTCGTCCAGGCCGTTGTAGGGGATCTCGGCCATGCCTGGGTTCACCGCGGGGTCCTCGTCGTCACAGTCGTCGCTGCTCACGAAGCCGTCCGCGTCGAGGTCGGTCGTGGACACGGCACCGGTGTCGGCCGTGTCGGTCCCCACGGCATCCTTGTCGCAGCCGAGCAGGCTCAGGACGATGATCAGGCTCTTCACGAACGACCTCCAGCACGGCCTCGAGGGGTCAGCTTAGCGAAGCCGGGCGCGCCTGGCAGTCGATACCGTGCGCTTACACGGTGCTGTAAGCCCCGCGGCCACCGTGTCGTCAGAACCCTGGCCATCCACACGGAGCTTGACCATGACGCGTGTCCTCGTCCCCGCCGCCCTCGCGGCCGCCCTCGGGGTGCTGAACCTCGCGGCCGATCTGCCGACCGCCAACGCCGAGAGCGCTGCCGAGGACGTGTCCGCTGCGGCGTACCTGACCGGGCCGGTCCAGCAGGAGGTCAGCTTCGATGGCGTGGTGGCCACCATCGTCGAGGTCGGTGAGGACACCGTCACGGTCTCCCTGCGGAACCCGGGAGCCGAGGCCGTGCAGCTGGATGCACGGGTCGAGGTGTGGACCCAGTCCGGCAACATGATGAGCCGCATGGGACCGATGGCCTTCCGCCAGCAGAACCTCGATCTGGTGCGCGCCGTGCCGGCGCACGAGACGGTGGAGGTGGTGCTGCCGGTGAGGGTGGAAGAGCCCACCCTCACCGACGAGGAGCTGATGTTCGGCGCCTTCGCCACCACCGAGCTGGCGCTGCGGCCGCGGGACGGT
Organism: uncultured Enterobacterales bacterium; assembly: GCA_964604675.1. GTDB lineage: Bacteria > Myxococcota_A > UBA796 > UBA796 > CAJQPC01 > CAZSAT01. The sequence goes on from CAZSAT010000046.1 coordinate 37,172, forward strand.
GGAATCGACGACGCCACCGCACGGCTGCGGCTGGCGAGCGCGGAGGCCGTGGTGGCGGATCTGGAGGGCTGATGCTTCGGCGTGCGCTGTGGGCGCTCTGTGCCGTGCTCGCGGTGCGCCTGATCGGGGTGGTGACCGCGCGGCCCCAGGAACCGGCGCCCCTGATGCCCGCCACGGCCGGGGCGATCACCGATCTCGGTCTGCAGTTCCACCGCCAGGGTCACGAGCGCTTCCTTCCGGTCTTCGGCGCGATCGTGGGAGGGCTCACGGCCGACGCGACGGTGCACGCCGTGGTCGCCGATGCCGAGGACGAGGCGCTGCTGCGCGCCGCCTGGCAGGAGTGGGCCCCCGAGGCCGGGCTGGAGGTCGTCAAGACCGACCACGTCATCACCTCCTGGATGAGGGATCGCCTGGCGGTGCTCGGCCGTGGCGAGCGGCTGCTGGCCCCCGTGCTGCCGGTCACCGGACCCGAGCCGCGAGCGAGGGACTGGCGGGTGCCTTGGGTGCTGGGCAATCACCTGAACCGCCCCGTGCAGAAGGCCCGCTACCGCTTCGACGGTGGTGACCTCATCGCCGACGACGAGCGGGCGTACGTGGCGGCGCCGCTGTTGGCCCGCAACCCGATGCTGCCGCGGGAGGAGCTCACGGCCTGGCTCGAGGAGGACCTCGGACGACCCGTGCTCGTGCTCGACCCTGCACCGGACCACCACATCGGCATGTTCGTGACGCCGCTGGGGCAGCGGCGGGTGATGGTCGGGGACCCCGACCTGGCGCTCTCGCTGCTCGGAGGCTCGGGGCAGGCCCTGGACGTGCATGGCCGCCTGGCGCTCACCAGCGATCTGGCGCCCTACCGTGCCGTGGCCACCCAGCTGGAGGCCGCCGGCCTGGAGGTGGTCCGCGTGCCGCTCTGGCCCAGCGCGGAGCCTTGGGTGTGGCTCTCGTACAACAACGTGCTCGCGGAGACGCGCGACGGGCGGCTCCGTGTCTGGATGCCCAGCTACGGCGTGCCCGTGCTCGACGCGGCCGCGCGCGCGGTGTGGGAGCGCGAGGGAGCCGAGGTGCTGCCCATCGACGTGTCGGAGGTGTTTCGACTGGGTGGCTCGGTCCGCTGCCTCACCGCGCCGCTGGGCCGAGCCTAGCGCCGCGGGATGTCCTGGTCCGGGCCCTCGCGGTAGGCCGCCTGACCATCGCGCAGAGCGCCGGCGAGCTTCGAGAGGGCGCCCGGGGCGCGCCACTCCGCTGCGCGCTTCGCGGCGATGCCTGCGAAGGTGGCGGCGACCCGCGGGAAGTGGCTGGGGCCGCGGTTCTTGAGCACGAAGTACGCGCAGTTGCGAAAGCGCCAGTACTCGGTGCGCAGGGCATCCTCGACCCGCACCCCGCCACTGGGCGAGCTCAGGTGCACGAGCTCGGCGTCGGGCTCGAACAGGAGCTTCCAGCCCGCCAGGCGAATGCGGGTGGAGTAGTCGGTGTCCTCGAGGAGCGCCGTGCCCGTGTACTGCCGGTCGAAGCCGCCGATCTGGCGGCACGCGCTGGCGCGGTAGCTCATGTTGGCGCCCTTCAGGGTCTCGATCTCGCAGCGATCGAAGCCCCAGAGGTTCGTGATGACCCGTCCGCCAGGTGAGATGGCGTTCACGGTGTGGTCGGCGTTGGGTCGCACCGTGCGCTCGACGATGCGGCCTGTCACGCCGCCGACCTCCGGATCGTCGTAGCAGCGCATGTGCGCGGCGAGCACGTCCCCGAGCAGGATCACGTCGTCGTCGAGGAAGAGCCAGACCTCGCCGCGGGCGATGGCCATGCCTTCGTTTCGAGCGTTGGGCAGGCCCTTCACGTCGAGGTGCAGGTAGACGATGCGCGCATCGTCGAGCTCGGCCACCAGCGCTTCGTTCGCGGCGCGCTCTTGGGGGTCGGACTGATCCACCAGGACCAGCTCCCAGTCGCGGTAGTCCTGTTCGAGCAGCTGCCGCACGGTGTCGTGGAACAGGCGCCCACGGTTCAAGGTGGGGATGATGATGCTCAGCCGGGGGTCAGCCACCTCGTGCCTCCAGGACCTGCCGGTAGAGACCCCACAGCCGGTCCACGCTGCGAGCCCAGGTGAAGCGCTCCGCCACCGTGCGCTGGCCGGCGGCCTTCAGCGCCGACACGTCGGTGGTGAGGGCACGCTCCAGAGCCGATCGGAGCGCGGCCACGTCTTCGCTCGCGAACAAGAGCCCGTTGACCCCGTGCTCGAGGTAGTCGGCGGCCGCGGCCTCCACCGCGTCGGACACGATGGCGAGGGCGCCCGCGTGCATGCCTTCGAACACCACGCCGCCCACGGTCTCGCCTCGGCTCGGCAGCACGACCACCTCCGCCGCGGTCATCAGCGCCAGCAGGTGCGGCCTGCGGAGCTGCCCGAAGACGACGCGGTCGCCGAGGGGTGCCGCGAGGGCGAGCACGCGCTCGTGGAACTCGGGCTCGTTGATCGGCCCGCAGATGGCGAGCCGGACGTCGTCTCCCAACAGAGGGCCCGCCGCCTCGACCAGCAGGTCGGCGCCCTTCTGCACCGCCACGCGGCTCGGCGCGAGGATCAAGCGCTCGTCGCCCAGGCCGAGGGCGGCCCGGGCCTGCGCCCGCTCGACGTCGCCCAGCCCGGCAAACTCGCCGGGATCGACGGCCATGCCGATGTGGCAGACCACGTTGTCGAGTCCGAGGCGCTCCGCCAGCGCGGACGCGGCCTTCGGCGAGTCGGCGATCACGAGGTCGGCGCGGTCGAGCTCGCGCCTCACCACGTGCCGCCAGTAGCGGGACCGGATCTTCTGGTTGGCGGTGTCGGCGCTGTCCAGGAAGCGCGCCAGGTAGTCCTGGGTGACGTAGTTGTTCACCACGAGCGGCGTGCCCGTGAGCCGTGCCCGGACGAGCAGGGCATCGAGGTGCACGCTCGGGTAGCCCACGCAGCCGAGCAGATCGGCGGGTTCGAACACCTCGCGCAGGAAGGCTGGGGTGACCAGGTCCTTCTCCAGCGGGTTGTGGAAGGGCAGCACCAGGCTCTCGCGCCGGTGCACCTGCACGCCCTGCTCGAGGCTGTCGCCGGCGTCGACCCGGGTGGACAGGTTGATGTTGCTGTAGGGCGTGCAGTGCACGTGGACCTCGTGACCACGCGCGGCGAGCTCCTGGGCCTGGTGGGCCAGGATGACCTCCCCACCGCCGATGCACGGGGGGTAGAAATAGGCGAAGAAGCGGATGACCACAGCGGGCACGGTCCTAACCGACGGGCTACCGTGCCGGAGCCTCCGCCGACGCCACGAGCCGGAAGCCCAGGCGAGGGCTCGTGAAGGCGGGGGGGTGCCCGCGCCGGGAGGCTACCCGGCAGCGGCGCTCGCCCGCGAGCCAGTGGCCTCCACGGGCGACCCGGGGCAGCTCGGGGTCGAAGTCCAGATCGCCCACACCCACCGGGATCCGGTACCGCGCGCCCTGGAGCGTCGGGCCCAGCGCGCTGAAGGGGTCGCTGCACCACTCGGCCACGTTCCCGGCGAGGTCGCGCACGCCGTAGGGGCTCGCATCCGACGGCGTCTGCCCGGCTGGCGCCGGGCCGGGTTTGCCTTCGTGGCTCTCCCGCATCACACACCAACCAGGGTCGAGGAACTCCCCCCAGGGGAAGGTGCGGCCGTCCACACCGCGCGCGGCCTTCTCCCACTCCAGCTCCGACGGCAGGCGCCAGGTCCGCCCCTCCTCCGCGGATCGCCAGCCGGCGTAGCGCTCGGCCGCGAGCCAGTCGATGCCGGTGACGGGATGCTCGGGCCCCACGGCCTCGTCGCCCAGCGGGAGCATCCAGCCGTTCAGGGTGCGGGCGTACATCGGTTCACCTGGACCCGCCTCCTGCCGCCTGCGGGGCAAGCAGGCGTCGACCGGGCCGCCGGTCCTGGTCAGGTGGGTCAGGAAGGCGATCCACTCCTGGTGGGTCACGCAGCGCCGTTGCATCCAGAACCCGTCGACCCAGATGCGCCGGCGGGGGAGGGCCCCGTCCGCACCCGGGTCGCCGCCGCTCCAGAACCACCCACCAGGCACCAACACCGAGCCCGCTGGAGTGTGCTCAGGCAGCTGGATGGACCGAGCCTCGGTGCCGCCGGGGGTCACGCCGTCCCAGTGTTCCTCCCGCCCGATGTGCACGGGGTAGCGCACCTCCGCGCGTCCCTGCGCGCGGAGCAGCAGCAGGTAGCTGCCGCGCCGGATGGGGGCCCGCCGGATCGGGGTGTTGCCGACGCTGCCCTGGTAGGCGGGGACCAGGCGCCGGTCCCGCTTCCGGTAGCGGTAGATCATTACCTCGGCATCGGGGGGATCGGTGACGAGGCTCAGCTGGCCCTCGCCGTCGAGGTACCGCTCGTGCAGGGTGCGCTCGGGGTGCCCCGGGGGCAGTGCCTGTGTGTGCGCCTTGAGCAGCGCCTCGGCGCGACGCGCGAGCGGCAGGTCGCCCGCATCTTCGGCGGCCTGGTGTTCGTCCCGGTGCAGGGCGGCGAGCGCCGCGTGGGCCGCCGGGAGGTCCGGGGCCGCGGTGAAGGCCGCATAGAGCAGCTGCCTCGACTCCAGCCGTAGCTTCCCTGCCTCGTCCTCGAGCTTTCCGGCCTGGTCCTCCAGACGCCAGCCCGCCCGCTTCTCGTCGACCTCCGCGTAGGCGGGCACGCCCCTTAGCGCTTCGGCCGCCTCCCAGCGCAGCGCCTCGGCCCGCTGATCCAGCTCGCCGGCCTGCGGCCCGAGGGACTGCGCGCGGGAGAGCACCGCGAGCGCTCGCTCGCGACTGGCAGCGCCCTCCAGCCAGTCACCGATCGCGGCGGCCAGCTCGCCGGCGTGGGCGAAGCGCATGCGCTGCTGCCGGGCCATCGCGCGCTCGCAGGCCACCAAGAGCGCCTCGGGGAGCGGTGGCCCGGGTGGCCACGGCTCGAGCGGGCCAGGGGGTGGGGGCGGCCCGGCTCGCACCTTGTCGAGCACCTCGCGACCCGTGCGCCCGCTGTAGGGGGGCCGGCCGCTCAGGATCTCGTAGAGCAGGCAGCCCAGGGCGTACACGTCGGTCGTGGCGTCCAACAGGTCCACCCGTCCGCCAGCCTGCTCGGGGGCCATGTAGATCGGCGTGCCGGCCACCTGCCCCATGCGGGTCTGGTGGCCGGCGAGGCTCCGCTGGGTGACCACCGCATCCACATCGCCCGAGCTGGACTTCCCCTGGATGCGGGCGAGGCCCCAGTCCATCACGAGCACTTCACCGTGCTCGCCCACCATCACGTTCTCGGGCTTCAGGTCCCGGTGGATCACGCCGCGTTCGTGGGCGTAGGCCACCGCTTCGCAGACCCGCCGGAAGGCCTCGACCAGCCGTCGAAACGACCAGCCGTTGGCACTTCCCCAGGCGCCGTCGGTGCTCGCCTGGTGCACCTCGCCGATCACCCGTCCGAGCGACCGGCCGCGCACCTCCTTCATGGTGAAGTAGAAGCGCCCGTCCGGGAGCTGACCCAGCTCGTGCACCGGCACGATGCCCGGGTGGCTGAGCTGGGAGGTGGCCTGCGCCTCCTCGACGAAGCGATCGATCACGTCCGCCCGGTTCTGAAGCTCGCGCCGGACGACCTTCAGGGCGAGGGTGCGACCGAGTCCGGGGTCCCGCACGCGGCGCACCTCGCCCATGCCGCCGAGTCCGATCAAGCCGAGGTCTTCGAAGCGGAACGAAGCCGCCTCCGGGGAGCTCGGGAGGGCTTGCGCGCCGTCGTGGGCAGGCGGGAGGGTGCTCCCGTCGCCGAGACGCTCGGTGACCAGGACCTCCACGAGCTCGGCCAGCTCACCCACCCGCTGCCGGGTCAGCCCCAGCCGGTACGCGAAGTCGAGCAAGCGGGGATCCGGCTTGGCCATCGGGTCGATGGTGCCACGGGATACGATCCTCGGCACTTGCAGACCGAGGGCAGCGCCGACGTGCACATCGACCTGAACCGCCTGATCGGACGGCTCGACGAGCTGGCCCGGATCGGTGCCATCGAGGGTGGAGGCAGCTGCCGGTTGGCGCTCACCGACGCCGATCGCCGTGGCCGCGACCGCTTCGTCGGGTGGCTGCGCGAGCTCGGCATGGCGGTGCGCGTGGACCGCATCGGCAACGTCACCGGCACGTGGCCGCCGGGCGATGAGCGGCCGCCCGTGATGATGGGGTCGCACCTCGACACCGTCGCCACCGGAGGCCGCTTCGACGGTGCGCTCGGCGTGCTCGCGGGGCTGGAGGTCGTGCAGACCCTCCAGGACGCCGGCCATCGGCCAGGTCGACCCCTCGCCGTGGGGGCCTTCACCAACGAGGAGGGAGCGCGCTTCCAGCCGGACATGCTCGGCAGCCTGGTCTGGGTCGGTGGCCTGTCTCTGCCGGACGCGCTCGCGCAGGTGGGAACGGACGGCTGCACGGTGGGCGAGGCCCTGGCGGGCATCGGCTACGCAGGTGAGGCCCAGGTGCCCGGCCCCACGCCCCACGCCTTCGTCGAGCTCCACGTGGAGCAGGGCCCGATCCTCGAAGAGCAGGGGGTGGACATCGGAGCAGTGGCAGGGGTGCAGGGCATCGCGTGGACCGAGCTGCACCTGGTGGGGGAGTCGAACCATGCCGGGACCTGTCCGATGCGCCTTCGGCACGACCCCGGCTACGGAGCTGCGGCGATCGCGACCTTCGTGCGAGACATGTGCCTGCGGCTCGGAGGGGGCCAGGTGGGCACGGTCGGACGGATCGAGCTCCACCCCAACCTCATCAACGTGGTGCCCGCCGAGGCCACCATGACCGTCGACCTGCGCAACACCGACGCGGTGATGCTCGCGCAGTCCCGGAGGGAGCTGGGGGACTTCGTGGCGGCGCTCGCTGAGCGCGAGGGACTTGAGATCGCCAGCCGCACCGTGGCCGACTTCGACCCGGTGGAGTTCGATCCCGAGCTCGTGGCGCGCATCGAGCGCATCGCGGAGGACCGTGGGCAGGGTGTCCGACGGATGGCCTCGGGCGCGGGCCACGACGCGCAGATGTTTGCTCGGGTCTGTCCGAGCGCGATGATCTTCGTGCCCAGCCGCGGCGGCATCAGCCACAACCCGGCCGAGTTCACCGAACCCCACCAGCTCCAGGCGGGCGCGGACGTGCTGCTGCAGCTCGTGCTGGAGTTCGCCGGCTGATCGTCCTGCGCCGCCGTCGGCACGGTGTCATCGGATAGGGAGCCCCGTGGGCGCAAGCATCCGAGAGGGCGTCAGCCTGGGAGTCGCAGCCGGCCTGGCCTTCTTCGGGGTCGAGGAGCTGATCAACTTCGCCGCGGCTCAGCCGGCGCTCACCTGGGGGGAGGCCCTGACCCTGGCGCCGTTCTACGCGGTCATCGCGGGGGCTGGGGCTGGAGGCTCCGCCAGCCTCGGCCGCAGCCGCGTGCTGTGTGGCTGGGGCGCGTGGGCCGCGCTCGCGGCCTTCCTGGTCGGCGGCAAGGTGGCCCACGTGCTCAACGACCGGGGCTTGCCCGGCTCCTCGGGCTTCGTCGCAGCCCTGGTCGGGGTGGTCGGTGGCCTAGCGGTGCTCGAGCTCGTGGCCCGTCGCTTGCCGGACCGACTGGCTGAGCGTGTGGTGGCCGCCGGACTGGTGACGGCCTGGGTGGCGATGGTGGGTGGCCTGACGCTGAACCTGGCGGTGCTGGGGGCCATGCTCAGCCCTGAGGCCCTCACCGCAGACGCCATCATCCTGGTGTGCTCCGCCACGGTGGGTGCGCTGAGCTTCCGGTTCCTTCCCGTCGAGAGGCTCCTGGCCGCGTCCTGGGCGGTGGCCGCGCTCTCCTGGGCTCTGCGGGTGCCCGTGGCGGTCCTCGCCGCGCCGGCGTTGCCGCTCGGCAGCTCCGTGCAGGCGCCGCCGATCCTGTTGGTCGTGGTCGACACCCTGCGCGGCGACCGGCTCGGCTACGCCGGCTACGAGCAGCCTACGTCTCCGAACCTCGACGCGGTCGCCGACGAAGGCGTCGCCTACCTGGCGGCCCAGAGCGCAGCCCCGTGGACCCTCCCGAGCTTCGGAAGCCTGCTCACAGGTCAACTTCCCGGGCAGCATGGCGCTGGCGTGAACCCGGGGGACGGCAACCTCGAGAGCGGTCTGGCCGCCTCGGTCCCCACGCTGGCCGAGCTGCTGGAGGGAGCGGGCTACGCCACCGCGGCGCTGGTCTCGAACGCCTACCTGAAGCGCCTGTTCGGGCTGGATCGTGGCTTCGACAGCTACGACGACGCCCTCGGGATGGGGCACACCCCGCTCGTGCTTCAGCCGCTGGACGAGCTTGGGGTCATCGTGCTCCCGGACCGCTTCTACACCCCTGCGGACCGCATGGCCGACAAGGCGCTGGCGACCCTCGACGCCCTCGATGGCGGCGCCTGGTTCCTGTTGCTCCACTTCATGGATCCCCACGGGCCGTACCTGCCGCCGGAGGAGCTGGTGCAGCGGATGGGCACCACGTCCCACGATCCGGTGGAGAAGCTCTACGACGCCGAGATCGCCTTCATGGACCGGGAGCTGGGCCGGGTGCTCGATGCCTTGCCCGCCGACGCCTGGGTGTTCGTCACGTCCGACCACGGGGAGGAGATGGGTGAGCATGCAGGCGCCTACCCCGACGAGCCCATCCCGGACGACAGCCGCCATGGCCACACGCAGTACCAGGAGTTGCTGCATGTGCCCCTCTTGGTGCGACCGCCGGGTGGGACGAAGGCGCGCCGCATCGAGCGGCCTGTGCGCAGCCTGGACCTGGTGCCGACGGTGCTCGAGATCGCCGGCTTGCCGGCGCCGGAGGGGCTCGCTGGGGTGCCCTTGTCCGAAGCCCTTGGTGGGGAAGGCCGGGACGAGCCGGCCGTGAGCGAGGCGATCCGGTACGGAACGGAACGCAAGGCGGTCCGGGATGGACGCTGGAAGCTCGTCGCTCACGCGGATCAGCTGGAGCTCTACGACCTGGAGGCGGATCCGCGCGAGCAGCGAGACGTCTCGCGCAGCCATTCCGCCGTCGTGGCGCGGCTCTCGGCGTGGCTGCCCGGGGCCAGCGAGGCGGGGGAGGCGGCGGAGGTCGACGACGCACTCCGTGAGCAGCTCGAAGCGCTGGGCTACGTGGGCGACTGAGCCCCAGGAGAGGTCCATGAAGCTCGGCTACACCATCCTCTACGTCGACGACGTGCCCGCTACGTTGGCCGCATGGGAGCACGCCTTCGGGCTGGCGCGCCGCTTCCTGCACGAGAGCGAGCAATACGCGGAGCTCGAGACCGGCGGCACGTTGCTGTCCTTCGCCGACCGCGGCTTCGGCCGGGGTCACTTCAGCCAACCCGAGGTCCGGGCAATGTTCGACGGGGGTCCCCGGCTCTTCGAGATCGGCCTGGTGACCGACGACGTTCCGGGAGCCTTCGCCCGTGCTGTTGGCTGCGGGATGCAGGTCGTGCGTGAGCCCGTGACGCAGCCCTGGGGCCAAGTGGTCGGCTGGGTTCGCGATGGGAACGGGATCCTTGTGGAGATCGCGAGCCCGATGTGAGCGGGCGTTGGGGGCTCCAACGATGGCTCACTCGGACGGCATGCCACACCGCGCGTAGGTGGCGAACGCCTGACATCAGTGCGTAGGACCATGTCTCTGCGGTGTGACGAGGCGCACGCTTGGGGCAACGCACGGCCCACGCGTGGAGGACCCCAGCGGCAGTGGGCAAGTGCAGCTACGACGCTATGCTCCGCAGCATGCTTCGTCGCTTGTCGTTCTCGGTCGTGACCGCACTGCTGGTGCTGGTCGGTGCCGAACTAACTTTGCGTGGTGTATACGCGCAGAATGAGCTGTTGTTCTCATGGGAGCGACCAGACGGATGGATGTACTTCGAAGAGACGGGCATCCTTGCAATGCGCCCTGGCACTGAAGACATCGGTCGAGACGGCGAATACGTGTACACGTTCCGCACGAATGAGCAAGGGCTCCGCGAGGACGACAGCGTGGAGGTTCCCAAGCCGTCAGGCCAGTACCGGGTACTCGCTCTCGGCGACTCCTGGATGTTTGGACTCAATGCGACTCAAGGGCAGACGATGCCAGACGTCCTCGAGCGCACTCTGCCGTCAGCGCTTGGGGTCGAATCTGTTGAAGTCGTGAACGCTGGCGTCGTGGGAGGATGTGCCTTCGACATGCTTCGACTCTGGCGTCGACTTGGGGCCTCTCTCGACGTTGACGCAGTTCTTCTCAGTGTCCCCCACAACGAGGGGCGTCAGGTCGATGTTGATGCGCAGCGGTCGGACTGGTATGCCCGCGCTCCAACGCGTGCGCGGAACCACCTCCGATTGTACTTGGCCATTCGCCGTGCCACGGCATTCGTTTCGCGTCCGACGTACCCGGAGTTGCCGAAGTTGGACGCATCCGTCAAGGACCTCGTCGTCTTGATCTCCGAGGCGCGTACTGCAGGGCTTCCTGTGTGGACGATTGCATGGCCTGCACGCCTCGAAGAGTCCGAAGACACCGCGTGGTTGCAGCATGTCGATTGGATCGAACCGCTCGTGGACGCTGACGCGAGCGTCGTTGGACATCTTCTTCAAGAACGAGGGTGCTGGGGCGAGGAAGACACGTCACACGCCAGCGAGTCCGGATACGCAGCGAGCGCGCAGCTGTTGACGTCGGTCATTGCCGGCGACACGGTTGGTGACGGCTCTTGGTATGTCGCTCCGAGGTGTCGCTGACGCGTCATTGGCCCAGGTAGTCGAAGATGTGCACGTCGCCTGCCGTCGACGCGGGCGCGGCGACAACGAGCTGATTGGACCCCGTTCCCAGTAGGTCCGCTAAGAGGACCGTAGCTCCGAGTTCCTCTCCTGGTGAGCCCAGGACCTGCAGGTCGGCCTCACCGGCGCCGAGTGTGCCGGTCAAGGGGCCGAGGAACAAGTATGCGGCCCCTGCGTCGGCGCCGGCGTTCGCGTCCCCAGGAGACCCAATAAAGAGGTCAGCGACGCCGTCGACATCCACGTCTATAGCGCTGACTGCAAAGCCCATGAGGTCGTCAGTGTCACCCACGATTGTTGCCGCGGCCAGCGAGCCGATCGTTCCTGTACTCGTCGTGGATAGGACGTACACAGTGCCCGATAGGCCGGACGACGCTCCGGCCGGAGCCGAGACGATGGCGTCGGCGACTCCACTACCGGTCGCGTCTGCCAGGCGTAGGGAGGACCCGGCGGCGCTATCGTCAGTAGACCCGGACCAGATGGCGTCCGCGTCTGCGAGCGAATGTACGCCCGAAGTGGGGCCAGAGACGAGATACGCCGACCCCGCACTGCTGGCGCCTCCTGCTGCCGCCGGTGCGCCAATCAAGAGGTCGTTGATTCCATCGCCATCCACGTCGCCGTTGGAGGCCATCGCGGCGCCCGCCTCGTCGCCTTCAGATTCGCCAAGCCACGTTGCGTCAGCCAGCTTTGTGATGATGCCTCCACCTGTGGAGTACCACGCAGTGAGAGGTAGCATGTAAACCGCGCCGGCGTCCTCGGCTTCGGTATCGGCGGATGGGGCACCCACTACGAATGATTGGTCGAGCCCGTCCAATGACGCGTCATAGGCGACGACCGAAGATCCGACGTCCGACCCGAACGCATCCCCCGTCATGTTCCAGCCGCCAGTCGCAGTTCCAGAGGTCAGGGGCGCCGCCAACATCATCGCGTTTCCCAGGCCCGAAGATCCCTCGATCCCTAGGACGATGCCTGCGTTGTAGATCGACCAATTGTGTACGGCCACGGCGGAACTCCCTGCACGGTCTCCCATACTTGCGCCCGACCACGTGACGTCCGCAGTCGCAAGCGATGCGCTGCTCAGGGGTCCGTAAACGATGTATGCGGACCCCGTTTCAGAGTTGTCGTCAGGCGCGCCCACGAAGAGATCTTGGAGTCCGTCGCCGTCGAAATCGCCGGCCGATAGCGTATCTCCAGCGCGACCGCCCGACGATGCGCCGGACAAGGTGGCCGCGGCGTCAGAATCGTAAACGGTGCCACTCAGCTCACACTCCGGCGCATCCCCCGAGCAGTCGTTGTCGATCCCGTCGGAGCAGACCTCCGTCTCCGCGGGGCTCGTGGCGGCGTCCGCGTCGTCGCAGTCACCGTCCACGGTGTAGGCGTCCACGTCAGGTGAGGGCAGCAGGCTGTTCCGCGCTCACGCAGCGTG
>CAZSAT010000047.1:0-42723 GCA_964604675.1 uncultured Enterobacterales bacterium
GACGAGCCCACGATCAAGCAGTTCGCGTAGTCGTCGAAGAACACCAGCAAGCCGGCGATCCAGGACGCCACCATGCCGCTCCGACGGGTCTTCGCGAGCTTGACGAACAGGCCCACCAGGGCCTTCGTGCCGCCTCCGGCGCCCATCACGCCGACGGTCGCGGCCACGAGCAGCGAGAACACCGTGACCTTCACATGGTCCCGATCCGCGATGGCGTCGAGCAGGAACGGGTCGACCGCGTGGGCCAGGCCGGCGAGGGGGTTGCCGCCCACCACCAGCGTCGCGCCGAGCCACACCGACGCGCCCAGGGAGAGGATGACGTGCCGCGTCCACAGGGCCAGCACGACGGCCAGCACGGCGGGGGTGAGGGCGAACAGACCGAGCTCGTTCATCGTCCCCTTGTAATGCCCCGGATCTTGACAAGCCCTCTAGAACGGACGACCTTGCACCGCCGAGGATTCCCCCATGTTCGTCTTGCTCAGCGTGCTCGCGGGCTGCGAGAACTACGCCCCCAGCGCCACCATCTTGAGCCCCGAGGACAACGCTCAGGTCGGCGCGGGCGAGCCGGTGCTCTTCCAGGCGCGCGTCGCGGATCCGGAGTCGCCGGTGGGCTACCTCCGCACCAGCTGGAGCTCGGATCTCGACGGCACCCTCGAGGGCACCAAGGGCTTCGAGGGCGACGTGCTGAGCCTGCTCGTCGAGGAGCTCTCGGCTGGCGCCCACACGGTCAGCCTCCACGTGGAGGACCCCGACGGCGCGTCGATCAAGCGGCAGGTGAGCTTCACGGTGGCGGCGAACACCGCCCCGACGTTGTCCTTCTCGTCGCCTTCCGACGGTGAGCTTCGCGCGGCCTACGCCATCCCGGTGAGCGTGACCGTGACCGACCCCGACGAGGCGTCCCTGCGCCAGGTGGAGCTGACCTGGTCGGGGTCGGCGGTCCAGGCCGTCGCGTCCCTGCCCGAGCGTCCCACCGAGGCCGGCGGCGTCTCGGGGAGCCTGGGCGAGATCGGACCCGGCGACTGGGACCTCACCCTCACCGCCACGGACTCCCTTGGCGGCCAGACGGTCACCACCATCGCCTTCGAGTTGGTGGAGCCCGACGCCGACGGCGATGGTCGGGAGACCGAGGTGCTGGGCGGTGAAGACTGCGACGACACCGATGCCAGCGTGTACCCGAACGCGCCGGAGACCTGTGACGGCGCCGATCAGGACTGCGACGACGTCGTCGACGAGGACGCCACGGACGCGGACATCTGGTACTTCGACGCGGACTCGGACGGGTACGGGTACGACTGGGACTACATCACGGCGTGCGACGATCCCGGCAGCGACTATTGCGCGTACCCCGGCGACTGCTACGACTACGACGCGGAGCAGGCTCCAGGCCTCGACGAGGTCTGCGACGGCAAGGACAACGACTGCGACGACGCCACCGACGAGGGCGGCGTCTGCGAGTGAATCAGCGCATGAGCGCGTCGATCGCCAGGCCGAGGGCCATCACCAGGCTGGCCAGCAAGGCGCCGGTGAGGATGATCCGCAGCCGCATGCGACGCGCCATCGGCGAGCCGGGGTCGAGCTGCTGGAGGTGCAGGTGGGTCTCGCCTGCACCTCGTGGGTCCTGCTGCACGCCGACGACGCGTTCGATCAAGGCTTCCGGTGCCGGGAAGCGCGCCCGAGCGTCCTCGGCGAGGAGATCGTCGAGCAGCTCGCGCATGCCGGGCGAGAGCGCGAGCTTCTCGCGCCACGGGTAGCCGCCTTCCACCCCGGCCGGGCCCACCCGCGCCAACAGCCCGATAGCCGTCACGCCGAGGCGGCGGGGTTCGAGGGCCTCGCCCGACGCGGCGCGCTCGATCAACAGGTCGAGCACGCGGTCTTCGCTCCAGCGCGCCTCGTCGAGGGGCCCCTCGGAGCCCTGGATCACGTGACCCGCTTCATCTCGCCCGACTGCAGGCGACCCCAGTAGTCGTCCAGGCGGGCCTTCACCTTCCCGGAGAGCAGCAAGCACCCCAGGATGTTCGGGAAGGCCATGCCCAGGATCATGAGGTCGCTGAAGTCCAGCACGCTGCCCAGGCTCATCACGGAACCGAAGAACACGAAGAACAGGAACACGACCTTGTAGGGCATCGACGCGCCGACGCCGAAGAGCGCGGTGACGCAGCGCTCGCCGTAGTAGCTCCAGCTGATCATCGTCGAGAAGGCGAAGAGCACGGCCGCGAGGGTGAGCAGGATCGGGAACCAGGGCAGCACGGTGGCGAAGGCTTCGGCGGTCATGCTGATGCCTTCCGCATCGCCGAGGTAGGCGCCGGTCACGACCACGACCAGGCCGGTCATCGTGCACACGATGAGCGTGTCGATGAAGGGCTCCAGGAGCGCCACGATGCCTTCGCGGATGGGCTCCTCGGTGGTGGCCGCGGAGTGCGCGATGGACGCCGACCCGATGCCGGCTTCGTTGGAGAAGGCGGCTCGCTTGAAGCCCTGGACCAGCACCCCGATGAAGCCGCCACCCACCGCCGTGGGGTTGAAGGCTTCGCTGAGGATCGTGCCGAAGGCGGCCGGCACGGCGGACGCGTTGGCGACGAGCACGACGCAGCCGCACAGCACGTACATGCCGCACATGAAGGGCACGATGGCGCCAGCGGCCATGCCGATGCGCTTGATGCCGCCCAGGATCACCGCACCGACCGCGACGGCGAGCAGGATGCCGTAGAGCCAGGGAAAGTCGGCGAAGAGGGGCACGACCTCGCCGATGAGCTGGGCGGACTGGTTGGCCTGGAACATGTTGCCGCCGCCGAGGCTGCCGCCGATGCACATGACCGCGAAGATCATCGCCAGCGCCTTGCCCAGCGGGCCGAGCCCCATCTCGTCGAGGCCGGTCTTCAGGTACTGCATGGGCCCGCCGGACACGTTCCCTTTCGAGTCCGTGACCCGGTACATCTGGCCGAGGCTGCACTCGACGAACTTCGACGACATGCCGAGGAAGCCCGCGACGACCATCCAGAACACCGCGCCGGGGCCGCCAAGGCCGACCGCGACCGCCACACCGGCGATGTTGCCCAGGCCGACCGTGGCGGAGAGGGCAGCCGACAGCGCTTGGAAGTGCGAGATCTCGCCGGTCTCCTCGGGGTTGTCGTAGGCACCCGTGGTCACGACCACGGCGTGCTTGAAGCCGCGCAGGTTGATGAAGGCCATGCGGCCCGTGAAGAACGTGGCGCCCAGGACCAGCCACATCACGACGATGGGAAAGCTGACCTCGCCCGGCCAGATGTCGAAGAACAGCACGGCGGCCAGCGGACCGACGAGCCACTCGGAGAAGAAAGCATCGAGCCCCGGAAAGGCGGCGTCGGCGGCTGAGGCCGGGGTGGCGAAGAGCAGCATCGCGAGGCTGGCGAACAATGCGGAAGACGAGCGCATGGACAGTCCCTGGGAAGGGCGCCTTCTATGCCGTTTGTCAGGGTGTGTCATAGCCTCGCGGGGTGAAGCGCTCCTGCGATGGTCTGTTGCTCCTCGCGATCGCGGTCGCGGGCGGCGCCTGGACCCGTGACCAGCTGCTCGCGCTCGGCGCTCACCGGGCGCAGTGGGCGCAGGACCTGGCCTTCTTCGACCAGATCCTGCACTCGGCCACCCAGGGCGGTCCGTGGACCTCGTCGCTGTTGCTCGAGCCGACCGGCTTCTGGTCGATGGTGCACTTCCACCCGGTCTTCGCGCTCCTGCTGCCGCTCTACGCCCTCGTGCCCGGTCCGGCCACGCTCGTTGCGGTCAACGCCTTCGCGGTCGCCAGTGCGGCCTGGCCGCTCGCGCGGCTCGGCGACCGCGCCGGGCCGATCTTCGCGCTGTGTGCCGGCGTCGCCTTCCTGGTGTGGATCCCGGTCCAGGCGGGTGCGGTGGCGGACTTCCGGCCGATGGCCCTGTGGGTGCCTGCGCTCGCCTGGGTGCTCCACGGGCTCACGTCTGGCCGCTGGGGTCCGCTGGTGTTCGGCGCCGCGCTGTGCTGCCTCTCGCGGGAGGAGAGCGGCTACGTGCTGCCCGCGCTCGGCGCGGTCGCCGCGGTGTGGCCGCTCGGCGGCAGCCGCCGGCCCGGGGCGGTCCTCGTCGCGATCGGGCTCGCGTGGCTCGGCTTCCTCCTGCTCTTCAAGGAGAACCTCTTCTTCCACTTCGATCCGCGCAAGCTCCTGGACGGCGGTGGTGGAGGCGCCTCGCCCGAGCTGGTGGAGGCGCGCGTCGCGTACCTGCGGCAGAGCTTCCTGGGCGGCTGGCTGCTCGCCCCGCTCGCGCCCCAACCCCTCGCGATGAGCCTCGCACCGATGGGCTGGCTCTGGGCCGACACGCACCGGGAGTGGCACGGGCTCACCGGGACCTACGTGTACCTGCGGTCCGCCCTGCTTCCGCTCTTCGCTGGGGCCGGCATCCTGGGCGCGGCGCGCCTGGTGCGCGGGCCCCGCAGCGCCGTGGCGCTGGGGCTGCTGATGGTGGTGGGAAACCTGTTCGCGTTCCCCGCGGAGCGCGAGCGCTTCGCCAACCGACGTGCAGCGCACGCCGAGGAGGCCGGGTCGCCAGAGGTGGCCGCCATCGACGGTCTGATCGCCCGCCTGCACCCCGACGACGCGGTGGCTACGGACTACCGGCTCATCGCGTCGGTGTCGGGGCGGGCTGTGCTGTGGAACGCGGTGCACCTCTACCTGGACGACGGCCAGCCTCCCCACTGGCAGGGTTCCTGGCCGCTGACCGTCGAGGCGGTCGACACCCTCCTGGTCCCGGTGGACGACCCTGTGCTCGAGCACGCTTCCACCTGGTCCGAGGAGGCGCGTGGAGGCGGGTACGTGCTCCTGCGCGCCCCCGTGCCGGGGTGACGTCCAACGAAGCTTCAGATCCCGGGGTGCCTGACCGATCCCCTGGCATGCGCTCCCCCGCCGGGCCGTGGATCTTGATCGCCGAAGACGATCCGGACAGCCGCGTGATTCTGCAGAGCTTCGTGGAGTCGTGGGGCTACCGAGCGCAGGCTGTGGCCAGCGGGACCGACGCGCTCGTGCTGGTCGACGGACCCGACCCGCCCGCGGTGGTCATCGTGGACTGGGAGCTTCCGGGGGCGGTCGGGCCGGACATCTGCCGGCACATCCGCGCGCGTGGCGCGGAGCTCTGCACCTACGTGCTGCTGTTGACGGCGCGGAGTGGCCGCACGTCGTTCCTCCAGGGCATGGAGGCGGGGGCCGACGACTTCGTCACCAAGCCGGTCGATCCCATGGAGCTTCAGGTCAGGCTGAGGGCGGCCATGCGCATGGCCGACGCGCAGGCGCAGCTGCTCGAAGCGCGCAACGTGATGCGCGAGAAGGCCATGCGGGACGGCCTGACCGGCCTCTGGAACCGCGAGACGATCGTGGGCCGCCTTCGCAACGAGCTCGACCGCGTGAGGCGCGACGGCGAGCCGGTGTCGGTCATCCTCTTCGACCTCGATCACTTCAGCAAGGTCAACGAGGTCAACGGCCACCTGGGAGGCGACGCCGCCCTGCGGGAGGTCGCGGCCAGGCTGGCGGACGGTGTGCGGAGCTACGACGCGGTCGGTCGGTACGGCGGCGAGGAGCTGCTCGTGGTGCTCCCGGGCACCACGGGCGAGCAGGCCGCCCAGCTCGCGGAGCGCCTGCTGCAGGCGATCCGGTCCCATCCCGTGGTGTGTTCGGAGGGCTCGATCCCGCTCACGTCGAGCGCGGGCGTGGCCAGTGCGAGCACCCCCATCGGCGCCGAGGCCCTGCTGCGCCATGCGGATCGTGCCCTCTACCAGGCCAAGGACCGCGGCCGGGACCGCGTCGTGGCGGCCTGGCGCGTGGTGGAGAGCGCGTAGCGGCCCTAGCGGCCCATCGAGGGGCCCCCTTTCAGAGGGGAGAGGCGCCCCGCCGAACGCCCGCAGGGCAAGAGAGGCGGGAGCGTGCGGCCTGCGCGTGGAGCGCAGGCCGTACAGCGTCGGCGGTGGGGGTTCAGCGTGCCCAGGGGGCACACGTAAGGGGGCCCATCGAGGGGCCCCCTTTCAGAGGGGAGAGGCGCCCCGCCGAACGCCCGCAGGGCAAGAGAGGCGGGAGCGTGCGGCCTGCGCGTGGAGCGCAGGCCGTACAGCGTCGGCGGCGGGGGTTCAGCGTGCCCAAGGGGCACGCGTAAGGGGGCCCATCGAGGGGCCCCCTTTCAGAGGGGAAAGGCGCCCCGCCGAACGCCCGCAGGGCGAGAGAGGCGGGAGCGTACGGGCTGCGCGTGGAGCGCAGGCCGTACAGCGTCGGCGGTGGGGTTCAGCGTGCCCGACGGGCACGCGTAAGGGGGCCCATCGAGGGGCCCCCTTTCAGAGGGGAGTGGCGCCCCGCCGAACGCCCGCAGGGCAAGAGAGGCGGGAGCGTGCGGCCTGCGCGTGGAGCGCAGGCCGTACGCTAAAGCAGCTGGTTGATCTGGAACTCCGACACCGGGTACATGTCGCTGTCGGACACGGTCATGTCCCGGTCGATCAGCATGTACGTCGGGTAGCTCCGCGCGAAGTTGTAGAGGTCGCGGCTCTGGTCCGCCAGCACCGGGTGGTCCAGGTTGTAGCGGTTGGCCCAGGACTGCACCTCGCTCTGCGTGGGGGCTCCGTTGCCGTCGACCATCACGCCGAGCATCACGAAGCCCTGCTCCTCCAGATCGTTGTAGATCTCGTTGTTGCCAGGCGCCGCCTGGCCGCAGTAGCTTCACCAGCTCGCGAACAGGTCGAGCACCACGACCTGCCCGTAGAACTGGTACAGCTCCACGAAGTCGCCGTTCTGATCGACCATCGTGAAGTTCATCGCGGTCTGGCCCTGGCTGAGCCCGAAGCCCGACAGGTTGGCCGGCATGTCCTCCTCGCAGGCGTGGAACCAGCCGTTGTCGGGACCGTATTCGGTGCACCCGTCGCCGCCGTCGCCTCCACCGGGCCCGTCACCCCCGCCGCCGTTCCCGCCGCCCTCGTTCGAGGAGCCGGTGTCCTGGGTGCCACCGCCCGGTGCCTCGGAAGCCGAGACCCAGTCGTCCGCCGCGCTCGTGCTCCCGCCGTCGTCCACCAGGCCCGAGCAGGCCGTCAGCACCACGGAGAGGCAGGCAGATCCCACCAACACGCCACACTTCATCGTGCGCTCCGTCGGGCCACCGACGTTGTAGCAGGAAACAAGTTGTCTACCCAGCATGGATCGTCAAGTGAAGGTCATGGGCGGGCTTGCCCTCCCCCGGTTCAGCGGCGTATGCCTGTCGGTAGCGAGCGTTGGAGGCTGCGATGCTGTTGTTCTGGGCCCTGGTGGCGTGCAACAAGGAAGAGCCCGAAGAGGACACCGCCGTGGTGCTCTACGAGGAGCCCGAGGACGAGCGCACCGACGCGCCCGACTCCCTCGACGAGGCCCTCGCCGTGGAGATCTGCTACGCGCCTGACGACTGCCTGGACTGGCCCAACGTGCTCCACGAGGACGCCATCGACGAACCCGGGGACCGCGACTGGCTCTCCCTGGAGCTCGAGGAGGGCTGGATCGTCACCCTCGGCACCGCCGCCTGGTACCTCGACGACGACACGGAGCCCGACACGGTCATCCGGCTCTACGACGAGGCGGGTGACCTGATCGCCACCAACGACGACATGCCCTTCTCCTGGCGCGAGACCGACTCGGCGCTCTACGTGCAGGCGCTCTACACGGGCACCTACTACCTGGAGGTGCTCGAGTACAGCGACTACAGCTCGAGCTCCAGTGGCCTGGGCGACGACAGCGAGCGGCTGGGGGGCTCGAGCTGGGGCTACGAGGTCTGGGGCTTCGCCTTCAGCTACGACGACGACCTCGTGCTCGAGAACAACACCATCGACGCGGTGGTGGGCCAGGACCAGGAACGCTTCGCCTGGTGGACCGACACCGCGGGCGACAACTACGGCACCCTCGGCCAGAAGGGCGACGTGGACGTGCGCGAGTGGAGCTTCGAGGAGGACTGGCTCTACACGTGGTCGTTCTACCCCGGAACCCTCGGCACCCTCACGCCCACCGTGAGCCTGTACACCTCCGACGGCACGCTCGTGGCCCAGACCGACCAGCCCGCCTTCGACTTCGACGGCGGCCACATCCTCCCGAACGTGGGCCTGCTCTACCACTGCAAGGCGGGCGAGAGCTACTACGCGGTGGTGGAAGATGCCGCCGGGGCCTATGGCGTGGGCACCTTCTACTCGATGTTCGACACCGGGTACGTGGTGGAGAACCTGTCGGAGACCTTCGTCGTGGAGGCCGATCCCGACGTCAACGACGACTTCGGCACGGCCGAGCGCTTCAACCCGGTGGAGTCCTCCACGTACGAGAACCTGAACTACATGTACGCGAAGGGCAGCGTCGGCCCGACCGACGTGGACTACTGGTACGTCGCCGACAGCGATCTCAGCCTGGGGACCCAGGATCAGTACATCAACGTGTGGGTGCAGGCGCTCGGCATCGGAGGCCTGGCCGACGTGAAGGTCGTGGTCTACGACGCCTCGGGTGCCGTGATCGGCGAAGCCAGCGTCGACCCGGATCCGGAGGACTACGAGGAGGACCCCGAGCTGCTCAACGTGGAGCTCTCGGCCGGTGGCGCCTACGTGGCGGTCGAGGTCGAGGACCACCAGGGCACCGACGCGAGCTCGGGCACCTACCTCCTCGAGGCGTGGGTCTACTCCGAACCGATCTGAGTCAGCGGCCCTGCCCGCTGCCCAGCTCGCCGTCGCCCGGGCAGATGTCCACGGGGTCGCCGGTGGCGTGCTGGAACCCGGCGTTCATGCAGGTCGTCATGCGTTCGCCGAGGCAGCTGGCGACGAGCTCCGACCAGGCGGCGGCCCACGCGCGGCCTTCCTCGGCACCCCAGCGCGCGTCGGGATCGGCGCAGATCGCGGGCCCATCGTCCCAGCCCCAGGCGTCGCACCCGTCGCTGCCCGTGACCTGCCCGTGGTCGTGGTAGGTGTGTGGCGTGTAGGGTGCCTGGCGGGTCTGGACGCGGCGGGTGCCCCCCGCGACCAGGTAGTTCACCTTGAAGGTGCCGTCGGCGTGCCGCTCGTCGAGCCGAGCACCGCCCGAGGCCCGACAGGGGTCGACCCCCTGCTCGGCGATCTCCGCGCTGCGGTCCCCGCAGGCCCAGCGCACGAGCTCGTCGTCCAGGCGCACCCACTGGGAGATCACCGCGCCGTAGTCGTAGAGCCCGCTCTCGGCGTTTCGGCAGCTCTCGAGCCCGGCGATGCCGGCCTCCTCGTCGCCCGGACACAGGGCGTCGTCGGGGGTGTCGCCGTACACGAAGCGCTGGTTCGTGGTCGGCCCGGCGACGGCCAGCTCGTACTCGGTGTAGGTGCACAGGCGCCGGGGCCCGAAGGCCCCCGTGGCCAGCAGCTCTTCGAGCTTCTGGGCGTCGTAGGTGGTCATGCCGTCGGCGGGGTAGGGTCCGGCGCCCGGGAAGGGGCGCCGCTCCATGCAGTAGCCGTCGACGCGGACCTCGTGCGGTCGCACCACCGGGTCGTGCAGGTCGGTCTGCACCCAGCAGGCCACGGCGTCGGGCGTGCCAGCGATGGCGGCCGGGCAGTCCTCTTCCGGGGCCTCGACCACGTCCATCTTGGTGGTGTCGACCACGCCGTAGGGAAACGCACCCGTCATGCCTGTGGTGTAGGTCCCGGCCGGTACGTAGGTCATGCCGTCGGGGCAGGGACCGTTCGAGGGCGACAGCACCGCTGCCACAGGGAGAGCAGGCGGATTCACGGCGACCGGCACCGCCTCGGAAGGCTGGTCCGGCTCGTCGACGTCGGGGCCCGCCGTCTGGCAGGCCAGGAGGCTGATCAGCACGCCCGGAGGCTACAGGACCCGACCGAGGTACTCCAGCCCCACCACGGTTCCACCGGCCCGCTCCTGCGCCACCCGTGCCGCGTCGGTGATGTCCGACGCCACGAGCACGCACGCTTCGGTGGCGCCGTCGTCTTCGATCAGCACGCGGAACGCTGTGCGTTCGCCTTGCTGGTTCGCCCTGGGCGGTTGCACGATCGTGAGCCGCTTCTTCATCGAGCGGAACGACGGGATGCCGTGGCGCTGCCGGTACATGCGCACCCCGTCGGGCGTCATGCCAGCGCGCTCGGCGACCTCGCGGTCGGGCACCTTGCCGACCATGTGGAGGTACGGATCCAGCTTGGATCGGCGGGCCTGAGTCTTCTTGCTCATGGGATCCTCTTCTTGGAGGTTGACGGGGCATCATGCCCCGTTCGACGCTCTCGGCACCGTAGCACGCCCCTCCCCGGATCTGCGGGAAGTCAGGGGGTCAGGTCGCTGTCCGAACGCGGGGACAGCTTCCACTCCTTCCAGTCGTAGGTCCAGATGCCCTTGATGTTCGAGAACGAGGTGCCGTTGGACAGGTCCTCGAGCGAGATGAACTCGTCGTGGAGGTAGAGGCCGTTGTCGAGCGGCCAGTCGCCGTACTTGCTCAGCTCGCCGTCGATCGTCGCTCCACCGACGTCGACCAGGCAGCCTTCCCAGGCTTCCTGGTCGGTGACGCTCGCCGGACCGACCGAGTCCACCGTGGGGCTGCCGCCGGTCGAGATGACCTCGACCGAAGCGTCGCCCTCGATCGTGATCTCGGTGAGGTCGTAGTACTCGTAGGTACCGCCCGTGACGGTGACCACGTCGCCCGGGGACAGGCTGAGGCTGTCGAACTCGTTGTAGCTGTAGATCTTCACGCCGCTGTACGCGCCGCCGCCGGCGTCCTGCACGTGGAAGCTGTTGTCGTTGGCGATCGGGGTGGTGACCACCACGTTCTCGAGCACGACGGTGCCGGTGAGGCCGCCTTCCTGCACGTCGTTCACCGTGGCCACGGTGCTGCCACCGCCGGCCTCGCCGTCGTAGCCGTCGAGGTCCGCTTCGCTGCGGGGGAAGAGCATCCAGGTGCTGTAGGAGTAGCCGATGGCGCCGGTCACGCTGTCGAAGGTGCCGCCGGCGGCCACGGAGAAGTCGGTGAACCAGTCGTCCATGGTGAGCCCGACGTCCAGCTCGGCTTCGCCGTAGGTGTTCACGGCGTCGATGGTGACGTCTTCGAAGGTGACCAGGCACGACTCCCAGGCTTCGAAGTCCGAGGCGTCGCTCACGGTGTCCGCGGTGACCTCGCCTTCGCCGGTGACCTCGATGGAGGTCTCCGAGGCGACCACCAGCTCGGTCCAGTCGTAGAACTCGACCACGTCGCCGCTGATGGTGAGCTCGTCACCCTCGGCGATGTAGAGGTCGACGAGGCCCTGCTGGAGGTACACGTACATGCCGCTGTACTCGCCACCGCCGGCGTCCTGCACGAAGAAGCCGCTGCCCTCTTCGTTGATCGCGGTGGTCACGATGACCCCGGAGACCGTGACCGGCGTGCCGTTCTCGGCGTCGTACTCGAAGGCGCCGGACTGGATGTCGGCGATCGACGTGCCGCTCGAGCCACCCTCGGTGGAGCCGGTGTCGTCGCCGGTCGTCTTGGGGGTGCACGCCACGAGGGGGACGATCAGGGCGGCGAGGGATACGGAGCGGGTCATGGGGACCTCCAAAGAAGCCCGGCAGATACACGGCTGGCGGCGTGCCCGCAAGCTGCAAGGTGGTGACGGATGACTCGCGACGCTGCGCTCGAGGTCGCAGGTCTCCGGCGGACTTACGGGAACCGGGTGGCGCTGTCCGACCTGGACCTGTGCGTGCGCGAAGGCGACGTCTACGGCTTTCTCGGCCCCAACGGTGCCGGCAAGACCACCGCCATGCGCTGCGTGCTCGGCCTGATCCGGCCGGATGCGGGGCGTGTCGCGATCTTCGGCGACACCGATCCGGTGCGGCAGCGCCGCCACGTGGGGGCCATGGTCGAGACCCCTCGGTTCCACGACTGGCTGAGTGGCCGGCGCAACCTCGAGCTCGCCTGCGCCTACGCGGGCCTGGGCCGGGGCGTGGTGGAGCCGGCGCTCGATCTGGTCGGGCTGCGCGATCGGGGCGGCGATCGGGTGGGCGGCTACTCGTTGGGCATGAAGCAGCGGCTCGGCGTGGCACGGGCGCTGTTGGGCGAGCCCAGGCTGCTGCTCCTCGACGAGCCCACCAACGGCCTCGATCCCGCGGGCATGCGCGACGTGCGGGAGCTGATTCGCCGCATGGCGTCGGAGAAGGGCATCACGGTGCTGGTGTCGAGTCACCTGCTCGCCGAGGTGGAGAGCATCGCCACCCGGGTCGGCATCCTGAAGGACGGGCTGCTCCTCGCCGAGGGGGAGGTCGCGGAGCTCCTGCGCGGCGGAGACGTGGTCGAGATCGGGTCGAGCGAACCGGCGGCGCTTCACCGAGCGGTGGGCGACCTTGTGGGCGCCACGGTGGTCGGCGATGCGGAGAGCGGGCGGCTGAGGGTGGCGCTCGAGGACTGCTCACCGGAGGCGCTCAATGCTGCCCTGGTGGGTTCGGGCGTCCCCGTCTCCGAGCTGCACGTGGCGCGGCGCAGCCTGGAGGACCTCTTCTTGTCGCTCACGGGAGGCCAGTCGTGAACTCCATGGTTCGCCTCACCCGCGCGGAGCTCTCCAAGGTGCTCGGGCGTTCTTCGGGACTCGTCGGGCTCGCCGTCGCGGTGCTGGTGGCGGTGCTCGCGGTCGCCGTGGTGCAGCTGGTCGAGGTGCGCAGCGGTGGCTCGTTCACCCAGGGCGCCGGCGGTGCGGCCGAGCTCATCCAGCTCGACCTGCAGTCAGCGCTGGGCGGCGCGCTCCGCGGTCGGAACTTCTTCGTCTTGCCGCTCGTGCTGCTGATGGTCACGGGGCAACTGATCGCCGGTGAGTTCGACGACCGCACCCTGCGCGCGGCGCTGGTCCGACCGGTTCGTCGAAGCACGGTCCTCGCCGCCAAGATCGCGGCGCTCGGTCTGTACGCGGCCCTCACGCTGCTCCTCACCTGGGGCACCACCTTGGTGCTCGGTCTGTTGCTCCTCGGCCCCGAGGGGCTCGACCTGCTGCCGGTGACCCTGGGCTTCGCGGTGTCCTGGCTGTCCGACCTGGGCTTGATCCTGCTGGGAGCCTTCTTCTCGGTGCGCCTGCGCTCGGTGGTCGGTGTGGTGGTCGGTACGGTGCTGTTGTTGATGCTCGACAAGGGACTGTGGGCCGCGCTGTCGCTGCTCGGTTCGGTGTTGGGCGAGGCGTGGGCCCTGACCGCGGTGCAGTGGCTCCCCGGCACGGCGCTCGCCGCGTGGGAAGGCTGGCAGACGGGCTTCGAGTCCGGGCCCTTCTTCGGGCTCGCCGGCCTCCTCCTCGTGGGCGGGGGGCTGGCGTTCCACGGCTTCGCTCGGCTCGACGTCCCGTAGACTCGCTCGCGTGGAGGCGCTCCCATGAGCCGTTCGTGGCCCCAGGTCCTGATCGACCACCTGAACGACCCCATCCTCATCTGCGACGAGGACGGCGTGGTCGCGCTGGCCAACCGTGCCGCCCGCGAGGCGCTCGGCCGCACGCTGGAGTGGCTCCAACAGCAGCCCGCCGACACCTGGCTGCAGGACGATCGCGGCTTCCTCTGGCCCGCCGATGGGTCGGTGGACGAGCGCGTGCTGACCTACACCCTCCCCGGTGGCGATCGCCGCGAGGTCCGTGCGGTCGTCGGTCCCACGCCCATCGAAGGCGGGGAGATGGGGTGGATGATCGCCTTCCGCCCCCCTTCGGTGGCGGCGAACAAGCTGGTCGGCCTGCAGGCCGTCACCGGTGGGATCGCCAAGGAGCTCGCAACGCACGCGGCCACCATCATCAACCACGCGTCGAGCGCGCTCATGAACGAGCCCCCCGACCCCTTCGCGGAGCCGCTGCGGAACGTGCTGTCCGCGGCCGAGGAGGTGGCGGTGCTCCAGGGGCAGCTCGCCGCGGTCGGGGGCGGTGGCCAGATGAGCCGGGTGGACCTGGCCGTGTTGTTGCGCGAGTCCGCCGGCATGCTCACGGCGATCCTGGGTGGGCACCGGCTGCACCTCACCGTCGGCGGTCTCAAGCACTGGATCGAAGGCGACGCCGCCACGCTGCGCATGGGCCTCGTCGCCATCGCGGAGTGGATCGCCCGCACCCATCCTGGGGGTGGATCGGTCGAGATGCGCCTCGACCCCGTGGGCAGCCACCTGAGGCTCTCGGTCTCGGACGACGGCCCCGGCCTGTCGCTGGAGCAACGCGAGCGCCTGTTCGAGCCCTTCAGCTCGCCGTCCACCGGCCTGGGCCTCGCCGTGGTCTCCGGCATCGTGGAGCGGCACCGCGGACGCATCCTGGTCGACTCCACCCCAGGGGAGGGCACGCTCTTCGTGCTGGAGCTGCCGGTCTTCGAGGCCCAACCCAGCGTGACCCAGCTCCCCAAGGGCACCGAGACCATCCTCGTGGTGGAGGACGACTACGACATCCGCACGCTCGTGGTGCAGATCCTCCAGCGGCAGGGCTTCGATGTCGTGACGGCGACCAACGGCGTCGAGGGAAGCGTGGTGCTGCGGCAGCGCGCCCCTGAGCTCGACCTGATGCTCTGCGACGCTGTGTTGCCGGGCCGGAGCGGCCTGGAGCTCGTGACCGAGGCGCGCCAGATCCGGCCCAGCCTCCCCGTCGTGCTGATGACCAGCTACTCCGAGGACTTCCTGGGTCCGAGGCTGGAGGCCTACACCCCCTTCCTGCCCAAGCCGTTCTCGCCTCAGACCCTGGTGCGGAAGCTCCGCTCCCTGCTCGACGCGTAGCCCGCACCCCCTTGAGCGAGCGGCTCGACCCCTCAGCGCAGGATCACCGCCAGCCAGATGGCGACCGACACGGCAGTGACCGGCCAGAACACGCGCAGGGCTTCCGCGGCGGCGCGGGGTCGTCGCTCACGCCAGCCCCACCACGCCGCCAGCGCCATCATCGGGGAGAGCGCGATGGAGCCGAGCCACACGAAGATCCGCTCATCCTTGGCCAGGCCGGGGTCGTGGGGGAGCTCGTCGTCGCTGGCCGGGCTCGACGCGGTGAGCACGGCACGGGCCACGTCCATCAGCTCTCCCGGCGGGGTGGGGCGCTCACCGTCGCGGATCCGCGCGGCGGTGCGGTCGAGGTCCTCGTCGTCGAGGTGGTGGCTGGAGAGCAGGTAGCTCAGGGCGCGTTCTTCCCCCGCCGGCAGGTACCCACAGCTCGGGCAGGACGCCATCGCACGCGGCTTGTCGCCGCCGCAGCGCACGCACACGGCTCGCATCAGCGCACCCGCACGTCCACCGGGCCGGGCACGTCGGCCAGGAAGAGCTGCTCCAGGACCGAGCCTTCCCCCTCGACCTGGCGCGTGAGCCAGGTCCTCCGGCTCCGTCCGGACGCCCGTGTGAAGGGTGCATCCAAAAGGAGCACCTCCCGATCCATCAGGTGCACGGCGGCGACGAGGCCGACGTCGTCCGTCACCGAGGCGCCGGCCACGTCGAGCGGGGTCAGCTCCGGGCGAAGGGCCAGCGCAAGGGTGTCGCCGTGATCGACCACCGCGACCTCGTGGTGGAACGGCCTCGCGGCCAGGGCCTCCTCGAAGGCTCGGAAGCGCGCCTGCGCCTGCGCGTCGGGGCTGCGTTGGGCGGCCGCGATCGCGGCGGGGTCGACCTGGAGCGCTCCGCGACGCCCGAAGCGTCCGGCGAGTCCCGCCGTGAGCTTCGTGAACCAGTCGGGTGGCTCCACCAGGCTCACGCTCAGGTCGCCGAGCCGGGCGCTCAGGAGCGCCACGCTCGCCACGCTCGAGTCCTTCGTGAACATCCAGCCCACGTGCAGGACCAAGGGCGCGTTGGCCATCACCGCGGCCCCCAGCTCGGGCTGCCGCAGGGCGGCGCGGCGGAGCAGGTCGAGCTGCGGCGGGTCCAGGGCCAGGTCGAGCCCGACCCTCAACGCGCTGGGCTCTCCGGTCTCGACGAGGGGCGCGACCGCGCTCGGCCGGCCGAGCGTGAGCTGGACGGGGCGTCCGTGTTCGTCTTCATCGACCTCGGTTGGCGCCCAACCGACCCGCTCGGCGGCCGCCCGGGCGTCTGCAGGCGAGAAGACGGCCAGGCCGAGATCGAGCGCCGCGGCCAGGGCCCCACGTGCGCGCGGTGGACCACCCACGCGCACGACGCGACCAAGGTCCCGGGTCTCGATGCGCTCGAGGCCGGCAAGGCCTTCGACGCGGAAGCCACGAATGTGCATGGGCGCAGTCTACAAGGCCGCCCAGCTCCGGGGTGGTGAGCTTCACGATCGCCCTAAACCTCCGGGGAAATGGTCCGAAGAACCAGAGAGCCACCTGCATCGGAGACGAGCATGCAACTCGGATCGGCCCTCTACCTCACGCGCTCCGAGGACGTGGCCGCGCACCTGATCTTCGCCGCGGCCGAGATCGGCCACGTGGTCGTGTCGATCGGTCCCCTGCAGGTGCACGGCACCGTGAGTGCTCCGGACCCCCGCACCGGGCAGATCTACTTCACCGTGGATGCGCGTCTCGAAGACCTGGTCGAGGTGCCCTCCACCGGCCGCTCGGTCCGGGTGAACTACGAGCACGAGGACTCCGCGTACGCCTTCTACTCGGAGATGGAGGGGAGCGACATCATGAAGCGCTGGGTGCTGCAGTCTCCACGCACCGTGGAGCGCAGCGACCGCCGCCTGGTCTACCGCCACCGCGTGCAGGGCGACCCCGACTTCTCCGTGCAGATCGAGTCGCCCGCCGGCGCGATGGCCTTCCCGCTCTTCGACGTGTCCAGCGCCGGGCTCAGCTTCACCTACAGTGGGTCCAGCTTCTCGGCGCGGGTCGGCGAGCGCTTCTCGGCGCAGGTCTACATGCCGGGGCGGGCCGCCATGACCCTGGTGCTCGAGGTCCGGAACCAGCGTCCCCTCCGGGAAGGCGGGCGCATCCTGGGTTGCCGCTTCGTCGCGATGAGCGCTGCCGAGCGCAGCGAGATCGCGCAGGCCCTCGCGGTCTGGAAGCACGGCAAGCGCGCCCAGCAGAGGCGCGTCGGGTAGGGCACCCCGCGCGCCTGCTAGTTGAGCGGCTCGTTAGTAACGAACCGCTCCCGCGCGGACCGCGCGCGGCGGCCGAAGGCCGGGGGGAGCGCGCCCAGCGCGCGGTGCGGGGGCTGGCCCCCGCAGGAGTCAGTAGTTGAAAGGGCTCGTTACCTACGAGCCTGTCAACTAGTCCGCGGGCAGCTCCACCCCGTCGCAGGCCGCCTGGGTGGCCGCCCGTGCCGCCATCGCCACGGCGACCTCGGTCGGCGGGTTGTTGGGCCAGAGCTCCTTGCCGAGGGTGTCGAGCTGGCTGAACGACTGGCCGATGGTGCGGTCGCCCCGCACGGCCGCTGCACGCAGGTCGCCCACCTTCCACTGCCAGCGAAGCAGGTCCTCACGGTGCTGCTTGGCGCGGCGCTCGAGGTCCTGCACCGACGACAGGGCGAAGTTCGCTTCGACCCGCTGCTGCTCCTTCTCGCGAGCCTCTCGGTAGGCGTTCCCCAGCCTCGTCACCAGGTCGACCAGCCGCGGGTGCGGGTCCACGGCCTCGCCACGGGAGGCCGCCTGGGCCTGCTGCCTGGCTTCCTCGAAGCACCCCAGGATGCCCGTGCAGCGCCGCTCGAGGTCATGCAGCAGCTTGTTCATGGGGGCACGCGCGTCCTCGAAGGCGAAGGCGGCTGCCTGGGTCAGGTCCCGCGCCGTGTCGACGTCGATCTCGTGGGTGGCGATGGCCGTGTCGACCGCGGCCAGCAGGTCGTTGGCGCGCGCTTCGGCGACGGCCCAGGTCTCGGCCTCAGCGGCCCGTGAGGACAGGCAGGCCTCGGCGCGTTCGTCCACGCGGTCGCAGGCGAGCAGGATCCACAGCAGGTGCAAGACTTCGCTCGGGTCGGGCGTTCGACGCCAGCATAGCGCCCTGGTCGGGCAGGGGCCCGACGGCGTTAGCGGAGAGGAGGAGGCTCGATGACGAAGCGGTACTGGGCGGTTCTTGCAGCGCTGGTCGCGCTCTTGGCGGGGTGCCAGAAGCACTCGGAGAGCTTCGGCTACGACGACTACGCGAACGCGCTACAGGCGGGTGCCTACGCCTCCGCCGAGGACTTCTACGGCGACGAGTCGAGCGGGGAGCTCGGCCGTGCGCTGCTCTCGGAGCGCAGCCGCGTCGAGTCCAAGGCGTACAAGACGGACGGGTCGCCGAACAAGGCGCCGCTGCCACAGCAGCAGGCCGTCGCCGGCCAGGATCGGCGCATGGTCCACTACAGCGGCGACGTGACCCTGCGGGTGGCGCGGCTGCAGGACGGCATGGACGCCGTGGAGCAGCTGGCCGCGGACTTCGGGGGCACCGTCGAGCAGGTCTACGGACAGGCGATCCTGATCCGCGTCCCGGTCGAGCACTTCCAGGAAGCCTTCGACGCGGTGCTCGGGCTCGGTGAGGTGGTGGACCGCCGCATCTCGGCCGCCGACGTCTCCGAGTCGTTCCAGGCCACGGAGCTCCGGCTCAAGACCGCCCAGGCCACCCTGGAGCGGCTCCAGGCCCTGCTCGCGCAGGTCACCGAGGAGGAGGAGAAGCTGCGGCTCCTGCGGGAGATCCAGCGGCTCCGCGAGGAGGTCGACGAGCTCGAGGGTCAGGCCCGGACGCTCTCGGCGCTGGCGTCGATGTCCCGGATCAGCGTGTCGCTCGTGCCCCGAGAAGCACT
Organism: uncultured Enterobacterales bacterium; assembly: GCA_964604675.1. Taxonomy (GTDB): domain Bacteria; phylum Myxococcota_A; class UBA796; order UBA796; family CAJQPC01; genus CAZSAT01. Next base: position 18,604 of record CAZSAT010000047.1, read on the forward strand.
GGCCTGGCAGGGGGCGGAGGACGAGACCGCCGAGCTCGCCTGGGTGCGCCGGCTGAGCCCCTTCGCCACCGGCATCACGGTGCACGCCTGGCCGCTCCGCGTCGCGGCTCCCGAAGGCCTCGTCGCGCTGAGCCGTCGAGGGCCCTTCCTCGCCGAGAGCGCGGACGGCACGCGGCTCTGGACCCACCGGGTGGTCAACACGCCGGTGGGCGACGCCGCGTTCTGGCTCGACGCGATCGAGGGCCGCCTCAGCCGCGACTTCGGTGACGCCACCCAGTCCACGATGGGCGACTGGCAGGTGCTGCGCCTCGAGGACCGAAGCGACGCGCCCTATGCGTGGTGGGTGGCGGTCCGGGTCCAGGGGCGGAAGCTCCACGTGACCCAGGCCTTCTTCCCCGACCTGGAACAGGAGGCGCGCTACCGGGCGGGGATCGAGGCTCTGCTCGCCGGTGGAGGTGTGTCTTGACCGCGCTGTGGATGGGGCTGGCGTCCGCCGCCACCACGCAGGTCCAGGCCAGCCTGAGCCTCCGCGTCGACGACCGCGACGTGGCCTCGGAGACCACGGTCGAGCTGGCCGAGGAGCACGGCGGGTGGTTCTCGTCGCTCAGCGGGGAGCAGGTGGCGCTTCGGGTGCCGGTGGCCGAGGTCGAGGCCGTGCTCGAGGCCCTCCGCGAGGTCGGCGACGTGGTGGAGCGCACCTACGGGGCGAGCGACCAGTCGGCCGAGGTCATCGACCTCGAGGGCCGGCTGGATGCCCGGCGCACCGGGTTGGACCAGTACATGGAGGTGTTGGGCACCGCGCGGCCCGAGGCCGTCGTGGCGGTCGAGAGCGAGATCGCCCGGCTCATCGCCGAGATCGAGCAGATCGAGGGGCGGCTGCGGGTGCTCCGGGATCGGGCGGACTACGCCCAGGTCGACGTGAGCTTCCGCTACCGCGAGCGGCGTGCCCCGTTGCGCGATGGCTCGTCGAGCTTCGCCTGGCTGAACGCCCTGAACGTGCAGGATCTCCTCGACGACTTCGAAGACGGGGACCGCTCGACACGCTCGCGAGCGAAGGCGGTCGCGCCGGAAGGCTTTGCCCCCTTTCGGCGCACGGGCCGGTTCCAGGCGGTGAGCTCCGACGAGGTGGCCTACCGGGTGCGCTCCGTGCGCCACAAGCCCAAGGCCGAGCTGGGCTTCTGGCAGGAGGCGCTGAAGACCCGCATGATGGATGCCGGCTACCACCTCGAGCACGAACAGGCCGTGAGCGCCGGCGCGCACACGGGCTACCTGCTCGAGCTGGGCGCCGCGAACGGCGAACAGGACCAGGCCTACGTCGTCGCCCTCTTCGTGAAGGGCCGGCGCCTGGTGTTGGTCGAGGCCAGCGGCGAGGCCGCCGCCTTCGATGCGCGGCGGGACAGCGTGGTGGCTGCGATCGAGTCGCTCGAGCTGTGATCAGAGCCGCGCGCGGCACCAGGCGAGGTCGATGCCCGTGAGGTCGTGCACGTGCTCGTGGGCCGCGGTCTGATCCTGGTCCACGGTGTTGGCGTGCTCGACCGCCACCACGTGGCAGCCGGCTGCTCGACCTGCGGCGATGCCCGCCACGCTGTCTTCGAACACCAGCGCGCGCTCCACCCTCAACGCCTGCATCGCCAGCAGGTAGGGCTCCGGGTCGGGCTTGCTGCGGGTGACGTCGTCCTCGGAGATGGTCACGTCCAGCTGACCGCGGATGCCGAGGTCGTCGATGGCGCGCTCCAGCTGCGGGCGCGTCGACCCGGTGACGATGCCCAGCGGCACCCGCCCCGCCAAGGCCTGGAGCAGCTCGGGTGCGCCGGGGATGATCGCGAGCTCATGGGCCTCGAAGAGCGCCAGGGTGCGCCGTCGGAACGCCGAGCGATCCGCGGGGTCGAGGGGCTTCTCGAGCTCGGTGAAGACCGACTCCCAGGTGCGGCCGACCGCCCAGCGGGCGAGATCCTCGTTCCACGGCAGCCCGTGCTCCGCGCTCGACCGCGCGAGCGCCTGACCCACCATGCCCTCGCTCGCGATCAGCGTGCCGTCGAGGTCGAAGAGCACGGCACCCATCCGGACCTCCTGGTGAGCCGACCGGGCCAGCCTACAGCAGGGGGCTTGCGGTGCCCGGCAGGGGGCTTAGGTTGCCCGCTCGAAGGAGGTTCCGTGCGCATCAAGATCCGCTACTGCGTTCCCTGAAACTACAAGCCTCGTGCCGCCGGTCTGGCGGCCGCCATCCTCGAAGCCCACGCCGAGTCCACCGAGCTGGAGGAGGGCCACCGCGGTGAGCTCACGGTCTGGGTCGACGGCCAGAAGGTCGCGAGCAAGTCCGCCGACGGCTTCCCGACGACCGAAGAGGTCGTCACGGCCGTGGGCACCGCGCTGGGCTGAATGATCCCCCTCCCCGTCGACGCGGTCGTGCCCGACGTGCTGGCCGCGACGCGGGGCTGTGTGCTCGTCGCGCCGCCCGGGTCGGGCAAGACCACCCGCGTGCCGCCCGCGCTGGTCGGTGCGGTCGACGGCCAGGTGTTGTTGCTCCAGCCCCGTCGCGTCGCGGCCCGTCTCGCGGCTCGTCGCATCGCGTGGGAGCGTGGGTGGCGCATCGGTGAGCAGATCGGCTGGCGGGTGCGCTTCGAGGACACGACGGGCCCGAACACGCGGCTCGAGGTGCTCACCGAGGGCTTGCTGACCCGGCGGCTCCAGAGCGATCCCTTCCTCGACGGCGTGGGCTGCGTGGTGCTCGACGAGTTCCACGAGCGCAGCCAGCACGCGGACCTCGCGCTCGCCCTGCTTCGGGACGCCGGACACCGCGTGGTGGTGATGAGCGCCACCCTCGCGGCCGACCCGGTCGCCCGGTACCTCGACGTGCCGGTGATCCGGGCCGGAGGGCGCGCCTTCGAGGTGGCCATCCGGCACGAAGCGGGTGAGCTCGCGGAGGTGGTGCGCCGCGAGCGCTCCACGACGGGTCACACCCTGGTCTTCCTGGAAGGGGTGCGCGCGATCGAGCAGGTCGCCGGGTCGTTGCGCGACCTCGCGCCGCTTCCGCTGCACGGACGCCTCTCGCCGGAGGCACAGGACGCGGCCCTCGCGCCGTCGCACACGCCGAAGATCGTGCTCGCCACCAACGTGGCCGAGACCAGCGTGACCCTCGAGGGCGTGGAGCTGGTGGTGGACAGCGGGCTGGCGAAGGTGCCGCACTTCGACGCTCCGACGGGCGTGGAGCGGCTGGAGACGGTGCGGATCTCGCGGGCGTCGGCCGATCAGCGAGCGGGCCGCGCCGGTCGCACCGGGCCCGGTCGCTGCGTGCGGCTGTGGTCGTCGAAGGAACGCTTGCGCGAGGCCGAGCTGCCGGAGCTGGCGCGGGTCGACCTCGCACCCATCGCCGCCCAGGTGCTGGCCTGGGGGGCGGATCCGCTGGACTTCCCTTGGTTCGAGGCGCCGCCGGAGGGGCCGCTCCGCGCGGCGCTTGCGCTCGTGCGGAAGCTCGGGGAGCCTGGCCTGCTCACCCGCTTCCCGCTCCATCCGCGTGCCGCAGCGGTGCTCGTGGCCGCGCAGGCGGCCGGCTGCCCCGAGGCGCTGGACGTGCTCGCGAGCCTGTCGCTCCCCGCCGAGCGTGGCCGCGTGCGCGCGCAGCTGCGGCGTCTCGGCGAGCGGCACCTCGGGCCTTGGCGTGTGGGGTCTACCCCGGTGGGTGAGGTGCTCCGGGCGGGCTACCCGGACCGCGTGGCCCAGCGCCGCGACGGACGCCGCTACCTGATGGCCGACGGGCAGGGCGTCGTGCTCGACACGGAAGGCCCCGAGCTCGTGGTGGCTCTGGAGCTCGCGGGCGGTCGCGGCCGAGAGCACCTGGTCCGGCGGTGGGAACCGATCGATCGCGTGCCCGCCACACGCGGCCTGGAGACCGACTGGTGGCAGGGTCGGGTGAGGCACGCGATGGTCGAGCGCTTCGGAGCGATCGTCTTGTGTCGGGGCTCGGTGAGCTCCCTGCCGGATCCCGAGCGGGTGCACGAGCTGGTCTGTGCGCACTGCGCGCCCTCCGATGTGAGCTGGCCGGCCGAGCTGGTCGCGCGCGTGGGGTTGGCGCGCGAGATCGACCCCTCGCTACCCGCCCTGGACCGGGAGCAGGCCTTTGGCGCGGCCGCCTGGGAGGTGCGCAGCCTGGCCCAGCTCCGTGCCTGGTCGGGCCACCTCGATCGGTGGACGCACCGACAGCGCCAGGCGCTCGACCGCTTGTGTCCGGAGCGGCTGCAGGTGCCCTCGGGCAGCCGCCTCGGGGTGCGCTACGAGGCGGAGGGACCCGTGCTCTCGGCTCGCGTGCAGCAGCTCTTCGGCTGGGAGGACGCGCCGCGGGTGGGCGGGCGCCGGCTCCGTGTCGAGCTGCTCAGTCCGGCCAACCGACCTGTGCAGGTGACCGACGACCTCGCCGGCTTCTGGTCGGGAAGCTACGCCGCCGTGCGGCGGGAGCTGCGGGGGCGCTACCCGAAGCACGCGTGGCCCGAGGACCCGCGCACGGCGGTCGCCGAGGACCGGCCCCGTCGTCGCCGGTAGGTGACAGGCTCGTCACCAGCGAACCGCCCAACCAGCGCCGCTACTCGCAGCGCACGCCGAGCTCGAACGCCGCCGCGGTGCCAGCGGGTCCATCCACACCGATCAGGTAGCGACGCTCGTTCTTCGTCCAGAGCTTCAGCTCGGCCTCGTCGACGAGTTCCTTGCCCTCGCAGACCGCGATGGTGTGGGCCCGTCCGACCGGGCAGCTCTGCTCGTCGGGCCAGGACAGGGCCACGAGGCTCAGATCGCTGCACGGGCTGTCCAGGCTGACCCACGCGGTCTGGCGCGCCGCCAGGTCGAAGGCGTAGAACCGGTCGGGTCCGCCGTGGTCGTCGTGAGGCGGGAAGCAGAACGCCGACTCGTAGAGGTCCGCGTCGCCCGCCATGGTGCCCCCCTCGGTGGTGTCGGTGAGCGATTGTCCACAGGAGAGGGTGCCGGTGAGGCAGCTCGGGCCCGCAGCCGGCGCGCCGGCGGTCTCGCTGCAGATCGAGGCGCCGAGCACCGACGTCGATGGAGCGGCGGTGGTGGTCTCGGTCCCGGAGGTCGTCTCGGTCCCGGAGGTCGTCTCGGTCCCGGAGGTCGCCCGCTCGGGCGCGGGGGCGGCGGGCGTGGAGCTGCTGCAGGCCACGGTCAAGAAGAGGATCATTGTCCCAGGATGGCACGTCGGACCTGCGTGCGGCTGAGCTACGCTCGCGCACCGTGACCGTACTCCTGCTGCTGGCCTGCATCGACGCCGACGCCCGCGGCGACTCCGCCGTCGCCCCGGACACCTCGGACACGGGCGAAGAAGCCGTGGTCACCGACGATCCCCCGGAGAGCGTGGTGCTCGAGGGGCTCTGTCCACTGGACACCCGCCACGGCGCCTTCTACGTCGAGGCCTACGACAGCTACTCGGCCGTGTACGGGGAGGTGAGCGACGGGGTGGTGCCGAACACCGTCCTCACCGAGGTCGCCGTGGACGGTGCCTGCCGGCTCATGCGGACCGAGAACCCGTACTGCGATCCCCCCTGTTCGGCGGGCGAGACGTGCGACCTCGACAGCACCTGCATCGCCTACCCGTCCACCCAGGACCTGGGCACCGTGAGCGTGTCGGGGCTCGTCGAGGCGGTGGCGATGGAGCCGGTCTCGCCGGGCTTCTCCTACTTCGACACGTCGCTGCCCCACCCGATCTACACCGACGAGCAGGTCATCGAGCTGACCACCTCCGGCGCGACCCTGGACCCGTTCGTGCTGCACGGTGTGGGCTTCGACGTGCTGACGCTCGACACGGCGAGCTGGACCGTGGCGGAGCACACCTCGGTGCCGTTGGCGTGGGCCGGCGCGGCGAAGGACACCCAGACCGAGGTCTTCGTGGAGCTCAACATCGACCAGCACGGCACCAGCCCGCTCACGGTGTGGTGCGTGTTCGAGGACACGGGCAGCGCCGAGATCCCGGCGACCGTCATCGACGCGTTGCTCGACGCGGGGGTGACCGGGTACCCGAGCGGTCGCGTCACCCGCCGAACGGTCGACAGCACCACGGCCGGTGACGGCTGCGTGGACCTCACGGTGGCCAGCCCGGTGGGCGCGTCCATCGATGTGGCCGGCTACACGCCGTGCACCAGCGACCTCGACTGTCCGCCGAACCAGAGCTGCAACCTCGCGCTCCAGGTGTGCGAATGATCGCGCTCCTGTGGGCCTGCAACGGCGTGACGATCGACGGCCCCGTCGACACCGGAAGCGGCGAGCGCCCTGTGGACTCGGGGCAGCACACCTCGACCGACACCGGCTCGGTTTCCGACACCTCGACCGATACCTCGGGTGGGGACACGAGCGACTCCGGCGGCAGCGGGGTGGACACGTCCAGCCCCTACAGCTGCGATGCCCTGCCGGAGAGCCCGCTGAGCTACACCTCGACGTCGGGGTGGTCGGGTGCCGAGGACTTCACCTTCGACGGTGAGGGCTACCTGGTCAGCGTGGACCAGGGGAGCCTCACCCGACGCAACCGCGCCGGCGACGAGATCGTGGTCCGTCCGGGCCTGGGCGAGACGGCGGGCATCACGATGCTGCCCACAGGCACCGACGCGGTGTACGCCAGCGTGAGCGGCGGGTCGGTGGTGCGCATCTCGCTGGAGAACGGGGGCTCGGAGAGCCTGCTGGGCGGCCTCGCCTACCCCAATGGCGTCGATGTCGACGCCGACGGCTGGGTCTACGTGGCCGAGCACTCCGGCGGCCGCGTGCACCGCGTGCACATGGACACGGGCGAGTCCGAGGTGCTGGCCACCGGGATGACCGCGCCCAACGGGGTGGCCTTCGGTCCGGACGAGCAGACCCTGTACTGGGGGAGCTTCGGCGACGGCTCGATCCATGCGGTGGACCGGGAAGGCGACGGCTTCGGCGAGCCCTACCTCTTCGGCTACACGCCCGAGTCGTCCACCTATTGGGGGGCGCTCTCGGATCCCTGCCACGGCTCGACCACCGGGGACGGCTGCTACTCGGCGTCCGGCGGCATCGGCACGTGCGCCGAGATCGGCGACCAGCTGGCCTGCGAGCTCGTGGACAGCTCGGCAGCCTGCAAGGGGCTGGCGGCCGGTGATGCCTGCAGCCACGAGCTCCTCGGTGAGACGGTCCACAGCCTCTGCGTGGAGGGCGGTCCTCCGGTGGCCCCGGTGCTGAGCTGCGGCTCGGTGCCGGCTGAGGAGCTCGAGGCCTGTTCGGGCCTGGCCGCGGGCGACGCGTGCGACGGGGGGGAGTGCCTGGAGACCTGGGACGACGCGCTCGTGTGCGGCACCTTCGACGACGAGGTCGCTCTTCGGGCGGCGGCCTGTGACGGTGCGGAAGAGCACACCGTGTGCCAGGTGGAGAGCTCGGTCTCTCCCTACGTGGGCGTGTGCCAGGAAGGTCCGACGGGCATGAGCTGCGCCGCCAAGCCCAGCGGCTACGGCAGCCACGGCGGGCTCGACGGCCTGAACGTGGACCGCTGCGGCAACGTGTACGTCACCGAGTACGTGTACGGCTACATCTTCAAGATCGCGCCCGAGGGTGGGGTGGGGGCCTTCATGGTCGACCTCCCGTCGAGCTGGATCCCGAACATGCACTGGGGCAACGGCGTGGGGGACTGGGAAGAGGACGTGCTCTACGTGATGGACCGGAACGATGGCGGCTGGGGCGGTGGCGGCTCCGAGCTCTACGAGGTGGCGGTCGAGATCGAGGGCGTGACGCAGGCCTACGAGCCTTGAGCGGGTTGGACCCCTTCGCCCGCCTGGTGTAGGCAGGTGCGGTGAGCGGCTTCTCTTCCTTCAGGGACCTGGCGGGCTACGGGCGGCGCGAGCTCGCGCGCGACCTGCCGGCCGGTCTCGCGGTGGCCTTCCTCGCGGTTCCGCAAGGCGTGGCCTACGCGCTGATCGCGGGCATTCCGCCGGCGATGGGGCTCTACGCCGCCACCCTCCCGGCCCTGTTGGCCAGCTTGCTGCGCAGCTCGCGCCACGTCGTCGCCGGACCGACCAACGCGGTGTCGCTCCTGGTCGGCTCGGCCGTGGCCATCCACGCCGACCTCGACCCCGCGACCATGGCGGTGACCCTCGCGCTGATGGTGGGCGTGATCCAGGTGACCGCAGGCGGGCTCCGCCTCGGGGCCCTCGTCGACTGGATCTCGGCGCCGGTGGTGCTCGGGTACATCACGGGCGCGGGCCTGCTCATCGGGCTCGGGCAGCTGCACAACGTCACCGGAACGGTGGGCGGCACGGGGCGGGTCGACCAGAAGCTCCTCACCTGGGTCGGCGGCCTGGGCGACGCGGACCTGCTGAGCATCGGCGTGGCCCTGGGCACGGCGGTGGTCATCGTCGTGTTGCGGAAGCTGAACAGGCGGCTGCCGGGCGCCATCCTGGCCATGGCGGGGGCCATCGCGCTGACCATGGTCCTGGGCCTCGACGAGCGTGGGCTGACCACGATCGCCGATGTGAGCGTCATCGAGGGCGGGCTGCCCGCGCTGACCTTGCCGGACCTCTCGCTCGTGCAGGTGCTCCTGCCCACCGCGGTCGCCGTGGCGGTGTTGTCGATGGTCGAGTCCAGCTCCGTGGCGCGCGACATCGCTTCGCGGAGCGGTCAACGGCTGGCCCTGTCCTCCGAGTTCCTGGGCGAAGGGGTCGCCAACCTCTCGGCTGCCTTCCTCGGCGCCTACCCCGTCACCGGGTCGCTCTCCCGGTCTGCGCTCAACGAGCGGGAGGGGGCCGCCACGCGTGCCAGCGGGATGATGGCGGCCGTCGTGGTGATGGGCGGCGTGGTGCTCGCGGGCCCGCTGCTCAACTTCACGCCCATCGCCAGCCTCGCGGGGCTCCTGCTGGTGGTGGCCGTCGGGCTGGTGCACACCGACCACATTCGGCGCGTGATGCGCTCCCACCTGGCCGACAAGCTGTCGTTCGTGGTCACCGTCGCCGGCTGCATGACGCTCCACCTCGATCAGGCCATCTACCTGGGTGTCGGGATCTCCCTGGTCAGCTACCTCCGTCAGGCGCGGCTCGTGCGCTTCCGCGACCTCGTGGTCGACGGCTCCGGGCGTCTCCGTGAGGTCTCGCCACGAGGACGGCGGATCGAGGACGGCTCTTTCGTGAGCGACGCCGTGCAGTACTGCGCGCACGTGCACGTGCTCAACGTGCAGGGTTCCCTGTTCTTCGGCGCGGCCGGCGAGCTGCAGGCTGCCCTGGACGAGGTGATGGCCACCCGGGCAACCGTGCTGGTCCTGCGGCTGAAGCGCGCGCGGCACCTGGACGTCACGATCTCCGACGTGCTGGTGGCCGCCTCGCGTCAGCTGAGCGCAGAGGGACGCCACCTGATGATCGTTGGGCTCACGTCCAGCGCGCACCGCTACCTCGACGAGGTGGGAACGCTGGACGAGCTCGGCCGGGACAAGGTCTTCGCCCGCAGCCGTGACCACTGGTTTGCGGCGTTGGAGGAAGCCGTGCAGCACGCCCTGGAGCTGGCCGGGCAGCCGGAGTCGCCCTACGCGGACTGGCTCGCAGGGCGTGACCTAGCAGGATGATGAAAAACCCTCCCGTCGCCTGCTTGGCCCCCTCCGCCGCTGTCGCCGCCCCGCCTCGGTTGCGTGCCTCGGCACGCGCCCTCGGCGGCGACGTCGTGCGTTCGCCTTCGGCGAGCGCCCGACTCGACAACAGCGACGAAGCTGGCCGGCGCATGCTCGGTCCGACTTTTTCAGCAGCCTGCTAGGCTGAGCGCGGAGCCCCGTCGCGGTAGAGCCAGCGGCCCTCACGCAGCTCGAAGGTGCTTCGTTCCCGGAAGCTCGCGTCGCGGCCGCCCTGCTCCAGACCAGCTCGGAAGTCGACGAAGCCGGTGTCGCCGTCGGAGCCCGTGTCCAGGATGTCCAGGCTCCGGAAGCGGGTGCCCGCCGAGAAGGCCTGGACCTCGGCCGACCACGCGGCGGCGTCGTGCTTGAAGTGGGGACCGTCGGGGTGGGTGGTGGCGAGGATGTAGTCCACCAGGCCGAGCGCATAGGCCGAGAAGCGCGAGCGCATGAGGTGCTCGGGGGTCGGGGCGGGCGCGCCGGCGTGGAAGCGTTGGCAGCAGCGCTGGTAGCGTCGCCCGGACCGGCAGGGGCAGCGCCGGAGCTCCACCTCAGGCCTCGACCAGGGTGACGTCGAGCCCCCGTGCGCGGAGCCGTTCGGCCAGCTTGGCGGTCTTGCTGCCGAAGAACCGCTGCCAGAACGGGCGCGGTGGACGGACGAGCACCACCGAGTCGAAGGCGTCGGCGCGGGCCTCCACGAGGTCGTAGAAGCGGCCCTGCGCTTGCTCGACCTCCACCGTGATCCCACGCACGGCCGCCTCCGCGGCCACGGTGTCGAGCCGTTCGAGCATCACGTCGCGGTGGGCGGTCTCGAGGGCGTTCTCCACCTCGGCTCGCGGCGCCGTGCCGAGGAAGCCTTCGCTCGACACGTTGTGGGTGACGGTGTCGACCGTGGCGTGCCCGAGCACGTACAGCACGTCGAGGCGGCCTTCCGACCGGTCGAGCGCGCACGCGACCGCCTCGTCGGCGTACCGGAAGGTCGAGAGCACCAACAGACAGCGCTTGCTCATGGGGTCACCACGGTCCAGCCGAGCATCGGCCACACGAAGGCCGCGAACAGCCAGAAGAGGGGGGCCGCAGCGACCAGGAGGAGGATCCCATGGACCGAGCCTCCCCGGGTGGTGACCATGCCGGTGCCGAACACCATCGCCATCGCGGGGGTCGAGGTGGGCATCACGAACGCGAGGCCCGTGGCGACCGACAGCACCAGCGTGAGCGCGCGCGGGTCCAGCCCCATGTCCGGGGCGGCGCTCAGGAGCGCTGGCAGCAGCAGCGCGATGACGGCCGCGTTGGACACGAACTCGGTCAGCGCCATGCCGATCACGATGATCGCGAAGAGGTTGAAGAGCGGGGGCATGCCAGCACCCGGCAGGACCTGGTGGATGGCCCAGGACATCGCCCCCGAGCGGTCGAGCCCAGCCCCGATGGCGATGGCGCCGCCGTACAACAGCACCACCCCCCAGTTCACGTCGCGCTGCGCCTCGTCCCACTCCAGCGCGCCGACCGCGAAGAGCATCACGGAGAAGAAGAGCGCGACCGTGCCGAGCCCGTAGGTGCCGCCCAGGGTGACCAGCCCGGCGATCATCGCGAACAGCACCAGCATGACCTTGCCCTCGGCGGCCCCGATGGGCCCCAGGCCGCGGACCCGACCGTCGAGCTCGGCCACGACCGGCTCGATCTCCAGGCCTTCGGGGGGCAGCGCACGGCGCAGCAGCAGGAACGCCGTGATGGCCAGCAGCACGCAGAGGCCGGAGGTGGCGGCGGTGAACTCGAGGAAGCCGATCGAGCCCTCGCCGTCGTGCAGGCCGTAGATGTTGAGCGCGAGCGACGCCCGCGCCGACGAGAACAGCGTGAGGTTCGAGCCCAGGATGGTGCCCCACGCCATCGAGAGCAGCAGGCGCCGGGCCGCCGGGCTGTTCCACTTGAGGTCGAGCGCCCGGATGATCTCCAGCACGATGGGCAACAGCAGCGCGGCGACCGCATGGCTGACCATGACCGCGCAGAGGCCGAACGAGAGCGCCAGCACGCCCGCTGCGAGCGCGTCCTCGCTCCGTGCAGCGCGCCGCAGGACCACGAGCGCCAGGCGGCTGGAGAGCCCGGACCTGAGCATCGCCGCCGCGAGGATGAAGACCCCCACCACGAAGAACACCGCCTGGTTGCCGAAGAGCGCCATGGCCTCGCCGGGCGGCAGCACGCCCAGCAAGGGGAGGAGTGCCAGGCCGAGCAGGGAGGTGACCGCCAGCGCGACCGGAGTGAACAGCCACCAGGCCACGCAGAGCACCAGGATGGCCAGGCCGCGCTGGCCGGCCATGGTCAGGCCCTCCGGGGTGGGCGCGAGGGCGACCGCCGCGGCCAGCAGAGGGCCTGCGAAGAGGGCCGCGGTCCTGGCGCGAGAGCGTGCCATCGACCCCCGACGTATCGCTGGCCTGCGGTGGCCGCCCGGGCCCTGGCATACTCCCGCCGTGCTCTTCGCCCTGCTCGGTCTCGATCTGGTGCCCTACGGTCGCGGCGATCTGTTGTGGGTCACCGAGGACCGGGACAGCGACGTGCTGGTCGGCGAGTTCGACGGCGTGCTCCGGCCACCCCTCACGGCCTATGGCGGGGGGCGCACGGAACGGACCGCGCTGCTCGGCAGCTTCGGACTGGCGCGCATCGCCACGGCGTCGCGGGGTGATGGCGGCACCGCGCGGCAGGCCGTCGGTGCCTTCCGACCGGGCCTCGACGTGCAGCGCTACCTCGGGGTGGAGGAGCACGGCCCCGTGGCCTGGCTGGGCGGCGGCATCTACGGCGTGATCCCGACGGCGGTCGAGGTCTCCGACCTCTACGCCGAGAGCGAGACGCAGGACGCGGCCGCCGACAGCGCGGACCTTCGGGCGCGCATCGGCGGGGTGGGCCTGCGAGCCGGCGTGGGCGGCGACTACCGCTTCGCCGGAGGCCTCACGCTCGGCCTCCGGTACCACCTGGTGGGGCACCGCGCTCGAGCGTTGACCAGCGATACGATCACGGTCTCCACGCTGACCTACGGTGAGGCCGGGCTGCGCCTGCAGCTCGAGATCTGAGCGGCCGGTACCGGGGCGATCGGCGTTGCTGGAAGTGGGCTCCCGCATTAAACGGCGCGCCCCCCCGGTCACCCGACCGGAAACGCATACGGGAGCCCCGGATGTCCATCTTCCCGGATCCGCTGCTCATCGTGCTCCAGGCCATCCCGTTCCTCGTGACGATGGCCGTCCTGTCCAAGCTCGTCTTCAAGCCGATGGCCGAGTACCTGCAGGAGCGCGACGACGCGACCGTTGGCACGCGCGAGACCGCGGTGCAGCTCCAGAAGGAAGCCGCCGCCAAGCTCGACGAGTACGAAGGCCGCATGAAGACGGCGCGCGAGGAGATGACCGCCCTGCGCGCTTCACGCCGCGCCGAAGCGATCGGCGCTCGCGATGCCGCGATCGGTGTCGCTCGCGGTCACGCCGACACCGAGATCGAGAAGGCCCTCGTGGTCATCGCCACCGAGCAGGCCGCCGCGGCCATCGAGATGAAGACCGTGTCGGCGGCACTCGCGACCGACATCACCTCCACCGTCCTGGGCCGCGCCGCGGGCGCCGCTCCGGCCAAGTAGGGGCCGCCCATGCGCCGCGCTGCGACCACCGCCCTGCTGCTCTTCCCGTCCCTCGCCTTCGCGGGTGGCGACATGCCCGTCGTCGAGATGGGTTGGCACCTGCTGAACCTCTGCTTCCTGCTGGGCATCATCGCGTACTTCGCGAAGGGGCCCGTCATGACGGCGCTCAAGAACCGAAGCGCCACCGTGGCCGCCCACCTCGAGGAGTCCAACAGGCTCCGGAAGGAAGCGCAGGATCGCTTCGACGAGCTCGACGCGCGTCTGCAGCACTTCGGGTCCACGCTCGACAGTATGCGCGCCCAGGCGGCTGCGGATGCCGAGGCGGAGGCGGCGGCCATCGCCACCAAGACCGACGAGGACGTGGCCCGCATCAAGTCCACCGCCGAGAAGACCATCCGCGACGAGACCAACGCCGCCAAGCGGGCCCTGCAGCACGAGGCTGTGGAGCTCGCGGTGAAGCTCGCCGAGAACCAGCTGAAGGGGTCGGTCTCTGCAGCCGACCAGGACCGCCTCGCCCAGGATCTGCTGGGCACGGTCAAGGAGATGAACGGTCATGGCTGAGGCAGCTGCCGTCGCCCGTCGCTATGCCAAGGCCCTGCTCGAGCTGGGCCAGGAGAGCGGCGCGCTCGACGCCATCGCCACCGACCTCGACCGCTTCGGTCAGGTCCTCGCGCTCAACGACCACCAGCTCTTCGACGTGCTGTGCCACCCCGGCCTGGACCCCAGCGACCGTGCCGGCGTGCTCGCCACCGTGCTCGAGCGGGCCCAGCTCCACCCCATGGTGGCCAACACCCTGAAGCTGGTGCTGCACAACGGTCGCTTCGAGCTGGTCCCCGAGATCACCAGCCAGGTGGCCGAGCTCGCCGACGAAGCCGCCGGCCGCATCCGCGCCACGGTCACCACCGCAGAGCCCATCTCCCAGGCGCTCGAGGCCGACGTGGCCGCGGTGCTCACCGCCAGCACCAAGAAGCAGGTGGTGCTCTCCACCGAGGTCGACCCCGAGCTCATCGGTGGGCTCGTCATCCGCGTCGGCGGCACGGTCTACGACGCCTCCCTCCGTCACCGCCTGGCCGACATCAAGCAGAAGCTCCTGAACCAGAAGCTCTCCGACCCCGCCCAGGCCTGAACCCCTCTTCCTCTTCCAGATCCCACCCGGAGCTCCCAGATGGACATCCGCGCAGACGAGATCTCCCAGATCCTCAAAGCACAGATCAAGAACTACGACGCCAAGGTCGAGGTCGCCGAGACCGGCACGATCCTGAGCGTCGGCGACGGCATCGCCCGCATCCACGGCCTCCAGAACGCCATGATGGGTGAGCTCCTCGAGTTCCCCGGCGGCCTCCGCGGCCTGGTGCTCAACCTCGAGGAAGACAACGTCGGCGCCGCCATCTTCGGCGACGACCGCGGCATCCGGGAGGGCGACACGGTCAAGCGCACGGGCGAGATCTTCTCGGTCCCGGTCGGCCCGCACCTCATGGGCCGCGTGGTGGACCCCCTGTGCAACGCCATCGACGGTGGCCCGCCCATCCCGCGTGAGGACCTCCGCCCGGTCGAGCTCAAGGCGCCCGGCATCGTGGTCCGCAAGTCGGTGCACGAGCCCGTGCAGACCGGCCTGAAGGCGATCGACTCGATGATCCCGATCGGCCGCGGCCAGCGCGAGCTGATCATCGGCGACCGCCAGACCGGCAAGACCGCGGTGGCGATCGACTGCATCATCAACCAGCGCGACTTCAAGAACGACGAGAAGCGGAAGATGTTCTGCATCTACGTCGCCATCGGCCAGAAGCAGTCCACGGTCGCCCAGGTGGTCGAGAAGCTGAAGGCGGAAGGCGCGATGGAGTACACCTGCGTGGTGTGCGCCCCCGCCGCCGCCGCCGCCCCGATGCAGTTCATCGCGCCCTACACCGGCGCGACCATCGGCGAGTACTTCCGCGACAACGGCATGCACGCCCTCTGTGTGTACGACGACCTGTCCAAGCAGGCCAACGCCTACCGCCAGGTGTCGCTGCTGCTCCGGCGGCCGCCGGGTCGTGAAGCCTTCCCGGGCGACGTCTTCTACCTCCACAGCCGGCTGTTGGAGCGCGCCGCCAAGATGAGCGACGCCGAGGGCGGCGGCTCGCTGACGGCCCTGCCGATCATCGAGACCCAGGCGGGCGACGTGTCGGCGTACATCCCGACCAACGTCATCTCCATCACCGACGGTCAGATCTTCCTGGAGACCGACCTCTTCAACCAGGGCGTCCGCCCGGCGGTCAACGTCGGCATCTCGGTCTCCCGCGTCGGTGGTTCCGCCCAGATCCCCGCCATGAAGCAGGTCGCCGGTACGCTCCGTCTGGACCTCGCGCAGTACCGCGAGCTGGCCGCCTTCGCGCAGTTCGGCTCCGATCTCGACGCCGCCACCCAGCGGCAGCTCACCCGAGGCGCCCGCCTGGTCGAGATCCTCAAGCAGGGTCAGTACCAGCCGGTGTCCGTGCAGATGCAGATCGTGCACATCCTCGCGGGCACCGAGGGCTACTGCGACAGCCTGGACACCAAGGACGTGCCGCCCTTCATCGTGGCGCTCTCCGGGCACTTCGAGGCCAACGAGAAGGAGCTGCTCGCCGAGATCTTCGAGAAGGCCACCTTCAAGAAGAACGACCTGAAGGGTCGGGTGCTCGCGGCCATCAAGGCCTTCAAGGATGGCTACGCAGCCTGAGCCTCCGCGCCCCTCCGCCCTTCGACAAGGACACGACATGGCCAGCCTCCGCGACTTGAAGCGCCGCATCGGCTCCGTCAAGAACACGCAGAAGACCACGCGCGCGATGAAGCTCGTCGCGGGCGCCAAGCTGCGCCGCGCGACCGAGCGTGCCCACGCCGCCAAGCCCTACCAGCAGGCGCTGGGCCGGGTGCTCGGACGCGTGGCGGCCGCCGCCGGCGACGACGTGGACCAGCCGCTGCTCACGAGCCACGAGGAGGTCCAGAAGGTCCACGTGGTGGTCTTCGGTAGCGACCGCGGCCTCTGCGGCTCCTTCAACAACGCGCTCTTCCGGGAGGCCCACCGCTTCCTGGCCGGCAAGCAGAAGGACGGCGCGGACCTCACCCTCCGCACCTACGGCAAGAAGGCCGCCGGCTACTTCCCCAAGCGTGGCTACGAGGTCGTGGAGGCGCACCGCGACCTCGACCCCGCCACCTACGAGGAGCTGGCCGCCGCCCTCGCCACCGCGCTGACCGCCGAGTTCGAGGCGGGCGAGGTGCACGAGGTCTACCTGGCCTTCAACGACTTCAAGTCGGTGATGACCCAGGAGCCCACCTTCAAGCGCATCCTGCCCCTGAGCGTCGAGGGCACCGAGCCCACCGGCGACGAGGTGGAGTACGCCTACGAGCCGGGTGCCGAGCAGGTGCTCGACACCCTGCTTCCCCTCTACCTCCAGACCATCCTGTTCCAGGGATTCCTCGAGACCGAGGCCGGCGAGCATGCCTCCCGGATGACTGCCATGGACAGCGCGACGCGGAACGCGGGCGATCTCATCGACGCCCTCAGCCTGCAGTACAACCGCGCTCGCCAGGCAGCGATCACCAAGGAACTCATCGAAATCGTCAGCGGCGCAGCCGCCGTCTAGCCAGCATCTCTCGGGAGACCGACATGGAAGCCACCGGAAGCATCAAGCAGATCATGGGTCCCGTCATCGACGTGGAGTTCCCCCCCGGCAAGCTGCCCGACATCCTCACCGCGTTGAAGCTCACCAACAAGAGCATCGACGACCGCGAGGACAACCTCGTGCTCGAGGTCGCGCAGCACCTCGGCGAGAACACCGTGCGGACCATCGCGATGGACACCACCGACGGCCTCCGCCGCGGTGACGCGGTGAAGGACACCGGCGGCCCGATCGCCATGCCGGTCGGTCGCAAGACCCTCGGTCGCATCATGAACGTCGTCGGTGAGCCCGTCGACGCGATGGGCCCGATCGGCAACGAGGCCACCGCGCCCATCCACCGCGCCCCGCCGTCCTTCACGGACCAGGCGGTGCAGGTCGAGATGTTCGAGACCGGCATCAAGGTCGTCGACCTGCTGGCCCCGTACGTGCGCGGCGGCAAGATCGGCCTGTTCGGCGGCGCCGGCGTCGGTAAGACCGTGCTCATCATGGAGCTCATCAACAACGTCGGCAAGGCGCACGGTGGCTTCTCCGTCTTCGGCGGCGTCGGCGAGCGCACCCGTGAGGGCAACGACCTCTGGTTCGAGATGATGGAGTCGGGCGTCATCGCGGCCGAGCAGGACGAGCACGGTCACCTGAAGACCGGCGCCAACGGCCTCCCCATCGTCAAGGCCGAGGACAGCCGCGTGGCCCTGGTCTACGGCCAGATGAACGAGCCTCCCGGAGCGCGCGCCCGCGTCGCGCTCTCCGCCCTCACGGTCGCCGAGCACTTCCGGGATGAGGAGGGCCAGGACGTGCTGCTCTTCATCGACAACATCTTCCGCTTCACGCAGGCCGGCTCCGAGGTGTCTGCGCTCCTCGGTCGCATGCCTTCCGCGGTCGGCTACCAGCCCACGCTCGGCACCGAGATGGGCATGATGCAGGAGCGCATCACGACCACGACCAAGGGATCGATCACCTCGGTCCAGGCCGTCTACGTCCCTGCCGACGACCTCACCGACCCGGCGCCGGCCACCACCTTCGCCCACCTCGATGCGACCACGGTGCTCAACCGGAAGATCTCCGAGCTGGGCATCTACCCGGCCGTGGACCCGCTGGACTCCAACAGCCGCATCCTCGCTCCCGAGGTCGTGGGCGAGAGCCACTACGACACCGCCCGCGAGGTTCAGGAGATCCTGCAGCGCTACAAGGATCTGCAGGACATCATCGCCATCCTCGGCATGGACGAGCTGTCCGACGAGGACAAGATGGTCGTCGAGCGCGCTCGCAAGATCCAGAAGTTCCTCTCGCAGCCCTTCCACGTCGCTGAGCAGTTCACCGGCATGCAGGGCGTCTACGTGAAGAAGGACGACACCATCCGGAGCTTCCGCGAGGTCCTGGACGGCAAGCACGACAACCTGCCGGAGCAGGCCTTCTACATGGTCGGCACGATCGAAGAGGCCATCGAGAAGGCCAAGAAGATCGCCGCGGAGGACTGAGATGAGCATCCACGTCGAGATCGTGACCGCCGGACGCATCGCCTACACGGGCGAGGCGACCGAGGTGAACGCGCCGGGCTTCCATGGGGAGTTCGGGGTGCTGCCCGAGCACACGCCCTTCCTGTCGGTCGTGCGGCCTGGCGTGATCGAGATCACCGAGGTCAGCGGCGGAACCACCCGGTTCGTGGTGGGACGCGGCTTCGTCGAGGCCGGCCCGGACCGGGTGACGGTGCTCACCGAGCTCTGCGAGGACCCGACGGCCGTCGACAGGTCGGCCGCCCAGCAGGAGCTCGACGCCGCGGAGAGCACCCTGGCCAGCGTGGACGGTGGCTCGGCTGAAGCGGCCAACGCCAACCGCAAGGCGGATCTCGCCCAGGCCCGCCTCAAGGCGTAGATCCACCTCCAGGTCGCGGTCAGCCGCTCGCGAGCACGCTCGCGGCCGCGTCTGCCAGCGCCAGCCTCGCCAGGTGACCGTTCGCCAGGCGCAGCTGGCTGCCCAGCGCGTCGGTGAGCGCCAGCCGGAAGTTGCCGGGGCTGTCGTCGGCCCCGAGCGCCAGCTCGCGGAACACCTGGCGGCTCACGCGGATCAGCCAGCTCGGCTGGGTGGTCACGCACGTGGCCGAGCGTGCCTGACCGTCGATCAGGCTGACGTGGCCGAAGAGGGTGCCCGCGTGCAGCAGAGCGAGCTGCTCGTGGCCCGCGATGGCCGAGCGGTACACCGCCACCTCGCCGCTGACCACGATCCAGGCATCCTCACCGCGCTCACCTTCCTCGAGCAGGCGGGTGCCCGTTCGAGCACCGACCAGCTCGACGCGGTTGGCCAGGGCCTGGAGCGTGGGGTCGTCGAGGCGGCCGAAGGCGCGGGTGGCGCGCAGGCCGTCGTCGGCTCGGGGCTCGGGCCGAGGGGGACCGCCCAGCTGGCCGCCCAGCGCCTTGACCAGGCGGCCGAGCAGTCCGGGAGCGGCCGGCTCGGGGAGCCCGCCGCCCGTAGCCGCCTGTCCGATGCGCTGGTCGGTGTCCCGGAGCCGGGCGCAGAGCGCGCCGAGCGCCATGCGTTCCAGCAGGGAGACCAGGGGGTGGCCCTGGGCGCGGAGCCAGCGCAGGCCACGCGGCTCGAGCACCAACAGGCGGCTCGGCTCCAAGGTGGTGACGGTGGCCGCCCGGGGCTCGTCGCGACCGAGCATGGCCATCTCACCCACCAGCTCGCCCACGCCGATCGTGCCGAGCTCGACGGGCGGGTCGCCCACGGTCACCCGCAGCCGGCCGCCCACCACGTACAGCATCGAGCTGTCCTGCTCGCCTTCGACCAACAAGGTCTCGTCGGCGGGCAGCTCCGTGGGTGCGAAGGCCGCCAGACCGCTCGCGAAGTCTTCGTCGGACAGCCGGACGAAGGGCTCGAGCCCGCGGACCTCGCGGCTCGGAATCATGCGCCGGGAATGGCCACGAAGCGCGCCACGGCGGGGTCGGCCGGCAACCACGCGCTGGCGGTGGGAGGCGGCAGCGTGAGCTCGAGTGCCAGGCCCTCGTGACCCTCGGCGTCGAGCTGCCAGAGGCGGGCCCCATCGATGACCTGGGCGGTGTAGACGCCCGCGAACCCCGCGGTGGACACCGCGGAGACCATGCGCCAGCGCAGCTCTTCGTCGACCTTGCCGTCGGCCGCCAGGCTCACCATGTTGACGTAGCTGAAGGTGGCCAGTCCGGCGAGGGTGGCCTCGGTGATGGCGTAGACCGTGCCGCGCCGCTTCTTGTCGTGGGCGAACTGGCCCACGCCGAAGGGGACCACCATCAACCAGCCGCCGCCCGCGGCTTCGGCGGGTGCGGAGAGCAGGGCGCTTGCGAGCAGGAGGCTGATGGCTACCGAACCGGGATGGCCTTGAGCTTGGCCTTTCCGTCCTCGACGGTAACGCGGAACTTCACGGAGTCGCACTGGTAGCGACCCTTGATGACACGCACCTGCTTCTTCAGGGTCTCGGCCACCGCGTCGTAGCCGATGTTGGTGTTCTGGCCGCACTTGGAGCGCGCTTCGACGTAGCGGTCGTAGATCTTCCGCATCGCCTGGTCTTCGCGCGAGTGGCGCTCGGCGCGATCCTGGCGGACCGCGGCGGCCGCCGCGGCGACGTCGGCCGGAACGCCCCTGCGGCGCTCGGCGAGGTTGGCGCGGAACTTCATCTTGGGGTGGGTGCCGCGCTCGATCATCACCAGGTTGCGGGTGAGGTAGTTGTCGAGGCTGGTCCAGCGGGCGCGGAGGGACTGGAACCGGAAGCGTTGCGCCGAGCTCTGCACGGTCTTCTCGCGGATGAGCTCGCGGATCGTGTTGCGGATCGCGTCGCGGTCCTTCATCGGCTCGAAGCGCTCGATGCCCATGAAGTACTTGTCGTAGACCACCTTCAGACGATTCATCGCCGACTCGAGGTTGTCGAGCTCGTTGTCCAGTGCCTTGTCGTGCCGCTGCTTGCGGGCCATCGTGCTCCCGTGCCAGCACGATACCACCGCGGTATCCTCCTTGTGTGTCGTCGGAACCGCCTGTCAACATCCTCGTCGTCGACGATGAGGCGCCCATCGTAGAGCTCCTTCGGGAGTACCTCCGGGCGCGCGGCCACCGCGTCGAGACCGCCCAGGACGGCGCCGCGGCGCTCGCGATCCTCGAGGATGGCGGCATCGATCTGGTGCTCACCGACATGAAGATGCCCCGCATGGGCGGGCTCGACCTGTTGAGCAGCATCCGCGGCCGTGGCTACCCGGTCGGCACCATCCTGATGACCGGCTACGGCACGATCGACTCGGCGATCCGCGCCATGAAGGACGGCGCCCAGGACTACATCATGAAGCCCTTCAAGCTCCGGGAGGTCTACGCGGCGATCATCCGCGCCGCGGAGCGTGTGCGGCTGGAGCGGGAGACGGTGCGGCTTCGCCTGGGGCTCAAGCTGGTGGAGCATGCCTCCCAGGTCTCGGAGCCCGGCGAGCTCGATGCCCTCTACAGCACGCTGGTGGATGCAAGCTGCCACGAGTTCGATGCCCACTCGGCGGTGGTCGGCTTTCGGCAGGCCGACGGGAGCTGGTGCGAGGCGGCCCGCACCGGCGCCGGGCTCGTCGGCCTGGACCTCGGCGCCCTCGGGGCGGGCGCGACGTCGGCCACGCTGCCAGCGCCCGAGGCGCTCTGGTTCGGTAGCCCCGCGGGCGCCGTGCTGGCCACACCGATCCTCGCGCAGGTCGCGCCGGGCTCTCCGCTGGAGCCGGTCGGCGTCGTGGCGGTGGTCGGGGCGACGGAAGCCGGAGCCACCGGCCGCTCATCGCTCCAGGTGTACGCTTCCCTCGTGGGCAGCACCTTGACCCGGCAGCTGCTGGACGGGCGGGGTGCGGACAGTGCGCGGTTCGGCGTGGACGCCGGTGACCGCGGCGGCGCCGTGGCCGCCATCGTCGAGCGTGCCGCGAACGCCTGCGGCCTGGACGAAGCGGCCGCGGCCACAGCCATGGCGGCGGCGGTGCTCGTCTCGGAACACCCGACCTTGGCGCCCTTGGCTGTGGGCGGGAGCGCGTGCATCCAGACCACGGGACCGGCGCAGCCCGTGTGGCGCGCCCTGATCGAACAGTGGGAACGCTTCGATGGGCTGGGTGCGCCGAACCGCCTGGTCGGCGAAGAGATCAGCCCGTCGGGCCGGCTGCTCGCGCTCGCGGTCGCCTGGGACCGGCTCACCGGTGCCCGGCTGCACGGTGCGATCCTGAGCGCCGATCAAGCGGCGGAGCGGCTCGCCCTGGACCCAGGGCGCTTCGACCCGTCGATGTTCCGGGACTTCAGGGCTTCAGTCGGCTGACCAGCGGCGCACCTTCCCGGCGCAGGAAGCGTCGGTCCAGGATCGGCACGCGGTGGAGCTCCAACAACGGCACGTCCCCGAGCAACAGCTCGAGGTCCTCGCGGTTGCGGATGCGTGCCGGGCCGTCCTCGGGACCCGCTGGCCAGGCGTGGTTGAGGATCACGGCGGCCACGTCCAGCCCGGCCCGCCGCACCGCGTCGACGGTGAGCAGGGTGTGGTTCAGCACCCCGAGCCGGTTCGCGGCGACCACGAGCACGGGCCAGCCGAGCGCCTGGGCGAGGTCCTGGATCCAGAACCCGTCGCCCTGCGTCGAGATGGGCACCCGCCAGCCGCCCACGCCCTCGACGAAGGTGGTGGCCTGTTCGCGCATGCGGATCCAGGCCACCGTCTCGTCGAGCCTGGCGTGTTGGCCGGCGTGCAGGGCCGCTCGGTGCGGCGACAGGGGCAGGCGCCAGGCCATGTGCACCTCGGCGGGGGTGCCCGTGGCGATGCCGAGGAGCTCGGCGTCGTCCCCCTGGGTGCCGAGCTTCACGCCGCTCGCCAGCGGCTTCAGTGCCGCCACGGGACCCTCGCAGCCGGCGGCGAGCGCAGCGGTGGCCACGGTCTTTCCGACCCCCGTGTCGGTACCGGTGACGAAGAACCGCATGCGGCGGCTTATCGCCCGCTCCCACCCCTCGACGTCAAGGGGTGGTAGATGGCTGGCACAGGCGGTAGCTGCGGCCCTCAGTACACGTACCCGAGGCTTCGCAGCGCTTCGATGCTCGAGTCGACCACCTCGCGGTCGTAGCTCGGGGCCGCGCTCGGGGCGGCTTCACGCTGCTCCTCGACCCACGCGTCGCGCGCCGCGACCAGCTCGTCGATCTGGGCCTGCAGCTCGCCGCGGTCCTCGGCGTTCTTCTCCAGGGTCCTCTTGCGCTCGGCCACGCTCAGGCTCGCCAGCTCCTCGGGCATCGCTTCCTCGTCTTCGAGGTCGATCTTGCCCTCCTTCCAGTCGGTCACGAGATCGCCGTCACCGGTGACTGCCACCCCGCCCAGCTTGGACAGGGTCGACAGGCGCGCGGCCTTCACGCTCGCCGAGCTGCTGGCGCTCTTCTCCAGCTTCTCGACCACCTCGTCGGCCTCGCCGCCGTAGGCCACCACCGTGGAGGCCAGCTCCCGTTCGAGACGCGCCAGCTCGTCGTCCATGGGGCTGACCAGGGTCGCCACGCCTCCGGACTGGGCCACCTGCTGGAACGCGCCG
Source organism: uncultured Enterobacterales bacterium (assembly GCA_964604675.1). Taxonomy (GTDB): domain Bacteria; phylum Myxococcota_A; class UBA796; order UBA796; family CAJQPC01; genus CAZSAT01. The sequence continues at coordinate 41,968 of CAZSAT010000047.1, forward strand.
CTGCCGAGGCTCGCGATCGCGGCGAACTCGGTCGTGGTGGCGCCGGCGTTGCCGCACTGGATGGCGTTGACGTAGATGCCGCGATCGCGTGCCAGGCCCACGATCTTCCTGGGGGACAGCTCGTCGGCGTAGGCCTTGTTCGGCGCATCGCCCACCACGAAGACCGAGCGGTACACGGGGCCCTGGCCCTTGCCGGTCCAGCTCATGTCGTTGACCGCGCTGTAGAGCGCTCGGCCCACGGACTCCGGCGTGTCGCCGCCGCCGTCGGCGTTGAGGTCGTACAGCCAGCCGTACACGTGGTCCAGGTCGCCGGTGAGCGGCAAGGACCGGGTGATGTACTCGTCGCCGCGATCCCGGTAGGCGACCAGGCCGACCCGGATCTCCGGCTGCGGCTCCTGCATCGCGAAGTCGTTCACCACCGTCCAGATGGTGTCCTTCGCGCCCTGGATCAGGCCGCTCATCGACCCGGTGGTGTCGATCACGAACACCACCTCCACGGTGGCGGCCTGCGAGATGACCTTGCGCTCGGGGGCGGCGACCTGCTGCTGCGGGGTCTCGGCTGCGAGGAGGGTGCTGACGAACAAGAGGGACACGGCTTCTCCGGGATTGGGTACCTGCGACCTCAATCTGCCGGCGGGACGTGCAGCAGCCGTGCGCTCTTACAGCAGACTCTGCGGCGAGTTCGCTGCGGCCCGTGGGACGGGCCTTGCGAACGCGCCACAGAGCCTGCTGCTGTTTCCCTTGGGGGGGAACCCA
>CAZSAT010000047.1:42823-45985 GCA_964604675.1 uncultured Enterobacterales bacterium
CGCCCACGCGCTGCGGCCCGTGGGACGGGCCTTGCGAACGCGGCCCAGAGCCTGCGGATGCTGCCACTGGGGGGGAACCCATGCCTGGTTCCCCCCGCCCGCTTTGCGGGCTCCCCCCTCCGGGGCCTGCCGGCGGCGACGCGCCCACGCGCTGCGGCCCGTGGGACGGGCCTTGCGAACGCGGCCCAGAGCCTGCTGGCGGAGGAGCCTACTCCTCGCGCAGCATCTCGTCGGTGTCCGGCTCCTGCCAGTCCCTGGCCTCGCCCGCTTCGGTCGAGGCGGTGGCCTTGCGCGCCTGGCTCGCCAGCTCGTTCCCCAGCTTGGTCAGGCCCTTGGCGAAGTGCCGGGCGCCGGTGGCCAAGGGCGACCAGCCCTCGTCGTCTTCGGCGGGCGGAGCCTCGGGCTGGTCGCCGAGCAGGCCGTCGCCAGCGGCCTTCAGGATCTTGCCCATGCTCGATCCGATGTCCTCGAGCACCTGGTCGACCTCGTCGGAGACCACCGGCTTGTCGGGGTCGACGCGTCCCTTGGTGGCCCTCGGTCCGAGGAGCTTGCCCGCCACGCCGTAGGCCATGCGTGCGAGGTCGTCGAGGGTGTCCTCGACCTGGGAGGTGTTCTTGTCGTCGCTCATGGAGTCTCCGCGAGGCTGAAGCGCCCCCGCAAGGTGGACACCTCGCCGCGGCCGGCAAGCCACTGGAGGTGGCAGAGCATCTGACGCGCGGCGATGGGGCGCGCCAGCAGGTGGAGGTCCGGGTAGATGATCGGCACCAGCTGACGCGGCCTGGCGCTGCCGAGCTTCGCGAGCGCTGCCCGCACCTGGCCGGTGCGCAGGTTGCGGTGGTCGATGTACTCCTGGAGCTTCTCCACGGCGGCTGGAATGGCCGGGCCGTGGGCCGGGTGCAGGCAGCTGGGCTGCAGGTCCCGCAGCCGCGACAGGGAGGCCAGGTAGTGGCCGAGGTCGCCCTGGGGAGGGTCCAGCACGATCGTGCCTTCACCGGCCACCATGTCGCCGCAGATCAGATCGCCCGTGCCGTTGAGCAGGCAGAGGTGGCCGGTGGCGTGCCCGGGCGTGTGCAGCACCTTCCACGGTCCGTCGTCGAGCTCGATGAGGTCGCCCTCGTCGAGCAGGTCGTCGACCGGGATCGTCGGCGCGAGCAGCTCCCGGGTGAGCGCGTGGCCGACGACGGGAACGCCGTAGCGCTTGCGGAGACGGACGACGTGCCCCACGTGGTCCATGTGGTGGTGCGTGAGGAAGAGGCAGCGGAGGCGTGCGCCCGCGGCCAGGCGGGCGTCGAGCAGCGCCTCCAGCTTGGCTTGTTCCTTGCGGTGCGGGGTGGCGGGGTCGACGACCACCAGCGCCCGCTGCCCGATCAGGTAGGTGTTGGTGTGCGTCGCCGGCGGCAGGGTGGGCGTGCGCAGCGGCATGCGCTCGACGCTCATCCGGCCTTCACAGCACGTCTTCGAGCATGACGAGCATCACGACGGTCATGACGACGGTCATGGTGATGGCAGCCACCCAGTGGGCGATGGGGAGGCCTGCGAGCGTGCCGGGTTCGCTCTCCAGCTCGGTGTCGTCCCGGTGGGCGGGCAGCCCCGAAGGGTTGGGGGGTTCGTTGCCCCTGGACGCTGCGGTGCGCGGGCTCGCCGTGAAGGTGCTGCGGGCGGCCGGCTCGCTTCGCCTTGCGATGGGAAGCTCGGGGAGCACGTCGGGCGGGTTGTCGACCCAGATGTCGTCGTCGGTGCGCCGTGCGGCGTACTGCGGCTCGGCTTCGACCACGCGGAGGTCGGAGCGGCGGAACGGGGACTCGGGATCGGTGTCGGGTTCCTCGTCGATGGCGGCGGCTCGCAGGCGGCCGCTCCGATCCTGGCGGAGTCCGATGCCGGGGTCGGTGGCTTCGGCGCCCGTGCGGGTCCAGATGCCCGCGTGGCGCTGCACGTCGGGCTCCGCGGGGGGTGGGCGTTCTGGCGGGGGGAGCTGCACGGGCTCGGGCGGCGGCGGCTCGCCTTCCTCGGCGAGCAGCTCGGCGGCGAGATCCCGCCGTCTGCTCGGCGCGTCGAGCCCGGAGAAGACCGCGTAGAGCTCGCGGATCAGCTCGCCGCTGTGGGGGTAGCGGTGGCTGGGCTCCTGGGCGAGGCACCTGGTCAGCACGTCGGCCAGGGGGGGACACTCCCGGGCGACGAGGCGGAGGCGGGGGGTGAGGTCGAGGCTGGTCACGCTGCGCGACGCGGTGGCGAGCAGGGTGATCAGGGCGCCCAGGTGCCAGACGTCCGTAGCGGCGGTGCGCGACCCGCCGGTGAGGTCCTCGGGGGGCCGCCAGGGCGCCGCGAGGTGGCGCTGCGGGCGGCCCACACCGCCCATGAGCACGTCGCCTTCGCGCGACAGCGAGACGTCCCTCGCGGTGAGGGCGCCGTGCACGATGCGCTCGGACGCGCGCACGATGCTGTGCACGTGGCGCAGGGCGTGGGCGAGCTCCAGGCCGATGTCGGTGGCCGTGGCGAGGTCGACGGTGACCAGGCGCTGGCGGGCGGCCTCGATGAGCTCCTCGAGGGTGATGCACTCCTGGTATTCCAGGGCGATGGCCGCCTGCTGGGCGAAGAAGCTCACGGGACGCACCACGCGAGCGTCGCTCAGGATGCGCAGGGTGTTGTACTCGGCGCGGAGGGCTGCCAGTGCCACCTCGTCGCTCGGGCGCGCGGAGAGGCGGATCTCCACCTGGGTGGGCTCACGTCGTGTGCCGTCGTCGCGGGTGGCCCGCCAGTGCTGAAAGGCGCCTTCGTCGATCAGCAGCTCGCTGAGCGCGAACGGCCCGAAGCGCTCGCCTGCTTCCGCCATTGGATCCTGCGTGGTCTCGAAGAAGAGTACCCCGAACCCAAGGGCGCGGTCAGAGGTTGCGCCGGTACTCGCCGCCGACCGCGTACAGAGCCCGGGTGATCTGGCCCAGGCTCGCCACCTGCACGGCCTCCATCAAGGCCGCGAAGAGGTTGTCGCCGTCCACCGCGGCGCGCTGGAGCTCGGCGAGCGCGGCGCCCGTGTGCTGGGCGTGGGCCTGCTGGAAGGCGCGCAGGGCCCCGATCTGGGCATCCTTCTCGTCGGGCGAGGCCCGCGTGAGCTCGGGCTCGCTCGGCTCCCAGTTGTTCCAGGCGGTTGGACCCATCAGGATTCTT
>CAZSAT010000047.1:45995-49061 GCA_964604675.1 uncultured Enterobacterales bacterium
CTCGCTTGGCTCCCAGTCCTCCCCCAGGGTGGCGGGGTCCTGGAAGGTGTTGATGCCGATGATCGGCAGCTCCCCGGAGTGCTTCTGGTGCTCGTAGTAGAGCGACTCCTCCTGGATCTTGCCGCGCTGGTACTGGGTCTCCATGGCCCCCAGCACGCCGCCCCGGCTGGAGATGCGCTCGAACTCCACGAGCACCGCCTCCTCGACCAGGTCCGTGAGCTCTTCGACGATGAAGCTGCCCTGGAGCGCGTTCTCGTTCTTCAAGAGCCCGAACTCGCGGTTCAGGATGAGCTGGATGGCCATGGCACGCCGCACGGACTCTTCGGTGGGGGTGGTCACCGCCTCGTCGTACGCGTTGGTGTGCAGCGACTGGCAGTTGTCCTGCAGGGCGAGCAGCGCCTGCAGGGTGGTGCGGATGTCGTTGAACTGGATCTCGCGCGCGTGCAGCGAACGACCGGAGGTCTGGATGTGGTACTTCAGCTTCTGGGCGCGCTTCGAGGCTCCGTAGCGCCGGTCCAACACCACCGCCCACACCCGCCGGGCGACCCGGCCGAGCACCGTGTACTCGGGATCCATGCCGTTGGAGAAGAAGAAGCTCAGGCTGGGCGCGAAGGCGTCGACCGACATGCCGCGGGCCAGGTAGTACTCGACGAAGGTGAAGCCGTTGGCCAGGGTGAAGGCCAGCTGGCTGATGGGGTTCGCTCCGGCTTCGGCGATGTGGTAGCCGGAGATCGAGACCGAGTAGAAGTTGCGCACGCCGTGGTCGATGAACCACTGCTGGATGTCGCCCATCATGCGGAGGGCGAACTCGGTGGAGAAGATGCAGGTGTTCTGGGCCTGGTCTTCCTTCAGGATGTCGGCCTGCACGGTGCCGCGCACGCGCTCCAGGGCGTCGGCCCGGAGGTCGGCGGCCTCTTCGGCTGTGGGCGGGCGCCCGGTCTCCTCGGCGAACGCGGCGACCCGCTGATCGATGGCGGTGTTGAGGAACATCGCGAGCAGGATCGGTGCCGGACCGTTGATGGTCATCGACACGCTGGTCGTCGACGCGCAGAGGTCGAAGCCGCTGTAGAGGATCTTCATGTCGTCGAGGTGCGGAACGCTCACCCCCGACTCGCCGATCTTGCCGTAGATGTCGGGACGCTCGTCGGGGTCCTCGCCGTAGAGGGTGACGCTGTCGAAGGCCGTGGAGAGCCGGTGGGCCGTCTCGCCTTCGCAGAGGTAGTGGAAGCGCTTGTTGGTGCGCGCGGGACCGCCTTCCCCGGCGAACATGCGCTTGGGGTCTTCGCCGGTGCGCTTGAGGGGGAACACGCCTGCGGTGAAGGGGAAGCTGCCGGGGAGGTTCTCGCGGAGCGCCCAGGCCAGCCGGTCCCCCGCCGAGCGGAAGCGTGGCACCGCAACGCGAGGGACCATCAAGCGCGACAGGCTCTCGCGCTTCAGCGGCTGCCGGATCTCCCGACCGCGCACGGTGTAGACGTACTCGTCGGCTCGGAAGCGCTCCATGGTGGCTTCCCAGCCAGCCAGCAGGCTCTCGCAGACCGGGTCCAGCACGATCGCCTTCGCCTTCTGCTCGAGGGCTTCCGCGGCGGCCGGGACCTGTTCGGCCGCGCCGAGCAGGTGTTCGCGCTGGGTGGCGAGGTCGGCCTGGACCGCCGACCAGCCGTGGTAGTCGCGGACCGCGGTGGCGATCCGGCCCAGGTAGTCCTGGCGGTCCGGCGCGATGATGCGTCGCCGCGGCGGCGAGGCGTTGGTGCCCGGGTGCGTGAGCGTGCTCGGCCACGGGTCGCCGGTGTGCTTCCGAAGCAGCTCGAGCAGCCCGAGCCAGGCGGCGTTCACGCCCGGGTCGTTGAACTGGGCGGCGATGGTGCCGTACACCGGCAGCGCCTCGTCGTCCGCCTGCCACAGCTCACGGTTCCGCCGCACCTGCTTGCGGATGTCGCGGAGGGCGTCCTCGGCGCCGCGCCGCTCGAACTTGTTGAGCACGACCAGGTCGGCGAAGTCGAGCATGTCGATCTTCTCCAGCTGGCTCGCGGCGCCGTACTCGGGGGTCATCACGTACAGCGAGAGATCGCACACTTCGGTGATGCTGCTGGAGCCCTGCCCGATGCCGCTGGTCTCCACGATGATGAGGTCGAAGCCGGCGAGTCGGCTGGCGGAGATGGCCTCTCGGATGGCGCCCGAGAGCTCGCTCCGGGAGTCCCGCGTGGCCAGGCTGCGCATGTACACACCGCTGTCGATGGCGTTCATGCGGATCCGGTCGCCGAGCAGCGCGCCGCCGGTGCGCCGCCGCGTGGGGTCGACCGAGAGCACCGCGATGCGCTTCTGCGGGTAGTCCGTGCGGAACCGGCGTACGATCTCGTCGGTGAAGCTGGACTTGCCCGCGCCGCCGGTGCCGGTGATGCCGACCACGGGAACCGGAGGGGCCGCCGCGAGCGCCTCCCGGAGGGCGGGGGAGAGCTTGCTCGGGTCTTCGAGGGACGCTTCGGCGAGGGTGATGAGGCGCGCCAGCGCCGCGTCGTCGTCGAGCCGGTCGAGCAGGGTCGCGTCGGGCTGGGCGAGGTCGACGTCTACCCGCTCCAGCAGATCGTCGATGATGCCGGTGAGCCCATGGCGCCGGCCGTCCTCGGGGGAGTAGATGCGCTCGATGCCTTCCGACTCGAGCGCCCGGATCTCCCGGGGCACGATCACGCCGCCGCCGCCGCCGAAGATCTTGATGTGCTGGCAGCCCGCGTCGTCGAGCAGCTGGCGCATGTAGCGGAAGTACTCGTTGTGGCCGCCCTGGTAGCTGGACAGCGCGATGGCGTGGGCGTCCTCCTGGATGGCCGCGCGGACCACGTCGCCTGCGGAGCGGTTGTGCCCGAGGTGGATGACCTCGGCGCCCCCGGCCTGCAGCACCCGCCGCATGATGTTGATGGCCGCGTCGTGGCCGTCGAAGAGCGACGCTGCGGAGACGATGCGGACGCGGTGGTTCAGGGCGTAGCGCGTGGTGTGCATGCGCCTGACCTATCCTGCCTCCCATGGTGCGCCGCGACGATCAGGGTCCTCAGCTCCCGTTGCCCTTCGGGTTGA
>CAZSAT010000048.1:0-47400 GCA_964604675.1 uncultured Enterobacterales bacterium
TCGCCCACCTCGACCGCGGTCCCGAAGCGGTCCGAGGGGTTCTCACCGCGAAAGACGAAGCTCGGCTCGGGATTGCCGCTTCGGACCTCGGAGGCCTCGTAGAGGTAGACCGCGCCCGTGGCGTCTTCCACGCCCGGCGCCCCAACCACCACCTCGTACTGGCTGTCGCTGGATCCGTCGAAGTTCCCGACCCCCAGATCCCAGCCGAAGTAGGCGTTCGACTCCGCGCCTTCGACCCGAAACGGCGCGGAGTTGTGCAACACCGGGTTCTGGCCCTCCAGCTGCACGTCGGGCGCGGCAAGTGCGTAGACGATGCCCGCACCGTCGCCGTTCTCGCCGTTGGCGAAGGGCGCGGAGGCCACCAACTCCGGCACACCGTCTGCGGTGAGGTCGATGCACAACATGGCCTGGCCCAGCCGCTCGCCGACCGCGCGGCCCCGCCAGGTCGTGGCGACCGCCGTCACGTTGGCCTGGCGGCTGGCCTCCTCGAGGGCGGTGGACGTGATGACGTGCAGAGTGCCGGCCAGGTCGGCGCCCTCGGACTCCCACCAGGCCGCGGCCACCAGATCCCCCCGCCCGTCACCGTCGAGGTCCTCGCACCCCACCACGCGCTCGCCGAGGTGCGCGTAGGCCTGATCGGCGGTGCCGAGCACTGTTCCCCAGGCGTCTTCCTCGTCCAGGGTCGTGCCCGCCACGCCCCCGCCGCTCTCGTAGACGTAGACCGCGCCCGACTTCAGCCCCAGCTCCCCCACCGTCGCGTCGGGCGCACCGATCGCGAGCTCGGGCACGCCGTCCCCGCTCATGTCGGGCACCAGCGCGAGCGAGGCGCCGAAGCGCTCCTCCGGTGGCCCGGTGATCGATCCTTGCGAGAGCGACAACACGTCCTGCGAGGGCTGCTCTTCGTCCAGCACCGTGAAGCCGTGCACCGCGTCGCCGCCCGGCATGCCGGCCACCACGCCCCCCGCGAAGATCAAGGGTCGCCACATCGGACCATAGGTCGCGCTGCCTCTCACCGTGAGCAGACCTTCCGTGGCATCGAAGGCTCCGGCTGCAGCATCCGGGCCTCCATCGTGCACCACCAGCAGCGAAGCGTCGTACACAGCGTCGCAGCCCGCCCCCTCGCAGGTGCCCGTGCAGCCCGCTCCGATCGGGACTCCGTGCGCCACCAACACCAGGATGCCTGCGAGCATGCGAGCATCCTAGCCTGGAGCGACGGTATGCGACGTGTGGTCAGCGTGGTCCTCGGCGGCGGAAGAGGAAGCCGGCTCATGCCGCTCACCACCCACCGCGCCAAGCCCGCGGTGCCCCTCGCCGGCCGCTACCGGCTGATCGACATTCCCCTGTCGAACTGCATCAACAGCGGCATGAAGGACATCTGCGTGCTCACGCAGTTCATGTCGGCTTCGCTCAACCAGCACATCGCCACCACCTACCGCTTCGACCGCTTCACCAAGGGGCGGCTGGAGGTCCTCGCGGCCGAGCAGGTCCACGCGCACGCGGAGAAGGACTGGTACCAGGGCACGGCGGACGCGGTGCGGAAGCAGCTCCACCGCATCGCGCGCCCCGACGTGGACGGTGTGCTCATCCTCGGCGGCGACCACCTCTACCGGATGGACTACCGGGACCTGGTCCAGACGCACCGGCTGAGCGGCGCCGACGTCACCATCGCGGGGATCGGGCTCGCTCGGCAGGAGCTGACCGGCTTCGGCGTGATCGGCGTCGGGGAGGACCGGCTGGTCACCGGGTTCACCGAGAAGCCCGGCCCCGAGGTGGACCTGGATCACCTGCGCATGCCGGACGCGCTGCGCACCGGCGACGGCAAGGACTTCCTCGCGTCCATGGGCGTCTACCTCTTCAGCTCCAAGGCGCTCATCCAGGCGCTCGAGGGCCCGGGCATCGACTTCGGCTCCGACATCCTGCCGGCGATGCTCTCGACCCACCGCGTCGCAGCGCACCGCTTCGACGGCTACTGGGAGGACATCGGCACGATCTCGGCCTTCTACGAGGCCAACCTGGCCCTGGCCACCGGCCCCTCGCCGTTCCGTTTCTACGAGCCGAGCGCCCCGGTCTACACCCGCGCGCGCTTCCTGCCGCCGAGCGTGATCCGCGACGCCACGATGAGCGACGTGCTGCTCTCCGAGGGCTGCCTGGTCTACGGCTCCGACGTGCGGCACAGCGTGGTCGGCATCCGGAGCGTGCTCTCCGACGGCGTCACCGTCCTCGACAGCGTGGTCATGGGTGCCGACTTCTTCGAGGACCGTCGGCTCCGGGCCGAGAACCAACGCATCGGACGCATCGACATCGGCTTGGGCAAGGGCACCGTGGTGGAGCGCGCGATCATCGACAAGAACGCTCGGATCGGCGCGGGCTGCGTCATCCGGGGCGAGGCGGGACGCGCGGACGAGCACCACGCCAACTGGTCGATGGTGGATGGCATCGCCATCGTGCCGAAGAACGCCGTGCTCCCCCCGGGCACGGTGATCTGAACGGGGCCTACAGCCCGGAGACCGAGCTGAGCTCCTTGATGACCTCGTGCGTCACCGCGGACTTGCCCTCGTCCTCGGTCGTGTAGGTGTGCTCTTCCTTCACCAGGCCGATGCCCTCCGCGTAGTACTGCGTGAGGGTGCCGGAGCGCGTGAACGCGCCGTAGACGCTGCCCGTGCCCATGTCGATGCCGTCGAACTCGATGTCGTAGGAGTTGGTCAGCGCGTAGGCGTTGTAGTTGCCCGCGGCGGTCGAGATGTTCTCGAAACCGCCCGAGACCGCCTCGTAGTACTGGCCATCGACGTCCATCTCCATCGTGACCGGCTGGTGGCTGTCGTTGTTCTCGACGATGAGCGTGTAGCTGTAGTTCCAGCTCACGTTGCCCCCCATGATCGCCGGGTCCGGCAGGTACTGACGCGGGGGGTCGTCGTGGGCTTCGAGCGTGTAGCTCGAGCCGGCGGTCGACGCGTCGGAGTAGGCCTCGTACCAGCCGAGCATGTAGAAGGCGTTGTCGTCGGTGTCGCACTTCGTGTACACGGAGCCCGTGTAGTTCACGCTGCCGTCGTTCATCGAGAGCTGGTTGACGTACTTGTACGCGTCCTGGCCGTCGAAGCTCGAGGTGCCGACACCGCTCAGGGTCTCGCTACCCGAGGAGCCGTCGTAGGTGACGTTGTAGCTCTTGGTCCACCCGCTGACTTCGAGGGGTTCGTAGGGGTGGGTGCAGAGGTCCGTGTCGGCGTCCGTGTCGGTGTCCGTGTCGGTGTCCGTGTCGGTGTCCGTGTCGGTGTCCGTGTCACCCTCGGGCTTGGTGGCCGTGTCGTACGAGCTCGAGTCCGTGTCGTCGTACGACGTGGCGCCCTGGTCGTAGGTGTTGTCGCTGCAAGCAGCGAGGAGGGCAAAGCAAGGGAGGAGGATGCGGGTCACAGCGACGTCTCCGGGTCCGGTCAGGCCGCACGAGATAGCATGGCGCTTCGCGGAGCGGCAAGGAAGAACGACCGATGTCGAGGGAACGCCCAGAGTGCGTGGTCGTGGGGATCAGCGACCTCTGGACCTTCGACGACCGCCGTTCGGAGCCCCACGGGCGCCTCGATGACGCCGCCGTGGCCCTTCGCGACGGGCGCGTGTGTTGGGTCGGACCCTCCTCTCTGGCCCCCGAAGCGGACGCTGTCGTAGATGCGACAGGTACGATCGCTCTGCCCGGTCTGATCGATTGCCACACCCACAGCCTGTTCGCCGGCAGCCGGGCCGACGAGTTCGCGCGGCGTCTGGCCGGCGCCACCTACGCCGAGATCCTCGAAGCCGGGGGCGGCATCCTCTCAAGTGTCCGCGCCACGCGGGCTGCCAGCAGCGACACCCTCGCGGCCACCCTCCGTGCCCGGGTCGACGACATGCTGACCCGCGGGGTCACCACCGTGGAGGTGAAGACCGGCTACGGCCTGGACGAACGCCACGAGCTTCGCCTCCTGACGATCATCGCCGACCTCCGCGCTGGCCCTCGGCTCGTGCCCACCTTGCTGGGGGCACACGCGGTGCCGCTGGAACACCGCGGCCACCGCGAGGCGTACGTGGACCTGGTGGTCGAGCGCATGATCCCGGCGGCCGCCCCGCTCTCGCCCCACGTGGACGTCTACTGCGACCGCGGCGCCTACACCTTGGACGAGGCCCGGCGGATCCTGCAGGCCGCTCGTGACCATGGCTTGGTGATCAAGGCCCACGCCGAGCAGATCGAGCACACCGGCATCGCGCGGGTCGCCGCCGAGCTCGGAGCGGCGAGCGTCGACCACCTCGAGCGCGTGGACGCGGCCGGACTCGCCGCGATGGCGCGGGCAGGAACGGTCGCCGTGCTGCTCCCGGGAGCGCGCACGTACCTGCACGACCCGTCGCCTCCCGTCGCGGCGATGCGCGCCGCCGGCGTGCCGATGGCGGTCGCCACGGACTTCAACCCGGGGTCCAGCCCCGTGCGCGACCTGCTCACCTGCGCGACCCTGGCCTGCCTCGACATGGGCCTGACCATCCCCGAAGCCCTCCGTGGCATCACCCGGAACGCCGCTCGGGCACTGGCCAGACCGGACCTCGGCTGGCTTGGCCCTGGATCCGCGGGGGATCTCGCGCTCTTCCGCCCACCGCCCGGGGAGCCCGCGCGGGCCGAGAGCCTGATCCAGTACCTGGGCGGCCACCACGCCGCCGTGGTCCTCCGCGACGGCCACGTGGTCCACCGGGCATGAGCGCCTGCGCCATCCGCTGGCAGGACGGGCGCCTGGCCTTGCTCGACCAGCGGCGTCTGCCCCACGAGCAGGTGTGGCTGGACCTCACCACGGCGGCCGCGACGGCCCAGGCCATCCGGGACATGGTGGTCCGTGGCGCTCCCGCCATCGCCATCACGGCAGCCTACGGCCTCGCCCTCACCTTGCGGTCGGGGGAGGATCGGCACCAGGCTCGCTCCCAGCTGCTCGCTGCGCGTCCCACAGCGGTCAACCTCCGATGGGCGCTCGAGCGACTCGATCCAGTGCCCGACGACCAGCTGGAGGCGGAAGCGTGCGCCGTGCACGCCGAGGACGCAGCCCAGAACCGAGCGCTCGGCGAGCACGGCGCCGACCTCCTTCCCCACGGCGCCCTCTACACCCACTGCAACACCGGGGCCCTGGCGACCGGGGGTTGGGGGACGGCCCTCGGGGTGATCCGCAGCATCGCGTTGCGGCGGAGCGTGCACGTGTTCGCCGGCGAGACCAGGCCGTACCTGCAGGGCGCCCGCCTGACCGTCTGGGAGCTGATGCAGGACGACATCCCCTGCACCCTGGTGCCCGACAGCGCGGCCGCTGCCCTGATGGCAACGGGGCAACTCGCCGGCGTCGTGGTGGGCGCCGACCGTGTGGCCTGCAACGGCGACACCGCCAACAAGATCGGGACCTACGCCCTGGCTGTCCTGGCACGGCACCACGGCCTGCCCTTCTGGGTGGCCATGCCAACGTCCACGATCGACCCCCGCTGCCCGTCGGGTGCGGAGATCCCGATCGAAGAGCGCGGAGCCCAGGAAGTGCGGTGCATGAACGGCCACCCGGTGGCCCCTCACGACGTGGGCGTGTACAACCCCGCGTTCGACGTCACGCCGGCCGAGCTGATCACCGGCTGGATCACCGAGCATGGTGCGTGGCGGCCGTGAATGCAGGTTATAGAGTGGGCCTGTCTCGAGGTGACACGTGACCATCCCCCTGCTTCCTACCCTGGGCGTCTGGGAGCTCACGATCGTCCTGGTGCTCGTGATGATCTTCTTCGGCGTGGGCAAGCTCCCACAGGTGGGCGCGGCGCTGGGCAAGGGCATCAAGTCCTTCAAGGACGCTCAGAAGGGCGACGGCGACGGCGACGGCGACGGCGGGGGCGAGATCGACGTCACGCCGGAGGACGTGGACGAGGCCTGAACGATGCTCTTGTTGCTGGGCTGCCACCTCTTCAGTTCGCCGGACATCGCCACGTGCGATGACTTCGGAGGCTGCGACACCGGTTCCGCAGACGACACCGGGCACCCCACCGGCGGCGACGACACCGACGTCGACACCGGCGAAGCCGTGGACGTCGACGGCGATGGCGCGTACCGCTACGAAGACTGTGACGACGACAACGACCAGGTGTCGCCCTACCTCGACGAGGTCTGCGGCGACGGCCTCGACAACGACTGCGACGGCGGTCCGAACGACTGCCTGGTCGAAGGGGAGCTCACGGCCGAAGAAGCGGTGCTGTACGTCGAGCACACCAGCGGCGAAGGCGACGAAGGCGTGGGCATGGACGTGGCCATGCTCGGGGATGTCGACGGCGACGGAGTGGGCGAGATCGCTGTCGGTGTGCCCTACAGCGCGAACTTCAGCGGTGTGGTGTCGGTCTACGGCGTCGACCAGGGCGATGGTTCCTGGACCGAGGGCGAAGCGCGCCTCTACAGCGATCAGTCGGTCGGGATCGGCCAGGAGGTGGCCTCCGTCGGCGACCTCGACGGCGACGGGATCGACGACGTGGTCGTGGCGATGCCCTACTGGAGCGAGGCGGCGTCCTATGCGGGTGCCGTGGCGATCCTCTACGGCCCCGTGAGCGGCGACGTGGAGCTCTCCGGTGCCGTGCTCCTCGAACACGACGACGACTACGCGTACATGGGGGACGGGCTCACCGGGGGCGAGGTCACGGGCGACAGCGGCCGCGACCTGATCGTCGGTGGTCGGTCCCTGAACGGGGGCCTCGGGGGCTTCTACGTGGTCGAAGGCGACGACATCGCAGATCGGGCGTCGCCGGAGTCGGTCGCAAAGGCCAGCATCACCCACCCGGGCCCCTACAGCCTGTCCGCACAGGCCGGCAAGCCGGCCGACATCGACGGCGACGGCGTCGGCGATCTCGTGCTGTCCAGCCCCTACGACTCCGACGGCATCGGCATGGTCTATGTGCTGAAGGGACCGCTGAGCGGAGATCTCTCCACGAGCGATGCCGACGCCAGCTACAAGGGGCCCCAGTACGGCTACCTGGGCGACGGCGGCACCACCGTCGTGCCCGACACCAACGGCGACGGCCTGCCCGAGCTGGCCATCGGCGCGTACTACGCCACCGGCGACGGGATCAGCTACGCCGGGCGCGTGTACGTGCTCGCCGGCCTGCCGGGCTCGGGCGAAGCCGAGAAGGTGGCCTCGAGCTTCCTGCTCGGCGCCTCGCAGTACGGCCTCTTCGGCTTCCGGGTGGCCGGCGCCGAGCTCAACGGGGACGGCGTGGGCGACATCGCGGTCTCCGCCGTGCAGGACGGGGAGGTGTACGTCTTCTACGGGCCCCTCGAGGGCGCCGTGAGCACGTCCGAGGCCCCTGTGAGCATGGGCTTCGCCGGCGGCGACTCCAACTTCGGCATCGGCCTCGATGCCGCCGACAGCGACGGCGATGGCGTCGCCGAGATCCTGGTCGGCGCGCCCTATGCCTACAACGGGCGAGGCGCCGGGCTGATCTACGACCTGAACCCGCTCTGATCACCGTCCTCGTCCCGGCGTCGCTGTCCAACCTCGGCCCCGGCTTCGACGTGCTCGGCCTGGCGCTGGACGCACCCGAGGAGCGCCACACCGCGGAGCGCGCGGCGCGCACCACCGTGAGCTACGTCGACGGCTTCGTGCCCGACGATCCCGCCCGAGACCTGGCGGCGCTCGGCGTCGCCGAGGTGCTCCGCACCACCGGAGCGCCCGGCGGCGTGGCGCTCAGGGTGGCCAAGGGCTGGCCACCCGGTTCGGGCATGGGAAGCTCTGCTGCGAGCGCGGTCGGGGCCGTGGTCGCGACCAACGCCCTGCTCGGGGAGCCCCTCGACGCCGTCGCCTTGCTCGCGTGCGCCGGACGAGCCGAGCAACGAGGGACCGGCTCCACCGCACTGGACAACGTGGCCGCGTCTCTGATGGGCGGTCTCGTGTGCATCACCGGCCAGGACCCGCCCGCCGCCGTGTCCCTGCCGGCCCCACCGTGGCCGCTCGCCGTGGTGCTGCCGCAGGTCGTGGTGCGCACCGAGGCGGCGCGGGCGGTGTTGACGCAGCAGGTGGCTCTCCAGGACGCGCTGTCGAACCTGCGTGACCTGGCGGGCCTGCTCGCAGCCATCCAGCACAGCGACCTGCAGGCCTTCGCGCACCACCTGCGGGACCACCTCGCCGCACCCGCGCGCCGTCCGCTGTGGCCCTTCCTCGACGCAGCCAAGGAGGCCGCTGTGGCCGCCGGAGCCCCGACCCTCAGCATCTCCGGCTCGGGCCCGGCCCTGTTCGCCCCCTGCGCGGATCGAGCGACCGCAGACCGCGTGGTCTCCGCCACCGTCGAAGCCATCGGAGGGCGGGGCTGGGTCAGCACCGTCGCGGCGGCCGGCGCGCGCGTCGTCTGAGGCCGCTCGCGATCACAGCAGGCGGGCTGGGAGCGGCTGCTCGCCACCCTCGTCGACAGCGTAGGCGGTCGCGCCCGGTGTGGTGGTCACCACCTCGACCAGATCCTGGCCGTGGAACACCGCCGCAGCGCCATCGTCCACGCCCCAGCCCGCCGGCAAGGCGCCACCGACCCCCGCGTGGAAGCCCGCTCGACGTCCCACCGAGCCGTAGTGCGGGACCAGGCTGCCGCCGACGATGCCCGTGCAGCGGAGCGGGGCGAGCGTGCCCGGCACCACCGAGTCGGACACCGTGGCCTCGAACCAGCAGCATGCACCACAGCTCGGGCCCGCGAAGACCACCTCGCCGGCGTAGCGCTCAGCGAGCAGGGCCGGGAGCCCCCAGCACTCCCACACGGCCAACATGGACCGGGTCGCACCACCGCCGACGTAGACCACGTCGAGACCGGCGACCAGGCCGCGCAGATCCGCGGTTGGCGGCGGGAACAGGGAGATGCCCAGGGGCTCGCAGGGCAGCCGCGCAAAGGCCTGCTGGAAGCGGTCCGCGTAGTCGCTGGAGCTGTTCGGGGAGAGGAAGCCGACCCGTGGACGCGGCGCCGCCGACAGCGACAGCACGAAGCGGTCCATGCGCTGGTCGTCCGGCTCCATCGAGAAGCCCCCGCCCCCCATCGCGACGACGTGTCCCACGGCTACCTCCGAGCAAAGTCCAGGCAGCGTTGTCGCAGATCCCCGCGGTCCACGGTCTCGCAGATCCGGACCGCTTCAGCGGGGTCGAAGACCTTGGCGTGAGCGCTCACACCGAGCCTGCAGCTGTCCGCGTAGGGACCCGCTCGCGGGCAGCTGGACAGGGCACCGGACGCCTCCGTCTCCGCCATCGCCCAGCCCAGCCCATGGAAGCAGTTCTCCGGGTACAGCCGCTCGTGATCGGGCACCCGATCGCACACGGCGAAGGCACCCGCGACGTCCACGCGCCCGATGTACTTCCCGAGCCCGTGGAAGCAGGTCTTGCGACGGAGCAGGTCGCCCTGCTCCCGCTCGCAGAACGCCAGCGCCTCGTCGGGATCGACCTGCGCAATCTCGCCGTTGACGTCGTGGCGGCAGAAGTCCTCCCACATGCCCGACCGGCCGCACATGGCGCGCGCATACTCGTAGTCCTCCACCGACCAGGCCATCGCGATCCCGAAGAAGCACTGGTCCCGCCACTTCCGACGGGGGATGTCCGGGCAGAGGGCCTCCCCCCCCTCACGATCGACCTCGCTGTGCAGCTCCGCCACATCCGCGTGGCACTCCCAACGCAGGGCCTCGCGACCGAGCACCTGGCACGCCTGCAGGGCCCCCTCGGGGTCGCGAGCGGCCCGCTGGAGGGCGAGCGCGTGGAAGCACGCGTCGCCGGCGTCGCCGCTGTACCGACGGCAGACCTCCTCGGTGTAGCGCACGCCTTCACCTTCTCCCTCGCTCGCTGCACCGTCGGGCTTCGGCGGCACCGCGACGAAGCCCGAGACTTCTTGCGGCGTGTCCACCTCCACCTCCGGCAAGCCGGCGCGCGCCGTCCAGACGGCCGCGCCGCTCGCGAGCAGGCACGCCGCATAGGTCAGCGGAAAGCGCAGCCACTCGACCAGCCTATTGCTGGACATACCCGATGCTCCGCATGAGTTCTTCGCGCGCCTCCGCGGTCATGCCCGTGTCGCGGAAGCCGTGCTCGGCCACCGGCTCCGGCTCCGCCTCCGGCTCCGTCCACCAGGCGACGCCTCCCGCTACGGCCAGCACGACCAGGCCCAGGATCACGGCGAAGCGACGTTCCAGAAGGGCCTCCACCTTCGGATGATAGCCAGCACGGCGGGCGAGGGCCGTAGGGGTACGATGAAGCGGTGGAACCTGCGACCGACACCGAGCGCCTCGTGCACCTCGTCACCGAGGACTTCGAACGGGTCCATCGCGAGGCGCTGAAGCTCGCGAGGCGCGTGCACTCCGTGCAGTCTGGTCCCGGCTCGATGCGTCCTGCGGTGTTGCGCGAGGCCTTCCAGGACCTCGAGGACCCCATGCTGCTGGCGGTCCTGACCGACATCCTGAAGTCCGCGCGGGACGGGGAAGCACGCTGCCGCATGGTGGCCCAGGAGCTCGCGCTGAGCCCCGAGCTCATCACCGACATGCCCTACGAACGCATCCAGAGGCTCTACGAGCTGGCCCGCGACACCGGGCTGCGCGAGGTTCGCGCCCTCTTCATGTCGGGCCGGTCGACCCGCGGCTTGCCACCCTCCCACACCGAGAACGACCACCTGCAGATGCCCCTCGGCCTCCGACGACAGGCCGCCCGCGGCCAGGACCGCCAGCTGCTGGACCGCCTGGTGCGCGACCGGAACCACCGCGTGATCGCCTTGCTCCTCGACAACCCGCGCATCGTCGAGCGCGACGTGATCCGGATCGCGGCCTCACGCCCCACCACCGAGCTCATCCTGCGCACCGTGGCCGAGCATCGAAAGTGGAGCTCGCGCTACCGGGTGCGCAAGACCCTCGCCTGCAACCCGTACACGCCGACCCCCATCGCCATGAACCTGCTGAAGACCTTGATGGTGCAGGACCTGCGCTTCATCAAGTCGGCCGGTGTGCTGAGCGACACCCTGCTCGCGGAAGCCGAACGTCTGCTGCACGCCGCCAGCGGTGAGCCTCGGGTCGAGCACTGATCCTGCTCTTCTGGGCGTGCAGCGCCCAGCCCCCCGAGCCCGATCCGTCGGTCACCAGCCTGCTGTCCCGCGCGCGCAGCGTGGTGGACGGCGCCGCTGCCGAGCCGACACCGGGGGGCGTGGAGGCCCGGGTCTGTTCCTGGGGAAAGGGGCCCCGATGCTGCAGCACCGCAACCGGTGCGTCCGCGATCGACGCGGTCGAGAACGCAGCGCTGTCCCTCGATCCGGCGGGCTTGGACCGACTGGGGGTCGACTGGGTGCTCGGCGACACCGCGCTGCCCGACCGGCTCCCGCTGGCCGAGCGGGCGTACCGCGCCTGGCGCGTGGGGGGCCGCCTCCTGACCGCGGGCGAGGTGTTGCTCGAGCCGCCGGACGTCGCCTGGGGCCCGCCGCCCGGCGCGACCACGGAGGTGGAGGTGCGCAGTGCCATCGAGGACCAGGCAGGCACACCGACGGCCCTCACCGGAGCCTGGCCCGCCGGCCCACCGGTCGTGACGCGGGAGCTTGTCGAGGACCGAGCGCGGGCTGCCGCCGGCTGGCTGGCCGGCACCATCGACGAAGACGGGCACTTCCGCTACGAGCAGCACCCGGGCCAGCCCCCGACGCCCGACTACAACTGGCTGCGCCACGCTGGCGCCACCGCCGAGCTCTACCGGGCCGCACGCCTGCTGAGGAGCAACGGTTGGGCGCACGCCGCCAGGCCAGCCCTCCAGCTCCTGGTCGACCAGCTCCTGCACCGGGCCGACGGCACCGCGGTGCTCGTGGACAACGGCAAGGTGAAGCTCGGGGGCGGTGGGCTCACCTTGCTCGCGTTGGGGCGTCACCACCAGTGGTCGGGCGACGACGGCTACCTGCCGATCGCCCGTGGCGTCGGCCGTGGACTGATCGCCGCACAAGGCGACGACGGTGCGTTCCGGGCCTTCGAGACGCCCTCTGGTGAAGCGCTCGCGGGCACCTCGCTGTACTACCCGGGCGAAGCGATCCTCGGCCTCGTGACGCTGGCGGAGTGGGACCCCGACGG
Source organism: uncultured Enterobacterales bacterium (assembly GCA_964604675.1). Classification (GTDB taxonomy): domain Bacteria; phylum Myxococcota_A; class UBA796; order UBA796; family CAJQPC01; genus CAZSAT01. Next base: position 12,056 of record CAZSAT010000048.1, read on the forward strand.
ACCCTGGCTCGACGCAGCCATGCGCGGCGCCGACCACCTCCACGGGGCGCGCACAGCCGTCGCTACCGAAGAGCTCCCTGCGGACCACTGGCTGCTGGTGGCGCTCGATCGGCTCCACGCCGTGACCGGCGATCCGCGCTTCGAGGATCAACAGGTGCGTCTGGCCGTGGCGATCCAGCAGACCCCCCTGGTCGTGCCCGTCACCAGCGCGCAGGACCGGGAACTCCCGGCCGGGTGGGGATCGCCGCCGACCACGGGCGCCACCGCCACGCGCGCCGAGGGCCTGATGGCCCGGCTCGCCACGTGCAGCCGCTCCGGCACACCATGCCCGGAGGCCCTGGGACCAGCGCTGACCGCAACCGGGTTCCTCCTGACGCACCAACTGACCCGCGACAACGCCTGGTTCCTGCCAGACGACGGCCTCACGGGGGCGTTTCCCAAAGCACCCCACGACCTCACGTGCCGCATCGACACCACGCAGCATGCGCTCTCGGTGCTTCTCAGCGCCATCGATGTCGTGGCACCCTGAAGCATGCTTGTCTGGTTCCTGGCCTGCGCAGACGACAAGGTCCATGACTCGGGCCTCGTTCCGAGCCTGGAGGACTCCGCGGACAGCGCCGCCGCCGACAGCGCCGACAGCGCCCCTCCGTGCCTCGACGAGGACCTCGCCGACGCCGTGGTGGCCGACGAGACCTGCGCTGTGGCTGTGGCGGTCGGGAAGCTGTCGGTCAGCCAGGAGTGGGAGCAGCCCGTCTTCTTGGACTACGGCGAGTACAACAAGGTCCTGGTGCCCCCGATGGTCGGCGACATCAGCGGCGACGGCTACCCCGACCTCGTCTTCGCCGGCGACAACCTCGACGACACCCGCCACGGCGTGCTCCATGTGCTCGACGGCGGGGGCAAGGATCACCACTGGACCCTGAACCAGTCCATTGTCGATGGCGCCCAGGTCTACCCCTTCCGCTACACGGGGGTGGCGCTGGGGGACGTGGACGCCGATGGCGACGCCGAGCTCGCGCTGACCATGAGCGTGGCGCCGGAGGGCAAGGGCGGCACGATCGACGATCCCGAGGTCGGGCCCCCGCCACCCCCCGTCGGCACGCCGAGCGAGAGCTGGGCCAGCTGGTGCTACCCCGCGCTGGTCGACCACACAGGCACCCTGCTCTGGCTGAACTGGGACGTCGAGTTGATGTGCGGGGGCCACGCGCCGGCGCTCGCCGACCTCGAGGGCGACGGCGAGGTGGAGGTCGTGGTGGCCGGGTACGTGCTCGAAGGGGCCACGGGCCAGCTCCGGTCCACCCCCTCGACGGGCACGGGGGGCTACCCGGGCTACGAGGAAGCGGGCACCACGCCCGCCGTGGCGGACCTCGATGGCGATGGCCTGCAGGAGATCGCCGCCGGGACCACGCTCTATGACGACCAGGGTGCGTTCCGCTGCTCCGTGGTCGGCGCGAGCGACGGCTTCCCGGCCATCGCAGACGTGGACAGCGACGGCGATGGCGACGTGGTGAGCGTCGGCAACGGCGTGGTGACGGTGTACGACGGCGACTGCGTGGAGCTGGCTTCATGGACCCTGGACGGCTCGGGCATCGGCGGCCCGCCCGCGCTGGCCGACATCGATGACGATGGGCAGGTCGAGGTCTTCGTCGGCAACCGGAACGCGGTCGCCGCCTACACGTGGGCCGGCGAGAAGCTCTGGTCGAAGGCCACCGTGGACGAGAGCAGCCACGCCACGGGCGTGACGCTCTTCGACTTCGAGGGCGACGGCGTGCTCGAGCTGCTCTACATGGACGAGCAAGCGCTCTACGTGCTGGACGCCGCCACCGGCGACCTGTTGATCGACTGGCAGGACCACGAGTCGAAGACCCTGCACGAGTACGCGGTCGTGGCCGATGTGGACGCCGACGGCGAGGCGGAGATCGTGGTGCCCCAGGGCGGCACGCACTACGACGACGACCGCTACGGGCTGGTGGTGCTGGGATCGGGGGGGGATCCCTGGGTGAGCGGGCAGGACACCTGGAACCAGTACGCCTGGTCGATCACGAACATCGAGAGCAACCTCGCCGTCCCGGCGACGCCGGAGGCCAACTGGCCGACCTACAACAGCTTCCGGAGCGGCGCGGTCCCGGGCGCCCTCGCCGGCACGGCGCCTGATGCGGTGCTTCTGGTCGAGACCTGCGACGCGCTCTGCGACGAGGGCACGGCCGTGCTGCACGTCCGGGTCGGCAACGCCGGGACGGGGGACCTCGAGAGCGCGGTGCCGGTCACGCTCTTCGAGGACGAGGTCGCCGTCGAGACCCAGTACACGACCGCGACCCTGGCTCCGGGCGAGGTCTCGGCGACCCTGACCTTCCACGCGTCGCCGAGCGCCACGCTGCGGGTCACGCCCAACGACGACGGCTTCGGGCGCCTGGTCGACGAGTGCACCGAAGCCGACGACAGCTGGTCGGACGCCGGTGTGTGCGACTGATGGTCACAGGGCCGACGCGCTCTCCGCCACGATGGCCACCTGATCCACGCCAGCCTCCCGCGCCGTGAACACGAGCTTGCGCAACAAGCGGTACGGCACGTCCTCGTCCGCGCGGATCAGGATGCGGTGGACCGCGAGCTGCTGCAGCGCAGCGTAGAGCTCCACCACGAGGTCGTCGTCGCGCTCGAGGTAGTACGGCGCGCCCGCAACGCGGACCCCGCGCAGGAAGACCGCCTCGGCCGTGACATCGACCGCCACGGCAGGTGCGAGGTCTCCTTCGAGGGTCGTGGTGGGCAGCGCGAAGTCGGTGTCGTGCGGGCGCACCGGCGCGTCGGAGCTCCACGACTTCAACAAGAAGACGAGCAGGATGGTGAGGAGGTCCACGAACGGTGGCAGCCAGGCGGAGCCCGTGGAGAACGCGGACCTGCTCGTCAAGCGCCTCACTCGGGCACCCCCAACACCACCTCGTCGAAGAGGGCACCGTGGCTGTCGGAGCGCACCACGTCCATCAGGCGCACGAGCTCGGCCGCGGACACCGCATCGTCCGGCGCCAGCACCACGCGGCGCGCCAGCGGGTCGAGCTCCTTCAGGTCTCGGAGCACGCCCTGGAGGCCCCGCGCGTCGCCTCGTGCCAGCTCCCAGCTGCGAACTTCGACGTCCCCTGCCGAGGTGACCACGTCCGTGCGCCGCACGGAGGCGGTGACCTCCAGGTGCTCGTCCACGACAACGGTCACCGCCTCGACCGCGCCGGGGGGTGGTGGCGGCAGCTCCCCCGCACCCTGGGCCAGGGCCAGGTCGAGGCCCACCAGCTTGGAGACCGAGGTGGTCAAGAGCAGCATCGGCAACAGCAGGAACATCAGCGCCACCACGCTCAACAGCATGGGCCGGAGGTCCGCCCCGGCGCGCTGGCGCCCGGTCAGTCGCCGGATGAGGCCCTCCGCACGACCAGCGCGACCACTCCAGCGGCGGCCTCGATCTCGGCGAGGCGTTGCGTCACCACCCCCTCGAGCCAGGCGTGCACGGCCAGGGCCGGAATGCCCACACAGAGCCCGAACGCGGTCGTGGCCATGGCCGTGGAGATGCCCTCGGAGAGCCGAGTAGCTCGTTCCGCCGCTGCGGCGTCGCCCAGTGCGGAGAAGGCCAGGATGAGGCCGTAGACCGTGCCCAACAGGCCGAGCATGGTGGCGAGGTTCGCCACGGTGCCCACAGCCCCCACGCGTGTGCGGAGGCGCGCTTCCTGCACGGCAGCGCTCGCCCCCATCGCGTCCCAGGCCGCTTCAGCGGTGGTCTCGCCGGCTCCCGCGGCCACGACCTGCCCGAGCGGCGTGGTGCCACCCGCCTCCGCCGCCCGGTCGAGCGCTCCCTCGGCCAGCGCTCCCGACACGTCCGCCGACGGCCGCCAGCGCACGAGCAAGAGCCAGGTCCGCTCCAGCCACACGGCCATGCAGAACGCGCCCAGCGCCAGGATGGCGACCATGAAGCCCGCGCCCGGGCCGTCGAAGGCGCCCAGAAGGTAGTCCAACATCGGCACCATGTTGCACCAAGCGTGCCCGCGTGCAAGCTTGCCCCTCGTGCTCGCTCTCCTCCTCGCGGCCTGTGGCCCCTCGCTCGACCCCGCTGACTGGCACCAGGTGAGCGACTGCGGGGCGATCGAGGACACACGCTGGGCGGACGAGTGCTACGCGCACCTGGCGGTGGACGTGATGCGCGCGAGCGACGAAGCCGGCGAAGCGTTGATCGCCGCGATCACCGAACCCCTGGTGCGCGACTACGTGCTCTTGAAGGTCACCCGAGAGGTGCACCCGGGCACCCCCGCCTACTGCCGGCGCATCGAGCGCGCGGAGCTCAAGGGCCGGTGCGACCTGATCGTGCGCCGGCCGCACCTGCACCGGGAGCTGCTCGGCCTGCCCGACGATCCGCACCCGCCGCCCGACGGTCCACCCGCACCCGGCACGAGCGCCGAGGCGCCGGCCGATGCATCCGCGAGCGAAAGCCCCCTCCGCTGAAATCCCTCACCGCAAGAGATGGAGGAGACGCTAGACTGAAGAATATTGGGTCCGGCGAAGGGGGCCGCTCGCTGATGTTCGCCGCCATGGTGCCAACCGTGACCGCGACTCACCCCTACAGAATGGCCCCTGACAGGCCCTTCGACAAGATCATTTTATGTCAGGGACCCTACACAGGATCTACACGAGGCCGCGGGCCTGCCTTCCCACCTGAGCGATCGCGCCAGCGACGTTCCGCAAGCTGAAGGGCTTTCGGAGGATCCGGACCACGTTTCCCTGCCGGTAGGCGTCGGGAACCATGCCCTCGGTGTGCCCGGTGGCGATCACGCAGAGGGTGGCTGGCGACGCGTGGCGCATGTAGTCGATCACGTCCTTGCCGGAGATGCCGGCCATCGTCCAGTCCACCACCGCCACGTGGAAGGGTCGCGTGGCGTCGTCGACCCCGGCGATCGCAGCGTTGCCCGAGGGGGCCGCGAGCACCTGGTGGCCCTGGGCCTTCAGCACCTCGCTCAGCAGGTCGAGGGTCTCGGCATCGTCATCGACGACCAGCACCCGCAGCGGCGTTGCACCCATGCTCCTCCCTATCCCCTCACCGTTCCGGTGTCGTCGTCGCTTCCCGTGTCCCCCGTGTCGGTGCCCCCGAGGTTGGCCGGATCCGGCTGTGCGACGATCGTAAGCTCGTCGTAGGCCTCCCGACCGTCCTGGTCCACCACGAGCAGGCTCAGGGTGACGGGCTCGTCCGCGAGCAGCTCGAAGGGGTCGAGCTCCTGGGGGTTCGACGCGAGCTCGCTCACGTCGATGTAGCAGTACATGTCCCAGTAGCTGCAGTCGCAGGTGGCTTCACACACCGACAGCACCCGGTAGTAGCCGTAGCAGACCTCCTCGCCCGTGGCGCCCCAGACCCCGCGGAAGGTCAGCTCGACGATGTCGTCGAGGTTGTCGAGGTCGGCACCGCCCAGGAAGTGCCAGCCGCCCTGAGGCCCGTAGATCATCGTGTGATCGGAGCCGTCGTCGAGCGGAACGTACTCCGAGGTGCCCGTGCCCAGGGTGACGGTCGCTTCCTCCCCTTCGCAGAACCGAGGCCCCGTGTCGGTGTCCGGTTGCCCCGTCTCGCCGGAATCCCCCGTCTCGCCCGTCTCCGCCGGGGACCTCACGCACGCCGCGAACACCAGCAAGAGACCACCGAACACCAGACCGAGACGCACCATCGGCTGGACTATAGCCGCTGGTCGAGATCGGGCGACCAGTCGCCTGTCTGGCGCCGCGCGGCGAGCTCGGCCACCCCCGCGGCGAGCGCCGCGCGTCGCCCGGTGACGTTGGGGAGCATGGCGCCCGGATCGTCGAGGTCGAGGCCCTGTCCTGCGGCGTTCTCCACGGAGGCGTCGGTGTAGACGCTGTCCGGGTTGAGGCGGGTCCACGCCCCTGCCTCCGCCAACAGACCCGCCAACCCCACCACGTGCGGCGAGCCCTCGGCGTCGAGCGCGTGGTCGGTCTCGAAGCCGATCACGATGGCGGCCATGTCCGGCTGACGCGCCACGGCCGCAGCAGCCGCCCCCCCCGCATCGCGCCACTCGAACCACGCCAGCGACTCCTCCAAGGAGAGCGCGTCGTCGACCTCGCCGAGCGCCTCGCTCATCGGGGGGGAGTGCAGCCAGCGACCGTCGACCTCGAAGTTGTCGAACACAGGCTCGCCGTCGTCCACCTCCCCGTCCAGATCGATGTCCTGCCAGGTGACCCCGTCGTGGGTGAGGCCCGCATAGCTGACATCGCAGGTCAAGCTCTCCCACGCCTCGCTCCAGCCGCAGCTGAGCTCGTCCTGGCCGTCGATCTCCTTGAGCACGAACTGGGGGCCGGCCGGTGCCTCCCAGGTCACCAGGCCGGAGACGGTTGGCACGTCGAGGTCAGGGTCGGCCAGCGCGGGCAGGGCCAGGTTGCCGCCGTTGCTGGAGCCGACCACGGTCAACAGCTCCGGCACCAGCTCCGGCACGCGATCGGTGATGAGGCAGCCGGCGCGGTCCTCCACCTCGCCGCCCGCGTACCGAAGGACCTTCGCCACCGCTGCGCGAGCCTGCTGACCGTGTTGGTCGTCGTCGCCTTCGGTGTGAGGCCAGCCGATCGGGTTGTCCGGTCCCCCAGGGAGATCCAGGAACACCTCGACGAGCCCGAAGCCGTCGACGAGCCGATCGGCGTTGTCGGTCAACGGGATCCAGTCCACCTCCCATCCCCCGAGCACCATCACGACGGGGACCTCGGGTCCTTCCCAGGTGGGGTCGCGCAGGACCACCGCCGCCACACCGTCGACGTCCACGACGTGGTCCTCGGCGTTCGGGGAGCACGCTGACTCGCTGGCTGCGCCGGTGCAGGCGAACGAGGACAGCGCGATCACTCCGAACAGGGGACTGCCTGCACGTAGGTGACGTCGACCATGGCGCCCAGGCCGAAGGTCTCGCCCCCTACGACGGTGATCGTGACGCCGTCGGCGCCGAGCGACCAGTCGTCCAGGGGCTCGCCATCGAAGGAGACGACGATCGTCTCCGGCACGGGCGTGTAGCCGAGCTCGTGTTCGAAGCGCACCTCGGACGTGGCGCGCGAGATCGCGGCGAGCTCCGCGAAGTGGTGCAGGAACGAGCCCGTGCACAGGTCACCCACGTAGCCGCCGGTCCGCGACGACGCGGTGAGGGCCGCGGTCGCGGTTCCGCAACCCGCGCCGCCGTCCCCCGCAACCGACGAGACGACGAGCTCCGCGCCGTCCAGTCGGGACTCGAGGGCGTCGAGGTAGTCGTCGACGTCGCCGCCGGAGGCCTCCCCACGCGCGGTGACCAACACCACGTGGAGCTGGGCGCCGTGGCGCAGCAGGCCGTCGAGGCAGTCGAAGTCATCGGTGCGCTCCACCGCCGACTGGGCCAGCTCGAGCAGCTCGGTGCCGCCGTCGCCGACGTAGACGAAGGCCTCGGCCAGCTCGTCCGCCGAGTCGCTGCTCGTGACACCCAACCACGCGCTGTCGGTCGCCTGGCAGGCCACGTCGTGGTTCACCACGGCCTGGTGCCAGTCCACGAGGCCCTCGTCCAGGGCATCGAGCCAGACGTCCACCTGAGACGCGGCAGCGGACAACCGACCAGCCGTCGCGGCCCCCGAGTCGATCACCCACAGCACGTCGGCCTCGACCCGTGGCAGGTAGGCGAACTGCTCGTCGACGATGCCGCCCTCGTAGCCCAGACCCTCCACGCTCACGCTCACGATCGGCGACTCGGGATCGTTGCTCTCGACGGTCAGCGACGCCGCATGCTGGCCGCCGCTGGTCGGCTCGAAGCCGAGCGCGACCGAGGTGCTCGCACCCGGCTCGAGCACCCGCTCGGCGTCGTCGTGGAGCAGCAGGTCCTCGGAGCCCGCGAGCGCGATGTCGCTGATGACCAGGGTCTCCCGCCCCCCGTTCAAGAGCTCCAGGGTGGCCTCGTCCTCGCAGCCGACGGGGCTGTTGGCCAGGCTCAGGAGCTCCGAGCTCACCGACAGGGAGGGGGCCTCGCCGACGCCGGAGAGCTCGACGAGCGCCATGCCGTTCGGCAGCAGCTGGGCACTGAAGTCCGCGTCGCCACGCGGAGCGAAGGTCACGCTCACCAGGAGCTCCTCGCCGGGATCGAGGGTGACGATCGCGTCGGCGTCCGTGCTGAAGGCATCGTCGCCGACGACCTGGTGCAGCCCTGCCACGACGAGCGGGCTCTCGCCCAGGTTCTGTGCCGTGAACGTCCCGGTGGCGCGCTCGCCTTGCCCGGCCGACACCACGCCGAGATCCAGCGATGGGGCCGAGACGGAGAGCTCCCCCGCGCCCAGCGGCGTCTCGGGGTCTCCAGCGCCGGGCCCGAAGGGCTCGCAGCCTGCCAGCAACAACGCGATCACCGGCCCATTCTACTGGCCCCTCAGGGCCTCCGGGCGCCGAGTCCGATGGACAGCCCCTGCTCCAGGCCCGGAGTCCAGGCTCCGCCGTAGCTGAGCGACACCAACCGGGCGTCGTAGCGGAGCAGCAGATGCCGCCGGCCCAGCTCGGGCCTCACCGCCAGCCGGGCCGACGGCACCAACGACAGCGCCGCTTGACGGTGCACACCGTCGCGATCCTCGAAGCTGCGCCAGGGCACGGCGAGGTCGACCGACGGGCCCAGGCTCAGCGGCAAGGCTTCGGGAGCGAACGACACCGCCGTGCCGAGGGCCACCGTGCCACCGTCCACCAGGGTGGTCACGTCCTGGTCGGCCACGGTGCCACGCCAGCCCGAGCCCCGCAGGTGGACGTCCGTCGTCATCCAGCGCGGCCCACGCCAGGGCTCGAGCCACCCGACCTCGAGCTCTCCAGCGTAGGGGTGCACGACGGTCGAGACGTCGCCCGTGCGCAACACGGCGCCGCCGCTCACCTCGAGCCCCGGGCCGCGGCGCGCCACCAGATCCTCGAGCATCACGGTCTCACCCGCGCCGACCCGCAGGCTGCGTCTCACCAGGGTGCGCCCTGCGTCGTCCTGCAGCTCCAGTCGATGCACGCCGGGCTCCAGAGGCACCACGTCGGGCAAGACGCCACGCGGGATGCCGTCCACGAGCACCTGCGCCGACGCCAGCAGGCCGTCCGTGGCGGCGATCAGGGCCCGCTCGGCCTGTCCTCGGAGGCTCTCGTCGCCGGCGAGGAAGATCTCCTCCCGCCCGACGATGCGGTACTCCGCACGCGGAATCTGCATGCCGCCGGTGTGCGCGATGGTCCGGTCACGCGCCCAGTCGTGGGCTTCGGCCACGTCCACCAGCCCGTCGCCGCTCAGGTCTGCATCGCCGGCGGAGTCCGAGAGCGCATCGATCAGGAAGTGGGTGTACACCCCATTCTCGAGCGCCGGGTCCTCGAGGGCCGGCTGGTAGTACTGCGCCGCGAAGAGCCGTGCCTCGCTCTCCGAGACGTCCCTCGTCAGTCGCGGCGCCGGCGGTTCCCCGCGCATGCCCTCCAGCAGGCGCGCCGTCGTGGGGTCCAGCAGGCTCTTCTCCCGCCCGTTGTGGCAGGTGTCCATCACCAGGACCCGACGGCGCGCCGGCACGTTCGCGACGCGGGCCTCGATGTCCGCGACGGCGAGCCCGGTGGTCCGCACCGTGTCCAGGGTGCTGTCGGACGGCAGGAACCAGAGTTGGGTGCCCTCGCGCGCATCGAGGGTCAGCGTGCCGTGCCCGGACAGGTAGAGCAAGAAGGTGTCGTCGCGCTGGAGGTCGGAGGCCGCCAGATCGATGGCCTGTTGGATGGCGCTCGCCGAGGTGTCCTCGGGCGTGGTCAGCACGAGCACCCGGTCGAAGTTGCCGCGCCCCTCGAGCACGTCCGCCAGCTCGCCGGCGTCCTTGGCGGCGTAGCGCAAGGTGGGAAGGTCCCCGTCGGTGTAGGCATCGACGCCCACGAGCACCGCCACGCGACGCGGCGCGTAGGCCTCGTCCAAGCCTTGGCCGCTGGCGGTGCCGAGCGAACCGGCCCAGGCCATGGTGATGAGCGCGATCACGGTACGTCCACCCGCTGGAAGTCACAGCCCCAACCCCGCGACGATGCCGTGGCGCAGAGAGCCGCTCCATCCATCGTAGCCGCGTCGAGCCAGGCTTCCACGCCCGCGAGATCGGTGGCCGCGACGACGACGAACAGGCTGGCGGAGTCGCCCGCCTCGACCGTCCAGCTCAGCGGGTGGCCGTCCAGCGCGAGGTCGCCTTCGCCGGACACTCCGGCCTGGTGCAGCAACGCAGCGCCGTCGGAGCTCACACGGGCGAGGGCCACCTCGGACGGCAGATCCACCGAGACCCGGAAGAACAACTCCGACGAGGCACCGTACGCCTCACCGGCCCGCACGCGGCCGAGGGCGCCCCCGACGCCCGCCGCCATCTTCAGGTCGACGACCACGGGCCGGCTGTCGGCGCCACGCGGCACCATCTGGGCCAGGTCGCCCACGGGTTCCGGACGGGGACCCCACACCGCCAGCACGGCGGCCGCGGCCACACCGGCCGCGAGCCACCAGGGCCGACGCCGCTCCGCAACCCAGGCGCGCTCGACGGCTGCCAAGGTGGTCCGTTCCAGCTCGGGTGGCACGTCCACCGAAGGAAAGCCGAGCTCGTCCGGCGCGTCGCCGTCGCCCAGCAACCAGGCGAGCTCGGCGCTCACTCGGCCCCCAGCAGCGCGCGGAGCTGCTTTCGTGCCCGGGAGATCCGCGTGCGCGCGTTGTCGGCGGACACGCCCAGGGCGTCTGCCACCTCGTTGTGATCGAAGCCCATGACGGCGCCGAGCAGGAACGCCTGCCGGAGCTTGTCGGGGAGCTGCGCCACGGCCGCGTCCAAGGACATGCGCTTCACCGGTTCCGCCTGGGCCGGCGCCACGACCTGCGGGGCCGCCTCGAAGTCCACCGTGAGCACCCGGCGCCCACGCTTCCGGTGGCCGTCGCGCAAGGTGTTCTGAGCGACGCTGTAGAGCCAGGGTCGAAAGGGACGCCCCCGACGCCAGGTGCCCCGGAACCGGTGGACCTTGAGCCAGGTGTCCTGGAACGCCTCCGCCGCGATCTCCCGATCGGCGGTCCGACGGAGCAGGAAGCCGTACACGGGGCCCTGGTGGCGCTGGTAGAGCGCCCGGAAGGCCTCGCGATCGTCCTGCTGGACCCGTTGCATGAGTTCTTCGTCCGTCAGCGTTCGGAGATCCACCGTGGGTCTCGTTCTGGCTTACGACGGTGGAGCGTCGGGTGTGACACGTCGCGCGCAGAGCACCGCGATCAACACGCCCAGCGTGCACAGCCACGGGAACAGATCCCCGACGCGGCTGTAGATCGTCGGCACCCGGCCGTAAGGCACCTCCAGCACCCGGTTGACCTCCTCGTACACCCCCGTCTCGTGCTCGTAGCGCCCGTTGGGCAGGACCACGAAGCTCACGCCCGTGTACGCCAGCCGGAACATCGGGATGCCGAGCTCGGTGGAACGGACCGCAGAGAGCATGCCGTGCTGGTGCGGGGCGAAGGTGTCGCCGAACCACCCGTCGTTGGTCACCACTAGCAGCAGGTCCACGTCGCTCATCTTCTCGCGCACGAAGTCGGCGAGGATGGCCTCGTAGCAGATCGGCGTGGCGAAGCGCACCGAGCCGGACGCCGTCTCGGCTTCGAACACGACCGCCTCCGTGCCCGCCTTGAAGTTGCCCGGCCCCTGGATCAGCTCGCGCAGGATCGGGAAGGTGTCGGCAAAGGGCAGGTACTCCCCGAAGGCCAGGGGCACGTTCTTGTCGTAGCGGTCGACGATGATGCCGTTCGGCGCCATCAGGTAGACCGAGTTGCGCTGCTCGACGTACTCGCGCCCCGTCTCGGGGTCGGTGGTGGGCTCTGCGTAGCCGCCGCCGAACAGGATGGGCGCGTTCACCCGCCGCGCCACGTTCTTCATCAGCCGTCGCACCCCCGCACCACGAGGGTCGTAGGGGGTGGCACCCTCCGGCCACACCACCAGATCGGCGCCGTCCCGCGGCACCAGGTTGGAGACCCGGACCCAGTCCAGCATCGCCTGCCGGGCGGTGCCCCGCATGCGCTCTTCCATGGTGATCGACAGCTGCATCTGCGTGAGCCGCGCCGTGGGCCACGTGGCGACCTCCGCGTCCACCGCCGCGGTCCGCCAGACGCCGAAGCCCAGGTTGCCCAGCCCCACCGCGAAGCCCGCTGCGATCGCGCCCGGCGCGATCCCGCGCCCCTCACGCCAGCGGTACACCGCCTCGGCCGCGCAGGCGTTGGTGAACAACAGGAGGAAGCTCACGCCCTTGACGCCCGTCACGCTCGCCAGCTGGAAGGTCCAGGGGTTCTTGAACTGGGACACACCCTGGTAGTACGGGAACAGCTGCGGGCCCCAGTGCTCCACCGTCACGAGCAGCGCCGGCACCACCAGCACCCACCACGTGCCCAGCCGCCGTCGAAGCGGCTGCACCGCACCGAACACGATCGCGTAGGGCAGCCCCCACGCGAACGCGAAGAGGTGGATGATGACCAGCGCGATCGGCGACGGCAGGTTCGAGAACCTCACCACCGACTCGGCGATCCAGAAGAAGCAGGTCGACACCCCCGCGTAGCCCGCGATCCAGCCCAGCATCGCGTTCCGCCCGTGCTCCCCGGGACGCAGCGCCCAGAACAGGGGCACGAAGCTGAGCCAGTGCAGCCAGTGCAGGTTGATGGGCGCGGAGATGAGGGCCAGCAGCAGGCCGCTCGTCAGCGCCGCCAGGACGCGCGGGGTCACCGCCCCAGGCTAACGCTTGGCGTGGCGCTCCGAGCCGACGACGCCCTCAACGCGCGTCCAGCTCCGCGCAGCAGCGGAAGCCCGTGGAGTAGTCGTGGTAGCTGCGGCTGTGCGCGGTGGTCACGTACCCACAACCGTCCCCGTTGATGCTCCCGTCGGCGTAGAAGCCCCCACGGAAGGTGCCGTCGGCGTCGTCCACCCACTCGTGCAGGTTGCCGTGCAGGTCGTGCACGCCGAAGCTGGAGACGCAAGCGGTGAAGGCCCCACCGGCGGCCACCGTCCCGGACTGCTGGTTGATGCCGGGGTCGTTCATGTGCTCGGTGTCCCAGACGCCGCTCGACGTGCCGAAGTAGTCGGTGACCGGGTGGCCGCCCGCGTAGGCGTCGTTGCACGCACCGGCCACATACTCATCGCCGTACGGCCACGTCCACCCGTCCGGACCGCGACAGGCGAGGGTCCACTCCTCGCTGGAGCAGAGGCGCTTGTCCGCAGCCACACACGCGGCGCTGGCCTCGTCCCCCGACAGGTAGGCCTGCGGCACCAGGCCCTCGCCCGGCGCAGCCCGCACCGTCCTTTCGTCGACTTCCTCGTAGGGGCTCGACGCGCGCCACGCCCCGTCGACCCATTCCTCGAGCGTGGCTTCGAAGCGGTCGATGCAGAAGCCGACCACCTCGACCATCCCCTCGGGACAGCGCCCGCCCAGTTGCGCCGTGTCGAGGGGCGCCTCCGCGTCCGTCCCGACGGCCTCGTCGGTGTCTTCGCCCCACACGCGACCTCCGGCGTCCGTCCGGCCTTGCCACCCACCCCCGCACGCCAGCACCATCCACCACATGCGACCTCCTATCCGCCCCGCCGACGCGGCCTCTCCGCGGCTCTCGCCGCCACGTCTCCGCGACGCCCTCGGAGCGCGATCCTGCGGCCCCGGCCGCACTGCGACGGCAATGCCCCCGGCCTCCAGGAGCGATCCGGGGGATCCATGCCCCGATCCACGACGTAAACTGCCGTAATCACGAACGGCACGCCGCTTGCTACGCTAGGCGCCGGTTGCTTGTGTCCCAGGAGTCCCGATGCTCAGCCTGACCCTCGCCGTCGCCCTTGCCGAGGGAACCGAAGAGCTCGGTGATCGCCACCTCGCCCAGTTCTACAACGAGCAGCAGACCGTGTACGTCGACATCCTCGACTCGGCGGTCGAGGACTTCACGTGGACCGGCGACAGCGCCGTGGAGGTCTTCGCCCCCGACGGCACCTCGCTCGGCTTCTACTTCGACGGCGACACCATCCCCACCATCACCGACGGCTCCTACCAGGTCCAGCCACAGGCCGTTCAGGAGAACTGGGACATCACCGTCAACAACGCCATCGACCCCGGGGGCCGGGTCTGGGCGTACCGGTGGCAGCTCGACCAGGAAGAGGGGCTCGGCGTCGACAGCTTCGCCGAAGAGTACGCCTTCAACGGCAGCCTCTACGTGGTGGTCGAGGGCGGCTCGTCGTCCTACACACCGGTCATCGAGGTGCTCTTCGACGGCTTCTCGGGCGCCAACTTCGAGCTCACGGCGAACAGCGAGGGCCACCCCGACGACCCCGGCCGCAGCATCGCCTACGACGGCGTCTCGCCCTACACGCAGCCGTCACCCGAGTACAAGATCTACCTGAACCCCCCCTCGGACGCGAACTACAGCTGGCTCGAGCCCACCGTGTCCGCGGAGCTCTTCGACGGCGGCGAGACCGACTGCGAGGGCCTGGCAGCGGGCCGGACCGGCACCTGGGAGTTCTCGACCGACGTCGAAGGCGTGGTCCACCTGATCTGCGATCTCAACGGCGACGGCGAGTACGACCGCAGCTCCGACGACGACCTCCACATCCTCGAGGACACCAGCGTGGGGGCCAACAGCCTGTTGTGGGACGGGACCGACAACGACGGCAACGACCTCGACCCCGGCGAGTACGAGTGCGTCATCTCGGTGGCCGTCGGCGAGTACCACTACGTGGCCTGGGACGTCGAGACCTCCTTCAGCGGCTTCCGCATGTTCGACCTCGACAGCAGCGGCAACCGCACGGGGCTGCCGATGTTCTGGAACGACGAGGAGGTGCAGTCCAACGCCATCACCATGCCCGACGGCGCCACGGGCACCGAGTCCCCGGGTGCGGACGGCCTGGACTCCGGCAGCTACACCGACAGCACGGCCGCCAACGACAACGCCCGGTCGTGGGGCAACTGGGAGAACGACGGCAAGGGCCAGCAGAGCTGGCTGGACACCTACACGGTGGTCGAAGAGGTGCAGTCCGACCCCATCACGATCACGGTCTACGACCCCGACCTCGACAGCGACGAAGACGGCATCCTCGACGTCGAGGAGGACTGTGACGAGGGCACCGACCCCGAGGACGAGGACACCGACGGCGACGGCCTCACCGACTACGAGGAGATCTACGACTACGGCACCGACCCCCTCGACGCAGACACCGACGACGACGGCCTGACCGACGGGGCCGAGGTCATCGATCACGAGACCGACCCCCTCGACGACGACACCGACGACGACGACCTCACCGACGGCGACGAGGTGAACACCTACGGATCGGATCCCCTCGACGCAGACACCGACGGCGACGGGCTCGAGGACGGCGAAGAGGTCATCGTGGTCGGCACCAGCCCCACCGACGAAGACACCGACGACGACGGTCTGGACGACGGCTCCGAGGCCAGCGGCACCACCGACCCGCTCGATGACGACACCGACGACGACGGCCTGACCGATGGCGAAGAGGTGGTGGTCACGTCCACCGACCCCACGGACGCCGACTCCGACGACGATGGCCTGAGCGACGGCACCGAAGTGGACGTCACCGAGACCGATCCCAACGACGCCGACACCGACGGCGACGGCCTCGATGACGGCACCGAGGTCAACGACACCGGGACCGACCCCAACGACTCGGACTCCGACGGCGACGGGCTGGACGACGGCACCGAGGTCAACGACACGGGGACCGATCCCAACGACTCGGACTCCGACGACGACCTGCTCGACGACGCCACCGAGGTGGAGGACACCGGGACCGACCCCAACGACGCCGACACCGACGACGACGGTCTCGAAGACGGCGAAGAGGTCCTGGTGACCGAGACCGATCCGAACGATCCGGACTCCGACGACGACGACCTGAGCGATGGAGACGAGGTCAACGAGCACGGCACCGACCCCAACGACGCCGACACGGATGACGGCGGCATCGACGACGGCACCGAGGTCAACCAGGACGGCACCGACCCCAACGACGCCTCCGACGACCTGCTCGACTCCGACGGCGACGGGCTCACCGACTGGGTCGAGGAGAACGAGACCAACACGGACCCGAACGACGCCGACTCCGACGACGACGGGCTCACCGACGGCGAGGAGACCGACGAGACGGGCACCGATCCGAACGACGCGGACACCGACAACGACGGCCTGGACGACGGCAGCGAGCTCGACGCGGGCAGCGACCCCTTCGACCCGGACACCGACGACGACGGGCTGACCGACGGGGAAGAGGTGAACGACTACGGGTCCGACCCCAACGACACCGACACCGACGACGACGGGCTGAGCGACGGCGACGAGGTCGACGAGTGGGGCACCGACCCCACCGAGTCCGACACCGACGAGGACGGCCTGGACGACAGCACCGAGATCGAGGAGACCGACACCGACCCGAACGACAGCGACTCCGACGACGACGGCCTCGAAGACGGCGAAGAGGTCGACGAGTACGGCTCCGACCCCAACGACAGCGACACCGACAACGACGGCCTCGAAGACGGCGAAGAGGTCGAGGAGTGGGGTAGCGATCCGACCGACGAGGACACCGACGACGGCGGCGTGCCCGATGGCGAGGAGGTCGAGAACTCCACCAGTCCGCTCGATGGAAGCGACGACTACCCGGGTCCGGGCGCCTACATGGGCGGCTGGGCGGCTTGCGGGTGTGCGAGCGCCAGCGCGTCGCCGGCCGGGGTGCTCCCGCTGCTCCTGCTCGTTGGTCTCGTGGCCCGCCGCCGGGAGACGCGGCGATGATCGCGCTCTTGTTGCCGGCCGTCCTGGCGCAGGCCACGGGCGGCGACGTCCCGTCCATCAACGCGCAGCTCTTCGACCCCACGATCGACTCGGCCACCTTCTTGTGGGCCGACGACAGCGTGGTGGCGGACTCGGGGGACCTGCGCGGGCGCGTGCTCGCCTCGTGGGCACACAACCCGCTGGTCTACCTGAACGACGACAACGAGCCCACCGAGCTCGTGGAAGAGCTCCTGATGGCCCACCTGCTCGGCGCCGCGGCCCTGGGCCCCGTGCGCTTCGGGCTCGACCTGCCGATCACGCTCAGGTCGATCGGCAGCGAGCCTGGCGCCACCGGCACGGGCGACGTGGCCGGCGACATCAAGGTGCGGGTGGTGGACCGAGCCATCGCTCCGGTCGGCGTAGCGGTGGGTGCCCGGCTCGGACTGCCGACCGCCACCGTGGCGACCACGTCCGAGGGCGGCCTGTCGTGGGGCGCGCACGCCGTCGTCGACGCGGATCTGGGCGACCACGTGCTCGCGTCCCTGGACATCGGCACCCTCGGGCGGCCGGCGACCGAGCTCGAGAACATCACCTGGGACGACCAGCTCGTGGGCATCGCCGCCCTGGGTTGGGAAGCCACCGACGCGGTCGGTGGGAGCCTGGAGATCGCCGGACACGGCACCTACGCCGCGCTGGGCGACGCCGGCAGCGCGCCCTTCGAAGGGCTCGTCGGCGGCTGGTACCGCCTCGACAACGACTGGGTGGTGCGCGCTGGGCTGGGCACGGGCCTGAGCGGGGGCATCGCCGCACCTCAAGCCCGGGCGATCCTCGGCATCGGCTACGAACCCCCACGGAACCCGGACACCGACCTCGACGGGCTGGTCGACCGGCTCGACGACTGCCCGACGAGCGCGGAGGACGCGGATCGCTGGCTGGACGAGGACGGCTGTCCCGAGCCCACCGAGGTCACCTTCAAGTTCGTCGGCCCCGACGGCGAGACCGTGTACGACGCGGAAGGCACGCTGGGCGGCGACAGCGCGATCCGGGATGGCGAGACCCACCTCCTTCGGGCAGGCGAGCTCGCGATGCTCGCCGACGCCGAGGGCTACACGCCCCTCGAGGCCACCCTGCGCATCCCTGCTGGGCCGCCGATCGAGCTTCCGATTCGGCTCGACCTCGATCCCCAACGCGACCTCCGCGTGCGGGTGCGCAACCAGGACGGCGACCCCCTCGTCGCCACGATCCAGGTCGGACGCGACGAGGTGGTCTCCGACCAGGCCATGTTCGAGGACGTGGAGGGCGAGGTGTCCGTGGTGGTGCGCGCCGAAGGCCACGCGGTGCTCCGCGAGACCGTCCGCATCCCCCCTGGCGAGCTGCGGGTCCTGGCTGTGGAGCTGAAGCGGCTCGCGGAGCTCAAGGGGGACCGCATCGAGATCCGGGACTCGGTGTACTTCGAGACCGGCAAGGCCGTGATCAAGCCGGAGAGCTTCGCGCTCCTGGACGACGTCGCGCGGGTGCTCGTCGAAAACCCCCAGGTGAAGCGGGTACGGGTCGAAGGACACACCGACAGCCGCGGCAGCGACAGCATGAACATGGCGCTGTCCAAGCGCCGCGCCAAGGCCGTGCGCACCTACCTGGTGGAGGCCGGGGTCGGCTCGGGCCGCCTGGAGTCCCAGGGCTATGGTGAGACGAAGCCCGTCGCAGCAGGAAACGACGAGTCCGCCTGGGCCCAGAACCGGCGTGTGGACTTCTTCGTCACGGACCCAGCGCCGTAGCGACCCCGGTATCGTCAGGGCCTTGACCCGGAACACCCGTCGACTCCAGCCCTGGACCGGCCTCGCACTCGCCCTCGGCGCCGCGTGGTTGGTGTGGGTTCGTGCCCAGCTCGACCTGTCGGACCATCCAGGCCCGGCGGGCATCCTGGTCCTGCGCGACCTCCTCGCGGGGACCAACGACCAGGGGCTGGCCAGCCAGCTCGGCCGGGTCTTCAGCGCGGCACTCGGGCCCGTCGCCGCCTTGCATGCCCTGAGCGTCGGGTCCAGCCTGGCCGCCATGACCGGCGCCGGGCTCGCAGCGTGCGCCATCGGTGGCAGCACAGCCGCCGGTGTGCTGTTGGCGGCCACCTGGTCGCTGACCGCCGGACAGAGCTGGCTCACGGGGCCCGGCACGTTGGCCTGGGGACTGGCCTGGCTCGGTGTCGGGCTCACGTGGTGGGGGGCGTCGGAGGGCCGACGGGCCGTGGCCGCGCTGGGCGCGGGACTGGTCGTGCTCGCGCTCACCACCAAGGCCACCGCCGCGCCCGCCCTGGCGTTGCTGCCCCTGTGCGTGCTCTTCGACAGGAACCGCCGCACGCTGCTCCCCCTGCTGATCGGCCTTGCCGTTGGCGCCGTGGTCGGTGGCCTGTTGGCGCCCGACGGGCTGCCCTGGTTCGAGGGCCGTGGGAACGTCGAACCCGCCGCCGCCGTGCGCTCGCCACACGCGCTCGCGGCCTGGCGACTTGGCGAGCGAGGCATGCACCAGGGGGCCCTGGCGCTGGCCACCGCGGGGGCGCTGGCGGCGAGCCTGATCCGCCGGAGCGTCACGACCAGCGCCCTGTTGGCGTTCACACTCCTCTTGTTGGCCGCCATCGGCGTGCTGCGCGGCGACCTCCTGCAGCCCCGCCACCTGATCACGCCGGCCCTGGGCCTGCTGCTCCTGGTCACCTGCCTTCCACGGCCCGCTCTCTGGCTGCCTCTCCTGGTGCCGCTCGCCGCGCTGGACACGCTGGGCTTCGCCACCGCCTGGCAGGGCCAGCGGGCGGACCGGATCGCGGTGGAAGGCTTCACACCGCCCGTGCCCGAGGTCTTCGTCGCCCGCCACGCAGCGCTCCCCCAGGGGGTGTTCGGCGCGGCCAGCCACGAGCTCGCCCTCCAGCTCGCGGCGGCCGGCGAGAGCGCACCCAAGCGGGGCGTCGTCACCGTCCAGATGCAAGACCGGAGGCAAGCCCACCTCCACGTCGGTGCGCTGCTGGCCGATCGACCCACGGGCACCCTCACCGCAGCCGCCTGTTGCCGTCACGCGACCGACCTCCGAGCGTGCGCTGCGGCGGCCGTCGACCAGGCACTCGCGGCGGGCCTGCGGGTGGTCGTCCCACGCCGGACCAACCTCGACGACGCCCGGGAGCAGGCCTTCGCGCAGGGCGTGGCAGACGCCCTCCCCGTCACCGGACGCGCCCGGCGAAAGAGCCTGCTCAAGCGCGACGGGGGCGGCGACGGCGCGCTGCCGTGCCGCGGGCTGGACTGGGTGCCGGATCGCTGATCGCGTGGGCGCGCTACCCTCCGATCGTGCCCCTCCCCCGACGCCACGCCCTGACCCTCGCCGCCCTGGCCGTGGCGCTCGGCGTCTCCTGGTTCCGGGACACCACCCACCGTCACCGTCAAGCCTGGGTGGCCGCTGGCTGGGTGGACGCCGCCGAGCGCATGCAGGCTCGGTGGGCGGGCACCTCCGAGCCCGATGGGGCCGCCCGTCTCGGCTGGTTCCCCACCCGGAAGGGCTGGGAGGCCTGCCTCGCGCTCACGGCGGACACCGTCGCCTTCACCGACGACGAGAGCTGCGAACCCAGCGCGCTCGCCGCCCGCCTGTTTCCTCCGACGGGCGCTGTGACCGGCCGCGCGCTGATGCGCGGCGAGGGCCTCGCCCTGTCCGACGAAGTGACCCTGCTCCCCGTCGTGCTCAGCTGGAACGCGGGCCTCCACCCGGCCAGCCAGCCTCGAGAGGTGCAGCTCCTGTGGGCGTCCGCCGAAGCCGCCGCACTGGGTCTCCCGCTCGCCGAGGGGGACTCCGAAGCTCGTGCGCTGGAGAGCGCCGCCGTGCTGACGCGCTTCCGGACCGGCCTGGAGGAGCAGTGCGGTGCCTGTGCCCCGGATGCCCAGCCTCCTACCTTCGACCCGCGTGCGCCGGTCGCCGCTCGAGCCGAGCTGCTCGTGCGGAGCGGCACGCGGGCCGCCACCGAGGATCCGCTCGCGGCTGTGGTCGAGACCATTCGCACCCGAGGCACGCTCGACGATGCGGTGTGGTCCACACCCGGCCTGGCCGGCCTGGCCGCGCTGGAGCTGGGGCGCCGCGGACATCCCGCGGACGGCGACCTGCTCCGTGCGGCCGCCGAGACGGGCCCAGCGGCCGCCGACCGGTTGGCCGCGCGCTACGCCCTCGATCGCTTCGAGAACGCACCGTGACTGCGTGGCTCGATCGACTCGACCACGACGACGAAGCTCGGCTCGCGGCGGCCTGGGCCGCAGCCGTGCTCCTGGTCGTGGCCCCCGCCGCCGGGACCAGCCCCGACGGGCTCGAGATGCTGGCTCTGGGTCGAAGCTGGCTCGGCGGCGCAGCCACGCTGGACCCAGCGTTCTGGCCGCCCCTCTGGCCTCTGCTGGTGAGCCCGCTCAGCCTGGCGGCGGACCCGCTCGCCTGGGCACGCCTGCTGAACATCGGGCTCGCCGCCGCCGTGGCGCTGCCGCTCTTCCACCTCTCCCGGCTGCTGAGCGGACGTGGCCCCGCGCGCCTGGCCGTGGTGGCCTGGATCCTGTTGCCCGCCGTGCGCGAGCATGCCGCGGTGCTCGATGCTCGACCCTTGGGGTGGTTGCTCGCCATCGGAGCCACGGCGGCCGTGGCGCGTGCCACGAGCGAGGGCCGCTCTTGGGGCTGGGCCTTCGCGGCCGCAGCGCTGGCACCGCTCGCCCGCCCCGAGGGACTGGCCATCCCGGTGCTGGTGGCCCTCGCATGGCTCGTGAGCGCTCGCCGGGCACCGGCGGCGGCCGGGGCGCTGGTCGCGATGCTCCTGCCGGCCGGGGCGTGGAAGCTGCTCGGTCCCCCATCTCAGTCGTGGTCGGCGCTGGCCGAGGCCTGGTACAGCACCTGGACCCTGACGGAGCTGATGACCCTGTATGGGCCAGCGTCGCTGCCCA
The DNA here is from genome assembly GCA_964604675.1 of uncultured Enterobacterales bacterium. Classification (GTDB taxonomy): domain Bacteria; phylum Myxococcota_A; class UBA796; order UBA796; family CAJQPC01; genus CAZSAT01. The sequence goes on from CAZSAT010000048.1 coordinate 33,756, forward strand.
CCGGCTACCGCGCCTTCGTGCTGGACCTCGTGGCCAGCGGCGCGGAGTCCGTCGACCGGAACCCCCTGCTCATGCTCCGTGCCTCCCCGGCGAGCCTGGCCTGGGCGGGGCTCGGCCTGCACGGCGCGCTCGGCACGGTCGGGCTGCTGGCGGCCGGAGCCGGCGTGGTCAGGGTGGCGCTCCGGTCGAGCTGGCACGCCGTGAGTGTGCTCCTGGTCTTCGCGCCGCTGGCCGCAGTCGCGCTGGTGCCCGCGTCGACGGGCCAGTCCACCGCGGCCGCCAACGTGCTGTTCGCGGTTCCGCTCCTGCTCGTCGGCCTGACCGCGCTGCCGGCACGGGCGGCGGCGGCAGCGATCGCGGTCGCCGTGATCGAGGTCCACCTGAGCCCCGCGCGTCCAGCGCCACCCGGCTTCCACGAGGGCTCGCAGACCAGCCGGACCGCTCAGGCGTGGCTGGAGGCCCACCCGGGCGACAGCGGCGTGGTCTACGGTGGACTCGAGGTGCGAGGGCTCACCCAAGCCGCTGGGCTCGAGCACGCTCCGCTCCCGACAGCCTGGGAGCCCTTCGCCCCACGGCCCGGGTCACGCGTGCTCGTGTCGAGCGTCAGCCTGGGCGGCGCGGACGGCGGCCGCGCGCTCGGGCTGCTGGAGGACCCGAGCTGGGAGGTCGCCTTCGTCACGCGGGAAGGCGCCGAACGGGCTTGGCGGGTCGATCGTCAGGAGGTCGACGCGCCCTACTGGATCGCTGTGCTGCGTCCGCGCGGGTAGCGATCAGCGCTTGGGGCGCTTGGACTCCAACAGCGCCTCCAGCTCGGTGAAGTCCTGCCACGGCCGCGCCAGCAGCTGATCGGTCGCGTTCTTCAGCACACGCTCGTCGGCCGGGACCTCGGTCACCCCGACGGAGCGGAGGTCGGGTTCCACGGGCTCGTCCACGCAAGGGTTGGGGTCCCCCCAGGGCGCGTAGATGTCGATCCGGCCGTCGCTGTACACCGGCCGGCCCAGCACGTCCGTGAGCGCGGCATGCATGCGCCGACGCTTGGACCTCAACAGGTTGTCCAGGCGCCCACGCCCGCTGACCTCCATGAAGTAGGCATCCTTCTGCACCACCACGTACCGGTAGCCCAGCGCGTACACGGCCTCGACGTCGGCCGGGGCCACCGTCACGGCGTTCTCCAGCATGCGCGAGATGTCGTAGATCTCGGCCACGAAGGTGTTCTCGGTGCGCAGATCGTTGAAGGCGTCGGGTGCGAAGACCGGGTTGTTCTCCAGCATGCCGCCCATCATCGGCCGGCCGTGCGCGGTCTGGTAGTAGAGGTGGCCCTGGGTGAACGAGAACGGCAGCTCGATGATCGCGCCGGGTGGACCGCTGGCGAGGCAGCGGTAGCCTGCAGGAACCGTGGCGTCCCAGCTCGGAAACGGCAGCACGCCGCCCGCTCGGAGATCGACCATCCAAGCCGCGGACAGCGCCACCGCCACCGCCATCTGCAGCGCGCGTCGGCGCGCCAACGCACCCAGCAGCACGGTCGCAGCGAGCGCCACGAGCACCACTGGCACCACCACGGCGCGCGCGGGCCACCACAGCCGCTGGACCACCGCGGTGCTCTTGGCCAGCAGCACGTAGAAAGGGTTGGTGATCACGGTGTGGTCGACGACGAGGATCGGGCCGAGCGCGATCACCAGCGCGGGAATCGCCAGGGCGAGCACGCCCCCGCGGTCCACCACGGCACCGGGCCGCCAAGCCCAGATGGCGAGCAAGGGCAAGGCCACCATCGGGAGCAGCACGCCCTGGGACAGGAGCAGCTCCAAGCCTGGATCCTGGACGATGTAGGACCCCGCGTAGCGCCGAAAGGGCTGCCAGAGGAAGAGCCCGATGTTGAGCTCCTCCAGCGTCGTGGGCGCGGTGCCCTCCCAGCCCCAGGTCGACACGTCCAACATGCCCGGGACGTCCTCGCTCGATGCGGCGCCGACGAGGATCGAAGCCACGGGCGCCACCAGGACGAGCGACACGAGGCCGGTGAGGGCGTAGCGCCCGAGGGTGGGCACCCGTCCGCCCGCACCCGGGAGCGGACGCCACGCGCGCCACAGCCCGTAGCCCAGGCACGCGATGCCGCAGAACAGCGCATAGAACCAGTACTGGTACCCGGTCAGCGCCAACAGCAGCCCACCGACGAGGGGGGCCTTCAGACCAGGCTGCTCGCCCACCCGAAGGACCTGGCCCAAGAAGAGCACCGGCAACACCAGGATCGCCTGGGTGGGCCGACCCTCCAGCAGCTCGAACAGCAGGAACGGGGAGGTCGCGAAGAGCAGCGTGCCGACGCCAAGTGCCACGGTGTCGCGGGAGAACCGACGCGCCACGCTGTGGAAGGCCCAGGCACTGGCCAGCATCCCGACCAGCACGAAGGCGTTGTAGCCGAGCACCGGTCCGAGCGCGTGCAGCCAGGGCACGGCGAGCAGCGCGTCCAGCACGTTCACGCCTGTGTGGTGGAGGATGTCCTTGCCCCACGGGTGGAAGAGCAGGTCGGTCGTCAAGGGGTCCGTGCGCCCGGTCGCGACCTCTCCTGCGAACCAGTAGAACCACTGCGTGCCGTAGTGATCGACGTACTCGATGCCCAGGAAGTGCCTGCCGAGCGAGGGCACAGCCGGTCCGAGGATCGACCCGAGCATCACCGCAGCGACCAGCGCGACGAAGAGCCGCTCCCTCACCGCACGTCCTGCCCGGCGCCGCGCGACGATCCCTTCCGTCGCTGCACCCAGGTGACCGATGGCACCTGCGGCTCGTCGAGCACCTCACCCACCTCGGGGAGCGCCTCGGGAACGAGAAGCTCACCACCCGGTGTCATCCACAAGAGCGTGCACGTCCCCGACACAGCGTACCGCCACACCACCATCAGCTCCTGGGCCTCGACCACCTCAGCGAGGTTCTCGCCCGCGTCAGGGTACTTCCGGTCCCAGTCGCGCTCCAGGCCCGGGCAGCTCCACGTCGCCGCGGCCTGCACCGCGGGCAGCCCGTCGCCCCGACGAAAGCGGAGATCCTCGACCGTCACGTCGTCGTGCCCCATCAAGAACAGCGCGAGATCCCCAGGCTCCTCGCCGAACCAGGTGAAGAGGCCGCGATCCACCCCGATCGCGCACGCACGCCCGTCGGGGCACGAAGCTGTGAACAGCCCTTCCATCGTGCGCGGCGAGAAGCCGGTCCAGGGGGCCTTGAAGTCCTTCGGCGACGGATGTGGAACCCCCCCCGGCGCCCGCGACAACAGCAGAGCGAACACCGGCACCCAGGCCAGCTGCGGGTGCACCGCCACCGCAGCAGCCGAGGCGAGCACGGCCACGCCCGGCGCCACCACCACGAAGTTGTCCAGCCCCACCGAGAAGATCCACCACATCGCGACCGCACTCGCCACCCAACAGCCCACGACAGCGCCCACGCGGCCCGACCACCGGCGCTTCAGGATCATGGCGAGCACCGACGCGTCGATCACGAGCAGGCCCAGCGGACCGAGCCCTTCGAGAAGCTGCGACCAGGCGCTCGGCAGCAACGCCTCGTAGTCGGCCCGCGCGTCGAGCTTGGCGCTCATGTACTCGCCGGCCACGTCACGGAGCGCGGGGACCGCGGCGATGCCCCAGACCGCAAGCACCCACCACGACCGCCGGCCCCGCCACGGCGCCAAGGCCACCGCCAGGGGCGCCATCCAGACCAGGCCGGAAGGCCGAAGGCTCACCGCCAGCGCCCCGGTCAGGGCCAGGACCAGCCGGGTGCGCCGGCGCTCGAGCGCCTGGTCTCCTGCCCACACTGTCAAGGCGCCGAGCACGAGCGCGGCTTCAGGAATGTGGATCCACGGGGTGCGGCCATGCACGACCACCCAGGGAATCGATCCGGCCAAGGCGACCGCAAAGACGGCCGCAGCCGACCCTGCGAGCTGCCGAGCGAGCAGACCCGTGAGCACCACGATCAGTGGCATCCAGATGGCGACCACCGCGTCGAAGACCTCGGGCGTGCGCCCGAAGACCCGCAAGGCAGCTCCGAGAAGCGCCTCGTACCAGCCGCCTCGAGCGGCGAGCAGGGTGACCAGGTCACCAGCGTGAACGCTCAGGTCGCCCCAGAAGCGCCACGCGTCCGGCACACGGGTGTAGTACAGGCCGTGGTCCTCTGGGAAGCGCCCGTCCAGCGCGAAGAAGCGCACGTGCGAGCCCACCACGGCGGCGGCGACGATGGCTGCCGCCGCGTCCCAGCGCCGCGACAGGAGGGGCGCCATGCGGCTCCTCGAGGACGCCTACTCGTTGGCGCCCGCTTCGATCCAGGCCTGGATGGTGTCCAGGTCCGCCGAGTCCATGCTGCCACCGAGGGGCATGGTGCTGCCGGAGCCGCCGACCTTGGACTGCGTACCCATCAGCTTCGCCCAGATGTAGCTGAGCGACGTGTCGCCCGGCTCGATGAAGGCCAGCCCGGACGAGGACGTGCCCGCCATGAGGTTCGTGTAGTACTCGGAGACGTCCGCGCCGTTGTCCAGCGTGAGACCACCGCTCGAGCCGCCCGCATAGTGGCAGGACGAGCAGTTCGCGGAAAAGATCGCGTCGATCTCCGCGTAGGTGATCGCTGCGGTGGCCGTGTCGCCAGTGTCGCCGGTGCTCGCGGCGGTGTCGCCGGTGTCGCCGGTGTCGCCGGTGTCGCCCGTGCCACCCGTCGCCACGGAGTCGTCCCACTCGCTGTTGCTGCCGCCGAAGGCACCCTGGTCCGCCGTCGAGCCGTCCTCGTCGTAGGTCGATGGGTCGCCCGCATCGATCGAGGGGCTGCCGGACGTCAGCGTCAGGTTCTCGTTGGTCCAGTCGCCGTCGTCACTCCATGCGGAGAACAGCGGGTCGAGCGAGATGTTGCCGTACTTGCCCGTCGGGTCGGTCGTGCCCGAGTACTCACCGCCTGCGTTGCCGTAGACGTTGTTGTAGGTACCCGAGAAGCTCGCGCTGCCGTCGACCAGCACGCCGGCGCCCGTTGCGGCGTTGGCGACGATGGAGTTCGACACCGTGCCCGTGCTCGCGCCAAGCAGGTAGACAACTCCGCCCGTGGGGGCGTCGTCGCCGGCGAAGGTCGCGTGGTCGACCGTGGCGTTGCCCTCGGAGACCAGGAGCCCGCCGCCGTATCCGGAGGCTTCGTTCCACATGGACGCCACGTTCTCCAGGGAGATCGTGCCGCCATCGACCTCGATGCCGGCGCCGTAGGTGGCGGCGTTGTCGATGATCCAGGACTGGGCGACCGAGACCACGGAGCCCTCGTCCACGTAGAGTCCCCCGCCCTCATCGGCGGAGTTGGCCACCACGGTCACGTCGGACAGCGATGCGCGGCTGGAGATGAAGCACGCGCCGCCGCCGTAGCTGAACTCGTACCAGTAGTCGTAGCCGGAGCTGGTGGTGCTCGCGGGCGTGAGCGTGTTGCCCGTCAGGACCAGGTCGACCAGGGTCGGGTCACTGGCCTCCGCGTACACGCCGCCACCGCAGTAGCTGTCGTAGTAGTAGGTGCCCGACTCGAGCGAGTTGACCGTGTAGTCCTCGGACGTGGCATCGAGGTCACCCTCACCACCCGTGAGCGTGAAGCCCTGCAGGGTGGCCGCGCTGCTCTCACCGGTGGTGAACGAGGCGACCGGGGAAGCGAGACCGGAGGCGTCGATGGTGGTGACTTCGGAACCATCGACACCGGTCACGACCAGATCGTCGCCGTTGAAGTCGATGGCCTCGTAGTAGGTGCCCGCGTAGACGACCACGCAACCGGTGGCGTTGTCGATGCCGTCCTGGATCGAGTCCAGGGGGCTGTCGATGGAGCCACTGCCCTTCGCGGACCCGGTCGCCTCGTCGACGACCATGGGCTCGGTCGCATCCGAGTCGTCGCAGTCGAGCTCGTTCTGCGTGTAGCCGCTGGGCTCTTCGCACGCCTCGATCGTGTTGGCCGCGTCGCCGTAGCCATCGGCATCCGTGTCCGCGAAGAAGGTGTCACCGTCCACCACGGAGCCGTCGTCGTCGATGGTGCCGTTGCAGTCGTCGTCGACGCCGTTGCAGGTCTCGTCCGCGCCCGGGTACGTCGTGCTGACGGTGTCGTCGCAGTCCGTGGTGTCGAGCAGGTAGCCCGACGGTTGGTCACAGGCGTCGAGGGTGCTGGACAGGTCGCCGAAGCTGTCGCCGTCGGCGTCCGCGTAGAAGGTGGTGCCCGTCGAGGTGTCGACGTCGTCGTCATCGTCGTCCACCGCGTCGTCGCAGTCGTCGTCGATGCCGTTGCAGATCTCGGTCGCGTCGGGGTTGATGGCGCTGTCACCGTCGTCGCAGTCGGCGTCGGAGGAGACGTAGCCGGTGGGCGCGATGCAGGTCCAGTCCCAGTCGCTGGCGTCGCCGTGACCGTCGCTGTCGCTGTCCTGGAACCACTGGGTTCCGGAGCTCGCGTCGAGGGCGGGGTCGTCGTCGTCCACGAGGGCGTCGCAGTCGTCGTCGTAGCCGTTGCAGACCTCGTCGGCGGCCGGGTTCACCGCGCTGTCGGTGTCGTCGCAGTCCGAGGCGTCGGCGACGTAGCCGGTGGCGAGGTCACAGCTGTAGGCGGAGTTCGCCGCGTCGCCGAAGCTGTCGCCGTCGCTGTCGGCGTACCAGAGCTCGCCGGTGCTCACGTCCACGTCGGGGTCTTCGTCGTCCGGCAGCTGGTCGCAGTCGTTGTCGATGCCGTCGCACACCTCGGTCGCCGACGGGTTGATGGCGGCGTCGGCGTCGTTGCAGTCGGTGTCGTCGGCGATGTAGCCCACGGGTGCGACGCAGGTCGTGTAGCTGTCGTCTTCGTCGCCGTACCCGTCGAGGTCGCTGTCCGCGAACCAGTCGCTGGCGGAGCGGACGTCGAGGCTGTCGTCGTCGTCGTCGACCAAGCTGTCGCAGTCGTCGTCGTAGCCGTTGCAGACCTCGTCGGCGCCCGGGTTCACCGCGCCGTCGGTGTCGTCGCAGTCGGTGGCGTCCGACGAGAAGCCGCTCGGCGTGCCGCAGGCCCACTCGGTGGAGGCGGCGTCGCCATAGCCATCGGAGTCGGTGTCCTCGTAGTACTCGGACCCGGTGCTGGTATCGACGGCGAAGTCGTCGTCGTCGATCAGCGTGTTGCAGTCGTCGTCGATGTCGTTGCAGATCTCGGCCGCGTCGGGGTTGACGGCCGCATCGTCGTCATCGCAATCGGTGGAGTCGCTCACGTGGCCGAAGGGCTGCTCACAGGCGTCCTGGGTGCTGTCGGCGTCGCCGAACGTGTCGGCGTCGCTGTCTTCGTAGAAGGTGGAGCCGGTGCTCGTGTCGACGCTGCTGTCCTGGTCGTCGATCAAGCTGTCGCAGTCGTCGTCGATGTCGTTGCAGATCTCGGAGGCGTCGGGGTTCACGGCGGTCACGCCGTCGTCGCAGTCGGTGGCGTCCTCGACGTAGCCGGAGGGCTGCTCGCAGGCCCAGTCGGTGCTCGCGGCGTCGCCGAAGCCATCCGCGTCGGTGTCCGCGTAGAACACGGAACCGGTGCTGTCGTCGAGGCTGTCGTCGTCGTCGTCGATCAGGCTGTCGCAGTCGTCGTCGATGTCGTTGCAGATCTCGGTGGCGTCCGGGTTGACTTCCGCTTCGGAGTCGTCGCAGTCCGTCCCGTCGAGCTCGTACCGGTCGGGTTGGTCGCAGGCTTCCTGCGAGTCGGACGCGTCACCGAATCCGTCGCCGTCGTAATCGTAGTACCAGGTCTCGGCGTCGGCCGCGATCTCGTCGTCGTCGTCGTCGATGTCGCCGTCACAGTCGTTGTCGATGTCGTCGCAGAGTTCGTCGGCGTCGGGGTTGATGGCCTTGTCGGCGTCGTTGCAGTCGGTGTTGTCGGAGACGTAGCCGGTGTTTCCGTCGCAGTCCTGGTCGGAGCTCTTCGGGTCACCGAAGCCATCGGAGTCGCCATCGGCGTACCAGATGTCGCCTACGCTGTCGTCGACTTCGCCGTCGCAGTCGTCGTCGATGTCGTTGCAGACCTCGACCGCGTCCGGGTTGACGGCGGAGTCGGTGTCGTCGCAGTCGGTGGCGTCGAGGGTGTAGCCCTCCTCTTCCTCGCACAGCTCGGTGGTCTTGGTCTCGTCGCCGAAGGTATCGCCGTCCGCGTCGCTGTAGTACGTGGTGGTCACGCCCTCATCGATCTGTTCGTCGCAGTTGTTGTCGATGCCATCACAGATCTCGGCGGCGCCGGGATTGACCGCGGCGTCGCCGTCATCGCAGTCCGATTCCGCGTCGTAGCCGTCAGCGTCGAGGTCGATCGGGACCGCGCTGTCGGTGACTTCACCGGTCTCGCCGGTGTCGGAGCCGTCCTTGCAGGCGACCGTCGCGAGGATGAGGAGGAGGGAGGTGGCGAGGGTCTTCATGGAAGCTTTCCCGGCAGTCAAGTGTGCGCACCTTGGCGAATACCGCACGCGTGGGCGGGGAGTCAACGGACATTCGGAGACATTCTGCAGGATCTGATGACCGGACCCCGGTCAGGCGCGCCTGCATGCGACGTACCTATCGGTAGTTGGGGCTACAATGGGCCGTGGTCCAGCCCCGCAACTCCCCGCGCGCCCTTCGATGGCCGCCGGGCAAGGAGCCCAGGGAATGATCGGCGCGGTGCTCGCGTGTGCTGGCATGCATGCCCTCGATGCGGGGACCCGGGTCGTCGACGAACGCGACGACTACGGCGACGCCCCGGAACCCGGGCTCCAGCTTGTGCTCCCCGATCAGCTCGTCGGGCCGTACGAAGAGGTGATCTTCTGCTTTCACGGCACCTGGGACGGCGAGACGGTGGGCGTGAACCTCCTGCAGCCCCGGGGGAACGGCAACCACCACAACCAGCTCAAGACGCCGCTCAACCAGCCGCCCGCCGATGGCACCGTGCGCACCTGCTCCGACGACTACGGGGAGATGGGGTACGCCACGCCCCTGTTCGAGGCGGCCGGCGTGAGCGCCGAGGACCCCGGTGGCCCTTGGCTCGACCTGCCAACGGGCATGGCGATGAAGTTCGCGTCCGGCACGCCGTGGATGGTGGAGACCCACTTCATCAACCCGACCGACGACGCGGTGCTGGTCAACGCAGCCATCGATCTCGGCTTCGTCCCAGAAGAAGAGGTGGACGTCTGGCTCGGAACCTTCGAGTTCGACGCCGGCGACCTCGGCCTGGATCCCGGCCCTGCCGAGGTCACCTTCGAGTGCGCTTGGACAGAGGACGTGACCCTCTTCTCCATCCTCGGACACATGCACGAGTTCGGTCGCTCGTTCACGACGGAGTGGATCCACGACGGGGTCACGGAGACCATCTACGAAGTGGCCGACTGGGACGCCTCCTACAAGAACGCACCCGTGATCGCGAACCACGAGGCCGGCGAGATCGTCATCGAGGCGGGCGACATCTTCCGAACCACCTGCACCTGGGACAACACCACCGACGGTGTCCTGGAGGTGCCCGCGGAGATGTGCACCTTGAACGGCACCGCCTACCCGCTCGACCGCCCGCTGCGGTGCGTCGACGGGAAGCAGTTCGACTAGCGTCAGCGACGCACGGTCACCCGCTGCCGGGTGGGCACGTTGTCGAAGGTGGCCAGCGCGCCATCCGGCCACTTCACCTCGAGCCTGACGCTCTCCGCGTCGCCCAAGCCCAGGTGCAGAGGGCCGCGGTAACTCGACTGCAACACCGATCCGGCCACCACGGTGCGCGACGCGGAGAAGCCCTCCGAGGAAGCCTCCACCCGCACGCCGGGCACATCCGGTTGGACGCTGACGCTGATCCAGGCGGCGTCGGTACACGTTCCCTTGAGGATCACCGGCGGCCCCGCGAGATCACGCAGCACCTGATCGAGGGCGCCGTCGCCGTCGAGATCCGCCCACACGAAGCCGCGGTCGACGCCGTCGTGGTCGAGGCCGAGAGCCTCCGCGGCCTGCTCGAAGTCTCCGTGGTCGTCCTGCAGCCAGAGACCGTTGGGTTGCTCGCGCGGGTCTTGGTGCCCCGCGGCTTCCGTCGCGGCGAGTCCTTCGTCGGACATGATCAGGAACCCGAAGGCCACCGAGGCATCGAGGTCGCCGTCGTTGTCGACGTCGATCAGGTCTGCCCCCCAGGACACGTGCCGATCGGCCGTGCCGACGTCCAGGCCCCGAGCGACGGTAACGTCGTGCCACTGCAGGGGTCCGTCAGAGAACAGGAGCGCGATCTCATCCCAGCCGGTCACGAGGAGGTCGTCGAGCCCGTCGCCGTTCACATCGCCCCGCCCCAGCCCCATGCCGAAGTGCGCGGCGCCCGTGCCTGTGGCCGCGGTCACGTCGGTGAACGCACCGGCACCGTCGTTCTCGAAGAACTGGTTCGGCACGACGGAGCTGCCGAAGTCGTTGACCACGTAGAGGTCCTGATCGCCGTCGAGGTCACCGTCGAGCCACCCGGCGACGAAGGTGTAGGGCTCCAAGTCACCGGACGGGAGAGCGGCGGTCCGGTCGTCGAACACCCCGCCGTCGTTGCGGTAGAGCCGGTTCGGGTGGGCGGGGGGGAAGTCGGCCTCACCGAGGATGGCCGCGCCGAGCTCCTCGGTGTCGTTGTGCGCCCCCACGAAGAGGTCGAGATCGCCGTCGCCGTCGAGGTCGCCCCAGCTGGCGGTGGTGCTGTCCCAAGCCTCGCCTGCCACCCCGGCCGCGGCGGTTCCATCGGTGAAGACGCCATCGCCGTCGTTTACGAGGAGTCGGTCAGGCCCGTACACCTGGCTGATGAAGAGGTCGAGATCGCCGTCCCCGTCGCTGTCCGCGATGGCGACGCCGGCGCCCGCGTCGTCCTCGGGCGGAAGGCGCTCGGACGTCTCGTCGATGAAGTCGAGGCGATCGCCGGCCACGCCCATCAGGAGGCGGTCCTGCCCCCAGATCGGCACGTACACGTCGAGCAGACCGTCGCCGTCGAGGTCGGCGACGCCCACCCCTCCCCCGGACAGCTGGTTGGGCTGAGGCATGTGATCCGAGGTCTCCTCGAGCGAGGCCCAGTCTCCGGGGACCACGCGCTCGAAGGCCAGCTCGTCGCGGGCCGACGGGTCAGCGCAGGTCACGACCCCGTGGAGCTCGAGCGACGCGCCGCCGGTGTCGCCGGTGTCGACACGGCCGTTGCAGGCAAGGAGCACGGTGAGGACGAGCGGAGTCACCAGCCGAACATACCCAGAGCAGGACAGGCGCCCCTGGACCCGCCCGCTCAGTCCAGCCAGGACCCGCGCCGTCCGGCCGCACGGTCGCCCCGTTCCCCCTGGCGGGGTCCACGGAGTCGTCGAGGCGCGGCACCAGGGAGGTGTGGCGCTGGCGGGAGGGCTTCACGGAGCCGGAGGAGGCCGCCAGCGAGGCTGCGCAGGCGCTGGTGGACTGCGGCGCGTCGAGGTGGGCGAGGGCAGCGCGCCCACGGACGCAGGCCTGGGCGCCACCGCCGTGGGCTCTGCCGTGGACCGGGCGGCGGCGGTGTTGTCGGAGCGGGGCTTGTCGGTCCACCTGGTCGACGGGGGCGGCGACCCGGGGGCCCTGCTACGCCCGGGCGTGTGGAGTGGCCCGAGGTGGTGCCGATCCGCACACGTACCGGCTGGGAAGGCGCCCCGGGTGCAAGGCTTCCTCAGCGCGGCGTCAGCAGGCGTGGCTCCGTGGCCAGGACTCGGGCCGTGAAGCTCGCGCGCAGGTAGAGGCCCAGCGGCACCGTCCGCACCCACTCGGCCTCCTGGTCGATCACCCACACCCAGTCGTCCCCTCGAGCCGCCTTGGGGCGGATCTGCAGGGCCTTGCCGTGCTGGGCCTTCCACTGCCACACCAGGCCCTCACTCACCAGCTCGGCCAGCACCTCCCAGTCCGTGGCGAGCAGCTCCTCCTGGGCGGCGGTCGGGCTCCAGAGGATCGGAGCTCCGATCCAGCGCTCACCTGGTGGTCCGTCGCCTGCGATCGCCATCCAGAGCACGCGGCGGAGCTTCGCACGCACCGGCGAGCCCGACCACGGGCCCAGATCCGATCCGCCCATGGGGGTCGAGCAGACCCACGTGGACTGTCTCGGGCGCCCGCGTTGGTTCACGGGGATCGACTTGATCTCGATGCCCAGCTCGGGCAGGTCGGGGCCCGCTCTCCCCGCGCCGCGGGCTCCGAGCGCGGTCTCGATCAGGTCACCGACCCATCCCTTGTGGTGCCGGAGGTCGGGGGGGACCACGACCCCGTGTTCCGCGGCGATGTCGGCGAGCCGGCGCCCTGCGAGCGCGTCGGCCCGCTGGAGCAGCTCCACCTCGGAGCGCGGGAGCGGTAGGCGAGCCGGTCCCGGGCGCCCGAGGTCGCTGGATCGGGTGCCGGGGTCGCGTGCCACGTGGAGGTGTAGCCGGGTGAGCAGCCCACTGCTCCATCGCCGAGGGTGGCCCACCAATGCCGCGGCGTCGTAGAGGGCGCAAGTGGCGCTGGATGAGGTCTGCGCGGCTCGGCTTGCGCCTGGCGAGGGATGGACGCTGTCGAGAGGTGGTCCGAAGGGGTAGGCTCGAGGCGTGCCACATGCCCTCACAAAGCTGCTGCTCCTCACCTCCTGCTATGTCCTCACTCCAGCGGATCGAAGTGCTTGGCAGGATTCCCCGGAGGCTTGTTCGGGCGCAGACTGTGGGCATGCCGACACCGCGTGGAGCGACGAGCCGCCCGACGCCAACGACAGCGCGAGCGTCTGTGAGCCGGACTGTGATGGCACGACGTGTGGCGACGATGGTTGCGGCGGAAGCTGCGTCTGCCTGGGAGACGACACATGCATGGCGGACTCCACGTGCTGCGCACCAGTGTGCGAGGACCGTGCGTGCGGGGAGGATGGCTGCGGTGGGAGCTGCGGTACTGGAGAGGTTTGCTGGGAAGACGACGAGACATGTTCTTCCACGACGGGCACTTGTGAGGATCTGCCCGATACCGTCGAGGTGGCCGGACTGATCTGGCAAGTGCATGCCTCGAGCGACGAGTTCAGTGTGGACGGAGCTGCCGATCACTGTGCGTCGCTCGACGAGGGCGGGCTCACGAGCTGGCGAGTCCCGACCATCGACGAGCTGCGCCTCCTGATCGATGGCTGCTCATGCACGGAGACGGGTGGCGCCTGCGAAGTCACGGATGGAAGCACCAGCAGCGCCTACACCAACGACACATGCTCCTGTTGTTACGGTGGGCAGGGGCCTGGCTACGAGGGATGCTACTGGGACTCCGATGCGTTCCCAGGAACTGGCCTGTGCGACTACTACCCTTATGGCGACGCTGACTTCCAGTCGGCGTCCACCTTCCCGGCGCAACGATGGGGTATCGACTTCTACTTCGGTACCGTGAAGACGATGCCCACTTCCTACACGTACTTCGTACGTTGCGTGCACGATCCCTGATCCACGCCTTGGAAGACGGCGCGATCTCAGAGCGGGCACCGGAAGCGCGAAGAGCACCCAGGACCCTCTGGGTCGCGGATGCGCAGCGGAGTTCGTGCCGTGTTGGATTCCCTCGCAGGGAGTGTGCTCCTGCACACGACCGAGGGGGGAGCCGACACGGCGCCCCCAGAGCAGAACAGGCGGCCCTGAGAGCCGCCCGTCCAACGCAGCCACAACCCTCGGGGTCGCGGATGCGCAGCGGAGTTCGTGCCGTGTTGGATTCCCTCGCAGGGAGTG